>NZ_JBKFAQ010000007.1:129795-255735 GCF_053345735.1 Bacillus sp. D48C
AGGTAACTATATGAGGAGTACATGGAAAGAATTAAAGGGGATGGATCTTAATGTCTGGATCCGCTTTATCGGAGAAGCCTTAAATGGTATTGCAATGATGATGTTAATGCCATTTTTTGCATTATATTTAAAGGATAAAGTGGATTCTCTACTTGAGGTAGGTATAGTTATAGCTTTATCCCCAATTGCGGCGAGTTTTGGTTCATTAATTGGAGGGCATATAGCGGATACTTATGGACGGAAACCAACTATGGTACTCTCTATGGCCAGTAATGGGCTACTAATGCTTGTTTTTTTGTTTATTGATAGTTTTATAGGGTATGCCATTTTATCTATTGGTTTAGGGCTATGTAATTCTTTCTTTGAACCAGCGGCATCTGCAATGGTTACCGATGTAACAGAACCTGAAAAAAGAACTGAGGCATATGGATTACTTAGAATGGCTCATAATATAGGAGCTGCGATAGGCCCTATAATTGGTGCAGCAGTTGTGGTTGTATCAAAAGATGTCATATTTTTGATTACTTCTGGAACCATGCTGTTTTATACAATATTAATGTTATTGTTTCTAAAGGAAACAAAGCCTAAAAATATAATGATACATGAGGAAACACATAAACAGTCAATAAGATTTACGTTAAGAGTTGTTATAAGAGATAGAATATTTCTATTCTATATAGTGACGGGAATTATTATATTTATGGGATTCTCACAATCGGAAGGTATGTTACCACTTCATTTTAGTAATGAGAATACAATGATTTTTGGAAATAGTAATCCATTTCCATATTTAATGACTTTAAATGGCTTATTGGTTGTATGTTTCCAATTTCCTATTTCAAAGTGGTTAACTCACAAACCAATTGGTAAATCAATGCTATATGGTGCTATTCTTTTTGGCGTTGGCCTTTTAGCAATAGGATGGTTACCAAAGTGGTTTCAAGTAATAGACGCAAATGATTTAATTATTCTAGGCTCATTATTAATAGCTTATACAGTTTATACAGTAGGGGAAATGATTATGTCACCTGTCCAAATGACATTCGTCGCTAATATAGCTCCAGAACATTTGAGGGGGACTTATATGGGGGCGGCTAATCTGCAATGGATTACAGGTAATGTATTTGGACCTCTTCTAGGCGGTGTATTACTGGATCAGCTTTTAGGACATATGTTATTTACAATCTTAGGTGTGGGTTGTATTATTTCTGGATTTGTTTACTTACTATTAGATAGACTTATTGAGAATAGAAGTAAACAAATACCTATAAAACAAACATCTTAATTTTAATATTGTTAATGAGTTGAAAATTAAATTTTATGTTTTAAGGAATAAATAAAGTGCACGTTTATTAAGAGTAAACGTGCACTTTATTTATTAGTGTTTAAACTTAATTTATATATAGTGAGTTTTTTAGGTGACGACTTAAGTGTATAAAAGTAATTTGCTACTTTATTTAATTAATTTCAACTAGACTTCTTGTCTTATCAATATGATTAAGTAACATACGATACTCTTCTTCGTACATAGTTACACGTTGTAGAAGGGAATGATTTTCTGTCTCTAAAGTTTTTATTTGACTTTGTAAGTTTGTAAATTCATATGTTTTTTTATAATTTTGTAGAAAGAGAATAATATCATCTAATGTCAAAGATAAAGAGTATGTTTCTTTTTTTGTTGAGAGGGAGAAATATTGTTTCCCACTTCTCGATTTCGTTTTGCTTGTTGTATTTCCTCTTGGTATTGTTTTCTCACGTATGAATTCCAGCGAAATCCACAAGCTGCAGGTGTCCGATTTAGTAGCTTTGCTACTTCCTTGAATGCAGTTAACTGTGTTCCACCGTTACGAATATTCTGGAGTACTGTGGATGCGAGAAGTAAATCGTTATCGTTCGTCCAGGAATCTTGTCTTGAGAGTACCACGTTTTAACCTCCTTTATATGTTTTATAACATTAATCAAATTAAACGTTCTCTTTTCCTTTTGTAAATTTAATATCAATCTCTCATTTTAATCTACTTAGAATAAATCCGTTAATACGTAGATTGCTGATGATGCGTTAGGTGGATTTACTTATATCACCCACCAATTTATTAGTGAAAAATTAATTTCGTTGTACATAATATTATAGGATCTTCTGACAAGAGACAATTACGCTGATATAGCCACTAATAGGAAATAAGAGTACTTTATCTGTTTGTATTTTGGGTTCTGGATAACGATTGTAATATGAGTTTTTAATAGACATTTAGTAGATATTTGTTAATTTAACATCTCTAAATGGAGGCATGTAACTTGAATATAATAGATTAAAAGAGGATATATACTATTGGGGTTAAAAAGAAAACGAAATAGAGAGGATATTTTAGGTTAGGAAAATTTGAATGGAATTGTCATTAAAGATAGGACCTTTCAAAAAGGGAGGATAATTGACAACTGTAGGTACTATGATTAGGAATTTAATTCTAATCATTTTATGTTGAGAAATAAAAAATTATTTTGTAAAAGGCGCGATGGGGTTTTCTTACTGTAACCATTTCTTATTTATCACTAGACAGCTTGATTAATAAGAGAAAAAAGTTGGTGAGATAAAGGGCATCATTCTAATTAGAATGATGCCCTTCTTAATTTTAAATATAATTTAATGAAATACTTTTTCAATTGTGGGCATAACAGCTATTGGTGGTAGGGATTTAGTCCATGCAGCTGCATATACATTTAATTTCTCACCTAATGTGTAGTTTTCACTATCTGAAACAGGAACTCTTAAAATCTTATTTTGAGAAACTAGATTCCACCAATCATGTTGATAAGCAAGAGCTTCATCTTTTGTGGACGTAGCTGCAACTACTAAATAATTGTTCTCTACTGAAATGACATATCCAGTAAAAGGTTCTTGTTCTTGGTTCTGAATAGAATGAACAGGAATATTGTTGGCGGAAATCTTGTTAAAATCTGCAAAGGCCGGTGTTAATCCGAATGTAAATCCACATCCTAGTGTTAAAGCTGTTACCGTTGTTACGAATGTTTGTTTTTTGTTAAACATGATATATCCCCCTTATATTTTATCCTTACACTATCCACTTTCAATTTACATACATATAAAGCCTTTTAATATTAAGATATTTAACAATTCTGTCACAATTATTCCATAAATGTTAATATTATCTATTAATGGAATTGGGTTTATGTTATAATTCACTAGGTGAACTATTATTGTTCATTTCATCTCTTGATGAATGTATGCCCTTCCTTAAGTGTAAAGATGTTCGATTTTATTGGTGAAGAGAGGATATATCCCTCTTCTTTTTTTATTAATATGGGACTTTAGGGAATGAACAGAAAAAGAACCCTATGGGGTTCTTTTTCTAGGCATATTAACAGTAAGGAGAGTAATGAAATGCTATTTTCAAATCTTTACAAGGAGAAAAATTTGAAAAAGCTTATCATGTTATTATTTTTACATATATGTAATATAAAGTGAATTGATAATATTTAGACTTACTATTAGTAATATTTAATTAAGATAGTTAGTACTACATTAATAGTGTTAACTATCTTGATTGGTATGGAATGTGATAGAAAGCATAAGTTTGTCGCAAATTTATACTTTCATAATTTGAAGAATATTCTTTATATTGATTTTAAAGAAAATACAAAATTTTTACTAGATGTGAGAAAAAAGAATTGAAAATATCCTTTAAAATAAGATATATTTGGTTCAAAAAATTAGAGGGCACCAATTCATTAAAGCAGTAAAAACGTTTTAATGAATTAGTGTCCTTTTTGTTTTAAAAAGAGAATATATTTTCTCAACAGGACAAATGGTAATCAGCTATAAGTATTAGTTATAAGAATAAAAGGAAAATAGAAATTAATAATAAAGGAGAATGCGAAATGATAACATTAATATCTGAAAAAAATCTAGCTGAAATCCACGAAGACGATGTAGATGTATTAAAAGTAATGGCACATCCTGTTCGATTACAAATTGTAAATGAATTAATGCACCATAAAATGTGTAATGTTACACAGTTAACGGAAATATTAAGAATCCCCCAATCTACTGTTTCACAACATCTATCAAAATTAAGGGGAACCGTACTCCGTTCAGAAAGAAGAGGGTTAGAGATGCATTATTATATAGATAATGCTAAGGCACGTCAGATTGTTGAAATTTTAGGTTTGTAGATTAATAATACATAAAAGGTTTTCTGTTACAAGGCAGGAAACCTTTTTTATATGTATAACTAATTGTGTGATAATATCATACTGTAGAAACTACCTAACAATAATTTAAATTTAACAGCTTGTTTTATCTTGCCATACACAATTTAACACGATATATAGGTATAAACTTACAAAGAAGGGTTTTAATTGGAAATTAGATATAACAATGGATAATGGTAAGTGTATTAAAGAAATTATAGAATTAATGAAATAAAAAATAATCAATAGTTGTTGTAAAGGCATATATTTATAAGAATGTGGCAGGAATGAAATGAACTTTACAGTTAATTTAACTTGGATGAAAAGAGATTTAATAATTGTTTAATAGAGTTCATTACCTAGTAAATACGGAGTTCCTGGGCTTGAAGGGGAGGATATAAAAAGATAATGTGAATAATCCGAAACAAATATGTTTCGGATTAGAGGTTCGAGATTTTATCCATTTTCATTCAACGGTTTGTAAAAGGTAATAAGTTGAATTTTCTGGATTTTAATAAAGGAAATGTATTAGGTTAATCAATAGATACTCCACCAGAGACAATCAGTTTTGTTGGTGCTGGCGTATCTCCACCATTAAACGAAGAGTGTTGTGATACATTTAAACTAATTATGCTACATGCTAATGCACTTACTACTACCATATTTAATACAATTTTCTTAATCTTTTTCATTATTTTAACGCTCCTTTTCTCAAATATTTCTTATCAGCATTATTACTAATATAGAAATATTTGCTTGCCTTAACATGATTATCTGCCTCATAAAATTGGATTGCTAAAATCCCTGCATATTCTTTTACACAATCCCACATTTCCTCTTTTTCAAAATAAGAAATAGCATCAGTAACTACTTTTTCTAGTTTAATTCTAGGTAGTTCTGTGATTAGTTCATTTAAAACTGCGAAACGATGCTTATATTCCTCATTTCCTGATTCATTTGTATACTTCATTCCTTGCTCGATATATGATTTTGCTGTTTCAATGCCTTCTAAATTATAATATGCTCTTGCTAAGACAAATAATGCTTTAAAATGATTCGGTAGGGTATTTATAATTTCAGAACTCTGTCTGATCGCCAATGGAAATAAATCTTGAATATTATATAACCAGCCCAAATTATGACGTACTCTTAATAATAATTGTTCTTCATTATACTTTTTAAAAACATCAATAACCGTATTGAGACATTCTTCAGCTCTTTCAAACTCTCTTAGATCTATACAAGCTAAACCGTATACATTGTCGCATAAGGCAACATTAATTTCATAGCCTACATGATTCTGGTATACTTTTTTTGCCTTTACTACATGTTGAATTGCTTCAAATGGTTGATAAGATTGATAACAGTAAGTTGAAAATCTATACTCAAACTCGGCTTTTTCTACTGCATCAGGTATATCAATTAAAAGTTCTTCCGCCTTTTCATAGTGTGTTTTCGCTTCAGTATAATTTGCTAAAATTGTAGAATGAATTGCCTTAAAGAAATGATAATAGTAAGCTAAAAATAAAAAATCATCTTTGATAGTAGAGAGTTTTTCTATTTGATTAAAAGAATCTTTTGTAATACTCATTGCATCTACCAAGACCATATATCTAAAATTCAGTAGGGAATAATAGAATGATACATAGTGATCTGCTTTTAGTCCTTTTAAACTTTCTTTTACTTTTAGGTATGTTTGTTTTGCTTCTTTTACATGATATAAACGAATTTCTTCATACCATTCGTGTAATAATCCCATCAATTGCTCATTACTCTTCTCTTGAACATTCATAATATCCCCCTTTTCTATGTAAAGGCTTATTCTGATAATAACAGGAATTAGATACATTAAATTTAACAATGAGTTTTTTTCATAAATATACAGAATATTCAGAATATGGCAGTTACCCACCCTTTGTAATGCGACAAAATATAGCTAAGATAGTACAAATTTCGCTAAGTGATTTTTTGATGCTTAAATGTTTGCTATTGAATATATCGTATAAGAGGTGTCTTAGTACTATGGTAGAAAAGGAGGTAGCTTACATTGCTATTTTTTTGAGAAAATATTGGACTTATTAAGTTTCAAGGAATTCAATATAAGTATACTCATGTCTACTTATATTGAAAAGTGAGCGTTAGTTTATGATAAGTTTTGGGATTAATTTACTAAGGACAATGACAAATTTAAGAACAAGAAGAAAAGTAATGGATGCTAGAATTCTGCAAGCGTTAGGGTAGAATTTAAATGTTTTTTGAAAAAAAGAATTAGCTGAAGGGGATACAGTTGCTCTTCATGTACATTCTCGTACTAATTCTCAAGATAAGGGAGTTGCTATAGTTGATATATTTCGTATCAAGGATGGAAAGATTGTCGAACACTGGGATGTAATTCAAGAGATTCCAAGTGAAGCAGTTAATGATAATACGATGTTTTAGGTAGAAGGATATATAAATTCAGATTTATAATAAAAACCCCCATTTTGATTAACCTTTTTTCAAAATGGAGTCTTTTTATTTTCCATATAAAATTAACAGTACCCTTGATGTATGAGTCACATCATAGTAAAAACTCTTCTATAGGCAAGAAGAGTTTTTTAGTAAGTCTATAGCATTCTGGGAGAAATTAATGTTTTTATTATTAATAATGAAAAATAATTAGGATAAGAAGGGGAAAATAGCATGAAAATGAAAGTAATGATTTTAACAGGCTCAGTACTTGCAGCAACAAATGTTACGGGCAGATACAACTTTTAAAGATGTTCTTACTGATCATCATTTGGTCATATAAAGCATAAAAGAGAAAAATATCGTAGCAGGTTATAGAAATCGTATATATGGTTTCGGTGATAGTATTATACGTGGTTAAGTTGCTAGATTACTTTATCATTTTAGCCAAGATGGTTTTTAAAACATAATCAGTACGATTAAATGGGAGACATGAGTCATTGCTTATCGATGGTAAAGTAGACGTATATAATTTAAAAGGAAACCCATGCAACAATATAAATAATAATTTGTATGTGAACGTAAAAAATACCAAGATGGCCCTGAAGGGGAGGGGGGCTTGGTGTTTTTTAGCTAATATCACGATTTTTAAGTAATTTTCATATTCTGTTAACCGCACTAATATCAAGTTTTTTAATTCAATCGTTTAAATTTCGCAAGTGTATTCTTTATCTCTTTATCTTCCACATATCAGTGGGTAATCTTTGTATAATCTGATCTTATCTCTAAATCACAACTGTTACCCCAGTACCATCAAGTTAAAGTTTCATTTTATTTTGCTAACTTGATGGTGATGTGACGTAACCTTAATTATTTGGAAATTTTAAAAAAGTCCCCTTAGTCATGTTAAAGGGACCTTGATCACGCAAATGATCTGTAAATCAATTCATTTTTGATAGGCAGATCATTTGTATGATAATTTTTGTAAATAATTGCTGAATAGTGAATTTACATAAATGCTTTTAGAAGTTCTTGAATTAATGGGATTGCTCCACCTATAAATTTTAAAACTGCCATTGCGATTTCCATATTATTCTCTCCTCTTTTTTCGTATTAGGATATGATAAATCTTTATAAATTCATTATAGTAAGCGCTTACAATTATTACAATACATTTTCGTATGCAATATTGCATATTTATACATTAGATCTCTATCATTCATTTTTTAATGGTACTATAGCGAGGTGAGAGTCTTTAAGGGTTCTCCTTAATAGGAGGAAATATGGAAAGAGTGCAAGCGATTTACAGTAATCAAAAATTTAAGAGTTGGGTTAAACAGGTATTAGCTGTAGGAGGAGTAATAGGGTGCTGTTATTTGGTGTTATATGTTTTCTGCTTCTTAGTTATCATGTAAATATTATACAACGAAACTAGTAGAGTCTTACCTAGAGAGGTAAGGCTCTTTTATTGTAGTACCTCGAGATGAGCAAACTACATACAATATCTATCAGGTTTTTCAGATTACTTTGTATGGTTCCTTGTTTAGAACAATAATTCCTATCATTGAAATTAAATAAACTTCTATTTAAAAGTTTGAATTTATATTGAAAACAGAATTCTATTGATAAAAAATATGTTTTTACTAGATACATATTAAAAAGACAAGTATAAATTATATTAGATTTTGGCAAAGTCTTTTTGACTTGGAAAAGGATTTAAATATTACTTGTAGATTTGATTCCTTTTTACATACTATAATCCTTATATTGCTACGTAAACATAATACAGTAATAATGATTTAAAAGCAAGAATTTTAGTAGCGGTACGTTCACACATCCATCAACTTAAGATTTTAAAGTAGCTCTTAAACAAAAAACTTCTTTTTTTAATTGATTCATAGTAAACAAGAAAGGTTGGCAAATTAACAACTAAAGAGATTTCTTCAGGTAAGCTAATAAGTAATCTATCAAAAGGTCCTTTACAAAATTTATACATAAGTCAATTATAAGATCATGTAAAATTTAAAATTATGTAAATGTTATACATTTTTGTAAAAGACATTCATTGACACTTGCGTATATAAGTAACTATACTCGTTACATCAAATTGAATGTGTGATAATACGATTTTATTATTATTACAAACATGTAAATATAAAAATAGAAAATCCCAATTTGATAAATACAATGGTAGAGGTGTTTATTTTAATGAAGCACAAATTAATTGCAACAGGTATCCTTGCAGGATCTATATTATCCTATTCTTCTAATATTTTAGCAGATACTCATAAATTCCCTGATGTTCCTGTATGGGCTGATAAATCTGTTAATTATTTAGTTGATAAACAGGTATTGAATGGTTATCCAGATGGAACTTTTGGTTCAAATGACTCATTAGACAGAGCTTCGGCTACAAAAATTATGACAAAAGTTTTAGGGATACAAATTGATCCTAATGCAAAACCATCTTTTACAGATTCACAAAACCACTGGGCTACTCCTTATATTGCTGCTGCTGAAAGAGCTGGTATTGTTAAAGGTGAAGGTAATGGAATCTTCAATCCATCCGGAAAAGTAACTCGCGCTGCTATGGCTACGATGCTAGTAAATGCATATAAACTACAAAACACACCAAATTATAACGAGCAGGTTAGATTTGAAGATTTAAAAGGGCATTGGGGAGAAAAATATGCCAATATTTTAATAGATTTAAAAATTTCTAATGGTACTGAGAACGGTTGGCAACCAAATAGATTTATAACACGTGCTGAAGCTGCTCAACTTACTGCAAAAACAGATATGTTACAACAAAATTCAAACGATGAAAAAGAGATTATTACTGCTACTTCATATGAAGATTTAAATTTAACAGTGGCTTCGAAAATTACAGCTCAAGAGATTGATAGTTTTATTGCGAAATATCATTCGGATAGTCCTTTAGTTGGACATGGGCAAGATTTTATCAATGCGCAAAATCAATATGGCGTGAGTGCTCATTATTTAGCAGCGCATGCGATTTTAGAATCTGGATACGGAAAATCAGAAATCGCATATCAAAAACATAATCTATTCGGTCTACGTGCATATGATGGAGATCCGTTTAAATATGCGAAATATTTACCAAGCTACGGCGATAGCATTGCTTATAACGCTAATTATGTACGAGAAAGATATTTAGAAGAAAGTGGTATGTATTATAACGGGCCAACATTAACTGGCATGAACGTGAAATATGCATCAGATAAAGGTTGGGCTAAGAAAATTGCGGGTATTATGGAACGTATTAAACCGTTTCGTGTAGAAGACTATACATATGCAAAAAAATTACCAAAGAATCCTGAAACATTAGATGTCGACGCATTATCTAATGAAATTCCATATAAAATGTATGCAGACGGTTCAAGCTCAAATGTTGTATCATCAGCTACTTACTATCAGGTACCTTATCCATTTAATTTAAAAATTAAAAGTAGACCAGATGTAGCTGTCGAGGAGAATAAAGTTGGTACAGTAACTTCTGGAACAACCATCTTTATTTATCGTGAAGATCCAAATGGATGGGTAGAATTCTCTTTTGAAGCGAATGGAGAAAAATACTGGACATTAAAAAGTAAATTAAGTATGTAATTAAAAAGATCTATTTCACTACTTTTAATCGATTAGATTATAATCTCATATAATTGAGAGACAATTTTTTTACTTTCTTAAAATAAAGTTATGTATACAAGAAAAGTTAGAGGATTATTTTCTCTAACTTTTCTTCGCTAGTATTTGAAATTAAAAAGATGGTGGAGTTACTCCAAATATAACAGTGACCTTGTTTAAAGAAGTGTTTTCCCATTTATGCTTTGCATAAGGTGGGATTTTAACACTATCACCTGTATTGAGAAGTAAAACCTCATCATTTAGATATAGTTTTACTTGTCCTTCCATAATAAATGCTATTTCTTCCCCTTTATGTGCCACAGGTTCCATAGATGAAGCAGTTTGAGGTAACAGATTCATTAAAGCCAATTCTAGTGATCCATCTAAATTAGGAGATAATAGCTCATACGAAACATTGCCGCTTTCAGGAAAAGTTATTTTTTTTCTTTGGTTAGCTCTTACAACTAATTCTTCTGTACTGGTATCCTCTAAGAAAAAATTAAACAATGGAATATTTAATGCTACAGAAATTAATTTTAGTGTTTGTAATGATGGATTTGTGATTCCTTTCTCAATTTGACTTAACATGGAAGGTGTTATATCAGCTAACTCTGCTAAACGTTTACTGGTTAATCCGGCACCTTTTCTAAATGCCATAATTTTTTGACCAACATTAATATTGTTCATATATGTAATCCCCTTTAAATAAGTAAATAAAATTAAATTATTATTAATTTTATTTACTTATACTTAATATATTGTTAATATATACTTAATTATAATAAATTATGATTAATTTTAAAATATCGTATGTACATATGGCAGCAGCTGCGAAAAAGTGGGAAAAAGATTTACTTAGAAATAAAGGGGCTACTATTTTTGAATATACAGCTGGTTATAGTAAAGCAGTAGAAGAAGGGGGAACATAAGTTAATAAGAATCAAATGTGCTATTTTATTAACGATGAAAAATCAAAGCATGTATTTTAAGGTAATGCAGTAGTTGCTACTCGTCTGAATAATTGATATACAAATAAAAGTTGATGGATCGCATCCTCTATTTGTATATCTACCATGTGGAGTAGGATTTGGTGGAGCTTCGTTTAGTTTAAAAATTATGGTATGGGATCATGTACATGTAATTTTTGCTGGGCTATCCATTCTTCGTATATGCTAATAGGTATGATGACCGGATTATATGATGGGATTCCCATACAAGATTTTTAATGAAAAGGATTCTAATAAGTAAAGGACAACTTAAGAGTAGACTTCAATGCTGTATTGTAAAATTTTTAAGGAAGTGAAAAAAGTATGAAATCAGCTTTAAATAGTATTATGATCTCCTCGATTTTTGCAGTAGGAGGGATCCTTTCGCTTTTGTTTAATTTAATGGGGAATCAAGATTGGATCTGGAATTGGGTAGGGCTATTACTAGCATATCTATCTTTGGGCATTTTAATCGGTTTATATAATAAAACTGTGGATCACAAAACATTTCCTAAAATACTAAAAAGAACTTTGTTTATTTCCTTTAATGTAACTATATTAGGGATAATAATAGGGGTAACATACCAACTATTAGGAAAGTGGAATCTTACTATAATGATGTATTATTGGCTGATAATTTTATTACTACATTTAATTACTGTAATAACATTAGTCATCCTAGTATTCGAAAACGGTAATAGTAAAAATTACAGCTTACTATATAGTTTTATTATACTTTTAAACATTGTCCTTACCTTAGGACCAGTATTATTTCCAGTAGTTCTAACTATTATAGGAAATGCCATGAACGTTAGTGCAGGGCACTAATTTTCACCTATATAGATTATTAAAATGATTAGTCCAAAATTGAGATTGTTTAAGTTAAAAAACTTAATAAGCTAATAGGATAGTAAAACTAAACGACATAAAGTGGAATGATTTGATAGAAAGAAGATTATAATATGAAAATTAAGCTTAAGAAAAAAAGAATTATAAGTGTATTGTTAGCTATTACATTAGTAGCAATAGGGTATTACATGTTTCAATCTATTACAAATCCTAAGCTGGTAAATGCGGAAGAGGGAAACAGTGTTCAACAAGTGAGCAGTCTACCTAAAAATGAATTAAAAAAACCAATACCTAATCGTTTTGATGGTAAAGAAAGAAAAGTTGCATATTTAACTTTTGATGATGGACCAGGAAAATATACAGCTAACCTATTAGATGTATTAAAGAAAAATGATGTGAAAGCAACATTCTTTTTAATTGGCGATAATGTGAAAAGGTTCCCAGATTTAGTGAAACGAGAGCATGTAGAGAACCATTATGTGGGTATGCATAGTATGACACATGATTTTAAAAATTTATACACCAATCAGGAATATGTGAAGGAAATGAAAGAGGATCAATCTTTAATTAGAAATGTTATTGGAAACTCCCCGAAATTAACACGCCCACCATATGGATCAATGCCTGGATTAAATGAATCACTTCGAAATGAAGTAGTCAGAAATAATTTAAAAGTATGGGATTGGACAATTGACTCTCTAGATTGGAAATATAATAAACTACCTGTGGATGTAGCGGCCGCAAAAATTGTTCAAAATGTCTTAGCAGGTGCGACGTCTTCAAAGGAAATTGTTTTAATGCACGATATTCATCCACAATCTGTTGCGGCAGTTCCAGCAATTATAAAAGGATTAAGAGAAAAAGGGTATGAATTTGAAGCTTATGGTGAGAACAATCATTTTCCAATAAACTTCTGGCATGATAGCCGGATATAAAAGTATTTATGAGTTAAATGAATGGAATAAGAAATTGATATAGGGTTTAAATATATGTAAGAGCGCGTTGATCTAAATATATACCAACACGCTCTTTATTTATTTTTTATTATTTAAATGTAAGTATAGGGTTTTTATCGTATATAAATAATTAAATATCTTTTATTTTTATACAATAAATTACTTAATTGTTATATAAATATTGAATGAATTTAATTGTCGTTTTTAAAAAACAGTAAAATTGGCACAACACTAAACGTAATGGTAGTTATAGCAAGTGTCTCTTGTATCATATTATCTATACTAGGATTTTGGGGCCTTAATAAAGGGGAGCATTGTGAAGTCTTTTAATAGTATGCTGGATAACTTGCAAAAATTAATTGGAGAAGTAAAAAACACAACACAAGAAGTTACTTTTTCTACTGATGGGATGTTACAAGTTACTAAACGAGCATCTCATATATCAAGAGAGGTTGTTCATACTTATATTTGTTATCTATCTTGTCTCTTATTACTTGTATCTTCCAACCACTTAGAAACATATTCTTGCATACGAGATTCTAATGATTGAATCGTTTCATTTGATATAGCAAGTGCTTGATCCGCATACTTATTCGGGAACATGTTGCGCAAAGTAGGTTCATTTTCAGCACCATCTCCTGGTTCACGGTAATCTTCAATGATGTAATCATCGCCATTTTTTGTGACTGTCACACGGACTGGAAGTAAATGTCCTGCTTGAGGAACTGTCTGTGTTTCGCGGTTATATCCTTGCATGAGGGAATGGAGATAGACATACATTTTTTCATCCTTCATCTCAGTTCCATAGATTACATGCGTCTCAAATTGTTTTTTTGTATGATTTAATTTGTCTTGATTCCAGGCAATGATACTTTCTGAAATAAGGGAATCTAGTTTGCTGTTTAGCGGAATCTCCGTTACATCCTTTGCATCATTTTGGACTGAATCACACCCTGTTGTAATGAAAACGAGTGTGATAATGCTTACGGTAATCATTATCTTTCTCAAAATCTTATTTTCATATGTTAATGCAAAACGTCTGCTCATCAATTCACTCCATTTCTCTTCGTGCTAATCATCCACTGACATAAATATTTTATATAACAATAGTAAAATCGTCTTCAAACTAGAAACTTATTCTATCCAAGGGAATATAATACATACTATACCATTCTTACACATAACGGGAGAGACTCTATGAGAAAAGTTATAATGTATTGTGGGATCTTTAGTATGATTCTTTTAAGCGGTTGTATCCGATTCGGAAAAGACACTACAGATACCATTTATCTCATTCCAGAAGCATACGAAGGAGACCTTTTGGTTCTATACAATGTTCCAGGAGCTGAGTTGTTGCCAGAAGAAGATGGGTTTCGTGTTGTTACTTTTTCTGCAGACGGGACCGCAGTAACATCAACACCTAATATGAAATATGGGGAAGTCAACGATACCTATTACACGGTTAACAAGGAAGGAAAGCGCACCAAACTTGACGAAAGCTACATACGCGTTGGTTCAAATGGAAGCACTACTGAAAACATCGGTGAAGAAAATGAGCATACTTTCTCATACGCGAAATTGGAAGTCACACCTAGTGCATGCTCACAAAGCTTCTCATCATACGGGAGAGAAGTACCAGAAAATCAAGAACATCCTGTAGAGAAGAAACTGAGGGACTTACTGGTGCGTGTAAAAGAGCAGTATATGAAAGTGAAGAGCTAAATTTTAAAATTCTAAAAAGGGTGAATGGATGGATGATGTTAGGGATAGGGCTAATTGTATTAGGCATTTTACTTGTCAGCATAGTATCATACCGAGAAATAAAGAAAGCAGGGGGCGTTACCTGGATTGAAATTCTAGTCTATCCCTTTTTATTATTAATATGCGCGCTACTCGAGCATATTGATTTACCAGGGTTTTTAATATTTTTAGGTTTGGTATGTATTGTTTTTGGTAGCTGTATGGTCATGGGCGTCAATATTCTATAACATTAAGAGCAAAGCATTTAGTTCAGTTGCTTTTTTATTTTATTTTGTAATTTTTATTTTTAATGTCTATCACACTAGTTACCCAGACATACAGGGTTCCAAGTTCTGGTAAAAAACTTAGCAAGTTGAATGTATTCTCTATAATATAGAATGAAATAAAAATGGAGGAAAAATAAATAGACAATGGAAGAAAAATGTATACGTCACGTTTTAAAGATTTTAAACTTTGCACTTTATTCACCTCAGCTTTTCTGGCATTATGTTTTAAATAAGAACCCGTAAATTTGCAGATTCTCCTGGTGATGATTTTAAAATATGTAACTCAGTTTTAATCATAGAATGTATTGAGTCACTATAAAAATCAAATATTAATTTTCTAAAGAATCCTATACAAACCTTATTGTGTTAGAAATACAGACCTAATTATAACCGTTGTAAATGGATCCAATTAGATTTCGGCCATCCCAGTATCCGCATCATAACTAGTAACACTTCCTGTCATCCCTTTTAAAATACCAACATGGACTGTTGCATCCGCACTAACTGTTACAATTTTCATCACATTCAGCTCCGTTTCGATAATATGCTTTGAATTCCCGCGTGATCATTTATTCGTTAGATAACAAAAACGCACCGTAACCCAGTGCGTTTCAGACAAATATACCTATATGTTTTACTTTGTAATTTGGAAGGAGCCACCATAATAATATGAAGTGTCTATCTTCAGTACTGCTACATATGTACCTGGTGTGTAAACTGTTGTAATAGGTGTTGTGAACCTAGAATAGTAGTGGTGCCCAGCCTCACCTGCAGAAATGGTTTTGTAGCGCTGCAATTCACCTTCTCCGTTCAATCTATAAATCTTTACAACACCCACATCTTTTCCGCCTATATATACCGTCGTATCAAACGTACCACCTTGTTTTAACCTACCAGGGGCTAATTCTTGTATATAGTCCGCATTGTGATGCAATAAGAAATACGTTTGCCATGGCCAATCATCCACAACAGCTGAAGCTTGCTTAATCGTATTTACTTCAGCGCGCGCTTTATCAGGTAGCGTACTGTCTAAAACGATAAAACCCGAAAAGGTTAAGGCACCAATTAAAGCAAATGAACATAATTTTTTCATATTAAATTCCTCCCGTTTATCTGACATTTTCATAGTCTACTTACAGGTATTAGGTTGTCATCCATTAATTGGATTGTTATTATAAAATCAATATATCATTTTCTTTTAATTTAATCAAATTAGAATTTTCTAACAAATTATGAGAATAGATAAAATTCTACCTTTCTCCGTTTTTTCTATCATACAGAAGAAAGAACAGAGGCGATAAAGAAATTTTATTCCTCTCTCTTTTCAAATTAACAACATTTCCCGTTTGTACGGTACGAGACTATATTAAACATAAAATAGACACGAAAGGGGATTGGAATTAGCGAATATTTACATGGAATCTAGGAGATGCAAGCTCAACATTTCATAACGGATCGATGGTTCCATTTCAACAGACTCCGAATCCGACAGTAATTTTGTTCTGTTTATTCATGAGGTAACGGAAGAGAATTTAGAAAAACTTGCTACAATTGCTCATCAGTATATAGAGGAGACCATCCATTGTTACAATTACGGCATTGTAGAAGAAATAGGTTAAAAGAATAAAACATACTGTTCCAAATTAATATTCCGTGTGTTTTTTGAACATATATCCCTTGCTTTTATGTATATATTGAATATATAAATATATTGTGTTATGATGTTAATTAGAAACTCGCGTGTTTCAAATACAACATTTTTATCTTCTTGATGACCTCTTATCTTTCCGTAAGAGGTCTTTTTTTTATCCCTTCGTATTGCATAGCCGTTAAAATACTATGAAAAGATACTTGAGACTACTACACTGTGATATTCTCTAGTGTTTTTTCTTTATCCATATTATCTATTGTTGGGTAAACGATGAATTATTACTTTTTGTATAATTTTTATACATCCTGCAAATACGTTATTTTTTAGTAGGCAATTAAAATTTACATACATAATGCATAGAACAGTAGTGAGGAGATAACAGGAAGTAATAAATATAAGTTTGGATGACTTCTTATTTTGTAAAACTAGGGTGTAGAAAGGATGAAACAGATGGAAGAAAAACGAATTGCGATTTTTGTAGTGGATGGCAATGTCAAAGTCGCGAGCAAACTCCGTGATGTTGTGTTAGATATTGTTGGTTTTGATAATTTAGGAGAATACGTAGAGCCTGCTTTTACAGGGATATTGTATTAAGAACAGGAGGGAGTATGATTCCAAAAGAAGTAATGGTAGAATACGTCTCAATTTCCTGATTTAGCAAACCTGCTACCAACTGAAATTGTTGTTTATCCAGCTATTTGCCGCGCAGCCCGATTGGTGAGGGCTGATTAAAGTTTCACTTTATTAAATTGGATTAAGAGATTCTTGAAATGAGGTAGTAACAAAACAGCTTTGTGGGAATTAAACAAAAGGCTGTTAAAACAATTAAAGTGTTAGTTAAAAAAAGCTGATAGCTGAGCGAGAAGTAAACAATTAAAAAACTTTACTACATATGTAGCAAGTTTTTTCTTAACGTACGAAAATCTCGTTATGCATTACTATTAACTTAAGATCATGTATCTTATGATGAAAATAATTCTATCTCTCTATTAATTTATTTGAATATTCTTAAAACTCTTGCGATAAAACGTGGATGTATTTATAATTATAGTTAGTTAAGCTAACTAATTATAGTTGGATTTTCAACACAGGAATAGTTCAATAAAAAACAAGAATCTGAAGCAAATTTGTTAATCTATAGGGCGATTCCTCAAAGAATAGAGCTGTAAGCAGAATGAATTTAAAAAAACGGTAGCGAAGGGAAACTAATTAAATGGCAGCTAAGCTTGGTTTATTTATGTTATGAGTATCTGATAATGCACGAGACAAAGAAATGGTATGTCGCTAATTACTTGCTTTCTGTGCTTCTTGTGCATAATTAATTGAGAAGTAAAGTTATTAAATAAAATACATGTAAGTATAAAAGATAAAGTTGGAGAAGATAGATAAATACGTTGGATTATTAAATTCAACGTATTTTTACAGAATAAAAGTTAGTCTAACTTATTATAAGTTAAGCTAATTTAATTAGAAGGAGGTGAAAATTGTTTACAACTTGTCTTAGTAATAATACAAATTACTTAAATATACTGATTTCTATGGAACTTAAGAAATTTGGAACAAATAACAAGGAGGGTTTAATTAATGAATAGTTCTAAAGAAAATAATCCTATTTTGGCGGTCGTTAGCTCCAGCGGTAATCAAATTCATTTCTTCAATACGAAAAATTTTGAAAGAATAGGGGTTATAGATTCTCCAGTTACAGAACCTCATGAATTATGTTTCGATTCTAAGCGTCAATTGTTATATGTAAGTATTACTTATCGCTCAGGTTTTTATAGAAATAATCCGGAAAAAAGCCATGAAATTTTAGTTATCGATATTGATCAATTTAAAGTAATTGATATCATTGATATTTCGCCGGAATTTGCACCACATGGTTTAGTTTATAATGAAAAAAAAGACTTATTGTATGTAAGTGTTGAATCTGGTGAAGGAGGAATTTTAATTATTAATCTTAACACAAGAAAAGTGCTAGATAGAATCTCTAAAGAAGCAACAGGTCCACATTGGTTTGTGACGAATCCAGATGGTACAAAAGGATATTCCTCTAATAAAGAGGCGCCCTTTATATCGGTTTTAGATACACATAATAAGGAGTTAATTGGAAAAGTATCTATGCCCTATGGTAGTGAAGAACTAGCTATTTCTCCTAAAGGTAATCGAGTTTATATCCCTTCACCATGTTTACTTGGAGACTACAAAGAGGAGCAACCTACACTTAGCATCATTAATACAGAAACCGATAAAATTATAAAGACAAAATCATTTTCAGATTTAATTACTCCGGTTCATGTAACGAATGATGGGAAAGTATTGGTAGGACATACGCGTTTTCAGAATAAGAATGGAGAGAGAACAAGAAGTATGTTTTCTCCAGCACCAGGGTATGTTTCTGTTCTTGATGGAGAATCGTTAAATGTGTTAGGTACAATAGAAGTAGATTTACTCCCAATTACAATGCGTTCTTCTACGGACGGAACGGTTGGATATGTTTCTAACCTTAGATCAGGGACAATAAGTGTATTAGATTTAGTTAATTACAAGAATGTTCATACCATTGAAGTTGATCCAGGAGATCGAAATGCAGATCCTTCTGTAAATCAAGGAGCTCACGGTATAGCATATATAGAAAGGTAAAATAAGAAAACGCTATTCTTTTTGTAGAAATTTACAGAAAGTATGGCGTTTTTTATGTATCTATTAATTTCTGATGAATTCCAATTAGGTCTATTTTTTTTGCTGGTTAGGAGCGCCTGTTATTCATTATTGACTTCTGATAAATAGATTATGTTTCCATGTTAAAAGAGTAGGCAAAGTTTTTTAATGCTCGTTATTAGCTTTTGTATGAAATTAACTTTGGATAATTGATTATTGTATTCTTCTAATTGGATTAGATATTCATAATTAATTTGCAACAACCAAACTTCTTTGAAAACGAACTAAAAGGTATTTTAAATGTATGTTTTAAAACACCACTAATAATGATAACGTTTGCTAAATATAGGAGCTCCTTAAGTTTGTAAGAAGCTTACAAACCTCCTTCTTCCAATGCAACTTAAGCGTAAATTAATTTTTTGTAAATATGGAACAATGTCCTTACTTACACTGTCTATTAAGCGTTAAACATTTTTTATTAAATAAATTAAGAAAGGAATCATCATTTTTAACTAAGGGAGAAGATTGAATTGAAAAAATTATGGATGCTGCTTTTCGTTTGTTTCGCAGTTATGTTGGTAGGATGTAATAAAAACGAACCGCCAAAACAAGCATTTGAAGAATATATCAACTTATGGAATGATAGAAAATTTGCAAATATGTATGATTATTTATCAGATCATGCCAAAAAATCGATTTCTAAAAAAGAATTCACAGAAAAATATCAAAAAATCTATGAGGGGATTGGAGCTAAAAATTTAAAAGTTAAAATGAAAGGAGAGAATACGAAAGATAAAGAGCTTTTTCTTTTTGAAGTTAAAATGGATACGGATGTAGGATCAGTTTCATTCATCCACGAAGCAAAACTTGTGAAAGATAAAGAATCTTGGAAAATAGATTGGACACCGGACTTCATTTTCCCAGGAATGAAAAAAGATTACAAAGTACGTATGCAAATAGAGCAAGGAAAACGAGGAGAAATATATGATCGAAATGGAAAAGGGCTTGCAACGAATGGTAAAGCAACTGAGGTTGGAATTATTCCAGAGAAACTAGGCGAAGCAGCAGCGCAAACGAAAGGAATAGTAGCGCAATTACTTGATATGTCTATAGAAGAGGTCGAACAAAAGCTCACAGCGAAATGGATAAAACCAGACTCCTTTGTACCAATTGGCGTTTTAAAAGAGGGAACTAGACAGAATGATTATATTGAATTAGAAGGAGTTTCATCTCGCCCAGTAAATATTCGTACGTATCCATTAGGTGAAGCAGCGGCACACTTAACTGGATATATAGGAAAGGTGAATGCGGAGGAGTTAAAATCACTTCAAAAACAAGGTTATCAAGCAGATGATTTAGTAGGTAAGACCGGTTTAGAGAAAGTGTTAGAAAATAAATTGCGTGGTGAAAAGGGTGGACGCGTATTTATAGAAGATGAGAATGGGAGAGAGATTAAAAACGTAGCAAAAAAAGAAGCAAAAGAAGGAGAAAATGTTACGTTAACAATTGATGCTGCAATTCAAGAAAAAATCTTTAATGAGATGAAAACTGAAGCAGGATCTAGTGCAGCGGTCAATCCTAAAACAGGTGAAACAATCGCACTTGTAAGTAGCCCTGCTTATAATCCAAATATAATAGTTAGAGGAGCATCGAAAGCCCAACGAGAAGCATGGAATAACGACTCGAAACTACCAATGACGAATCGCTTTACACAAGCATTTGTACCAGGTTCCGTATTTAAAACGATCACAGGTGCAATTGGTTTGGAAACAAACACAATAAATCCGAAGGAAGAATTTAAAATTCAAGGATTGAAGTGGACAAAAGATTCGTCTTGGGGAAATTACTATGTAACGCGTGTAAAGGATGCAAGTCCAATTGATTTTGATAAGGCAATGAAGTACTCTGATAATATTTATTTTGCTCAACAAGCTTTGAAAATGGGAAAAGATCAGTATGTAAAGGAATTTAAAAAGTACGGATTTCATGAAAAATTACCAATCGAATACGAATTTCCTATTTCAATCATTGCAAAAGATGGGATAAAAAACGATATTCAACTAGCAGACACGGGCTATGGACAAGGACAAGTATTAATGACGCCACTTCATTTAGCATTAACATATGCACCGATTGTGAATGAAGGGAATATTCCGTCGCCACATCTTTTAAAAGAAGCAAAAGTAGCAGGGAATTGGAAAGAAAATGTGGTTTCTAAAAAGAATCAAGAGATATTAAAGAGTGCATTAATCAAAGTCATTAATGACCCTGATGGCGCAGGGAGAATTGCAAAGGTTGATGGTGTAACGCTTGCTGGTAAAACTGGTACAGCAGAACTGAAAGAGTCGAAAGAAGCAGACGGAAAAGAACTGGGATGGTTCGCAGCTTTCGATGCAAATGCACCAGACATGATTGTTACAATGATGATTGAAGATGTAAAAGGAAGAGGAGGAAGTAACGTTCCAGGTGAAAAAGTAAAACATGTATTTCAGAAATAATACTTAATTATAAGGTGAATTTTTTCACTAAATTTATTACATGTTTGCTTAACTCAAAGATATAAATTGGGGAAAATATAGAACAATTAAATTTCAAAAAAGCATTCTTTCTAATCGAGAATGCTTTTTTGCTGTGATTCTAGAAAAGTTGGCATTGCTAATGGTAAATAGAAGGGGATAGCAAATTGAAATGGACAAGTGGAGTTTTACGTTAAATTCAAAAAAACAGATTTTTATGAGTGGATTTTTATCATTGTATGCTTTACTTGTTTTTTTAGTAGTATTATACTGCCTGAAAAAAGATAAACAATGGAACAAATGAAACTTGTATCTTGTCTATATATTGAAACCATAATAAAAGTGAGGGCAGTTTTATGTTTATTCAAATAAGTTTGAGGTGTGGAAATGGAACAGACGTTTATTGAAAAGTGTAATCATGATGAGCTGGACTATGTTATAAAAGACTATTGGCAAGATGTATGGAATTATTCATTTATTATTACGAAAGATCCACACTTATCAGATGATATCACGCAAGATGTATTTATAAAGGTGTTTAAAAATTGGAATTCATTTCGAAAGGAGTCATCTATTAAAACGTGGATATTAAAAATCACAAGAAATACGGCAATAAACTATTTGAAATCCTCTTATTTTAAAAGGATATCTTTAATAGGATTTTTTAGTGACGATAAGCAATCCCTGTCAGCAGAACAAGAATTTTTTAAGCAAGAAGAAATGAATGATGTGTGGAAGGTTGTATTAGAACTACCTAAAAAGCACCGTGAAATAATTATATTGGACGCAAAATATGAATTATCTTATGAAGAAATGGCTGAAACATTAGGAGTATCCATTGGAACTGTAAAATCGAGATTAAGTAGAGCGAGAAGTAAGGTTTCAAAATTAATAGGGGAGGGTAGTAGTGATGAACAATAAACAAAATCCTGACTGGTATAGAAAAATAAAAAAAGGGCCAATGGAGAATCGTAAAGATGAAGAAGAATTTATTTCTAAAATAAAGCAGTCTATATATGAAAATAATGAAGTGGATTTTGTAAAACATAAAAGACCATTTCGTAAAAAAGTATTACCTATTGTAGTTGTTTTGGTTTGTACAATGTTATTTTTCATTGTTCAACAACCTTGGCTTGATGATAATAAATCACCGGTACAAAGTAGTACTCAAATTAAGCCTAAAACAAAAGATGAGTCTGCTCAAGATCCATCACTAAAACAATTTATGAATGAACTATATCAAAGTATAAACTCGAAAAATGAAAATGACTTGTATAAAGCGTTAAATGATGAAGTTCTATTTAAAGGGAAGAGTTATAAGAAGGATGAACTGAAGTTTGATGAAGATATTTTTCATGAGTTGCAAGTCGCTCTTACAATGGGGGGAGAGTTTGCAAATGATACAAAAAAAGTATACAAAGTACCAAGTGGATTGACAGAAAGTAACCAACCAAAGCAAGCGCATTTTATATATGCAACGGTTACTGGAAATAAAACGAAAATTTTAGCTGAACCAAAACGAGAATCACAAGTGTTATATGAAGTATCTAATGAAATGGTAAAAGCTTGGATTCCAGAAAAAGTGCAAAATGATGGATATATAAAAATATCGACAATTAATGGCAATACTGGATACGTACAAAAAGAGTATGTTTTAACTGATATTAAGTATTCATTTATGTTCGAAAAAAATGATAATGGTGAATGGAAAATAATAAATATAGATTCTATTTGGTAAAAGAGGAAGGTTCACTTTAATGAACCTTCCTCTTTGTTTTTATTCTCTTTTTGAAGTGTATGCCAAGACTCTAAAATTTCTGATGTAACGAGAGCGGCAATGTTTTTTTCTGAATTACTACCAGGAATAACGACAGAAACGGCAATTTGTGGATCTTCAGTAGGAGCATATGCAATGAAAAGAGAATGATTTATCATTCTTTCTTGCTCATTTGGAAAGCCTGTAATACCTGTTTTACCTGCGACGTCAAAAGGCAACTTTTTAATTTCCTCTATATTTTGACTCATTCCACCTTGCACGACACTCCAAAAGTTCATCGGGTAACGATTTGAACTTTCTAAAATTGGTTTAAACTTTTTTGTTTCCTTACCGTCCGGACTAATAATTGCACTTACAGTTTGAGGTTTATATTTATCACCTTTACTTGCCAAAGTTGCTGCATATTGAGCGAGTTGAAGAGGGGTATGCACTTCATTTCCTCCCCAAGAGGCGTTTAATAAAGCGGAGATTCCATTTTCAAACTTATTAGATGGATGGAATTCATATTGTCCGTCTTCTTCAAAGGGTAAATCAATCCCGGTTTTAGAACGTAGGCCGAATTGTATTAAATAATCTGTCCATATATGTGCCACTTTTTCTATATTCCCATTATTTTGGTTGAATAGGGGCAGAGCTACTTTTGCTGTCATAAATGTGTTAGATGAATTAATGATAGCCTGCCTCGGTGTAATCTCACCTGTTGGCGTTCCAGGTGCATTCGTAATGTTATTTTGATTATCATACTGAAAAGTCCCTTTATCTAAATAAGTATCTTCGGGTTGGAAAAGCTTTTCGTTTAATCCAATTAAAATAGTGAGTGGTTTTATAGTAGAAGCCATATTTACATAAGATTCACCATACTTTAATTTTTGAATTGCTTTATTTTGCGAAAGAGAGTTAATGTTTTCTTTTCTAGAAGATACACGTGTATTTAATATATTTGGATCAAAAACTGCCGTGTTGGCCATAGTTAAAATTGCGCCAGTTTTTGCATCGCTTACTACAGCATAACCAGCTTTAGCATCAGGTGTTTTCTTAATTTGAGATCTTAATGCTTCTTCTGCCTTTTGCTGCAACTCAGAGTCTAAAGCTAGCCGTACATCTTTACCTTTTTGTACTTTTTGAATATTCCATAAGAATTTTTTATTATTCAATTTAAAAATAAGAGTTTTACCTGGTTTTCCTTTTAAATCATTTTCATATTGCAGCTCAATCCCGCTTTTTCCAACAGCCTTATGCTTTGAATTAAGGTCATTTTCTACATACCCAATTACTTGTGAACCAATTTCGTGTTTAGGATAATATCGAATCCATTCATTTTTAATTATTACATTATTGGGTTTGTTTTTGTTTATGAATGCAAGTTCATTTTCAGTTATATCAGAGTATAACGGTATATCATTCATAGTCTGCTTTTTACAAGATTGTTGTAATTGAGATTTTATGTTCTCTGTAGAAATATCATGTTGAAATTCGCTTGAAAATTGATTAAAAAAAGCTAATGTGTTTGATGTATCTTGTTTCGATAGCTTTTCGTCATTAGAAGTGCAATATAGAGACTTAACTTTCTTATTTGTAGCTAGTATTACACCATTTTGATCAAAAATCTTTCCTCTTTCAGCTGAAGAAGTTGCGATAGTAATTGAAATGAAGTTGATTTTTAATAAAATTAGTAAAATCAAACCTACGATAGAAAAAACCGCAAAAAATCTCCATCTTTTTATATGTAACATATAACCCTCCCTTATGTAGCCTATTTCATCTTATATTTAATTATTTTTTTTGTAAATGTGGAACAACTTTATTGTTTAGGTTGTCTATTAAGTATTACAGCATGAAGAAAGGAATAATTAGCATGAAAATTTACTAGCAAGTTTATATGTAAGTTTAATAAGAGTCATTATACAGTTTAGCACTTCTCATGCAAGTGGCAAAAAAATAGAGAGAAAACAGGAAGGGAGAGTTATTAATTCCGTATCTAAACGAAAAGAAATGGTTGCTTACAAGGATTAAGCAAAAAATTGAGGCGATATTTATAACCGATTATCGGTATCTAATATATAAGGAATGCTTTTAGTATTTGTAGCAATTTCTGAAAAGATTAAATGGAGGATTTATGAAAGAACAAAAAGGCAAGAAGCAGAAGACATATATATCTATTCGATTAAATATAATGTTCCTTTGCATATTTGTACTATTCTCAGCTATTATTATGCAGCTAGGAAAGGTACAAATCGTTGAGGGAGAGGCTTATAAGAACCAAGTGGAAAGTAGTCAAAATGCAATAACTAGTATTCCAGTTCCACGTGGACAAATTTTAGATCGAGAAGGGAAAACAGTTGTTAATAATAAATCTCTTCGCACAATTACGTATACAAGGGTGAAGGGAATTACGAGTGAAGATATTTTAAAAACAGCAAAAGACTTGGCGAAAGTACTTGAAATGCCTGAACAAGATATAAATAAATTAACAGATATCGATAAAAAAGATTTTTGGATGCAGTTGAATTCGAAACGTGCGGAGACAAAGATTACTAAGAAAGATATAGAAAAGTTTAAAGAAAAGGGTATAGAGGGAAAAGAGTTAGATAAAAAAATAGAAGACTTAAGACGAGGTCGTGTTACAGAGGTAGAATTAGCAGAATTAACAGCACAAGATTTAAAGGTGTTAGCTATTAAAAGTAAAATGAGTTCAGGTTATCAACTAACACCACAAATCATTAAAAAAGATGTAACAGATGAAGAGTATGCGCGGATAAGCGAAAATCTTGCGAATTTTCCAGGAGTAGATGCAACTGTTGATTGGGAACGTAATTATGTAAACGGTAATTTATTTCGTTCTGTATTAGGAAATATTACGAGTAGTGAAGAAGGATTACCGAAAGAAAATTTAGATTCTTATTTAGTACGTGGATATAACCGTAATGATCGTGTTGGAAAAAGTTATATTGAACAACGATATGAAGATGTATTACACGGCACAAAAGAAGAAGTGAAAAATATTACTGATAAATCAGGAAACATTGTTAGCACAGAAATAATCTCTAAAGGAAAAAGTGGTAATAGTTTAACATTAACGATTGATATGGAATTACAAAAGAAAGTGGAAGAAAGTATAGAGAAAAACTTGAGAGCTTTTAAGAGTTCAGAGCCACTGCTCGATCGAGCTTTTGTTGTCATGACTAATCCAAATAACGGACAAATTTTATCAATGGCAGGCAAAAAGATTGTAGAAAAAGAAGGGAAAATAGAAGTTGAGGATTTGGCATTAGGAAACATGACAACTTCGTATGAGCTAGGGTCAGCTGTAAAAGGTGCCACTTTATTAACTGGATATGAGACAGGCGCAATACATCCAGGAGATCAATTTTATGACGCGCCGATGAAATTTAAAGGTACACAAGCTAAGAAATCGTGGAATGTATCCGGATTTGGTAATATTAATGATTTACGGGCTTTACAAGTATCTTCGAATGTATACATGTTCCAGACAGCTTTAAAAATTGCGGGAGTTAATTACGTACCAAATGGCTCATTGGATATTAAACAAGGAGCATTTGATACGATGCGCTATTATTTCAAGCAATTTGGTTTAGGTGTCCCAACAGGTATTGATTTACCGAATGAAATAATTGGACAAACGAGAAAAGTAGATAGTCAACCTGGGTTTTTACTAGATTTTTCTATCGGTCAGTATGATACGTATACGCCGTTGCAATTAGCGCAATATATTTCAACGATTGCGAATGGTGGTTATAGAATGCAACCTCAAATTGTACAAGAAATACGAGAACAATCAATAAAAGAAGAGGTTGGCAAAGTTATACGTTCCATAGAGCCTGTCGTATTAAATCGAATTGATATGAAGAAAGAACATATTGATCGGATAAAAGAAGGGTTTAGATGGGTATTCCAAGAAGGTGATGGAACTGGCGTGAAATATTTCAAAAACGCGCCATATAAACCAGCAGGAAAGACAGGAACAGCCCAAACTGTATATGGTGGAGATGACCCGATTGGTAGAAATGCAAAAGGAGAACGTATGGAATGTTACAACTTAACGTTAGTTGGATATGCTCCATATGATAATCCAGAAGTAGCATTTTCCGTAGTAGTTCCATGGCTTCATGATGATAAAAATGGAATTAATTCTATAATCGGAAAGGAAGTATTAGATGTATACTTTGATTTAAAACAGCAACGCATACATGGTGAAGCTACTAGTACAGGTAGTTCTAAGCAAAATTAGAGTACTTTTCTCAGGGAAAGACCCTGTTCATATAAAGCCATTTATAAGTAAAAAAATGAAATATGAAATAAGAGATAGAGGCGTCGTAGCTACTATCTCTTATTTTGTTAATAACTCTCATACTAGCTATAATTTTTTTAGTTTATGGAACAAATTTGGTTCGGTGATTGTCTATTATGTGTACGTATAAAAAGGTGCTAAAAATTTGGAAGGAATGATGATTTTGAAAAATAAGAGGATGCTAAAAATAGGAATATGCGTTGGTATATTAGGTTTAAGTATTACAAGCCTAGAAGCTTTTACAGGAGGGGCACTGCAAGTTGAAGCGAAAGAAAAGACTGGACAAGTGAAACATAAAAATCAGGCGACGCATAAAGAGTTCTCTCAACTTGAGAAAAAATTTGATGCTCGATTAGGTGTATATGCGATTGATACTGGTACAAATCAAACAATCTCTTATCGACCTAACGAAAGATTTGCCTTCGCATCAACCTACAAGGCTTTAGCTGCAGGAGTATTACTACAGCAAAACTCAATTGATACATTAAATGAAGTAATCACATTTACGAAAGAAGACTTAGTGGATTATTCACCTGTTACAGAGAAACATGTAGATACTGGAATGAAACTAGGAGAAATTGCTGAGGCTGCTGTTCGTTCAAGTGATAATACTGCAGGGAACATTTTATTTAATAAAATAGGCGGACCGAAAGGATATGAAAAAGCGCTTAGGCATATGGGGGATCGGATTACTATGTCTGATCGCTTTGAAACAGAATTAAACGAAGCTATTCCAGGAGACATTCGTGACACTAGTACAGCGAAAGCTATTGCTACGAATCTTAAAGCTTTTACGGTCGGAAATGCACTTCCAGCTGAAAAACGTAAAATTCTTACAGAGTGGATGAAAGGAAATGCTACAGGGGACAAACTTATTCGTGCAGGCGTACCAACTGACTGGGTAGTTGGAGATAAATCAGGTGCTGGTAGTTACGGGACAAGAAATGATATTGCTATCGTTTGGCCTCCGAATAGAGCACCAATTATCATCGCAATTTTATCTAGTAAAGATGAGAAAGAGGCTACCTATGATAATCAACTCATTGCAGAGGCAACTGAAGTTATAGTTAAGGCTCTTAGGTAATAGTATTTTAGTTTTCGCATTTTTAACATAAAAGTATTAAAAGTATAAAGTTAGAAAACGACTCTTTTCGTGTGATAAGAGTCGTTTTTGTGTTCGTATTATTAAAAAGGTAAAAGTAAAAATATAACGAATATATATTATGACGTATCTCATATGAAATTTTATGTACTGTATTATTTTATTAATTTAAATAAATTTCAAGAAAGTATAATATAATTCAGTTAGCATATAGAAGTGTTTGATGAGAATATAAAGGAGAAAATATGAAAAAAAAGATTAATAGAATCGTAATGATTATTTGTATATTAGTAGGTTTTACAATCTTTTTATATTTACAGAACAATTTAATAAGTATAACTGAGGTTAAAATAACCTCTAGTAAAATACCATCCTCTTTTAAAGGGTATAAAATTCTACAAATTTCAGACTTACACAATAAAAAATTTGGCGATAATCAAGATGTGTTAATTCAAAAAATAAAAAGTATAGACCCAGATATTATTGCGATTACGGGTGATTTAATTGACAGTAAATCATACGATGCAGAAGTTAGTATGCAATTAATACGAGAAATTGTAAAGAAGTATCCTGTATATTTTGTGACAGGAAACCATGAACAATGGTCTGGAAAGTATAACAATTTAGAAAAAGAGTTGAAGAAATATGATGTCAATGTTTTAAGGAATGAACATGTAGGCATTCGAAAGGGTGAGCAAGAAATAAACTTGCTAGGTATTGATGATCCAGAGTTTGTTACTGGAAACCGTGATGAAGGAAATATTATAATAGATGAAATTAAAAAAGCGAAAATTGAAATGCAGCCAGATAAATATAATGTATTATTATCCCATCGGCCTGAATTTATAAAGGAATATACGAATGAGAGGTTGGATTTGGTTTTATCGGGACATGCTCATGGAGGGCAAGTTAGATTGCCATTTATCGGTGGATTAGTTGCGCCAAATCAAGGTGTTTTACCTAAATATACAGCAGGTTTATATGTAGAACAAAATACATCAATGGTAGTGAGTAGAGGATTAGGAAATAGTATCATTCCGCAAAGAATTTTGAATAGGCCAGAGATTGTAGTCGTGCAGCTAAATTAAGCTGTACGATTTTTTTATACAATAATGAGTAAAGGGGCTTTATGTATTTTGCGGGAGTTAACATTACAATTTTGTTAAAAATTTTCTACGTTACATAAAGTAACAAAATTTGACCCTGAGTGTTTGTTATAGTGTAAATAATCAAAAAACTTAAAATTTGTCGAGTGAAAATTGTGATAAGTAATTCATGTAAAAAACTTAAAGGGGTGTACACATGCATAAAGAATATGAAATTGAAGAATACACGGCGATTGAGGAACAAATACATTATTATTGTAAATGTTTATTAGTAAGTCATCCTGATCAAATAATAAAATATTTAGAAAAAAGGTTAGAAAAATATGCAGAAACATTACAATATGCCCATTTATATCCTGACACAGTTATTTTACCGTTACAGCAATTAGTTATTGAATATTCTTTAGACGTTGCTAGAATTCGGAAGTATATGAATTTAAAAACGTAAAGTGAAATTTATAGTTTAAATGAAACAGAGTCGACTTTAGGAAATGAAATTCTAATGTCGACTCTGTTTCATTGTTTAATATCGTTGATTGAACATACATACTAATCAATGAAGTTTGACATATAATTAAGCAAGGGTAAAATAAAAGTGAGTACTCACTCATTTTATTGGAAAAGGAGGATGAAACGTGCAACAACCTTCAATTATTTTACGGACTGTATCAAAAAGTTTTGGGAAAAAAGAAGTGTTACACAATCTTTCATTGCAAGTTGAAAAAGCAGAGATTTTTGGTTTTGTTGGACCTTCTGGATCGGGGAAAACAACGCTCATTAAAATGATTGCAGGTATTAATGAGGCAACGAAAGGTGAAGTGCTTGTTAATAATACTAATATGCCTAATTTAAATGAAATGAAACGAATTGGTTATATGGCCCAGGCGGATGCATTATATGAAGAATTGTCAGCATATGAAAATGCAGATTTTATAGCAACGATGTATGGATTAAAGGGAAAAAGTAAAAAGACAAGAATTGCAGAGGTTTTTGAACTTGTACAATTGTCACAGTATATGAAAAAGCAAGTACAACAATTTTCAGGTGGAATGAAAAAACGCTTATCATTAGCAATAGCACTCCTCCATGAACCAGAAATATTAATTTTAGATGAGCCTACAGTGGGGATAGATCCGCTTCTTAGGAAAACGATTTGGGAAAAATTTTATGATCTTAAAAAGAAAGGCACAACGATTATTGTAACGACGCACATTATGGATGAAGCTGAATTTTGTGAGCGTCTAGGATTAATTAGAGAAGGGAAACTAGTTGCGGTTGGAACAACTGAAGAATTGAAAAAACGCGTGTCATCTGGACGGATTGAAGATGTCTTTTTGCTGGAAGAGGTGGTGCCATCATGAGAGTTACTGGTGTAATTATACGTATTATTCGTCAATTTTTTCGAGATAAGCGTTCGTTAGCAATGATGTTTGGAGCACCGATGCTATTACTTTGGCTTTTGTCACTAGTGTTTACACAGAAAGACTATATACCGCAAATTGCTGTTGTTGATATGCCTGCTCAAATAGTAAAAATGATGAAAAATCAAGAAGCGTCAATTTATGAATACAGTAAGGAAAAGGCGATTTCTGAGTTGGAAAAACAAAAGGTAGATGCAGTATTTCGTATAGAGAATGGAAAAATGAAACTTCTGTTGGAAGGTAGTGATTCGTCAAAAAATCGTGCTGTACTTCAAGTATTGCAAAAAAGCACAGAGAAGAATGATGTATCGATTATGAAACCTGAAGTAAATTATTTACATGGCTCTAAAGACTTTACGATGTTTGATGGGCTTGGTCCTGTATTAATTGGTTTCTTTACATTTTTCTTTGTATTTATATTATCAGGTGTATCTTTCGTAAGAGAACGTTTAAGTGGTACGCTAGAAAGGTTATTATCCACCCCAGTAAGAAGATGGGAAATAGTCGCAGGTTATATTATTGGTTTTGGAATCTTTGCCTTTATACAATCCATTATTATCGTAAGCTTTTCCGTTTATATTTTAGATTTATACGTAGCTGGCTCCATATGGCTAACGCTACTTATTACATGTATGCTCTCTTTAACTGCACTAACATTAGGTACGTTTTTATCGGCATACGCAAATAATGAATTTCAAATGATTCAATTTATACCGCTTGTTATTGTGCCACAAATCTTCTTTTCTGGATTGTTTCCATTGGAATCTATGAACAAGTGGCTACAAATGTTAGGGAAAGTATTTCCACTCACATACGGCGCTGACGCAATGAGACAAGTGATGATTCGGAATCAAGGGTTTACAGAGATTGCATTAGATCTTACTGTATTATTACTTTTTTCAATATTATTTGCAGTAGGAAACGTATTTGCTTTAAAGAAACATCGCAAAATATAATAATGACAAAAAGGAGCTTTATAAATGCAGAAGGATTGGCTGGAGGAATTAATAGCTGCAACTAATACGGATAAACGAAATGAACGTCAAATGCGAATATTAGAGGCGGCTGTTGATATGTTTGGAGAAAAAGGATACGCTTCAACTTCAACAAGTGAAATTGCAAAACGGGCTGGTGTAGCGGAAGGAACAATCTTCCGCTACTATAAGACGAAAAAAGATTTATTACTAGCGGTCGTAATGCCAACTTTAACTAAGTTCGCTGCACCATTTTTCGTACAAACCTTTGCAAAAGAAATATTTAAATCGGAGTATGAATCATACGAAGGACTTTTAAGGGTTGTAATTCATAATAGGTTTAAATTTGCTCAAAAACACTTTCCTATGATAAAAATATTAATTCAAGAGGTGCCATTCCAACCAGAACTGAAAAATGAAATACAGCAATTAGTAGAAACAGAACTGTTTTCACATTTCAAAAAGTTGATTGTGAAATTTCAAGAAGAAGGGGAAATTATTGAGATACCACCATCTTCCGTACTACGTCTTACTTTATCAGCTGTATTAGGTTTATTATTAACACGATTTTTATTATTGCCTGAAGAAAAATGGAATGATGAAGCGGAAATTGAAAATACGATTCAATTTATATTGTATGGATTAACTCCACGAATTTAATCGTTGAAGTGTGAATTACATACATTACTTTTAAGTAAAAATAAATCGCCTTTAAAAAGGCGATTTATTTTCATTATATATTTTTGATAAATAAGTGCTTGTTTACTAAAAACATTCTAAATCAGCGTGTTTCTTTGTCTCTTCTTCTAAGACCTAATAATCCTGCTAGTCCTAATAAACCAAGCCAAGCCCAATTATTATTTTTATCACGATTATCATTTAAATCATTTGTTGTATTTACATTTCGAGTTCTTACATCATTATTAACTCTGTCTAAGTTATTGTCATTTACTCGAGTTGAAATATCAGTGTTATTAACTCTATTCATATTATTTCCATCGTATTCAGCTTGCGTAGATGTACCTAAAAACATAATAGATAGTGTTAAAACACTTAAAATAGATGATAATTTCTTTTTCATAACAATCCCTCCTTTCTTAATCATTAATTTCTCCGAAGCATGTGTGTATTATTCATTTCACAATATCTAAACCCTCATTAATAGGGCGCACATTTATAGAAAATAGAGTTGAATGATTGTTAATGTATCATTGGATTTATATTTCTCATAAAAATAACTGAATCAAACTTTGCTTAAAATGTTAATCTTAGTACAATTTATATTATACGGACTAGTAATAAGGAGGTAATAAGATGCGACAATTTGCAAAACCTACAATCGTCGTAAGTAAATGTTTAGAATTTGATGCTTGTCGTTATAATGGAGAGATGATTCCAGATGTAACAATACGAAATTTGCAGCCATTTGTTACATTTATACCTGTTTGTCCAGAAGTCGAGATTGGATTGGGGACTCCTCGTGAAACGATACGAATTGTAGAAGAAAATGGTGAGAATAGACTTGTGCAACCGTCGACACGAGAAGATGTAACTGAAAAAATGGAGCAGTTTTCAAATGACTTTTTACAAACGATACCGGATGTGGATGGTTTTATTTTAAAGAATCGTTCACCAAGTTGTGGTACGCGTGATGTGAAAATTTATTCTGGTTTTGAAAAAGCGCCAGCAAAGGGAAAAGGAGCTGGCTTATTTGGCGGAGCAGTAGTAAAAAAATTTTCGCATCTTCCTATTGAAGAGGAAGGTAGATTGTCGAATTTTATTATTAGAGAGCATTTCTTTACAAGGCTATTTACAATCGCATATTACAAAATGATTAAACACAATAAAAATATGAAAGAACTTGTATCGTTTCAGTCGGATAATAAATATTTATTTATGGCATATAATCAGGTGAAACAAAAGGAATTAGGTCGTATAATTGCAAATCAAAAAAATGAAAAGATTGAAGTGGTATTTGAAAACTATGAGAAGACTTTATATGAATTATTTATGCGTGCGCCCCGTTATACATCGAATGTAAATGTATGCGAGCACATTTTTGGATATTTTAAAACAAAGTTAAAAAAACAAGAAAAAGATCATTTTATAGAACTGTTACAAAAGTATGCAGAAAAGAAAATACCACTTAGTAGTTTACTTACAATTTTAAAATCATGGGCTATTCGATTTGATGAAAAGTATTTATTAAGACAAACATATTTCGAACCATATCCTGAAGCATTAGTAGAAATTTCTGATTCCGGAAAAGGTAGAGATTATTAAACAATAAATTACATAATTCGACACAAAACCTCCTATGTTGTTGTAGAACAATGTAGGAATTTTTTTGTGCATTAGTACAGAATCTGTTTTAAAATTAAGTTATGACAGAATTATAGCAATTGTCTAACTAATATTCTTGTCTTTTAAGTTGTTATGTTTGTAGTAGAAACTCGCACGCTGTCGAAACTCAATATTCGATAAGGGGTGTGTAGCGGAATGGAATTTACTCTAACTCGCGAAAAACAAATGATTAAAGAAATGGTACGTGACTTTGCTGAAAAGGAAATCGCACCGAAAGCTGTATATTATGACAAAACTGCAGAGTTTCCATATGAAACATTTCAAAAAATGGGCGAACTAGGATTACTAGGCATCCCATTCCCAGAAGAGTATGGAGGTTCAGGTGGCGATACGGTATCGTATGCGTTAGCAGTTGAAGAAATTGGTCGCGCTTGTGGTGGCACTGGTTTAAGCTATGCTGCAACAATTTCATTAGGTGCTTCTCCAATTTATTATTTCGGTACAGAAGAACAAAAACAAAAGTATTTAGTTCCAATGGCGTCAGGTAAAACATTAGGTGCCTTCGGATTAACGGAGCCGAATGCTGGATCTGATGCAGGTGGTACTCAAACGAAAGCGGTATTAGATGGCGATGAGTATGTAATCAGTGGTGAGAAGTGTTGGATTACAAACGCAGAGTATGCAAATACAATTATTGTAACCGCTGTCAATGGCGTTGAAGAGAATGGTAGAAAACGTATTTCTGCATTTATCGTGCCTACTACTAGTGAAGGATTAACGATTTCAAGTCCATACGATAAGATGGGTGTTCGTGCTTCTAATACTTGTGAAATCGTACTTGATGGTGTGCGTGTACCGAAAGAAAATATTCTTGGTGATGTAAATAAAGGTTTTAAACAATTTTTATATACACTTGATGGAGGGCGTATTTCAATCGCAGCATTGGCAGTTGGTATTGCGCAATCAGCCTTTGAACGTGCATTGCAATATGCGAAAGAACGTCAACAATTTGGAAAGTCAATCTCTAATTTCCAAGCGATTCAATTTAAATTAGCTGATATGGCGACTGAAGTAGAGCTAGCACGCAATTTAGTACATAAAGCAGCTTGGTTAAAAGATAACGATAAACCTTTCGGCAAAGAAGCGGCAATGGCAAAACTATTTGCATCGGAAGCAGCAAGCCGTATTGCGAATCAAGCAGTACAGATTCATGGTGGATATGGTTATATGCGTGAATATGAAGTTGAACGACATATTCGTGATGCGAAACTATTAGAAATTGGTGAAGGAACTTCTGAAATTCAACGTCTCGTAATTGCTAGACATTTAGGATGTAGATAAAAGGGAGGAATCACTATGTTTCAAAAAATATTAATTGCGAATCGCGGGGAAATTGCTGTTCGTATTATGAAAACTTGTCAAAAACTTGGCATACGCACTGTTGCTATTTATTCTGAAGCAGATGAAAATGCCCTTCATGTGAAGATGGCAAATGAAGCTTACTTAGTAGGTGGACCGCGTGTTCAAGAAAGTTATTTAAACCTTGAAAAAATTATTGAAATAGCTAAGAAGACAAATGCAGAAGCGATTCATCCAGGTTATGGTTTATTATCAGAGAATCCGTCTTTTCCGGTTCGTTGCAAAGAAGAAGGAATCGTATTTATCGGTCCTTCAGAAGAAATCATTACGAAGATGGGAAGTAAAATCGAATCACGTATCGCAATGCAAGCAGCAGATGTCCCAGTAGTCCCAGGTATTACTACAAATATTGAAACTGCTGAAGAAGCAATTGAAATTGCAAAACAAATTGGTTATCCATTAATGCTTAAGGCATCCGCAGGCGGCGGAGGCATTGGTATGCAGTTGATGGAAACTGAGCAAACGCTCACCAAAGCGTTTGAAAGTAATAAAACAAGAGCGCAAAACTTTTTTGGTAACGGAGAAATGTATTTAGAGCGATATATAGCAGACGCGCATCATATTGAAATTCAGCTTTTAGCAGATACACATGGTAACACAGTGTATTTATGGGAGCGTGAATGTTCGGTGCAGCGCCGAAATCAAAAAGTAATCGAAGAAGCACCTTCACCATTTTTAGATGAAGGTACACGAAAGGCAATGGGAGAAGTTGCTGTACAAGCTGCCAAAGCACTTGGCTATACAAATGCAGGTACAGTTGAGTTTCTTGTAGATGATCAGAAGAACTTCTATTTCTTAGAGATGAATACGAGATTACAAGTAGAGCATCCAGTGACAGAAGAAATTACGGGATTAGACCTTGTAGAACAGCAACTTCTTATCGCAAGTGGAGAGAAACTATCATTTACTCAGGATGATGTAAAACGTAGTGGTCATGCCATTGAAGCTCGTATTTATGCAGAAGATCCGAAAACATTCTTCCCATCACCTGGGAAAATTACAAATTTAACATTACCGTCAAATGTACGGATCGATCACTTCTTAGAAAATCATGTAACGATTACACCTTTCTATGATCCAATGATTGCGAAAGTCATTGCACATGGCGAGACTCGTGAAGAAGCAATTTCGAAATTACATGATGCTCTAGAAGAATTAAAAGTAGAAGGTATTAAAACGAACACGCCAATGCTACTGCAAGTTTTGGAAGACGAAGTGTTCAAAGAGGGTATTTATACAACGGGTTTTGTAACGAAACAACTCGTTAAAAAATAAGATTTAACAATATTAAGGGGGAAAAAATGATGACGAAAGTATACGCATCGATGGCAGGAAACGTTTGGAAGATTGTTGTAGGAGTAGGAGATACAGTAGAGGAAGAGCAGGATGTCGTCATTTTGGAATCTATGAAAATGGAAATTCCAATCATTTCAGAAGAAGCCGGCACAGTTATGAAAATTAATGTGCAAGAAGGCGATTTTGTAAATGAAGGAGATGTATTATTAGAAATTGAATAGGGAGATATAGGGGGAAGCGAATTGAAACTACCTAATTTTGCTGTCATTAAAGAAGTCGGGCCACGTGATGGCTTACAAAATGAAAAAAAGATTGTTGGCACAAAAGATAAAGTAAAATGGATTCAACTACTTACAGAAGCAGGATTGTCGTATGTTGAAGTTTCCTCATTCGTTCACCCAAAATGGGTCCCTGCATTAGCAGATGCAAATGATGTATTTTCTGAGCTGAAAAGGGATCCAAATGTTACATATGCTGCGCTTGTTCCGAATCAAAATGGTTTGGAACGAGCTTTTTTGCAAAATGTAGATGAGGTGAATGTTTTTTTATCAGCAAGTGAATCTCATAATAAAAGTAATATTAATAAATCGATTAAAGAAGCATTAGTTGTAATTGAAGATATAACAAAACAGGCATTATTCGAAGGGAAAAAGGTAAGAGGCTATGTTTCTACTGTATTTGGATGTCCTTATGAAGGGGATATAAGTGCTACAGCAGTTGACGAATTATGTAATCAACTATTTTCATACGGCATTTATGAAGTTTCTCTTGGGGATACAATCGGTGTAGCGAATCCATTACAAGTAGAACAAGTATTAGAACACCTATTAAAGAAGTATGATGCTTCGCAGTTTGCAATGCATTTTCATAATACGTATGGAATGGCTCTAGCGAATGTAGTTAAATCATTAGAATACGGTATTACAACGTTTGATAGTTCTTGTGGTGGACTTGGGGGCTGCCCTTATGCACCAGGAGCATCAGGTAATGTTGCTACTGATGACCTAGTACATATGCTCCATAAATTAGGAGTCCAAACGAATATAGACGAAGAAAAGTTATTGAGAGCTAGTCAATTTATTCAAAGTAAGTTAAATATCCAATTACCGAGTCATGTGTATAGAGCGCTTCAACATAAAACGATAAGTAGGTGAGTAGATGCTACAATTACAAAACATTTCCGTTGATTACGTAACACCTCACGTAGTAAAGATTTCGTTAAATCGTGCGAGACAAGCAAACTCATTATCTTTGGCATTATTAGATGAATTACAAACTATATTAACTCAAATAAGTGAAGATTCAAGCGCACGTGTAGTTATTTTGACTGGTGCTGGTGAAAAAGCATTTTGTGCTGGTGCAGATTTAAAAGAGCGTGCCGATATGAATGAAGAACAAGTTCGTCATGCTGTTAGTATGATTCGCACTACTATGGAGATGGTTGAACAATTACCACAGCCAGTTATTGCTGCTATAAATGGAATCGCACTTGGTGGTGGTACGGAATTAAGTTTAGCTTGTGATTTTAGAATTGCTGCTGAATCTGCAAGTCTTGGTCTTACTGAAACGACACTTGCAATTATACCAGGAGCAGGTGGTACACAGCGCTTACCAAGATTAATTGGAGTTGGTAGAGCGAAAGAATTAATTTATACAGGTAGACGTATTTCAGCGCAAGAAGCAAAAGAATATGGTTTAGTAGAATTTGTTGTACCAGCTAATTTACTTGAAGAGAAAGCGATTGAAATAGCAGAGAAAATTGCTAGTAATGGACCTATTGCTGTTCGATTAGCAAAAGAGGCAATTTCAAATGGTATTCAAGTTGATTTACATACCGGATTACAAATGGAAAAACAAGCGTATGAAGGTGTAATCCATACGAAAGATCGAATAGAAGGATTACAGGCATTCAAAGAAAAACGTAAACCGATGTATAAGGGGGAGTAAATATGTTAGACCAAAAACAACAATCTAATTCATTTGAAGAACGTGTTGAAACGATTAAACAAGGCGGGGCACCGAAATATCATGAACAAAATAAAGCAAAAGGAAAATTATTTGTTCGAGATCGTTTAGCGCTTCTATTTGATAATGGCGAATATGTAGAAGATGCATTATTTGCTAACTGTGAACAAACAGGCTTACCTGCGGACGGCGTTGTAACTGCAACGGGTAAAATACATGGTCGTACTGCGTGTGTAATGGCTAATGATTCTACTGTAAAAGCTGGATCATGGGGATCACGCACAGTTGAAAAGATTTTACGTATTCAAGAAACAGCTGAAAAATTACGTGTTCCGTTATTTTATTTAGTCGACTCTGCTGGAGCGCGTATTACAGATCAAGTAGAAATGTTCCCAGGGCGCCGCGGTGCAGGAAGAATCTTCTATAATCAAGTGAAATTATCAGGTAAAGTTCCTCAAGTATGTTTATTATTTGGACCTTCTGCTGCTGGTGGTGCATATATTCCAGCCTTTTGTGACGTTGTAATGATGGTAGAAGGAAATGCATCTATGTATTTAGGATCTCCTCGTATGGCTGAGATGGTTATCGGTGAGAAGGTAACTTTAGAAGAGATGGGCGGAGCTCGTATGCATTGCTCTGTATCAGGATGCGGAGATGTTTTATGTAAGACAGAAGAAGATGCGATTACACAAGCAAGACAATACATTTCATATTTTCCAAACAACTACTTAGAAAAGACTCCATTGGTTACACCTCAAGAACCGAAACAATTCGATAAAACGTTAGAACAAATCATTCCAGAAAATCAAAATGCTCCTTTCAATATGAAAGATCTCATTAATAGAGTTATTGATGAAGGTTCATTCTATGAAGTAAAAAAATTATTTGCTCAAGAGCTAATTACAGGCTTAGCACGTATTGATGGTAAGCCAGTTGGTATTATTGCAAATCAGCCGCGTATGAAGGGGGGTGTATTATTTCACGATTCAGCTGATAAAGCTGCTAAGTTTATTAATTTATGCGATGCATATCATATTCCATTATTATTCCTTGCGGATGTACCAGGATTTATGATTGGTACAAAAGTAGAGCGTGCTGGTATTATTCGTCACGGTGCAAAAATGATTTCTGCAATGAGTGAAGCAACTGTACCGAAGATTTCTATCGTTGTTCGTAAAGCATATGGCGCTGGTTTATATGCGATGGCAGGTCCAGCATTTGAACCAGATTGCTGCCTGGCATTACCGACAGCCTCTATTGCGGTAATGGGTCCAGAAGCTGCGGTTAATGCTGTATATGCAAATAAAATTGCAGCTTTACCAGAAGAAGAGCGCGCTAGCTTCATTGCTGAAAAACGTGAAGAGTATAAGAAAGATATTGATATATACCACTTAGCATCAGAGATGGTGATTGATGGTATTGTTCATCCAAACAATTTACGTGAAGAGTTAAAAGGACGTTTCGAAATGTATATGAGTAAATATCAATTATTCACGGATCGTAAACATCCTGTATATCCAGTTTAAAAGCCCTAATTAGGGCTTTCTTGCTCAAAAAGTTAAGGAGGGGAAAACATTGAAACAAGCAGTTTGGTTTCCAACAGAAGAGTATAAGGAAAAAACACGTTTATATGGTTGGATGAAATCATTGGGATATGAAGACTATGAAACTTTTTATAATAAATCTATTGAGGAAACAGCTTGGTTTTGGGGAGAGGCAGAAAAAGCAGTAGGCTATCAATGGATGAAACCTTATACAGAAGTGTTAGATTTAGAAAATGGTACACCGTTTGCACAGTGGTATAATGGCGGAACATGTAACGTTGTAGAATCAGCTTTATCCCGCTGGCTTGCGGATGAAGAAACGAGAATACAGCCAGCACTTCAGTACGAAGGGGAAAATGGAACTTCAAAATCATTTACATATGAAGAGCTTGATAACTGGGTAAGCCGTGTTGCAAATGGTTTGAAACACGCGGGTATTGAGAAAGGTGACCGTGTAACAATTTATATGCCGATGATTCCAGAAACAGTTGTTGCGATGCTAGCTGTAATGAAAATCGGTGCAATTATTTCACCAATATTCTCAGGCTTTGCGTCTGATGCAGTCATGACACGTGTGCAAGCGGCAGGTTCAAAAATGATTATTACCGCAGATGGATTTTCACGCCGAGGAAAAATTGTTTCTTTAAAAGATGAAGTAGATAAAGCTTGTGAACATTGCCCAACTGTTGAAAAAGTGGTAATCGTTCGTCATGCAGGAAATGATTTTACACCACATAACTATGACTTTTCGTGGAGTACGCTAGAAAAAGAAAAACCATTCATACATGCCGAAGAAATGCAAAGTGATGATCCATTAATGCTCATTTATACATCAGGAACGACTGGTAAGCCGAAAGGAACAGTACACACGCATGCAGGATTTCCTTTGAAAGCAGCTTTTGATGCAGGATTTGGAATGAATATTAAACAAGGTGATCGTGTATTATGGGTAACTGATATGGGCTGGATGATGGGGCCGTTTCTATTATTCGGTTCACTCATTAATGGAGCAACGATGGTTATGTACGAAGGTGTTCCAGACTTCCCAGAAGCAGACCGGTTATGGGAGACAGTTGATAAATATGAAATTACTCATCTAGGTATTTCGCCAACGTTAATCCGAGCATTAATGGCAAAAGGTGATGAGTATGTCAATAAACATTCTTTAAAGAGTTTGGAAGTATTCGCATCAACAGGAGAACCTTGGAATCCTGATCCATGGATGTGGCTGTTTGAAACAGTTGGAAAAGGAAATGTTCCAATCTGTAACTACTCAGGTGGAACTGAAATCTCAGGTGGGATTTTCGGTAATGTTCTTATTAAGCCAATCGCACCGATTAGTTTTAACGCATCTTTACCAGGAATGGCAGCTGTCGTACTGGATGATCAAGGTAAACCAATTCGAGATGAAGTCGGAGAATTATGCTTAGAAAAACCTTGGGTAGGTATGACGAAAAGCTTCTGGGAAGATGATGAACGTTACGTGAACACATATTGGTCGCGTTTTGAAAATAAATGGGTCCACGGTGACTGGGTCATTTACGATGGTGAACAATATATCATCACAGGGCGTTCAGACGATACGTTAAATATTGCAGGTAAACGTATTGGACCTGCTGAATATGAATCTATTCTTGTGAAACATAACGATGTAATCGAAGCTGCTGCAATTGGTGTACCTGACGAAGTGAAAGGTGAAGTTTGTCATTGCTTTGCTGTATTACGAGAAGGGGTAATATTTACAGAAGATTTAAAGAAAGAATTAATGAGTTTAGTAAACTCACATATTGGAAAAGCGTTGTGTCCTAAAGACATCCACGTTGTAGAAGATTTACCGAAAACACGTAATTCTAAAGTAATGCGCCGTGTTATTAAAGCAGCTTATTTAGGAAAAGAATTAGGTGATTTGTCGTCACTTGTAAATCCTGAAGTAGTACCGTTTATTCAAGGGTTACAGTCTAGTAAATTATAAAATTAGAAAGGAGCTCTATATAAACAGAGCTCCTTTTTTATGTTAATAAAAAGAAAAGAAGTGAATTTGATGAAGAAGAAAAATTCTACTATTGGTGTTAAGTATGTTTTTTGTTTTAATCAAAATACGATATTATGGAATGTCTATTCAATGGAGAAATACTAATTTACAACAACAAGGTGATGACAAAGCGCGACTGCTTATATGCCGGTTTAAACCTTTACGTGTTAATATATAAAAAGCTGACTATACTCAGTCAGCTTTTTATATATTACATTCTAGTATTTATTTCACTATTTGCCGGGCAGTAATGCCCCCACCTAAAAATTCAGCGAAAGTAAGGAAGTAGGTGTGGGATTAACTTTCCGGAAAAGCCCGATTGGTTCCAAAAGCCATATTCTTTCCTTTACGTTGACATAAAAAAAATTACCAATTTTTTCTTTTACAATGGCAACAAATAAAGAAACATTTACAACGACACTTATTTCGTTTAGAACCCCAATCATCATCACGATGACACTTTTCTTTAGATTTCCACCAATCATCGTCACGATGACACTTTTCTTTAGATTTCCACCAATCATCGTCACGATGACACTTTTCTTTAGATTTCCACCAATCATCATTACAATGCTTTTTCTGAGAACTCCAATCATCATCACAATGATGCTTTTCTTTAGATTTCCACCAATCATCACAACAATGCTTTTTCTGAGAACTCCAGCAATCATTTTTCCAAGACATTCATTTCTACCTCCTTTCAATAGTGTTCATATTATTCTATGTTTTAATAAAAAAATGGCTTGTTTATTAACCTACTATTTTATCTTTATATGATAGAGTGTTTTCTACTCGATATAGAGTTCATACAAACCATGCTAATTTTTAAGAGATAGTGGAGAGAACTACTACTAGTTATGGTGTTTTCCAATAAACATTTGTTGAAGAAAGCGTTCTGATTACAAATAATATCTTATTTTCGAGTACGCTTTTTTAAATGTATATTTCACAATAACAAAGGAAAAATCCACAAATAAAGTCTATGTATATGTGAGTTAATGGAAAAATCTAGTGTGTTTTTAAGGTGCGTCTTATTTAAAAGAAAAAAGATTTGTTTTAGAAAGTGGTGTCTAAACATTAAATGGAGTAGGACTAAATTCACGGCCGCTCATTAAACAAGCTTTTAATTAGGAGAAGTCTGTTTTTATAATGAATAATGAAAAGAAAGTATAGTACAATTGTTTGTTTTTTTTCTTTTTATGTGTTTGCCTCGTACCCTTTTAAGCTAGTGGACATACTTTACTAATAGAAAGGATTAGGGGGTGAGGTATTGGGTTCTCGATTTAATAATTGTAAAAAGAAGTGTACATGTAAACAAGATGATTGTTGGGAAGTATTCGAAGAGTGTAAAAAAGAACAGCATGAGAAATGTGATAATTCTTGTGTACAAGGAATTAGAGATGAACTTAAGAAATTAATTAATCGAACAGTTCAAATTAATACAGAGGGACGTACTTATGTAGGTACTGTTTCGTCTGTAAGTTGTGATCTAGTTAGGCTTGCGGCTATTCCTGGATCGGTTGGAGTAATTATTTCCATTTGTAAAATTGAAGCAATTTTCCCACCTGTTACAACGGTTACTGCTGACTTTGATTTTAATGGTATTGATGTAGCAAACAAAGCATAATTATGCTGCTTTTTTGTAAAGCCATTCACATGAATGGCTTTATTTTAATTTCATATAAAAGGAGAATATATTCTTTATATAGAAATAAGTTTGAGGTTATAAAGCATGATGTATGAAAGGAGCAAGGAAGTGATTAAACTAGAAAGCTTTAAGAAATCTGATTTTAAACAATTAATAAATTGGATTAACTCCGAAGAATTTCTAATACAATGGTCAGGAAATGCATTCACATTCCCTTTAGATGAACAGCAATTAGAGAAGTATATAGAAAGTGCAAATACACTCGCTTTCAAAGTGGTAGATGAAGTGACTTCAGACGTTATTGGTCATATTTCGCTTGGGCAAATAGATAATATTAATAAGTCCGCTAGAATTGGAAAAGTATTAGTTGGTAATACGAAGATGAGAGGACGTTCTATAGGAAAACATATGATGAAAGCAGTACTTCATATTGCTTTTGACGAATTAAAACTACATAGGGTAACTCTTGGTGTGTACGATTTTAATACATCGGCCATTTTCTGTTACGAAAAAATAGGGTTTGTAAAAGAAGGCTTATTAAGAGAGTCAAAAAGAGTAGGAGAAACGTATTGGAATTTATGGGAAATGAGTATGTTAGAATATGAATGGAAGAAGTAGCAACAATAGTAATTTATAATTATATTATGTTAACAAAAGGGGCTTGGTGGGTATAGTGGATAATAAAACAAAAATAATTTCAATTGCAGCTGTTTCAGGGGGAGAGCTAGTATATTAAAACTGACAAAGAAACCATTTTTGAAAAAGGCCCACCTGCATTGTTTCTGAGGAATAAGAGGGTGAGCCCTAATTAAACGAAACTGAATGAATCTGTAAAAATTGTAACTAAAGTATGCATCAACAAGGTATTGAAAGGGATGAATAGTAAACTTTACAGATTATTCCATATGTAACAAAACTGGTTAGCTTCTGATTTAAGCGCTACTAAATGATTATTATTAATAGAGTTATTCGTATACATTCTGTTCTTTTGGATGTTAAGTACCGTATAATTCACATCGTTTCGTTCATTTGAAAATGTTGATTCATTTAATAGTGTAAGTGTCGAGTTAATGTTGTATTTATCAATTCGCTCTTTTTTTCCTTTGAAAAACAGTTTGATAAGATGTGGCTCATTATTAATGAATAAGCCAAGTTCAGGTGATGAACGGACGATTAAATCATCTGATTTCCAATGTGATTTACCTGGATCAAACCAGGAGATGTCTTTATTTTTAATGAATTTTTTGTATTGCTTTATAACATCAATGTAGTTTTGTTTTTTTTTCTGATCAACCGTTTGTACTAATGTTTCGAAACATTCAAAAGGTAGTTTGTTTTGATGAAATTTAATAACAGTTTCTCGTAATTGTTTCCAGTAATCAAAAGCTGGTTGATATTCAGGTTGGGATTTTAGATTTTTTATAAAGTTTGTTTTAGCTGTACTACCTTTCAGTGTGAAGTCTAAAAATTGTGTAAGCCCTACTTTAATTTCTGTCATATTACATCACCCTTCCAAACATTATTCATTTAATAATAGACGAAATACCCTACATTTTTAAAGAAATGAGCTAGATGCTAGAAAACCTAATGTCCATGCACAATAGATACGGAAAAGCCAATCCGTAAGTATAAATGATGGACCATCCAATTGAAGATAAATTAGATAATGGTTACCAGGTGATAGGTTATTAATATAATCGGATAGTGAGGCGAGTTTAAAAGATAACAATATAGATTATTTAGCTTGGATTTGAGAAAAAAGTGCATGGGAATAAAGAGGGATATAGGGAAATGGGCTCTCATCAAAAAATATAAGTTGGTATCAGTATACCGTAGAGAATGAGTGTATAGAACATACAAGTAAAAGTATTGGCTAGCACACTTAAAATAAGCCGTATAAAAAGTTAATCATCGTGTGCTTTGATTATATAATGTCGGCGAAATAAATAGTGTGAAGGACAGCGATCTTAACAAGTGTTTCATGTAACGTTCATGTACTTTAATTTTTTATAATTAATCAAATTTGAATTTTGTTTGTTGTTAAGAAAAGGTGAGAAGAAAATAAAAAAAGAGGGCTAATGCCCTCTTTTTTTATTAATTTGGTAATTAATCACAGATTGGTATCCCAAGCACTCTTAGAGCTAATGCTACTTGAAGGGAAATCTCTAATCTAGCAATTTCAATACCAGCTACTGAAAGAACTAAAAAAGGTTGTCCGTTTACAAATACAACGCAACTATCCATAGTTAAGCCTCCTTTCTAGTAATCTACTATAGTATATGAATAGAACTTTAATATGTAATAGTTAAATTGTTGGATTTAATAGAATTAATAGATTAACCCATTTAAACTAAACAAACGAACACAATGAACGGAAACAGAGATGGGTGTATGCCTCGAAAAACATAGGTTTTAAGACATGGGATATGAAATTCATCATATTGGTCAGCTGTCTATATGGGCGAGGCAGTTAAACTTGCAACCAGTTTCAGCAAATTTAATTGGAAGAGGATAATAGAATTAAAAACCGACTTGCATCTCAAACGCAAGTCGGTTTTTATATATAAGAAGATTTCTTAATTGAAATCCTCGGATTTTTTCTGACGTATATGTAAAAACATTAAGGTGGTAATGATTAAAAAAATCATTATAGTTTGTATAATTAAATTTTTAAACTGAAGCAATATTGTCCACGATGTAAGGGTGTCTTTAAAAGCTTGGAGTGCAGAGTACGAGGAAGGATCAAAACCATACTGTAGCAACTTTTTTGTTTCAATAAATGAAATGTTTTCTTCATCTGCATCTAATATTACTGAAATTAGTCTAGTATCTTCAAGTTTTGCTGTACTGACAAAACTATAATTACCATTAGTTGAAAAACTAGTTTGTAAGCCATCAACACCTTGAAGTTTAATGTTTTCATTAAGGGAATATATCATTTTATTCGTATTGAAAACCTGGGAATCTTTGAAGGGAAATTGGTAAGAGGTTAGTTTCGTAATATTCAATACATCTGGAAAATCTTTTATTAATCGTGCTGCTAATTTAGCTACGTCTATTGCTGTTGTAGTTGATTGTTTATTTGTATCATTATTAATTCCAGTAGAGTTTAGAAATGGAGATGGTTGTAATAACTTTAGTTCTTTTGCTTTTTTATTCATTAATACTGTAAAGTTATCTTCATTTCCAGCAATGTGTTCTGCAAGAGCGAGTGCAGAACGATTATTCCCTGCCAGTAGCAATGCATGAAGTAAATCACGAACCGTTGTTTTATCATTCGATGTTACTTGTATAGGGCTTGTTTCTACTCGGAATACTTCGTTACTTATTTGTACGAAGTCATCTAACTGTATTTTTCTATCATTTAGTTGCTCCAATACGATATATTCTGTCATTAATTTAGATAAAGCAGCTGATTGTACTGGAGTTTCTTCATTTTTTTTATAAACAATTTCACCTGAATTAGCATTTATTAAGATAGCTGATTTAGCTTGAATAATCGGACCATTTACATAAAGGTAAAAATATAAAACGATAAGTGCAGTAATGAAAAAAGATAATAATAAAATAGCGAATTTTTTTAAGAATTGCATAAGCGATCCTCCTATTATGACATCAATAATAGTATTGTAAAAAAGAATGCTTAATTAGGAAGAAAGAAAAGGTAAAGAATTTCTAAAGAATTATAAAGGATTATTAATTTTTTGTAATTAATGGAAAAAGTTCAATTTCTTATATGATAAGAAATTGAACTTTTTATTTGTGATATTAACCTTTGTAGGGGAGTAGTTTTACAGTGAAAGTTGTTTTTTCGTCATCACTATATACTTCAATTGTTCCTTTATGCAATTCGACTATACTTTTTGCAATTGCTAATCCAAGTCCAGATCCACCAGTGTTTGTAGAGCGCGATTTTTCAACGCGATAAAAACGTTCAAAAATATGAGGTAAATCCGTACTAGGAATAGGTTGTCCGTAATTTGTTATATCAATTGTAATCATATTATTGCTTTCATAAGCAGTAAGGTCAATATAGCGACCTTCGCTTCCATAAGCGATAGCGTTTATAATAAGATTTTCAAACACACGCACTAATTTGTCACCATCAGCTAATACCATGAGCTTTTGAGATGGGAAAGAAGGTCTACATTCTATATTAGCTTCTTGAACCTGTATTCGGAATTGAACAGTTAATTGTCCAAGTAACTCTACAATATCAATGGGGACAGAATACAAGCTTAACTCTTTATTTTGAACACGTGTATATTCGAACAAGTCATTCATTAATGCATTAAGACGAGTTACTTTATCATAAATGACTTGAATATAGTATCGCAATTCCACTTCATCTCTATAATTATCATGATGAATTAAATTTACGTATCCAACTATAGAAGTAAGGGGAGTACGTAAATCATGTGATACATTTGTAATAAGTTCACTCTTTGCTTGTTCCGCTTGTCTTTCTTCATCAATTGAGACTTTTAATTGTTCAACAATTTCATTGATCCCGATTGCTAACTCTTCCAAATAATTATGATTTACAACAGAAACTTTATGATTGAAGTTTCCATTTGCAATGTAACGAATTTCTTCTATCATTTTTTTTATACAAGTTTCATAGTAAAGTTTTCTCTCGTGACGATAAAAAATGTAAAGATAGGATGAAAAAATAGAAAATAAAAACAAATAAGAAACAATCATCATCCATAAAGATTCTTTAACCCCTTTATACTTTTCATAACCAAAAATTCGAATGAATTCTTTACCGAGCTCGGTTAGAGTAAGTGAACTTTCAATTACACTCGTAACGAGGCGATAAATAATTAATTCAGTAATAGGAGTGAGTGTGATAGCTAGTAAGAGCCAAAAAATAAGTTTCCATTTAGGGATATCTTTTAATATATCAAATGCTTCATTTCTCAATTTTATAGCCAACTCCCCAAACAGTGTGAATAAATTTTTCTCCATTCATTACCGTTTCAAGTTTATCCCGTAAGTTGCTAATATGGACCATTACCGTCTTATTTGAACCATAACCATCTTCATTCCAAACGCGTTCGAAAATTTCTTCTGAACTAAATACTCTTCCTGTATTACTCGCAAGTAAATATAAAATATCGAATTCAATAGAGGTTAGTTTAATATACTCTCCATTTACTTTAACAGTATGATTATGTTTGTGTATTTCAACAGAGCGAATACGAATAATACCATCTTCATTCTTTTGCGAAGTAGCATTTTGGAAAGATGATCTTCGTAATAAAGCTTTCACTCTAGCTACTAATTCTAATGGATTGAATGGTTTGATCATATAATCATCGGCACCTGTCATAAGACCTAATATTTTATCCATATCTTCTGCTTTTGCACTAAGCATTAGAATTGGTACAGTATTATTTTCACGTACTTCCTGACAAACTTCTAATCCGTTTCGTTTTGGCATCATAATATCCAAAATCATAAGGTCAACTTCATATGTAGAAACCTTCTGCAATGCTTCATCGCCATCATAAGCTTTATAAATGTTATAGCCTTCATTTCGCAAATAAACAGCAAGTAATTCAACAATTTCTTTATCATCATCAATAATTAATATGTTTTTATTCATTTTGTAGTTCCTTTCCTTACAAATCATCAACATTACTATAATATCAAACATTTATGTACTTGTAGCAATGATTCTGTATAAAATTTCATGTAACGTATTAAAAAGGAGTAAAAAGATTAATAACGAATATAAAATAACAAAGATATTTAAATTCTGCATTATACTGAAAGTTAGTTATAAGGGGGATTTTCTATGTTATATAATGATATATATTCATTTGCTCCAACTGGAAAAATAGACAATGATATTAAAGATTTTCTACTAAAATATAATAAAGAGTTTACATATAAACATTCAATTCGTGTGGCAAATAAGGCAAAAAAGATTGCAGAAAAGTTTCACGTAGATAAAGAAAAAGCAGCAATTGCAGGATATTTACATGATATTAGTGGCATTTTTCCGAACGAGGAGCGGATTGCAGTTGCTGAAGAATTTGGGGTAGAAATAGAGGAAGCAGAAAGAAAGTTTCCTATGATTATTCATCAAAAACTATCGAGAGTAATCGCAAAAGAAATATTTAAAGTAGAAGATGAAGACGTATTAGATGCAATTTGTTGTCATACTACACTGCGTAAACACCCAACAAAGATGGATTTAGTTTTATTTGTTGCAGATAAAATAGAATGGGATCAAAAGGGGACACCACCATATTTAATAGAAATAAAAAAAGGATTGGAAAAATCTTTGGAAAAAGCTGCTTTTGTATATATTTCATATTTGTGGGAAAGGAAAGATACATTGAAAGTTATACATCCGTGGCTAGAAGAAGCATATTGGTATTTAAAAAGAATTGTACAGTAGAAGGGACAAGGAAATGCAATTAAAAGAATATATGAATCAAACATTTCCAGGAGTTACATTAGTACCGTACTTATATTCTCAGTGGGAAAATCATTTGTATTTTGATTTTGGAAAAGATAAATATCAAATTGTAGAAGGAACCGACGATTTAAATATGGAATACTTTTCTCAGCTATATACATATAATAAATTCTTATTTGAAGACATATTTTCAAAAGAAGATGTAGTGTTTGTAGTGACAAATGTTTATAGATTTAAAAAGGAAAACACAAAAACTCCACAGAAAATAAATGTATACAATAAATATATTAAGAAAAGAGATTTAAGATTTCATATAAGACAAGAAACGTTACCGTTTCTATTTGAAGATGAAGAGGCAGATTTATCCCGCTATTTGCCGGGCAGTAAGACCCCCACCTCAAAATTCAGCGAAAGCAAAGAAGGTAGGTGGGGGGCGGGCTGCCCCTAAAAGCCCGATTGGTGAGGGCTGATAATCAGTGGGGGATGAACTGATTAAAGTTTCACATTATATTGTACATATCAATTTTCTTTAAAATGTCTTGCGGAAGATATTAAATATGAATCGCTTATACAAGCTGCTAATCATGAGGATTTCTCTGTTTTGTATCCTCGATTTGGACGGAAAAAAGAAATTTCTTATCCAGATGTATTTCTCATAAATGCAACGAAAGATATTGTCATGTTTATGTATGATGATAGAGGATGTGAAGTAATTGCGAAGAATAAAGAAATAATACGAGATTTATATAAGAAATATAAAGAATGGATTCCAGATTATGAACGAGAAAGTATAGATAACTTATTTAAATGACAATAGGGGAAGTGAAGCGTGTAATGAAACGTATTGCAATTGTATCTGCATGGGAACCAGAACTGACGTATTTGCATCAACATTATCCGAGTGAACGTGTTGAAAAAAGAGCAGCTTGGGAATTTCATTTTCATACTATCAATGAGCTGGAAATTATATCAGTTGTAACTGGTGTCGGTAAAGTAAGCTGCGCTAGTTGTGTACAATTGTTAATTAGTGAGTTTCAGCCAGATGAGTTGTTTATGACAGGAATATGCGGAAGTTTATCAAACAAAGTGAAAAACGGTCATATTGTAGTAGCACTAAACGCAATACAACACGATGTTACTGCTGCTGGCTCAGGAGAAGATGTTTTTAATTTATATAACGGTAGAACAGCACCTATTGAAACAACAAAATCACTTGTAAGAAGAATAAAAAAAATACGATTGTATGATCCGATACATTTCGGTACATTTTTATCTGGAGATCAACGTATTCGTAGTTCAGAAATGAGATATTTACTTCATACTGTATACGGAGCATTGGCAGTTGATCAAGAAGTAGCAGCTTTCGCCTATGTGTGTCAAATAAATAAAAAACCATTTTTATGTTTAAAAGCTGCTTCAGATCAAGCAAATGATAAAACGAAAGAAGAACAAAAAATCTTTAAAATGCTAGCATGCGAAAGAGCATGTGAGCATTTAATTGCTTTTTTACGTGTTTATGAGATTAATGTAGTAAATAATAGATAGTTTGTTATAAAACAAATTAATAGTAAGTTATATGTAGGGAAATGTCCGTTCATTTCAAATTAAGAGCTGAAATTTATAATAGATGGAATATATTATATGGGTACATGTTGAGATTAATACAAGCAATTGGAGGGCAATTTTATATGATTCAATATAAAAGGTGTAGTGAAGTAAATATTGATTTAGTATATGAAGCTTTTAAAGATGGATTTTCCGATTATATTATTAAGATGGAAGTTTCAAAAGAGGGTTTTATACAACGTTTTTTTGGACCAGAAGGTAATTTGCTAGAACATTCTTTTCTTGCTTTAGACGGTGACAAATCAGTTGGCGTAATATTAGGTGGTATAAAGGATTATGAAAGTATAAAGACTATGCGCTGTGGAACATTAGCGGTTCATCCTAATTACCGCGGTATTGGTGTGAGTCAAAAATTATTTGAACTGCATAAAGAAGAGGTGATTCAACATGGATGTAAGCAACTTTTTCTCGAAGTCATTGTAGGAAACGACCGAGCGATTCATTTTTATAATAAGTTGGGCTATGAAAAAGTGTACGATCTTTCTTATTATAATTTAAATGATTTGACTAAAATAATGAATAAAGATTGTAAGGATATTGAAGTAAAACAATTAGAATTTCCAACTTTTAAAGATGAAATTCAGAAATGGTTAAACTTCCATATAAATTGGCAAAATGATGTTGATTATATCGAAAAAACAAATAATGTATTTTATGGTGCATATGTCGATAATGACTTAAAAGGCTCTCTATGTGTAAATGAACAAGGTAAAATTAGTTTTATTTTCGTAGACAAAGTTTATAGAAATATTGGTGTTGGGATGAAATTATTAGAAGTAGCAAGAGAAGAATTAATTTTATCAAGTTTATCAATTGGGTTTCCTAACAATAATTTACTGGAGGGTTTTTTAAAGAAATGTGGATTTGAAAAGAATTCTTTAGCGCAATATGAAATGTATTTATTACTCTAAAAGCGGAAGGGATTTATTCTTTTCGCTTTTTATTTTTTCTGTTAAGTTGGTAAATGCTTCGCAACTATAATTTGTAATGAGAGGAATTTGTTTATCCTTAAGTTATCTTTTTAATTGTCAATTTCATGCTAATAATTTTCTTTGTATAATATTCTAATTTTATGTAGAATAGATACGATGGGAGGGGATGAAATGAATAATGGATTAAAGTTTAAGATTTTTGAATTGCATTGTCTTGTTCAAAAGACTTATTCTGATATTAAAATAGCGTGTGATATTGCTATTTATCAAGAAAACACTTCTAAATATTTAATTTCATTAGGATTTTTAAATAAATCATATATGACTTATATAGAAGCAAAAAGATTCTATCGCGAAAATGAAGAGCTTGTAAGTGTAGAATTTGATAATTTCTTTGATATGTATGATAAATTAGAAAACGAATTAAAACAAGTTATTTCAACTGAAGATAAAAATCCTTCATTGCTACATAGCAGACTTGATCAGTTTCAACAGAAAGTTGAAAATATAAATGACCTAATAAAAGTATTGCAAAATGCTCGTTAATGAATGCTTTTTTCTTTTTTGTATAGAAATTATGTATTAAAAACATTTTAGGGATATTACATATTAAAGAGGTGGCTTTTGTTGATTACAAAAGTCATCTTTTTATGTTAGGAATAGATTGTATACATTTTAGCAGTTTCATATAAATAATAGGAATTTATACGAGGGGAATATCATGGGAAATAAAAAAGAAATAGCTATAGTTGCATTAACAACAGGATTCGTTTTAACAAGTGTAACGCCATATGGATTAGGTCATGCAGAGGAAACTGGTCAAATGCAAGTAGAAATTCAAGAGGATTCGTTCCGTACAGGTGATCTTACACAACCATCAAAAAAGGCGCCAGAGAATGTAGTGAAAGATGCACTTAAGGAAAATACGGAGCATGCTTTGTCTCCAAAACAAGTTAGTGCAGAAACAGGAGTAGATTACAAGGTTCTTCAAAAACGTGGTTCTTATGATGGAACTACACTTGTGCGCATGCAACAAATATATGAAGGAAAAGAAGTATATGGTCACCAGTTGACTGCTCACGTAGATAAAAAAGGTATTATTAAAAGTATTTCAGGAGATAGCGCACAAAATTTAACACAAGAAGATTTAAAGAAACCTATTAATTTATCAAAAGAAGAAGCAAAACAATATATTTATAAAAAGTACGGAAACGATACTAAATTTATTTCTGAGCCAGAAGTTAAGGCAGTTATTTTTGTTGATGAAAATCATGGACAGGCTAGCAATGCATATCAAGTTACATTTGCTGCTACAACACCAAATTATGTATCTGGAACTTATTTAGTGAATGCTCATAATGGTGAAATGTTAAAAGATATGGTACAAGAATCAAGTTTGAAAATAAGTGAAGAGTATGTTCAATCCGTTAAGGAAAATAAAACTAGCAATTTTACATCATTAACTGGAACAGGAAAAGATGATTTAGGCGTAACTCGTACATTTGGTATTTCTAAACAGACCAGTGGGAATTATGCGCTTGCTGATTACACAAGAGGACAAGGAATTGAGACATATGATGTAAATTATAGAGATATTACAAATGAAGAAAGTTATTATCCTGGTATACTAGCAACTAGCGTTTCAACAACATTTAATGATCCAAAGGCGGTAAGCGCTCATTTCTTAGCAACAAAGGTATACGATTTTTATAAAGAAAAATATAAGCGTAATAGTTTTGATAATAAAGGAAATAAAGTAGTTTCAGTTGTACATGCATGGGATTCTGGAGGAACAAATGATCCTGAAAATTGGGAAAATGCATTTAGTACTAATATTAATAACATTAGTATGCTTTTATATGGAGATCCTATGGTAAAAGCGTTCGATATAGCCGGTCATGAATTTACACATGCAGTTACATCAAGTGAATCTAACCTTGAATTTTCAGGAGAATCTGGGGCAATTAATGAGGCATTATCGGATATTATGGGAACGGCTATAGAGAAATACATAAATAATGGGGAATTTAACTGGACAATAGGAGAACAAACTGGATCGATTTTTCGTAATATGAAAAATCCAACTGCAATTAATTTTTCAGATGGACTACCGTATCCTGATGATTATAGTAAATATAATGATTTAAATGGAGAGGATTATGGAGGCGTTCATTTTAACTCAAGTATTATTAATAAAGTTGCGTATTTAATTGCACAAGGTGGTACTCATAACGGTGTAAATGTAAATGGCATTGGTGAAGATAAAATGTTTGATATTTTCTATTATGCAAATACTGATGAATTAAACATGACTTCTAATTTTTCTGAATTGAAATTGGCATGCCTTAAAGTGGCAACTAATAAATATGGAACGAACTCAATTGAAGTTCAAGCAGTCCAAAATGCTTTTGATGCTGCAAAAATTATAGAAAAAGTGAAAGAAAACGAAAAAACAGCAGAAAACCAAGCTCCAGAGTTAACTGTACCGTTTACGATTACACTACGTGTAGGAGATACGTTTGATCCAATGAGAAATGTAAAAGCTGTTGATAAAGAAGATGGTGATTTAACAAATAAAGTAAAGCATAAAGGCGATGTAAATACTTCAAAACCAGGTACATACATTGTGGAATACTTGGTTGTTGATTCTAAAGGCGGGAATGCAACGGCTATACAGACTGTAATTGTAGAGGGAAATGGAGAAATATCAGATTTAGAACCTAAATTAACAGTGCCTGTTGGAGCGATACTTCATGTAGGAGATTCATCTGTTCCAATGGCAGAAGTATTAGCTATCGATAAAGAAGACGGTGATCTCACTTCTAAAATTAAAGTTGATGGTGAAGTAGATACATCAAAAGCCGGTACTTACGTATTAACGTACACGGTTACAGATTCTAAAGGTCATGAAGTAACGGCGAAGCAAACTGTAACGGTCAAAGTTAGAGAAGAAATTAAAAATGAAAAACCAATACTAAAAGTACCTGCTACAACTTCGATTACTGAGGGTGATCAATTTGATCCGTTGATAGGAGTATCGGCTACTGACAAAGAAGACGGTGATCTTACTTCTAAAGTAGCGTATAAAGGAACTATAGATACAACTAAAGCTGGTATTTATGAAATAATATATAGTGTAAGAGATTCCGTGGGTAATGAGGTAAATACAATACAAAAAGTATTAGTGAAAGATAAAGAAACTAGCAAACCTAATGGTCTTGCTAATAAGACAAATAAGAGTAATATTTCAAACAACAGTAATAGCGATAAAAAAGAATATACATATAAGGAGCTGCCAAAGACGGGTGTAAGTACAACTAACAGTGCAGCAATCGGCATATTGATGATTATTACAGGTACAGTACTCACTTTGATTCGCAAATTTAGAAAGATACAAAAATAATAGTAGGGATTATTCGTTTGAAGAAAAGAGTTCAGTATTCAAAAGAAATAAAGTAGAAAGTAAATAAAACGAAATATGGATTTTTTACTTATTAAGATTTTAATAGTTAAGCGGTACATTTGACCTTTATAAAAATTTGCAGTTGGATACTATTCTGTCTACAGAACTATATTACATATAAAACACGTTACTATTCTTTTATTTTAATGAGAATAGTAACGTGTTTTTTGATTTGAAAATAGCATAAATCCTATAGCTCATGAATATAGGAGTACTTCTAATTTGCCATTGATAAGTTACTGAAAACACTTTGCTTTAATGGAAGTGTCACTCTAAATGACAACATGAGATTTTCGATATTTACCAGGTGTTTCATTGGTGAATTTTTTAAAAATTTTAGTAAAATAACTTTGATCGCTAAAATTAAGCGAAGCGCATATGTCTGATAAGGGATAGGTGGTGAAAGTTAATAATTTCTTTGCTTCTTCGATTCGTTCACGTTGAATGTACTCAATTAATGAAATACCGACTTCTTTTTTAAATAATATAGATAAATAATCTGAATTCACATTTGCAAATTTAGCAAGTTGTTTAACAGATATTGGATTGTAAATGTTTTTAAGAATGTAGTTTTTGCAAATAGCAATAGTCTGTGAATGTTGCTGTGTTTTTTGTGCCTTTACACGGTCTGCAAAGGTACAAAAAGCATTTTTTAATAAATCCCAAACAGATTCTTTGTCTTTTAAATTTTCTGTTCTTTGAATATGTAAATCATAAATTTTGTAAGCTATCCCAGATGGAAGACCCCCTTTTATCGCATATCTAGTGGCGAGCGTAATGGATGAAATACAAATGTTTTTATGACGTCTTAATTGATGGAATGAAGATAAAGATGAAAGAGTCTCTTGTTGGAATTCGTAATAATATTTGAGCACGGTTTCTTTATCCCCGTTTTCTATAGAACCAAGTAGTTGCTGCTCTATATATAAATTATGATAAATGGATTCGTCTTTTTGCATTGAAATATATACATCTTCGTTTAAGATTCTGCTATGACTTATATGAAGTGAGTCACTGTTATTTGAAAATGTGCTTACATCTGAATTTTTTTTATAGAGAATGTTATAGAACAATATTGCTATATTTACAAAGAAATTTTGATCTTTGACTGACAATGAAAAATAATGGTCTCTTGTTCTTTTATAATTTGGAATAAAATTAAGTTTACTATCCGCTTTACTTGTAGAAAAATTTACATGTGCCAAGGGCCCAATAATAACAGTACCGTTCACCATATAATCGCTCTTTATGTGAATTAAAATGAAGTGCCCTAGATGTTCGTGAGTTCTGAAGATGGGGGAATTATATGTATCATTTCTCTGAAAAAGCACATGTAACTGTTCTATTTTTGATGTATACAACAAGTGTGAATCATTTTTTGATGTGAATTCTAAAAGGATATTTTTGTTACAATCTAAAAAACAAACTGGAATTTCAAAAGATTGGAAAAACATATTGCAAATGTACTCTATCTCAACTAGACTGAGCTTTTTAGTCATATTCTTCCTCCTTACAGTTATGCGTAATAGTTAAATAAACATATATTCCTTTTTTCATAAGTAGAAACGGAAAACCTTTATTAATAAAAAATATAAATAAAAGTTATAAACTTCTAAGAATAATACCATAATTTAACATGAATAGCACATATTATTTGAATATACAGGTAATAGTTTTGGACAGTAGCGTAAAATATGAATCGTCACACTTATTTGTTGGTTATTACTTATATGTATTAAAAATGATTAAGGTTGGATTTTAAATAGGGATAGGAAGTGAGAAATTAATAGATTGACAGTAAGTGACTAGTCGAAATTAGCAGTGAAAGCTATTATGTAACAAATGTAATGATTTTTGAAGTAGAGATATAAGTGTAATTTAGGGGAGAAAATTACATATATCATGTGGAGAGACAACGTAATAATAGAAGATAAGAAATGTGAATAAGTGATTGTAAACAATGGATTGTTGGACGACTATGTTTTATGTTATTCGTTTAAATCTGATACTTGGCACACTATTGCTTTTAAGAAGGTAATAGTAATAAAGAGATTTTTAAAATGATAGAAGTAGTAAAGGGGATAAGAGAAATGAAAAAAATATTTAGTGTGCTTTTAGTGTTATTCTTAACATTTTCTACATGGTCTAGTGTATTAGTAAAGGCAGATTCACCATCTAAAGGTACTTTAACGATTCATAAGTATGAACAAGAAAAAGATGGAGCGCAGGGACTAGAAGGTGACGGTTCTGCAAATCAAGAGGTGCCAAAAGATGCGAAACCATTAAAAGGTGTAACGTTTGAAGTGAAAAAGGTTGCGTCTTTTGAAAAAATTTCAAACGATGGGAAAATCGTGAAAGAAGATGTGAAACCTGTAATGGGAGCAACTCCAACGCAAGTAGTAACAGATGATAACGGACAAGCTGTATTAAAAGATATTTCACTAGGACGTTATGAGGTGAAAGAAGTGGCAGGACCTCCACATGTTAATCTAAATCCCAATACGTATACAGTGGATATCCCATTAACGAATAAAGAGGGTAAGGTGCTAAACTATGATGTTCACATGTATCCTAAAAATGAGGTTAAACGTGGTGCAGTGGATTTAATAAAAACTGGTGTAAATGAAAAAGCATTAGCAGGTGCAGTATTCTCTTTATTTAAAAAAGACGGTACAGAAGTGAAAAAAGAGTTAGTAACAGATGCTAATGGTCATATTCGCGTGCAAGGATTGGTGTATGGAGAATACTATTTCCAAGAAACAAAAGCTCCGAAAGGCTATGTAATAGATCCAACTAAACGTGAGTTTTTTGTTAAGAACTCCGGAACAATTAATGAAGATGGAACTATTACTTCTGGTACAGTAGTTAAATTAGAAGTGAAAAACTATGAAGAACCAATAATTGATAAAAAGATTAACGGAAAATTGGAAGCGTTACCGATCAATCCGTTAACTAATTATAATTATGATATTAAAACATTAATTCCAGAAGACATTAAGGAATACAAAAAATATGTGGTAACAGATACTTTGGATAATCGTTTAGTGATTCAAGGAAAGCCAATCGTGAAAATTGATGGAGCAGAAGTAAATGCAAGCATTGTAGAGGTAGCTATAGAAGGTCAAAAAGTAACAGCTACAGTAAAAGATTTCACAAAATTAGATGGTAAAAAAGAATTTCATTTGCAAATTAAATCTCAAGTAAAAGAAGGAGTACCATCTGGTTCGGAAATTTTAAATACAGCAAAAATTGATTTTACAAATAAAAATGATGTAATTGAAGAAAAGGAATCTAAACCTGTAGTTGTTGTTCCAACAACTGGAATAATTGAGTTAACAAAAATTGATGGTGCTAATAAGAATAAATTAAAAGGTGCAGAGTTTGTACTTAAAGATAAAAATGGAAAAATAGTTGTTGTAGCAGGAAAAGAAGTAACAGGTGTATCAGATGAAAATGGTGTTATTAAATGGTCTAACATTCCATATGGAGACTATCAAATTTTCGAAACGAAAGCTCCAACATATACAAAAGAAGATGGTACAAAAGCTTCTTATCAATTATTAAAAGATCCCATTGATGTAAAGATTAGCGAAAATAATCAAACGGTTAAATTAACGATTGAAAATAATAAAAGTGGATGGGTTCTTCCGGTAACGGGTGGCATAGGAACGACTCTTTTTACTGTAATAGGTCTTACGTTAATGGTTACAGCGGCATTTGTTTTCTTTAGAAAAAAGTCTGCTAATAATTAAGATTTTAGGAACATGTAACTATGGGAAAAGGGGAGAAGCAAAATGCTTCCCTCTTTTCGATATTTAAGCATATACAGAGGTGGAAATATGAAACGAAATCTTGTTTTGGGAGGTATTTTTTTATTTGGATTAGGTGTTTTTTTATATCCTACTATTAGTAATTGGTTGGCGACTCGTGCACATTATTCTGAGATTAGCTCTTACGATAAGAATATCAAAGCATTACAAAAGAAAGAAGTCGAACGTAGGGAAAAAGAAGCAGCCGAATATAATAAACAAGTTCACACTTCCACGAAAACATTTACTGATCCATTTTCTGAAAAAAAAAGTAATCATCAAGCATATGCTGATGCGTTAAATTTAGGAGATGTAATGGGGTATATTGAAATATCGAAAATTAATATAAAACTGCCAATCTATCAAGGGACATCTGAGGAAGTATTGAGCCGCGGGATAGGTCATTTAGATTTTTCTTCGCTCCCGATAGGTGGAGAAAATACGCACACTATTTTAACAGGGCATCGTGGTTTACCATCAGCAAAATTATTTACAGATTTAGATAAGTTGAGTGAAGGAGATCTTTTTTATATTCATTCTTTAGACAAAGTTCTTGCTTATAAAGTAGATCAAATTAAAGTAGTGTTACCACACGAAACGGACGATCTACAAATTGTAGAAAATAAAGATTATACAACTTTAATTACGTGTACGCCTTATGGAGTAAACACCAATAGGTTGCTAGTTCGAGGTGTGCGTGTGGAGTTAAACGGGAAAGAAAAACAAAAAGTGAGTACAGAGATATTTATATTTAATAAGTGGACTGTAATAGTTCCAATCCTATTGTTATGTGTGTTTCTAGTCGTAATTTATAAGAAAAGGTTAACTCGATAGAATGTATTTATTTATCCTGCATTAATGGGAAGTGGGACCGGAAATTCAGAGATAAGTAAAGAAAGTATATAAAGTATATAAAAGATGAAGTAAATCCTCATTGGTGAATATGTCATTTTATTCGACTATAGAAAAAATACGGTAAAGGTGGGAACAAAGGAATTGAGGCTACGATTAAAGCTGGTAAGTATTCATTTTATTGTTTTGTTAATGTTAAGTGTAAGTTTTGTCATATATGTACCAAAAGAAGTATATGGATCCACGACAAACTTAGAAGGTCTAGGTGATATATCGCGTTATAATGCAGTTGTCTTTGGTAACCATAAAGCAATAGGTGGCGACATTGAAGGAGCAACTGCAGTTCAAGGTGATATGGATGCATCGGGGTATACAATTGTAGGTGCTGCAGCGGGAACATCTAATATAGTAGGTGAAAAATGGGTTGATGAGGGATATCCGTCCTTGTTGTTGTCTGGAAAATTTAAGAAATCAAGAGAAGAATCTTTTATCATTCAAAACGGAATAGTAGTAATGACAAAAGAGAGTGATCCAGATCGCATCATACAATCCTCTTATGATCGTATCGTTTATAAAGAAAAACTAGAAATTGACGCGAAATTTAATGAATTTCGCAATATAGTGAACCAAGTCAGTAAAAATGCAGGTCAATATAAAACAAATACCCCAATTCCAAATATGAGTCATGGAATCGGAAAAGATATAAACAATCCTAATATTTATGTTTCATCAGAATTGACAGGGAAAATTAATTTAGATATAAGAGATGTATTTTTACCAAATGCTAAGGACAAAGATTTTATTGTTATGTATTCGGATGCAACAGAGGTTACATTTAAAAATGGGTCTATTCTATATGACACGAACAATATTGGAAGGGCTACAGATATAGTTCCTACATCACAACCATATTCTCCTAATTCCCCGTTTACTCAGCTATATGGGAAAGTGATTTGGGTTTTTCCAAATGCGAAAAAAATTATAACAGAGGGATATGGTGTCGTTGGTAGTGTGTTTGCCCCCAATGCTGTATTAGAAACAAAAGGCGGTTCGATTAATGGACAAGCATTTGTCGGTGCGGTACAACAAACTGGTGGATTTGAATTTCACAATTTCAAATTTAACTGGCAACATTGGAACAAGCCTAGTACTGGAAAAGTAAAAATAAAAAAAGTTGATAGTAATAATGATAATAAAAAATTGGTCGGAGCAAAGTTTCATATAGAAGATCCAAAAGGAAAAATAGTTGGAGAACTATTAACAAATGAAGAAGGAGAAGCGATATCAAAAGACTTACCAATAGGAAACTATATCCTTGTAGAAATAGAAGCGCCAAAAGACTATGAATTATTAAAAGAAAAAATAACTGTAAAAATAGAAAAAGATGCAGTAGTAGAAATTAAAATAGGAAATAAGAAATTGCCAGATCCAATAGGAAAAATGAAGTTAGTGAAAGTAGACATAAGTGATAAAAATAAAAAGCTAGCAGGGGCAAAGTTTCATATAGAAGATTCAAAAGGGAAAATAGTTGGAGAACTAGTAACAAATGAAGAAGGAGAAGTAATATCAAAAGACTTACCAATAGGAAACTATACCTTAGTGGAAGTAGAAGCACCTAAAGGTTACGAATTATTAAAAGAAAAAATAACTGTAAAAATAGAAAAAGATGCAGTAGTAGAAATTAAAATAGGAAATAAGAAATTGCCAGATCCAATGGGGAAAATGAAGCTTGTGAAAGTAGACATAAGTGATAAAAATAAAAAACTAGCAGGAGCAAAGTTTCATATAGAAGATTCAAAAGGAAAAGTAGTTGGAGAGTTAATAACAGATGAAAAAGGAGAAATGATATCAAAGGACTTACCAATAGGAAACTATACCCTAGTGGAAATAGAGGCACCTAAAGGTTATGAATTATTAAAAGAAAAAATAGCTGTAAAAATAGAAAAAGATACAGTAGTAGAAATTAAAATAGAAAATAAGAAATTGCCAGATCCGACTGGGCAATTTGAAATTGAAAAAGTTGATGATAAGGATAGTGAATTAAAGCTAAAAGGCGCTGTATTTCAAGTGTTAGATAAAGAAGGGAAAGAAGTTAGTAGATTAATAACGGATGAAAAAGGAAAGGTAATTTCCAACCAATTAGCAATTGGAAAGTATACGATTAAAGAAATAAAAGCACCGAACGGATACATGTTACTTAGGGATCCAATAGAAATAGAAATAGAAATTACAGAAGCAGTAAAGACACAAAAAATAACAGTGAAAAATGCGAAGAATAATTGGGTAATTCCTAATACTGGTGGGAGCGGAACAACAATTTTTTACGTAATTGGTATTATGCTAATGTTTGCTGTGCTATATTTCTGTAAGAAAAATCGTATATTATGAACTAATTTTATAGAGTTAGACAGATTGTTGCGTTAGAGAGTTTTTAGGGCATGAGTTCGGTATTGTACTGGACTCATGTTACTACATTTGTTGAAGGAGGAAGGATAATAGTAAACATAGAATATATTAATGAATTAAAATGTTTAAGAGGTGAACATGGTGGCAATAAAACAAGACGAAATTAAAGTAGTTGTCGGAGCTGGAGTGTTTAATAATAATCCAGGTTGGATTCAAACGCAAGAAGATGAACTTAACTTACTAGATAAAGCTACGTGGGAAGGAAGATTTGAATACAACTCTATTTCAGCTATTTTAGCTGAGCATGTATGGGAACACCTTACTTTTGAAGAAGGTGTAAGAGCAGCTGAAATTTGTTATGAATTTTTAAAACCATCTGGTCATATTCGGTGCGGAGTCCCTGATGCATTCTTTCAGGATGAGGCATATCAAAATATAGTTCAAATAGGGGGACCCGGTCCGAAAGATCATCCAGCAGCAAGTCATAAAATCGTTCATAATTATATAACATTAACGAAAATGTTTGAAACTGCTGGATTCGAGGTAGTTTTACTTGAATATTGTGATGAAAATGGTCGGTTTTATTACAACGAATGGGATGCAAACGACGGTGTTATTTTCCGTTCGAAAAGGTATGATTCTAGAAATAAAGGCGATAAACTTGGTTTTCTATCGCTAATTGTCGATGCGATTAAGCGTTAATCATTCAACAAAACAGGAGTTAATCCTATGATTTCATAAGTCGCAAATGCGGCTTTTTTATTTGTACGCAAATCTATATTTAATTTTCAATATTATATAACTCGATTTAGAAAATATTTAAGTTTTTCTCAGCACCATTCACTTTAAATTAACACTTCGCTGACATAAATATTTATTTTATATTTATATTCGTGTAAAATGAGATGAGAACATATATTCTATATAAGGAGGCAATTAAAATGATAGCTGAAATTGGGAAACTAACTGGTGGATATATTGTAAAATTTGAACGCGAATTTCCATATACGGTAGAGGAAGTTTGGTCTGTATTAACAGAAAACAGTAAGCTGAAAAAATGGATGTCCAATTTACAGATTGAAAGCCTTAAAACTGGTGGAATAATAAAGTTCGACATGATGGACGGTTCATTCATAAACATTGATATTTTAGAATGTCAACTAAACTCAGTACTTGAATTTACTTGGGATAAAGACCGTGTCCGATTTGAAATACATAAAGAGGAAAATGGTACTCTTTTACTTCTTAAAGAGTACATTCATGAATTAACAGATCATACACCGAGAGATATAGCTGGTTGGCATATTTGTTTAAATCTTTTTTCTTACGTTTTAAAAGGAGAAGAGAAAGAATTTTCTAAAGATGAATGGCAACAATGGTTTGAAATATACAAGGATAAGATTCATGAAGCGAGAGGATAATTGCATAATAGGTAATATTCATTATGTAATTATTATATTGTAAAAATGCTTTTGTGAATAAATAAGAATAGAGGTTAATATGAAAGTAAATCAATTAATTGCTAATAACATAAATAAATTAGATGCAACTATACCGTTTAATAAATCGTTTGGAATTGCTGGTTTATCTGGATCGGGTAAAACAACTTTTTGCCAAACAATTGGTGAAGAATCAAAAAAACGATTAGTTTCTTTATTGCCAAAGGCTGAATATCAATATTTATTTCCTAACATTATGGAAACAAATTTTAGTGCCATTAAGATGGAAGAAATACCTTTAGTACTTTTTCTAGGAAAATCATCGATTTCGTCTAATCCGCGTTCAACGATTGGTACTCATACTGGTGTTTTTACAGAGGTTCGGGAAAAACTTGCTGAGGTATTTAATCTTTCTCCAGAGGTCTTTTCATTTAATAATCAATTAGGCTGGTGTACTGGTTGTAAAGGCCGTGGTACTACAAAAAATGTTGAGTGTAAAAAATGTAAGGGAAAACGTTATAGTGAAGAAATTGAACAACATGAAATTGATTTGTTGGACAAGCCACATTCAATCTCAAATATTAATGATTTAAGTATTGAATCTATTCTTTCACTAGCAAAAGAGTTAAATATTAGTGAAGAAAAACAGCATATACTGCAAAATATTATTAATATGAACATTGGTTATTTAACATTAAATCGAATTATGGGTACGTTATCAGGTGGAGAGTTAACACGACTTTATTTGGCCGAATTCATGGCAGTAAGTGAAAATGCTGTAATTATTATTGATGAGATTTCAGTTGGACTTGATCATGAAACTTTATTACAAATTTTAGAAGAGATTAAACGATTAGGGTGTAAAAATCAAATTTGGCTTATTGATCATTCAGATACAGTACTAGATACAACTGATGAGCAATTGTTCTTTGGACCTGGTAGCGGAAAATATGGCGGGAAAATTGTGGAAGAATCACCAAGACCAAAGTCAATACTGTGGGATCGAAATAAAGAAATACCAACAGAATATTATACATTCTATGATTTATATTGCCGTAATATCCAAATGGCTGAGTTTCAAATTCCTAAAAACAGGCTTGTAACAGTTACAGGAGAATCAGGATGTGGGAAATCTACACTTGTCAACGAATGTCTAGCTACAGATTTTTTGAAACGATATCCAAAAGATAAATTAGTTATGGTAGGACAAGACCGAAATCAATCAATTACAAGTCGATCAACTGTAGCAACTTTCCTAGATATTAAAAAGAAACTGACAAAGTATAGTGAAGACATTGATGATATTTTTGAGCGCTCGATTGAGGATATTATTGATGAACTTCCAAATGAAGATATCGCTTATAAACGTTTGAGCCTACTAATTAAATTAGGGCTTGGCTATTTAACATTAGAGAGAAAAACACAAACATTATCGACAGGTGAGTTTCAATGTGTTCATTTAGTTTCGGAATTATTTGCAAACACTAGAAATCCACATACATTATTTATTTTTGATGAGCCTTCAAAAGGTTTATCACAAAATATTTTAAATCAATTTATCGATAGTATTAGAGGTATTCTGCAAGATGAATCAGTTTCGATCATTATGATTGAGCATAATCGTTACATGTTAGAAAGCTCTGATTATATAGTTGATTTTGGAAAAAGGCAGAATGAATCTATAGAGCATTTGGATGTTGTCAATCATGAGGATTACTATCGTCAAAAAAGTAATGTGAATAGCACAGAGAAAATACACATCTCTTCAATGCTTAAGCAGAAAAAAGGGGTTCACTATTTAGAAGAAAATCATATTAACTATTTTAAAAATGCCGAAAATATTTATAAGGGCGGTATTTTAAAAAGTTTATCATCAATGGCTAGGTTAATTTATGGTGAATATGAATCTGATACAATCGCACCTGTTATTGCTATTGATCTTGAAAGACATTTATATAGTCAATATAGTTTCTTATATGAGATTGGTGGATTAATTAATCATATTGTAGCTGCTCATCCAATTAATAAAGATACGAGAAGTTTTGATTTCTATTCACAGGACAATCATTGTCCATCTTGTTCTGGACGTCTTCAAATTGAAGTTTTTGATAAAGATATTGCCATTCAAGATAAAAGTGTTCCATTTTGGGATGGGCTATTCGATCCAGAAATCATGAAGGTATTAAAATTTTATCAGCATGAAAAAATAGAATTTCTATTCGAAGAAATAAAAAATGAGCTTGATCACGATTTGTCAAAGAGCTATAATGATATGTCAGAAGAAGAAAAGCATACGTTTTGGTACGGGTATTTTGAAAAATCATTTTATGATAAAAAAGGAAAGACACGCAGAACATGGGTAGGATTTAATACAATTATTGGTGGATATATTGTTATTTCAAAAGCACCTATTAAAGAAGAAATTAAAAGTTCAAAAAAAATGATGAAATGTCCAATTTGCGAGGGGACGGTTTTAAATCATCATAAACCACTTAAATTTGATAACGTAGATATTCGTGAAATAATTAATCAGCCTATTAATGAAGTAGTGAAAACAGTTGGTGATTTACCGACACTTGTTAAATTGAAGTCTATTGTTGGTGGCGATATGGTATTGACAGAAGATGTTTCTTTATTGCCAAGAAAAGCACAAGTTGCACTGAAGATGTTTGAATTAGAACAAGCAAGCTTTTCAAACTATGAAATGGTGTTACAAAATGTCTTACCATTCTGGGGTGAAATAAAAGGAAATATCGAATCCATTAGTGTTAATAATCAAGTAACTGTTTGTGATTTCCCTAATGTTTATGAAACGAGAGAAAACATTATAGATAAGTATTTCACAAATGGTAAATATAAAAAACTTACGTATGTATACGAAGCGTTTGGATACAAAAAAATAGTTACCCAAATTAATAAAATTAAAAAAAGTAATCCATGTCCATTTTGTAAAGGTAAGAAAGTGATAACCGAAGATAATCTACATGATGGTGTCTTTAAACTAACAATTCCATGTGTAACTTGTAATGCAAGTGGTATTAATGACGAAGGGTTAAAAGAAGTTGTCGAGGGCGTGGATGTACAAACGTGGTTAACTGGAAAAGTTAGTGATGTTGTGGATGAGAGCTTATTAACAGAAGCTGTTGGGCAAATACCAATTTTTAATCGTATTCGTGAGTTGGATAAACGAGATATGATGGCGGTTTATGAATGTCTTGAGAAAAATAACTAATGGTTATCAATTGCAGTAGTCATAAAAACAGGAATATAGGTTTTTAATTATATAAATATAACATGTTAAATTGTTATTTAAATCGTTAAAAATAGTTGACCCTCACATAATGTCATTGTTTATGATGAAGTTGAGCTTCAAAGTAGATGTAACTTATAGGAGGAAATCATGTTTAAAATAGGGGATTTTTCGAAACTATCTTCCATTAGTATACGTATGTTGAGACACTACGATAAAGTGGAATTATTACAACCAGTAAAAGTCGATGAGCAGAGTGGATATCGATTTTATTCAGCTGACCAATTAAAAAAGGTAAATCAAATTCAAACATTAAAAGCTATGGGGTTTAATATTGCTACCATCAAAGAAATAATAGAATGCGATAATATAGATAGCATAAAAGAGCAATTTTTAAATCGTAGTGCTCAAATTAAAGAAGACATGAATAACCTCCAAAAACAATTACGTCTCCTCGAAGACTCAATGAAAACGATGAGAGAGGATGTTGTTGAGATGAATTATCATGTTTCAATAAAAGAAATTCCAGAAAGAACTGTAGCTAGTGTTAGAAAGATTATTCCATCGTATAATTGCGAAGGTGATTTATGGAGTGTATTAATGCAAGAAATTCAAATGAAAAATATTAGTATTGCCCATCCGAGTTATAGTATTGCGGTTTTCCATGATCGTGAATACAAAGAAAATGATGTAGATATAGAAATACAGCTAAGTATTCTAGGTAAGCACGAAAATACAAAAGACGTTACATTTAAAAATATGAAATCAACCAATATAGCTTCTATAACAGTTAATGGAAGTTATGAACAGATGACAGCTGTAAATGAGGCTGCGGCAAAATGGATTGAGACAGAAGGTTACAAATTAGCAGGCCCGATGTTTAATATTTATCATGTGAGCCCAGCGATGGAATCGGATCCTAATAAGTGGGTTACAGAAGTTTGTTATCCAGTTAAATAATGATAAAGAAAAAAGGCATTAATTATATGCCTTTTTTCTTTGGAAACTTATCCATAAATATCAAGACAAATTACTTCGAGATTCGATTCGTCAACTACTAGCACAATTTTATTTGCAAATGTACAAAATGAGCGGATTGTAATGAATCATCTAAAAACCAACCAGTTGGTACTAAAGTAATGTAATCATCTATTTGGAAATTTCAGCAATGTTTAAATGAGCAACAAAAGCCACCGTAATAAGGGGCTTTTGTCTTAAATAATTTAATGATATGTGTACCCTCCATCAGGAAACAATACATTACCCGTAGTAAAACTATTTTGCATTAAATATAGGACAGTATGTGCAATTTCATCATTATATCCAGCTCGTTGTACAAGTGAAAGAGATTTATAAGCTTCGTAAGCAACTAGTCTATTTTCATTTTGTTCATTTTCTTTTTGTATTGTTCCAGGAGAAACCACATTAACTCTAATAGGAGCTAATTCCACAGCTAAAGCCTTCCCTAAACTTTCAATAGCACCATTGCAAGCTCCATAAGCAGGTGCGCCTTTAAGTGGTCTTTGACTAAATGCACCGGACATTAACACGATAGATCCAGAGTTTGAAAGAAAAGGAATTGCATATTTTACGGCATAATATTGAGGCCAAAACTTTCCGATGAAGCTACTTTCAGCAATTTCCTCTGTAGAGGTAATTGGTCCAAGTGTGTAAGAGGCTCCCGGTGTGAATAAATGATCAAAGTTCCCAACTGTCTTGAAAAAAATTTGTAATTGCTCTTTATTTTGATTATCCAATATATAAGTTTGAAGATGATTGCTATTTATTAATTTTTTAGCAACTTTTAATTTTTCTTCCGAACGCCCTGCAATAATAACATGTGCTCCTTGTTCAATTACTTGTTTTGCCGTTGCCAATCCAATACCAGAACTCCCGCCAATGATAACAATACGACTATTTTCTAATGTAGTAATAGACATATTTTAGCCACTCCTTTAATAAAAAATTTAGAATATAACTGTGCTATGCTTTTATTATTCGCTAAAAGGGAGCAAGTGAAAAGTACGCACTTTATATGTACATAGTCGTAAATTTCGTACTAATCGCTATTTATGCGGATAAGTAATTGGAAAAATCGCTAAATATGGTTTATCCCGCATTAACGGGCAGTAAAACTCTCACCTCAAAGTTAGGAAAATGCAAGGAAGTTAGGTAAGAGATCAATTGCCCGTAAAAGCCCGATTGGTTCAACTAATAATCAGTTTGGGATGAACAAAACCCTCACTGATTAAAGTTTCACTTTATGATATCTGAGGAGAGGTGAGAAAAATGGATTTACAAGAACCGAAGTTAAAAGGGGTAATAGCAACATTACAAATAATCGGTGGGAAATGGAAGCCACTCATTTTGTTTATTTTGCTAACAGATGGAATGAAACGTTTTGGTGAATTAAAGCGATTGATACCAGATATATCTCAAGGGACGTTAGCGAAGCAATTACGTGAATTAGAGCAAGATCAACTAATAAAACGCGAAATTTATCAAGAAATACCACCTAAAGTAGAATATAGCTTAACTGAACATGGAAAAACAGTCAGTACTGTTTTGGATAGTATGTGTAGTTGGGGAAGAGGGCATTTAGAATATATAGATAAAGATAAACCATAAAAATGTTATGTAAACTTATTGTAGTGTGAAGGGAAATATTGTTTTAATAATTTGTAATTTATAATATATAATTAAGGAGTGTCGTAGGTTATTATACATATTTAATTTATTTTTACAAAGGGGAAGTAATAAGATGAACGAATTAGAGTATAAAAGCTTCTATGATAAAATAGGAAGATTAAATGGATGGGATTTTAGTAAAATAAAATGTGAAACTGTAGGAGATACATGGGACTTTTATAGTGAGGTAAAAGAAAGGTGTAAACCATCACATATTTTACTTGATGTTGGTACAGGGGGAGGAGAAAATGTACTTAACATAGCATCATCAGCTAAATTGTTGATTGGAATTGATAATTCTAACGGCATGATTGCAACGGCACATTCTAACTTGAAAAAATCAGGTGTACAAAATGTTGAGTTTCTTCAAATGGGTTCTGAAGCTTTAACATTTCCACATGCACATTTTGATATTGCTTCAAGTTGTCATGCCCCGTTTCTGGCATCTGAGTTAGCGAAAGTAATGAAAAAGGGTGCCTTTTTCTTAACACAACAAGTAAGTGAGAATGATAAATTAAACCTGAAAGAAGCATTTGGTAGAGGGCAATGCTTAGGTGAACGGGATGGTACTTTAAAAGAAAAGTATATGAATGAACTTATTAGTGCAGGATTTGATCTCGTGCAAGTACGTGAATATGATGTTACTGATTATTACAGTAGGTCTGAAGATCTCATTTTCTTATTAAAACATACCCCTATTATTCCTAGATTCGGAGAACAGGAAGAGGATTTTACTATTTTACAAAAGTTCATTGATACGTATAGTTTTGAAAAAGGGATTCGTACTAATTCAAAAAGATTTATGATTATTGCTGTTAAATTGTAATATATTTTAGTGTAAAAGCTGCTTTTCATTTAAAGAAAAGCAGCTTTTTGTGTGGAAAAGAATACAGGAGATACTTGAAAATAATAGAAATAAATAAAGTGTAAATTAAAAAATCAAAATATGGAGGATAAATGTTTTGAAACGTTACTATATTAGCAATGAAAAAATAAATGTACATATTACTGAATGGGGGAATAATGACAAGCCCGTTATCTTTTGTTTACATGGATTAGGTAGTACGAGTTTAAGTTTTATAGAAATTGCTGAGGAATTAAAAGAAGAGTATAGATTTATCTCCGTTGATGCACCTGGACATGGTAAAACACCCCCATTTGAAAGAACAGAAGATTATGAGATGCACAATTTAGCAAATTGGTTAAATGAAATAATAAATGAATTGAGAATCGAATACTTCTATTTTCTATCACATTCATGGGGAAGTTTTGTAGCGTTATTTTATTTGTTAAATCATCCAGAAAAAGTACAAGGAAGTATTCTTATTGATGGTGGATATCAAACAAAAAGGCTTAAAGAAGAAACGTTGGAAGATGAAATGGCTTATTATGAAAAGGACTTTGATGAATACGTTTTTAATAATTGGGACGAATTTTTCAAAAGTGAAAAAGCAGCTTATACTAGGTGGTCTTCATTGTTAGAAGTTGCTGTAAAGGATCTAGGGATCGAAATGGATAATAAAGTATGGTGGCATGCCAGGGGAAATACAGCTAGTAATATAATAAGAGGTATGCATAAAGATGAAACTATAGATATATATGAGAAGCTATCGGCTAATATTGTATTACTTCGAGCTACAGTCCCACAAGTTTGGGCGGATTATAGAGATAAGACAGTAAATGTTTTTAAAGAGAAAACGGACAGTATAGTAAAAGTAATTCCTGATACTACACACATGTTGCACTGGGATAAACCAGAAATTGTTATAGCAGAAATAAAAAATAATTGGAGCTAACATATTCATACTAAAGTTGTAGTTTCTACATGAAAAATCCATCCTTCCGTTTGATTTTATCTATTTATAAGTGTAATACAATACGAATAGATAATAAGAAACAAGGGGGAATGTAACGTGATTACACATATATTAGATATAAAATTACAAACGGTTTCCATAGAAGGGGTAAAACAAGTTTATAGGGACATATTATCTTTTCCAATAAAAAAAGAAACAGAATCATTTATTCAATTTAAAGTAACACCGTACACTACAATTAGTTTTCAAGAATTATATGAACCAATTGCACCTGCGCACTTTGCTTTTGAGATTCCATATTCAAAATTTCATGAAGTTGCAAGATGGCTTGAAAAGTCTGGATTACTCATTGTAAAATGGAAAGATGGTCATACAATTGATGAAGAGAGCGGCCGATTCAACTTATATTTCAGAGATGGCGATGGAAATCTTCTCGAAATTATCGCGCATAGTTATGTTAAAGAAGATGTATTAGTACCACACTCACCTTTAAACATTTTATACGTAAGGGAAATTGGTCTTCCTGTTAAAAGTGTACCTGTTTTTACGAAATGGTTAAAATCAAATCTAAATATGAAAACGATGGAAGATGGGGATATTTTTAACTTTGTTATAGGTGGCACTGCATATATCGTCGCGACTTGGTGGCAGAGACCTTGGATTCCAATCGCAATGAAAGCTTTACCACCGAAAGTTCATGTTTCTTTCGGAACACCGGATTCAGCATTTTTACAGCACATCCAAAATAACTTTAAGAAAAATAATGTTCCCTTTGAATGTAAACATAATGAAGTATCATTTATTGAGCAGGGATATTCATTTTCTATTGTGTATACACCAGAGTTTCATTCCAATATTCCTAAAGAACTAAACTTACCACTTTCTATTTAAGGATAGAAAGTGGTAAGTTTTTTATATCTTCGTGAAGAAGGTTTTCGTTATGATTAGAGTGAATGCAAAGAAAAGGATTAAGCATTATTCAAACTTATTTTAAGGAGAGAAATGAAGTGAATCTAGGTAATCCAATTGCAAAAGGGAATACTGCAGAAATTTATTTAACTGATAAGGTTGTAAAATTATTTAAAGATTACCTCCCAGATACAGAGTCTATGAATGAAGCAAAAAAACAAAAATATGCTTATTCATGCGGGCTGCCAGTTCCAAACGTATTTGAAGTGACAAAGATACAAAATAGACAGGCAATTATTATGGAACATGTAAAAGGGGACAACATTGGTGATCTTCTGCTTAATAATTTAAATGAGGCAGAGCGTTATATCGGCCTTTGTGTTAATGAGCAAAAAAAGATCCATGCTATACATGTGAATACAGATGAAATGGAGTTAATGAGGGAAAGGTTAGAGCGTCAAATTAAATCTGTGCATAAATTGGATGAACGCAAAAAGAAGGATATATTACAAAAATTAGAATCTATTACATTTGATTTTAGGCTATGTCATGGAGATTTTCATCCATTTAATTTGATTTTGAGTAAGGAAGAGAAAGTGAAAGTTATAGATTGGGTAGATGCTAGTTCAGGTGATATTCGCGCAGATGTATTTCGAACATACTTGTTGTACTCACAATCTTCGGTAGAATTAGCTGAGATGTATTTACATATATATTGCAGTCGTACCGGCATATCAAGAGATGAAGTTTTTCAATGGGCTCCTATTATTATTGCAGTTAGATTTTCTGAAAAAGTATCACCGCAAAATGAAGTGTATTTGAAAAGATTATTGAATCAGTATTTATAAGTCATAAAAAAGGTTGTCAGCTAATTAATAAATGCTGTTGTTTAACCAAAGTTTCCTTGTAGTTAAACAACAGTATTCTTAAATATTGATATAGGTATTCTTATTTTCGATCTTCATCCTATAAAGGTTCATAATCCGTACTTGTTCCTCCGTTAATTCATCTTTATCCCAATACATATGCATTAAGCTATATTCAAAAATTTCCTTTAATTTAATAAATAACGGAAACTTGTCTTTCATCTCTTTTGGTAGCTCATTTTCCTCTTGGTAGCCTTCAAATAGTGCTTTTGTAATAGAATACTCATAGTCAACGATATTCCCATTTCCAGCAAATGAATATTCTATTGCACTATAAATAGGAACGGCTAAATCGAATATGTAAAAATGTTTTTCGCAGTCTTGAAAATCTATCATTGTTAAGTTTGAATTATTTTCGACTAAAATGTTTTCTAACCATAAATCTCCGTGTATTAAGCCGTAATTTGAAGGGGATTTTGGTAGCTCTTTTATGGAAGTTAAAACGTCAGATGCAATTTCTCTTATTGTATTTTCTTCTTTAGGGATATATTTAAGAAAATTATATTCTTCATTTTCATACCAATCGTTTATATGTTTTACTGGTTTAATCTTTTCAAAGCTTTTAGATATACGATGTAATTTTCCAATTTGTTTACCAAGTTTTTTAAATATATTAGAATTCCATTCAGACCTTGGTAAATGTATACCAGGAGCAGCTTTATATAATACAGCAAAAATCTCCTTGTCTAATGTGAATTTTTCTACAAAATTCCCTTGTAATGAAGGGATTATTGGTGGAACACCTAAACCATTTTGATATAAAAAATTTGTATATAAAACTTCCTCTATCTGTTCTTCATATGTTTTGTAGTTTGTAATTCTACTGAAGTATGTACCTTGTTCTGTAAGACATTCATACATCTCATTTGTTATTGGCTTAATGTTAATAAAATTCAACGGATACTGTTCATTTATGAATTGAAGTATTTCTTTTTCTAGCTTGTTCATTGAAACGTCCTTTCCAAACCTTAATTTTTTAACTTGGGAATTAAAAGAATTTTATTTTATAAAATTCGTGTTTAATTTTTGAAATCCTTTAAAATGAAATATGATGTAAATTGACCTTTAATAATTAGTAAGGTGTTGCCAACATACTCATTAACGCTAAATTGAAAAATGAATAGAAGGTATGACAAAATAAGATAGATGAAAAAATATAAAATTAATACTTATATATAGATTATAAAGACTTTAGAGAAAGGCTCATGTTATAAAACACAAGAAATATCAAAAGAAAGAAACGCACTTCTCCTATACTTTTAAATAAGGAGTGAAGGAAATGAATGAACATATACAGCAGATGATTAATTGGATTGAGAGCAATTTAAAAAAGAGATTTTCATTAGATGAATTATCTCGTTACATGGGGTATTCTCCTTATTATTGCTCTTTTAAATTTCATCAAGTAACGGGTTTCAGTATTAGACGTTATATTCTTCTTAGAAGGTTGTATTTATCTACGGAGGATTTAAAGAATGGTAGGAAGATAATTGAGGTCGCATTGGATTACGATTACTCTTCCCAAGAGGTTTATAGTAGAAGTTTTAAAAATGTTTTTGGAATGAATCCAAGAGAATACCAACTTAACAAAATGCCTATTCAATCATTTGTTAAACTAAATTTAAATAAAGAAGGGGCGTTTAATATGAATATTTCTAGAAAAATAGAGGTTGAGCAGTTACGAAATAGGAAGAGTGAGCTATTTGATAAAGAGGTACTTAACATATTAAATGGTCAAGTTATGTATGAAGAATTTAAAAACGAAAAGCTAATGGGTGATTCTGATTATGCACCATTTAATGAGGCAATGTGTGTGAACTCGGCTACTACTCAAGTTTTTAATGAAGAGTTTATTAAAACAAGAGCGAAAGGACATAACAGTTCAGTAGAAAGTTATATAAAAAAGGTTATAGATCCGTTAGAAAACCTTTTTACGAAAAAGTATAAATGTATTGTTCTATGGTTTGGTGAAGATATGTTTTGCCAAATGAACCTACTTACCATACTTTCTCACCTTGAACAGTCTGCTTATGAAGGGAAGGTATACTTAAATAGCTTTAGAGAGGATGAATTTAAAGTAAATCAAATTGAACTTGAATTGGGGAATTACTCTTCTATATACAATGAAGTATTAGTAAACCATAAAAAGACCTCTCATAAGGTACCACCTGTAATGTATCAGGCTATAGACTTATTTTTAGAAATGTTAACAGAAGATAATGCAGTAATGAAATTCATCTCTAAAAATAAAGATTTATCAACTCGTGAATTATTAATAAAGTTGTTTTATCTTTTTCCAACAATCGGATATGGAGATACTCAGTACATAGAGCTGATTAATAAAATAAAGAAGAAAGCTACACCAAAAATATAGGTGCAGCTTTCTTCTTATAATTGCTCAAGTAATTCTAATTCTTTTTCTACAAATAGCATTAGTTCTTTAATTGTTTCACCAGAAAAATCAAAACGAATACCGGCTGCATCATACACTTCTTTTATAGATTGCGAGCTTCCTAGTGATAATGCCTTTTTATAATTTTCTAGCGCTTGCTTAGGATCCTCTTTATATTGTTTATACATTTGTAATGCACCAAGTTGGGCGATCGCATATTCAATATAATAAAATGGTACTTCAAAAATATGGAGTACAGGTAGCCAACTCGTTGCTATCCAGTTTTCGTAGCCATCAATATGTATGACGCTAGACTGATAATGTTTTTGAAGTTGTAAGTATTTTTCATTTCTTTCTTCAGAAGTATGACTTGGATTTTCATACAGCCAGTGTTGAAATTGATCGACAATAAGCATAATAGGTAAATATGAAATAACATCTTTAAAGAAGTTAATTTTTGCTTGTTTTAAATCTTTTTTGTCTGTATAGAAGGTATCCCAATAATTAAGCGAGAATAACTCCATTGTCATACTGGCTAGCTCAGCTGTTTCAGCTGGAATTTCTATATACTGTCGTAATTTTAATGGTTTTATGAGTTCGTTATGAATACTATGACCCATTTCATGTATAAAAGTGACAATATCATCTTGTGTATAATTTAAGTTCATAAAAATATAAGATAATTGTGAAGCTGGTAAGTACTCACAAAAGCCACCAGCTGCTTTTCCTTTGCGGCTTGTTAAATCAAGACAATTGTGTTTATACATTCGGTTTAAAAGTGCTGAAAATTCAACATCTAGTTTATTAAAGATATGAGTGCTCTTTTCAATTAAATCATTTTCATTTGCAATAGGTTTAAGTACTTTTTGATCTGGAGTTACAGCTGATACATCCCACGGGCGAAGCGTATCAACTTGCAGTTTATCTTTTTTCTCTAGCAATATTTTATCTTTAAGAGGCACAACATACTTACGTATGGATTCAGCTAGTTCATAGCAATCTTTCGCTGAATAATCAAAACGCTCGTATTTTTTGAACATATAATCGCGATAATTCTCTAGTTGAATATTTTTTGCTTTTTGATGGCGAATTTCAATTAATTGATTTAATATGTTTTGGAGTTCTTTTTCAACAGATAAAAATTGTTCAGAAATAATGGTTTTTGCCTTTTTACGGGTGTCACGATTCGAATCTTGTAAATAGGATTGTAATTCTGTTATCGTTTTTTCTTCTCCGTCCCAAATTCCACTTAATCCTCCAGTAATTTCAAAGTACTCTGTGACTAATTTGTCTTCCTGTATTTCTAATTCGATATTTTCCTCACAAAATAACTTTTGAGCATTTTTTATTTTTGTATCTAATAAACCATATACGTTAGAATCTAATTCCATTCGAAAAGGTGACTCTAAATATTTATTATCCAATAAATTTTGGTACCGCTTTAAAAGTGGCTTTACAAATTGTTGATCATGTTCAAAAGTATCCTTTATTTCTTCATCATCCGTATTACATTGAAAGGCGATGTAATGTGATCTTAATTGTTCTTCGATGTCCCAAATTACTTTTGACTGCTCTTTTAACCAATTTTCAAGGTCTAGTTTTGAAGAAATCATTTTATTTAATAAAGTCGAAAGAGTTTTTTCCAATTGTAGTACATTACTAATATCAATCGTATTTACACGTTGCATTATATATCCCTCACTTTTTATTTATTCATAGAGATATTCTATTTATTAATTGTAATTCCCTTGTTAAGTGGGGTAAATGTGAAATAATGTTAAATTTAAATAATTAAAGAAGGTATTTATATGTCAAAGTAAAAAGTTTATCGTAAATGAAAATGTTTGGAGGGGTGCTATATGAGAAAGGGAAAGAAGTTACTTGTATTTTTATTTCCATTTGCTTTATCCCGCATTAACGGGCAGTAAGATCCCCACCTCAAAATTCAGCGAAAGAAGTTAGGTGGGGGGATCAACTGCCCGTAAAAGCCCGATTGGTTCAACTAATAATCATTGGGGATGAACAAAACCCCCAATGATTAAAGTTTCACTTTATTATGTGCCTGTGAGAATGAGATTGAAGATGCTAAAAGTGAAGAGTCTATAGTGATGGATATTGCTACAGCAGCTGTAAAGGAGGAATCTTTTTTTAGTGCTGCTATAAGAGATGAAAAAGAAAGGATAGTAGATTTAGAGATTGCTGATAGCGAAGATAGTAACGAAATAAAAAATGATATTAATAAAAGGTTGGCGATACAAGGTGTAATGGCTTATAAAATCAATATAACTCAAAGAAATAGAGAAGTTGTAAAGGCAGAGAGTAGATGGAATCAAGTTTTTGGACATATATTTGATGACGCATTCAGAAAAAACGGATATGAAGGGTTTGGTATTCAGCAAATAAATTATAAAAAGAATCAACCTGTTACCATTGATATAAAAACTAAGATTAGCGATGATGAAATAGGGGCGAGAGAACTTGGACAGAAAATAGAAAAAGAAGTTGAAGGTGTACTTAAAACAGAAGCAGTAAAGAAATGGATTGAAAATGATTCATATGCTATTGGGATTTACGATATAGATGATCGGAAAATTAACTAATTGAGGAATGAATGCTATATGAATAGAGAACCGATGTAATTAAATATAGAATTGCTGGAGGAGGTGTAATATGTATAAGTATTTACATATTTTAAATGACATAGAAAATATGATTCAAAATGGAGAAATAAAAGAAGGGAAGAAATTACCGTCTATACGGTCACTCGTTACGCAATATGAATGTAATAAGGCAACAGTTATACGTGCGCTTCATGAATTAGAAAAGCGTCACATTATATATTCTGTCCCTCAAAGTGGATACTACGTTGTTAAGAAATCTGGGAGTACCATAGAAAATAACGAGATAATTGATTTCGCTTCTTCAGCACCAGATCCAGATGTTTTCCCATATTTAGATTTTCAGCATTGCATTAATAAGGCTATTGATACTTATAAAAATGATTTGTTCGTATACGGAACACCGAAAGGGTTACCATCTTTAATTCCAGTCATTCAAAAACAGTTGGCAAATTATCAAGTGTTCACGAAAGAAGACAATATTTTTATAACGTCAGGTGTGCAGCAGGCGCTTGCTATATTAACTTCTATACCATTTCCGAATGGAAATGAAACTGTATTAATTGAACAGCCAACATATCATCTATATATTGATTATCTAGAAATAAATAAAGTTCCTGTAATCGGTATTAAACGTACGAATGAAGGTATCGATTTGAATGAATTGGAGCAAATATTTCAAACTGGAAAAATAAAATTCTTTTATACGATACCGAGATATCATCATCCGCTTGGAACTTCTTATTCTAAAGATGAGAAAGAAAAAATCGCACTATTGGCTAAGAAATACAATGTATTTATAGTGGAAGATGATTATTTAGCAGATTTAGAAACTGATTCAAAAGCAGATCCGTTATATAGCTTGGATAATTGTAGTCATGTCATATATTTGAAAAGTTATTCGAAGATTATTTTTCCTGGTTTACGGGTTGGAGTTGCAGTCATCCCACCATCCATTGCAAATGCTTTCTATACATACAAAAAGATACTAGATATTGATAGTCCGATGATTTCTCAAGCGGCTTTAGAAATTTATATAAAGAGCGGTATGTTTGAACGTCATAAAAGTAAAATTAATTCTTCCTACTACAATAGATCAATAAAACTAGCAGAAACATTAGAAAAAGTGCAAAATGAAGATCAATCATTATTTACATATAATAGACAAAACACATTTGGAATACACACTTGTTTAGAAATGCAGAAAAACACAGTTACAGAAACACTTATACAAAAATTAGGTGACATGCAAATAAGTGTCGATACTATTGATAAGAATTATATGAGGAATTTTCCTAAAGAAAAACTGTTAAAGTTAAATGTTTCGAATGTAAAAGAAGATAAGATTGAAGAAGGTATTCGTAAAGTAATTGAGGAAATCAACCAATCAAGACACTTGAATTTTCAGTTTAGAAAAGAATAATTTGAATTAGGAGGTTTGTTGTGAGGCGCCAAATAATTCTCTTGTTTGTGTGTGCCGCTATAATAATTGGAGCTATAGTTGTGACTAAATATTATAAAAAAGATGACCAATGCATCGTGGTTGGTAAGTATTCAAGAGGTATTATCGTAGATCAAAATAACGAACCTATATCTAATGTGAAAATATATGAAGATTCAATTGAAGAAAGTAAGGAACGCAGTATTTCAAATGCACAAGGTGAATTTGAAATACTAGATGGGGTTTGTGGTGAGATTGTTTTACAATTAGTTACTCCAGATGGAGAAATCTATACGAGAAAATATGATAGTAAGTATATACCACAAGTAATAGAACTGAGTTATAAAAAGTAAGGGGAATTACATGTAACCATTACAAGGAACTGAGTTTAATTAATATTTTTTAGAGCACTCAATAGCTGAGTGCTCTTTTTATTTATGACATAAGTGTTTAAAATGGAAATAAACTACCAATTAATGATACTCTTAAAGTATAGCTTTTATTTTGAATAGGAGGGCGATGGAGTCTATGGCGGTACGTATAGTCGATGATTTACAGCAATTATCATTGTTACTTATGTTTTTAAGTACACTCATATTTTACAGATACTTAAAGAAGGTTAAACGAGAGAGAAAACTGACTGGCTTTGAATGGACAATGTATTTTGTCACTCAATTTGCGACATTAATTTGGGCAATTACTTATTTTATTAAACACTTAGCTGAATCATAAATACTAATCAATCTAGTTTACTGTTATCTATTTGGGGTATAAATATAGTCCGTATCTAAATCAATGACAACATTGCTAGTGACGTCTTCTTGTAGTAACTTTGGATTTTTTTTGTAATAATATCGTACACAAAATAAGCGTAGCAGATCCTCATTAGATATCTCTTCATTTCTTACATTTAAATACATCGTTATTAATTCGTTAATAGAACAGTTACGGCCAATAACATACTCGTTTATTCTATATCCATCAAATTCAATTATCATGTTATCACTGTTGGGTGCTAGCCAACGTTATAGCTTTAATTTTGGATGAATCTATTATACATTGTTTGAAATTTAGTGAGAATATATTTTTATAAAGTGAGAGGATATGAATGGAACAGTATAAGTTAGTTTTAGAAGGTGCGAAACAACTTAAGTGGGAACCGGGTAAAATTAGATCCGTACAGGACGATGAAATTATTGTTAAAACAATTGCAGGAGCTATAAGCATTGGGGCCGAGTTACCACAGTATAATGGATCCGATGTTACGGATACGAATCCTTTTTATCCAAGAAAAACTGGATATGAAAGTTATGGTGAAGTGATTGAAGTTGGTAATAAAGTAACACATGTAAACGTAGGCGATAAAGTAGTTTTTTTATGGACATGAAACAATAGGGATAGTTAAGGGGCATAAAGTAATTCGAGTGCCTAGTTCTATACAACCTAAAGTTGCTTTATTATCTATTCTTTCGTGTGATGCCGCTAAAGGAGTATTGAAACTAAACCCGCAACAGGATGAAAAAGTACTTATAACTGGAATGGGAGTTATTGGTTTACTCGCTTGTTATTTCTTAAAATACTATGTAGGCGTTGAGCACGTGGATGTTGTTGAGCCTAATAAAAATAGAAGAGATTTTGCAAAGAATTTTGGTGCGAAAAACATATATGATTCAGAAGAAAAAATAATAGAAACATATAATTATGGTTTCGAATGTTCTGCTACAAATAGTGGATTTCATGCATTGCAAAAAGCTCTTAAAACTAATGGACAAATATGTATACTTTCTGATGGTAATAATGAAATTATCGCATCAGACGGGATAAGCTCGTTTATACATGTTGAAGATGCTGCAAGAGCTACTATGCTAGCCCTTAATTGGCCTTCAGGAATCGTAAATATTGTAGATAATTATCCAGCAACTAGTAAAGAATGGTTACCAATATATGCAGCAGCGATAGGGGCACCTCAGCCTAAAGTTCAAGATGGGAAAAATAGTTGGGAAAGAGGAGCTTCCAATAATAAGGCACGTAAAGAGTATGGTTGGATACCTTTATTTCCATCATGGTCTGAAGGATTTAACAACTTAATAGGTAAGTAAAACACACCTTTAATGGGAATGATAGTAAAATACACCATTAAAGGATTGGGTAGTTATGAATATAATTTTGGAAAGTATTATATTAACTTTTACTGGAATAATTGTTTTGAAAATGACAGGTAGTACATCTGCCAGCCAAATGACAAGAGCTGAAATCATTTTAGTTGTATCAATTGGCCGTATTATTGTAGAACCTGTATTAAGTAGAAAAGTAGTCCCATCTATATTTGCGGCTATCATATTTGCAAGCATATTACTTATCATTCATTTCTTTGAATTGAAATCAAGGAAGGTGGAACAATTCCTAAATGGAAGTAGCATTATAATTGTTGAAAACGGAGAGATTGTAAAAGAGAATTTGATGCAGGCAAAAATGTCGGAACAACAACTTTATATGCAATTAAGAGAAAAAGGGATTCATGACGTAAAGAGTTTACAGCAAGTTACAGCGGAACCGAATGGGCGTATTGGTTATCAATTAATAAAAGAAGCACAACCAATAACTTTAGAAATGTTAGAAAAAGTATTAGATCGGTACAATATAAAAAGATAATTTCTCATGAGAAACAGCCAATACTACCAAAAAAATATTGGCTGTTTTTTTATTTTCTATAAACGTAAGGATTAATAAAATAGGGTAGATTTTTAACCAATCTTTATATTAGATATGGGCTTATTATTATGCTATATTCAATGGAGCTACGATGACTAAGGTAAGTGGTATAAGTAGAAGAAAAAACTGTATAGCAAATACAAAAATGCTTTTAATTTGATACTAAAAATGGATTGAAAATAAGGAGATAGATACATAATGGAATTTTGGGAATCAAGTTTTATTGAAAAACAAACGATGTGGGGATTTGAACCTACAGAATCTGCAATTTGTACAAAAGATTTTTTCCTTGAAAAGAACGTTAAGGATATATTAGTTCCTGGTATTGGATATGGAAGAAATGCAAAGGTTTTTATCGATAATGGTATAAATGTAACAGGTATTGAGATTTCAAAAACAGCCATTAATTTAGCAATGCAAAATGGCCTAGAAGATATTAGTATCTATCACGGTTCGGTAAATGAGATGCCTTTTAATAACAAATCATATGAGGGTATATATAGTCATGCACTTCTACATTTGTTGAATAAGCAAGAGAGAGAGCAATTTATTAAAGGTTGTTATAATCAGCTAAAACCAGGTGGATATATGGTTTTCACAACTGTTTCTCAAAAAGCCCCAATGTTTGGGAAGGGGAAACAGTTGGATAAAGACTATTTCGAAATAATGGAAGGCATAAAAATGTTCTTCTATAATTCTGAATCTATAAAACGAGATTTTAATAAATATGGACTAGTACAAGTTTCCGAAATTGATGAACCAAATAAGAACATGGAGAATAAACCTTCAATAAATTTCTTAATGATAAAATGCCAGAAAGAACTATAAATAAAAGTTTTTAAATATTCCTAAAGATATTTATATATTGATTATGCACAAATATAAAGGACAAGCATATAGTATAAATACCTCTTAACTTTAAGTAACCTTAACTTTCGTTAATAGGGTATCTCAAAATCCCCGAAAAGAGCACTTGCGGAAACAAGTGCTCTTTTATTTGGAATTTTAAACCATAAATATTGCATAAAATGTTAAACTTGAAAAGAGTACTTTTTTTATTTAAAACTGTAGTATATGAATGGAGTGTTATTGAATGCAAACAAGAAAAGCATATCTATATGTATTTGACACGATGTCTGATTGGGAATACGGACATTTAATTGCTGAACTTAATACAGGAAGATATTTCAAAAAAGATGTAGCGCCTTTTAAAGTAGTAACAGTTGGAATAAATAAAGAAACGATTATTTCAATGGGGGGCTTGAATATAAAGCCGGATATTTCCCTAGATGAATGTATCCTTGAGAGTAACGATCTATTAATTTTACCTGGAGGGAATACTTGGAGTGAAGAAATACATAAACCTATTTTGAAAAAAGTTGGTGAAGCCTTAAGGCTTGGTACAATTGTGGCTGCCATTTGCGGTGCAACTATAGGTCTTGCAAATTACGGTTACTTGGATTCTATAAATCACACAAGTAATAATTTAGATTATATGAAAATGGTTTGTCCTACTTATAAAGGAGAAAATTTTTATGAAGTAGGACCTGTAGCATCCAGTGAAAATCTTATTACTGCATCGGGTGTAGCACCTCTAGAATTTGCCATGGAAGTATTAAGTAAATTAGATGTATTTGCGCCGGATACACTTCATTCATGGTATAAATTGAATGAGACTCATGAAGTGGAATATTTCTTCCAGTTAATGAATTCAATTAATAGCTGAGTAGTATTTCGAATGAAAATTATATTTTAGATGATGCGAAAACTAATAACAAAATAAAAGGTAAGGGTATTCCTATGAATATATGAGGAAATATTCTTACTTTTTATAGTGTTATTTCTGAACTACAAACGTAATGGCATTTGTTTTTAATTGAACGTGTCTTTCATTACGAACTATATTATAAGCTAATTCCTTTATTTCAACTTTTAGTTTTTTCCATTCTTTATAAATGCTTTTTAAAGCACTTATCATTTCTTCGGTTGAAAGATTAATTTCAATTAAAGCTTCTAATTCTTCATTCGTTATTGAATCAATTTCTTGTATGTTAGAGTTAATAATTAAACAATTAATACCGCCGTTTTTTGTACCTCTTTTCATAGATTGGAGTACATTTTTAAAATCTTCTTCTGATTTGACATGTTCCAAACTTGATACTGCAACGATATAGTCATAAGTATTAGATCTAATATGATAGTTTTCAATTGCTGCTTGTTCTGTTTTTATAACCTCGAATACGTCATGTTCTTTGCTATAAATTTGTAGCTTTGTTAAAGCGGAATCAAGTAAATCAACACATGTAACAGTTCCGCTAGCATTTTTAATCTTTTGTGCAATTGGAATGCTATTTCTACCGACGCCAGAGCCAAGATCAAGCACTTGTAATTTGTTTTTCTCTTCAAAGTAGTCCATTAAATCCATAACTGTTTTAACCGGCTTGTGAAGCCAAGATCCAGTTTCAAATAGTTTATATTGTTCATAGCAAAGATCGTGATATTCCTTTTCTTCTTGTCTTATGTAATCGATACGGTTCATATTGTGTCAGTTCCAATATTTTCATTACAAAATGAATAGGTGGGGCAGCCTTTAACATTTGTTTGAATTCGAAAAATACCACCAGCATGTGGATACTGTTTTAATTCGTCATCCGTCATTCTTGTTCTGGCTGTTGTAACATATAAATCAGTTAAGTTAGGCCCACCAAACGTACATGATGTTACATATAACGCAGGAATTGGAATACTTAATATTTGTTCTCCAGTAGAGGGATTCCATCTAGTTATTTTTGAACCTCCCCAATGTGTAATCCATAAACAACCTTCTTCGTCAATTGTCATACCATCAGGTAGACCGTCATTTTCAGAGAAAATGATTACATCACTTGGATTATGAATTTCTCCAGTACGTATATTATATTGATAGCGAACCACTTTTTTAGTAGGTGTATCTATAAAGTAAAGGTATGTATGATCAGGTGACCAAGCCATTCCGTTTGAAGTATTTACATGTGAAATTTTTTCTCTACACTCAAATTATTATGTAAACAATATAAGGAACCTGCAGCATTAATACCGTATGTATCTGTAGTACCTGCCCAGAAACGACCAGCGGGATCACATTTTCCATCGTTAAAACGATTTTCTATTAAATGTTGTTCGGGGTCAAAAATATGTGTCAGTTTTTCTGTATTTACATTAATAGAATAAAAGCCGTTTTCCATAGCTAAGAGTAGTACATCCTCTAAATATGGAACAACACAGCCAATTTGTTGATTGAGAGCAATTACTCGGTTCGTATTAGCGGTAGGATTGTATATGCATAATTTTCTCTCCATAATATCAACCCAATATAAAAGTTGCTTTTTTTCATTCCAACATGGTCCTTCAGCTAAACTTGCTTTAGCATCTAAAACTAATTCTATATTACTGAACAAGATGTTCACCTCGCGTTATAAGATATTAATATAATTCGATAAGAATAGAGGTAAACCTTTTAGTCAAAGGATATTAAAATTTATAATGTAGAAAAATGACCTTCTCACAAGTGATTAAAAAAGTGTATAAACAAGGAGAGGAAAATGCATATGATGTTTTATGAAATTGTTTGCTTTTCTTGTAAGAATATATTTCGTGTTTACGAAGGTAGTGAAAAATATAAGCGATTTAAAGAGAAACCAAAAGGGGCATATTGTTGTGATGAGTGTAGCCACAAAATTCAATTAGAAGCGATAAAGAATTTTTTTAGATAATTTTACGATTTCGATTCGGAAAAGTTTGACAATAAAAGTGTTATAAATTATCATATTAAAAAACTAATATTTAAGGCATAGAAGAGAAGAGTAGTTAAGAAAGAATACGTACAGAGAGCTCTGGTAGCTGAGAAAGAGCGGTATACATCTTAACGAAAAAAGACTTGGAGCTGCGCAAGGAACTAATTTATTTAGGGATGGTGCGACGGGTTCTCCCGTTATAGAGATAGGGTATAAGCATATTTTGCCGTACCTGAAGAGGTTAGTATGGTGACATATTAACAAACTGAGGTGGTACCGCGAAGCTAACAACTCTCGTCCTCAAGATGAATAATCTTGGGGGTGAGAGTTTTTTTTGTTGCATAAAACTGGAAATTAGAAAACAAAAAAATAATTGAGGTGAGTAATATATGCATTGGGCGTATGAAGTAGCACATGAATTAATTAGGAAACATCCAAATAAAGAAACGTTTGTTTGTGCATCTGGAATTAGTCCGTCAGGTTCTGTTCATATTGGGAACTTTCGTGAAATCGTAACGACTTATTTCGTAGTAAGAGCACTTCAAGATTTAGGGAAAAAGACTCGTTTTATATTTTCGTGGGATGATTATGATAGGTTTAGAAAAGTTCCAAAAAATATTGATCCATCTTTTGCAAAGTATATTGGTATGCCATACTGTGATATTCCAGATCCGTATGGATGTCATAACTCGTATGCGGAGCATTTTGAAAAAGAGTTTGAAAAATCGCTTCAAGCATTTGGAATTGGAGTGGAATTTATTTATCAACATGATGAATATAGAAGCGGAAGGTATAACGAAAATATATTAGAGGCTTTGTATAAACGAAAAGATATATATGATATTTTAATGGATTTTAAAACTGGAGAGTGTAGTGAAGAAGAGCGAGAGAGCTTTTATCCAGCTACATTATATTGTGAGAGGTGCGGGAAAGATACAACAACTATTACACATTTTGATGAAGTATTAAAAACAATCCGGTATGAATGTGAATGCGGAAATGAAAAAGAGTTATCCGTATTAAATACAAATAAAATGAAACTAAATTGGAAAATCGATTGGCCGATGAGATGGATGATAGAGGAGGTTGTTTTTGAGCCGGGTGGCAGAGACCATTCAGCAGAAACGGGTAGTTATAATGTATCAAAAGAAATTGCAAGGAAAATATTCAATCGTGAAGCTCCTCATTATGTTGCTTATGATTTTATTGGAATTAAAGGCAATCATGAAAAAATGTCTAGTTCTTCAGGAAATAGTATTACACCTAGTGAGTTGTTAAAAGTGTATTTACCAGAAGTAATTCTGTTTATGTTTGCAAAATATAGACCAAACGCAGCTTTTCATATCGGTCTTGATGAAGATGTGATTCGCAATTATACAGAATATGAGCGATTGAAAGATAGTTATGAAAATAAAACGCTCAAAAATGAAGATTTACTTGATGCAATTAAACTTTCTAGAGTTACTATCGGGTTTAAAGAATATCCGAAATTTAATCAAGTAGCAGGAACGTTACCATTATTAAATTTTGATTCAACTATTTTACAGGGGATATTAAAGAAAATAGATAGGAGCTATGCATTAGATGAAATGAGAGCGGTGAGTAATCGCACAGAGTATTGGATAAGAAATTTTCAATCTGAAAAATTAATTGCGGTAAATCAAGAGAGAAATACAGAGTTTTACAACACATTGGATGAAAGACAGAAAGAATGGTTAGTAGAAGTTTGCGATATACTTCGTTCTAACAAAGATTACTCTCACTTAATGGAGCAATTATATGCGATTTGTCATCATGAAAATAAAAAAATAATGAAAGAAAATCAAAAACAATTATTCACTATTATATATAAGCTCATTATGAATCAATCAAATGGTCCTCGTATACCATTATTAATACATGTAGTAGGCATAGAAAATTTCATCACACTATTAGATTTCTAAAACACAGTTAAAAGCAACGCAAGTACCAAAATTTCTAAGTACTTGCGTTGCAAATTTTACTATCGTGAATACATTTTCGGACATTCATCACCACTTGGTTCATAAAAACAATGGCTTTTAAACTGTCCTACAAATGGCTGATTATACCATTCAGGCGGACAAGCTCCAACTGGACGGAAATACCAAAGAGCCCATCGTGCAGGCCAGCGCCATTGACCTTGTAAAACTTTTCGTGCGATTTCTTTTTCTGATTCACGAGCGCGTTGATAAAAATATCCATATTGTACTGCTTCAAATCCGCCGGGGCTTTGATATACAGCGTCTCGTACGGTACGGAGTTGTTTAAAATCTAAGCAATCACAAAATACACGGTTTACTACAACGCATCCAACTAACTCCTCACCTTGGCGACCTTCGCCTTCAGCTTCAGCACGAATTAATCGAGCTAGTAAATCAACATCACTTTCGTTGTATGGAATAAGGGGCATAGTGATACCACCTTTCTGTTATAGTAAAGAGTGTATGTTATAAAACAATCTGCGTGCTTTTTTACATGAAAATAACATTTAATTTTAAGAGGAGCTTGTATAAAAAAAGCTAATTAGTAATAGTAGATAAATATAAAAGGGAGAGGTATTATGTATCGAATTCATAAAGACCATATCATTTACTCAATGTCACCAGAAAATAAGCCGTGTATGGAAGTAGAAATTGGGAGCAGTCTTGTATTTGAAACATATGATTGCTTTGAAAATCAAATCGATTCTGAAGATGTTGTGTTACAAGAATTAGATTGGAACCGAATTAATCCAGCGACTGGACCTGTATATGTTAAAGGAGCAGAACCTGGCGATATATTAGTCGTAACGATTGAAAAAATTGAAATTGCAGAGCAGGGTGTTTTAACTACAGGTGCAAACCTTGGTGTAATGGGTGATGAGTTAAATGAAAATACAGTGAAAATTGTCCCAATACATAATGAATATGTTTTGTTTTCAAGTGAACTACAAATCCCGATTAATCCAATGATTGGGGTAATTGGTACTGCACCGAAAGAAGAGAGCATTTCATGTGGCACACCGCATGATCACGGCGGGAATATGGACTGTAAAGAAATTAAAGAAGGAACAACACTACTACTACCAGTTAATGTCCCAGGAGCACTATTAGCATTAGGTGATTTACACGCAGCAATGGGTGATGGTGAAATTGGTGTTAGTGGTGTAGAGGTTGCTGGTGAGGTAACGGTAACAGTTCAAACGATAAAAGGAAAACAATGGCCATTACCAATGGCTATTCAAAAAGAAAAAATGATGACGATTGCTTCAGAGAAATTGTTAGATGATGCAGCAAATCGTGCTGTACGTAATATGGTGACATTTTTACATGAAGAATTGGCAATGTCTAAAGCTGATGCAACGCTTTTATTATCGGCAGCAGGTAATTTAAAAGTTTGCCAAGTTGTGGATCCGCTGAAAACAGCGCGTATGGAACTAGGAATGGATTATGTGGAGAAACTAGGATTTACTTTTAGTAAATTTCATATTAAATAGATAAGGGACGAAAAAGGATACTTTCGTATAAAAGCATCCTTTTTTTAATTTACTGATTTTGTGAAAAGAGGTAGTATTTATTTTATATAAGTATATTTGAGATTGTGGATTAAAAAGGAGTTCAATAATGGTCAAAATTATGATTGTAGAAGACGATATGAAAATTGCAGAACTATTATCGACACATGTTGCGAAATATGGTTATCAAGGAGTTATTGTATCGGACTTTCAAAATGTATTAAACATTTTTTTAGAAGAACAACCAGAGTTAGTTTTATTAGATATTAATTTACCGAGTTTTGATGGGTACTTTTGGTGTCGTCAAATTCGCGGTGTTTCTACATGTCCGATAATATTCATTTCGGCCCGTGAAGGCACGATGGATCAAGTTATGGCGTTAGAAAACGGTGGCGATGATTTTATTCCGAAGCCTTTTCATTATGAAGTTGTAGTGGCGAAAATTCGTAGTCATTTAAGACGTGCATATGGAGATTATGCACCGAAACTAGAAGAGCGAATGATTGAGCAACAAGGCCTTTGTTTATATCCTGAAAGGCTTGTATTGAAACTTAGAAACGACGAAATTGATATAACGAGAAACGAAGCTATTTTATTAGAGACATTAATGAAAAATTATCCGCGTGTTGTGAGTAGAGAAGTGTTACTTAATAAATTATGGGATAGTGAATCTTATGTTGATGATAATACATTAAGTGTAAATACAACACGTGTGCGTAAAAAGTTACAAACGTTACATATAGAAGGTGCGATTGAAACGATTCGTAGTGTTGGATATAGATTGCACATTACTTGGGATAATGGTATAGAAAAATGATAAGGTTGTTTATACGTGATCATATACCAGTTATTTGCTTTACCATAATTCAACTACTAGCTATATTTCTCGTATATTGGTTTGATGGGCATAATCATATTACAACGGCGTTATACGCAATGTTTCTAGGTGTTTTCTTTATGGGAAGTTATTTAGTGTTTCGTTATTTTACACATCGTTCTTTTTATGAGCGCCTAGCAAACCCGATGCAATCTTTAGATGAATCTGTTCAAAAATCTGATTTTGCAGCTGTATCGGCTGCTCTTCAAGAACTACTTGAGGTGCAATATCGACATTATCAAAATCAGCTGCAAATACAAGAGAGAAAAAATAATGACCATTTAACCTTTATGAATCAGTGGATCCATCAAATGAAAACACCTTTATCTGTAATAGAATTAATTACACAGGATGAAGTAGATTCACGTTTTGAAAGTATAAATGAGGAAACAGACCGATTAAAAAAGGGATTGGAAATGGCTCTATATGTCGCACGATTAGAAGCGTTCACACAAGATTTTTATGTAGAAAGGGTACAACTACATAAAATAGTGAATGATTCGGTACATGAACATAAACGTTTCTTTATACGGAATTTTGTATATCCAGAGCTTGAAATTGATAAGGACATTACTGTAGAAAGTGATGTGAAATGGTTAAAGTTTTTAATCGGACAAATACTATCGAATGCGATTAAGTATTCATCAGGTAGTAGAGAAAAGATTAAAATGAAAGCTTGTAAGGAAGGTAATACCGTTATACTTGAAATTGCTGATAATGGCGTAGGTATACCGAAGCAAGATTTACCAAGAGTATTCAAACCTTTCTTTACAGGAGAAAACGGTAGAGATTTTAAAGAATCAACAGGAATGGGGCTATATCTTGTATATGAAATTACAAAACAATTAGGACATAGTGTGGAAATCCATTCAGAAGTTGGTAAAGGTACGGTAGTGCGAGTAATATTTTTTAATGTGTAAAAAGTAAACAAGGCTAAAGAACTTTGGAGATAAGTTTTTTAGCCTTGTTTTGTACCCTTGATAACATTGGAGAATGAAATATTCTATAGATAAGAGAGGCAAAATGAACCCAATAAGAATAAATGTAAGACTACATACATGAACCATTTTTTATAATAAAAATAGAATCTTATAGAAGTTGCGAATGATAGGAGGCTTGAAATGGATATTCGTAAAATGAAATATTTCATAACGGTGGCAGAAGAATTAAACTTTAGTCGTGCAGCAGAGCGTCTTATGATGGCACAACCGCCTTTAAGTCAAGAAATTCGAAAATTGGAAGAAGAATTAGGAGTTCAACTTTTTCACCGGACAAAAAGGATGGTTGAGCTTACCGAGGCGGGGAAAGTCTTTTTAGAAGGTGCTAGGCAAACATTACTTCAAGTAGATAGAACGATTAAAGAAACACAGCTTGCAGATGAAGGGAAAATCGGGCATTTAATCATCGGTTTTGTCGATTCTACAGAAACAGTTATAGGCATATTAAAAACATTTCGAGAACGTTTTCCAAAAATTCAGCTCATATTACGTGAGATGACAACAGACCAACAAATAAAAGCGCTTTACGAAAAACAAATTCATATTGGATTTATTCGTTCGGAGCAAAATAATGAAATATTATCTTCTGAAGTTTGTTCTGAAGAGTGTTTAAAGTTGGTTTTGCATGAAAATCACCCTTTCGTTTCGTTACCTAATATTTCAATCAAATCATTAGTGGAGGAACCATTCATTTTATTTCCTCGTCATTTCGGTACAAATTTTTATGATTTAATTATTAGTTACTTTTGGAAATATGGGGTAAGTTTAAATATTGTTCAAGAAGCAGTTCAAATGCAAACGATTGTAAACTTAGTTGCAGCTGGAATGGGGATTTCTGTCGTTCCATCCTCGGTGGAAAGCTATAAAAAATCAGGAGTGATGTATAAAGATATTCTAGAAAATACACCGGAAATAAATTTATATGCTGGATGGAGGAAGGATGAAAAGTCTGTCGTGTTAAAGAACTTTTTAACAGTTGTTAGAGAGGTTTATATGACTTCCCACAGCCCATCTTTATAGGATGGGCTGTGGGAAGTTGGCAAGGGGTGTTTATTTATAGATAAAACTTACTCATGATTCAACCTGTTTTACTAGTATCATACTCAGCGAAACCTTTTAATACACTGTCAATCTGATCCATAATTTCAGGTTGCAATTTAACACTAGAAGCAATTACATTTTCTCTTATTTGTTCCGGATTTGAAGCACCAATAATTGCAGAAGAAACAGCTGGATTTTGTAATACCCAAGCAACTGCGAGTTGAGATAAGGTAAGGTTAATTTCTTGTGCGATAGGTTTAATTTCCTGGATAGCGGTAAGCACATCATCACTCATCCAACGTTGCACGAGTTTGTCAAAAAACGGTTTTCCAGCATCGGAGTTAGCACGCGATTGATTTGGTAATGGTTTACCAGGTTGATATTTTCCTGTAAGAATACCTTGTGCAAGTGGCGACCATACGATTTGGCCAAGTCCCTCACGTTGACATGTTGGAATCACATCAGTTTCAATAACTCGCCATAACATCGAATATTGAGGTTGGCTAGCGATAAATGGAATGTTCAATTCGCGTGCAAGTGCTGCACCACGGGTAATTTGTTCTGATGTCCATTCGCTTACGCCTAAATAGAGAACCTTACCTTGTCTTACAAGATCTGAGAAAGCTAACATTGTTTCCTCAAGAGGAGTTGTTATATCAAATCTATGTGCATAATAAATATCGATATAGTCTGTCTGTAATCGTTTTAACGATGCATTACAATTTTCTATAATATGTTTTCTTGATAATCCACGATCATTTTTTCCAGGACCGGTCGGATGGCATACTTTTGTACATAGTTCTATACTTTCTCGGCGTATACCTTGCAAAGATCGGCCAAGTACTTCCTCAGCTATCGTGTCCGAATAAACATCAGCAGTATCGAACGTTGTAATTCCAACATCTAGTGCGGCTTTTACACAATCATTTGCAGTATCTTCGTTTACTTTTCCACCATGGTTTATCCAGTTCCCGTATGCGATTTTACTTACTGTTAATCCACTGTTTCCTAGTTTACTAAATTCCATTGTAGAACCACCCCTTAAAAATGATACCTTTATTATAAGAACTGAAATTTAGTATGTATAATATATGATTTATGATGAATTTATATAAAATTTATATAAGAGGGAATGCTTACAATTTTATTGCTAGGGAAAGCTAAAGCAAGTAGTACAACAAATGTGGCTGATACTTGTTCGATATGAAGTGAAGAAATAATGAATAGACCTTAAAAGAAAGCAATCTTTTTTAGCAGCACAAATAATTGCATTTACTCATACAGTACTATTATGGTACAATATGGTTACTAATGAGGGAAAGGAATGATGGGTGGACGATGATTAACTAATCTTATTTTTAAATGTTGAAATTCAATAAATTTCAATTTCTAAAAAATAGGATTAGTCTGCCCGATTTCCATACAACGGTATTGCTATTTATGTTGCGTAATAGCTTATTTGGGTGTAAATATTTTAACGACTAATCCTGCCAAATTTATTTGGGAGGATTTTTTTATTCTCCCTTAATGAAAGGGATCGGTATTATGAAAGAACTATTAAAATTAAATGATGTTTATGTTGAAATAAAAGAAAATATGTTGTTAGAGAAAATGAATGTGACAGTAAAACAAGGGGATGTTATCGGATTAATTGGTAAAAACGGTGCTGGTAAATCAACGTTACTTCAATTAATAAATGGAAAGATTGAGCCTTCAAAAGGGATTGTTGAATGGCAGCAAATGAATATGACAACCGCATATGTTGAGCAAGAAATAGAATCTTTTATTAGTAACGATGTAATTGCAAAAGAAGCAGAACTGCTTGCGAAATGGGGCGTGCCAACGAACGATTTTCATACTTTAAGTGGTGGTGAAAAGTTAAAAATTCGATTAGCAAAAGGATTTGCTAAAAATCCTAATGTCTTAATATTAGACGAACCGACAAATCATTTAGATGAAATGAGTACGGAATTTCTCATTAAACAAATAAAAAATATGAAAGGTACAGTTATCGTTGTATCGCATGATCGATATTTTTTAGATGTTGTCGCAACAAAAATATGGTCAATTGAGGACAAAAAATTAATTGACCATAGTGGTAATTATACAAGTTACATGAAAGCACGTGAGCAAAGAAGGAAGTCGCAGCAGCGAGAATATGAAAAGCAGCAAAAAAAGATAGAACAAGTAGAAACACATATAAAAGAATTAAGTTCATGGTCACAAAAGGCACACGCGCAGTCTACAAAACAAGAAAGTTTTAAAGAGTTTTATCGTGTAAAAGCGAAACGAATGGATGCGCAAGTGAAGTCAAAAAGAAAACGTCTCGAAAAAGAGCTGGAGAAAACGAAAGTAGAACGTGTGAAAGAAGAGTATTCAATTGAGTTCTCTATTCAAGCGAGTAAAAAAGTAGGAAAACGCTTTTTAGAAGTAAAGCAATTAAAAAAAGAATTTAATGGAAAAGCATTATTTGAAAACGTTAATTTTACAATTCAGCACGGTGAGAAAGTTGCAATTGTTGGACCAAACGGTAGCGGGAAAACAACATTACTGAAGATGATTATGGGAGCGGAAACTGCTGAAGGAGAAATATGGATTTCACCATCTGCAAACATCGGTTATTTAACACAAGAGGTTTTTGATTTGCCACTGGACAAAACGCCAGAAGATTTATTTTTTAAAGAGACGTTTGAAGAAAGAGGAAAAGTCCAAAATTTAATGAAACATTTAGGGTTCCAAGCTTCTCAATGGAAAGAGCCGATTGAGCATATGAGTATGGGAGAAAGAGTAAAATGTAAGCTAATGGCTTATATTTTAGATGAAAAAGATGTACTCATTTTAGATGAACCGACGAATCACTTGGATCTACCTTCACGTGAACAACTTGAAAATACATTAGCTGAGTATAACGGAACATTAATAATTGTTTCTCACGATCGATATTTTCTAGAGAAAACAACTAACATAAAACTCGTGTTTTTAAACAATACGATACAAAAGCAGCTAGAAGAACCTACTAAAACAAGAGATAATATTGAAGAGCTACGTTTAACGTTAGAAACAGAGAGACAAGAAGTATTAGGGAAATTAAGCTTTTTAACTTCTAACGACAAAGAATATAAAGAACTTGATGAACGATTTATAGAACTTACGAAGCAGATAAAGGCGTTATAACGTAAGTAAGGGGAATTAACATGGGAGAAGAGAGTTCAACTAAGTTATTTAGAATAGATTGTGGAGATATATACTTGCAAGGGTTTATGGTCAAAGATGCAGAAAGTATTTATAAAATAGCCAATCAACCGGAAATAGAAAAGTTTTTACCAGACTGGAAATCGACGAAAGAACAAAGGGTGGATTGGATTGCAAATTATGAAATACCAGCAAACAAAGCATTTCTTGAGGCAGTGAAAACTACGAATAACATAGATAATCATATGTTAAAGCTAGGAATATTTAAGGAAGCTACAAATGAATGCATTGGATGGTGCTGCACAGGCATGAAAGAAGAACTCCCTTCACCAAACAGAGAGATAATGTATGCTATCTCAAATAAACATCAAAATCATGGCTATGCTACAAAAGCGACTAAAGGCTTAATTGACTATTTGTTTAAAGAAACAAATTTAATTGTCCTTAACGCAATTACTTTAATTAACAATGTACCATCAAATAAAGTTATTAAAAAATGCGGGTTTACTTATTTGAGTGAACACAAGATAGCAAATCAACTATATAATCATTATGTATTGAGTAAATCTGAATGGATAAAAAATATTGTGCAGTAAAAGGAATTAATACGAAATCATAAAAAAGCTTAGAGCTAAAACTCTAAGCTTTTTTATATTCATTTTATCCCGCATAGGTACCTTAATCTTTATCATTCACGAATGTTTACACATTTTAGTAATAAGTAAAAAAGGGGATATTAGCTTAACATTTAGTAAAAGATTTTTTGGGCTAAATACAAATGCAGTCTTATCCAAAACGAGATTTTGGGTCTTTATGAGCTTGCCTATTATTGTATTATCAGTAGTACCTGCCATGATGTCGTTCTTTGTATCAGGAAATATTAAATCAATTTTATTATTTATATGTTGGATAAACACATTCATTTCCGCCTCAGATATTTACAATTCGTTTTTGATTGCAATGAAACCGAAGCACTCATTTTTTTTTGCAGAGGTTATTATAAAGTGAAATAGTATTTAATGGGTAACTCAAATATGCTTTAACTACATACAACAGTTAAAATATAATATTTGAAAGTAAAAAGACCGATAAAAATCGGTCTTTTCATATTAATAAAATAAAGATTAGAAAATAGCATTGTAATTCAAACCAATATGCAAATATTATAAGATAGATATGCTTTGTTTATAGATTGAAAATAGGTTTGTTATCAGTTTTTTTAGAAATCTTACAAGCTTGTAAGATAAATGAAAGATGAATCAATATGAGCTGTAAGACAATTCATTTACACTCTATAGTGAGCGGTGGAAATGAAGGGAGAATATAAATGGAAATTTTGCAGGCAAATAGTATTAGTAAAGTATATAGAGGGAAAGTACCTTTTAAAGCATTAGTAGATATTGATTTATCAATTCAAGAAGGTGAATTTGTAGGAATTATGGGCCCGTCAGGTAGTGGGAAAACAACGTTATTAAATATGGTATCTACTATTGATTCTCCATCATCGGGAGAAATATTTATTAATGGTACAAATCCTTTCCAATTATCATCAGAAGAATTAGCGTTATTCCGCAGAAAACAATTAGGATTTGTTTTCCAATCATTTAATCTTCTTAGCACACTTACTGTAAAAGAAAACATCGTATTGCCGATGACTTTAGATGGTGTTTCTGTGCAAGATATGAACAAACGAGTGGAAGAGATTGCACAGAAATTAAACATTATAGATATATTGAGTAAAAGAACGTTTGAAATATCAGGGGGACAAGCTCAAAGAACAGCAATTGCTCGTGCGATCGTTCATAAGCCGCAATTGTTACTTGCAGATGAACCAACAGGGAATTTAGACTCTAAATCTTCAAATGATGTAATGGAGATGCTTGATACTCTAAATAAAGAAGAAAAAGCAACGATGATGTTAGTTACACATGATCCGTATGCAGCGAGCTTTTGCAGCCGAGTAATCTTTATTAAAGATGGTCAACTATATAACGAAATTTATTGTGGTGAAAGTAGGCAAACTTTTTATCAAAAGATTATGGATGTCCTTTCTTTGTTAGGAGGGAAAAGGCATGACTTTTCGTCAGTTCGCATTTAATAATATTTTTCGCAATAAGCGTACATATGCTGCCCATTTTTTAAGTAGTGCATTTTCTATTATGATTTTCTTTACGTATGCTCTTTTATTATTTCATCCTGATTTACAAGGTGAGTTGAAATCGACAAGTGCAACAATAAGTGCATTTGGTACATTGGGATTTTCAGTTTCGCAAGGATTGATTTTTGTATTTTCATTTTTCTTCATTCTATATTCAGTTAGTTCGTTTTTAAAAACGCGTAAGAAAGAATTTGGTATTTTAATGATGCAAGGTATGTCAATGAGACAGCTTAAGAAATTATTATTAATTGAAAATATGTTGATTGGACTTGGTTCAATTTGTATAGGGATTTTCATTGGACTCATATTTTCTAAACTAGTCTTATTGATAAGTGCAAGTGTATTAATGATTAATAATGGTTTACCTTTTTATATACCAGTGCAGGCTGTATTATTAACAGTTATTACATTTCTTTTCTTGTTTTTAATTGTTTCATTATTTACATTTAAAATGATAAAAGTAACGGAACTTGTGGAACTTATTCGAGCAGAGGAAAAGCCAAAACCTGAACCGAAATCTTCAGTTTTATTATCGATACTTTCTTTAATTAGTATAGGGTATGGATATTTTTCAGTATTTCGCTTCATACCAAGTACCAATTTTATTACGCTTGGAATAGGTGTGCTTCTAGTAATCATAGGAACGTACTTTTTATATACACAGTGTAGCGTGTATATACTGCACCTTGCTAAAAGGAGAGAATCTTTCTTTTTAAAGAGAACAAATATATTAACATTTTCTGAATTAATTTACCGTATGAAAGATAATGCAACGATGTTTTTTATAGTATCTATTGTTTCAGCAGTTGCATTTACAGCAATTGGTACAACGGCCGCAATTGGAAATAGGGATTTGGTAAGGATGACAAATCCGTATACATTTTTGTATGGAAGTTTTGAAAATGACAAAGTATTGAATAAAAATCTTTCTATTATAAAAAAACACCTTTCTGATGCTAATATTCCGTATCGAATGGCTTCATCTTCATATATATACACAGAAAATGGCGTAAATGTAATGAAGTTAAGTGAATACAACGATCTTGCTAAAGCACTAGGCTATCAACAAGAAACAATTGAAAAAGAAGATGAAATTTTATTAATTCCTGGAGTCGTATCACAAAAACAAGAATTTAAAAATGGCGAGTATAAAAAGAATATAGAAGTCATTCAAGGTGACTGGACAAAGACATTTCATGTGAAAAAAGCTGTAGAAAATTTAGTTTTACCACATGATTCTAGAACTATTTATATCGCTGTTCAAGATCAGGTATATGATGGAATACCTCTTACTAGTGACCCAGTTAATAAAGAAATTCCATATCGTACTTACGGATTTGTTGTAGATGATTGGATAAAAACGAAAGAGATTTCAAATCAATTAAAGAGTATATTCGATAAAAATCTTAGGGACAGAGATTTCTACTTTGAAGCTTTAACATTAAACTTGTTGGAAGCAAAGCAAAAGAATGGTTTATTACTTATGGTAAGTATTTTAGTTGGAATCGTCTTCTTTACATTCGCCGCTAGTTTTATTTATTTCCGATTATATACAGATTTGGATCGCGACCAACAGCAATATAAAATGATTTCGAAAATGGGATTAAGTAAAGGTGAGTTGAAAAAAGTTGTAACGAGGCAGTTATTATTAATGTTCTTTTTACCAATTTTCGTTGCAGTGATTCATACTGTAGTTGCTTATATAGCATTACAGCAATTAGTCGATTTTTCTATCATAAATAGCTCTATCGTTATTTTAATTTCATTTATATGTATACAAGTTTTATATTTCTTTATAACCCGTTGGCGTTACCTGCAAAAGCTTTATAAGGTTATGGAGCAATAGAATTTATTAGCTTGTAAGACTACACTAAAGTATGTGGAAAAATGAACTGTATGATGAAAGGAATCGTGATGAAAAGAATATTAACTATTTTTATGTTAACTATAATACTTTTAATAAGCTTTAGTGCATGTTCTAAAAAGGACAACTCATTTCCTGCAAACGGTGTATTAATTATTGGAGATGAAAATAATATTTCACCAATTATTAATCGTTATCAGGAAATTACGGAAGAAAATGAAGTGTTTTCTGTGAAAAAAGGGGAAGTTGGAAATGGAAATGTCTTAATTTTAAATGAATCTACAGCACAAGCATTGATTAAAGAAAAACTTTTTCGAAAACAAGATAATGGCTCCAATTATATTATAGATACGTTACCGAAATTCCCAAAAGAAGGGTCACTATTATTTACAAGTGAAGACGATAAGACTATGAAAAGTATTAAAATAGGAGGGGAAGAGATTCCTGTTACATACGATAGTGATGCCTGGATAGGTAACAATCGTAAATATTCAACGGAATGGTATATGATTGTAGCAAAAAATAGTGTGTATAAAGAAATAAAGGCAAATGAAATGAAAATGCATCTTCTTCATTTGAAAAAATCTCTAGGTGACGAAAAACCTAAAATGTCGACAGATAATACATTGGTTAATGAAAATGTTAAAGTAAAAAAACTAATTAAAGGTTTGGAAGGAAAAGTATCTTTCCAGTTTGTAACGATTGGAGAAAAATCATAAAAAAAGAGTTCGAGGTTGATAGAAACTTTATCACCCCCGAACTCTTTTTAGTTTGTAGACCAATCAAATATTATGCTTTACATTACTTCATTTAATCGAGTCTCGTTTGTTTCCTCAATCGCATTTGAATTTTGAACTGAATTATTTTGGGCTTCTTTTTCTTTACGAGCCTTTTGTAGCATTTCAAGGATGATCCATAAAGGAACACCTTTATCCTTTAACATCTTCCATAAATCTAATTCATTAAATTTATGCTCAGGCTGTTTCATTTCTTTTTCAGATGAACGAATATCAAACTTGATAGGATCATTTACTTTCTTACTTTCCAGTTTAGTAGAAGAGATAGTATTATGCTCAAGAGTAGATGGAGTTATTTTAGTAGGTTGAGATAATGTATGAATATTTGATCCGATTTGCATGCTTTTTCCTCCTTTTCAAGCAATGAGATTAGTTTTCTTATGGTTTTTAAATTTTTTTAACATGAGGAAACTATATCTAATTATAAATTCAAATAAACAGATTTACAAGTTGTATTGTAAAAAGTAAATGTTCACTTGAATTAATATTTATCAACAATTGTATATGTTTTCTATATATACAACGTATATAAAATACTTTACATTATGTTTAAGTTGTTAAAACATTGTGTTAATTTTTAGAAGAAAAATGTAAACGTTTTATTAGGGGGAGAAAGTATGGGGAAGTTATTTTTAAAAATATGTTTTTTCGCATTAGTGACCTTATGTTCATTTGTAGCGAAAATATCATATGCTGAAGAGAGGCAACCAAATAATTATCCTATCATATTGGTGAATGGATTTGCTGGATGGGGTAGAGAAGAAATGCTTGGCGTAAAGTATTGGGGTGGTGTTCATGATATACAGGAAGATTTGAAACGAAATGGTTATACGGTACATACCGCAGCTGTTGGACCTGTTTCTAGTAACTGGGATCGTGCATGTGAATTGTATGCGCAAATTAGCGGTGGCACAGTAGACTATGGTGCCTCGCATGCTGAGAAACATGGACATAATCGTTTTGGCAGAACTTATAGTGGTTTTACGCCGAATTGGAGTGAAACAAATAAAGTTCATTTAGTTGGGCATAGCATGGGTGGACAAACGATTAGAACATTAGTACAGCTATTAAAAGAAGGTAGTTTTGAAGAAAAGAATTATGCGAAAAATCACCCAGACACCAAAATATCACCACTATTTGAAGGCGGAAAATCATATGTTCATAGTGTTACAACATTAGCAACCCCTCACAACGGTACAACACTTGCGGATGGTAGTCTTCTGCTGCCGTTCGTTAAAGATTTACTCATTACAGCTGCGAGCTTTGGAGGAAACAATAATTTATCTTTATATGATTTTAAATTGGATCAATGGGGTATAAAGAAGATTGCTGGAGAGTCCTTTTTCCAATATAGTAATCGTATTCTAAATAGTTCACTTTGGAAAAATACAAAAGATATAAGTCAATGGGATTTAAGTACAGATGGTGCAAAGGAGTTAAATAATTGGGTAAAGACGCAACCGGATGTTTATTACTTATCTTATAGTGGACATGCATCACAAGCAGCACCTATTACAGGTTTACATTTGCCTCATATAACGATGAATAAAGTGTTGATGGGGAATGCATTTTTCTTAGGTTCTTATGCGAGATATGAAGAAAACCGTCCGTTAGTTGATACTTCTTGGTGGCAAAATGATGGTGTAGTAAATACCAATTCTATGATTGCACCAATTTCTAATGTTGCTGTAAATAATCATGAGTCATTACAGGTTGGAAAATGGAATCATATCGAAACGAAAGCGAATTGGGATCATCTCGACATGGTAGGATTAAGTGTTTCAGACTCGTTAGGTTTTTCTAGCATTCAAGAGTTTTATAGAACAATTGCTGAAAAGCTATCACGTTTACCGAAATAAGTAATAATAAAGCGCTCTCGATGGAATTCGAGAGCGCTTTATATTATATTGAAAGAGGGGTTTGGTAGAAAAATATGGGGGGATATTATGAAGATTCAAGTTGTATTATCAGGATACGGAACAGTAGGCAGAGAGTTTATAAAATTATTAAATGAAAAGTATTCATATATATATGAAACATATGGGATTCAATTAGTTGTAAGTGGCGTATTAGGAAGAAATATTGCAATACATAATGAAGACGGCTTATCTCTTCATCATTTATTGATGTATGGTGGCGGTACCGCTGCAATTGAAAAATATTTAGAGTATCATCCGAAGGAACGTGCAACAACTAGCATAAGTGGTACTGTATTGGTAGAATCAACAGTTACAAATCTTAAAGATGGAAATCCAGGGAAACAATATATGAAACAAGCGATTGAGAAACAGATGGATATAGTAGCAATTTCAAAAGGTGCACTCGTTACAAACTGGAGAGAAATAAATGAAGCAGCAAGAGGCGTAAATGTACGAATTCGATATAGCGGTGCAACAGCCGCTGCACTACCGACGCTAGATATCGGACAATTTAGTTTAGCCGGTTGCAGTATTGAAAAAATAGAAGGAATATTAAATGGAACAACTAATTATATTCTTACGAAAATGTATGAGGAAGATATGACATTTGAAGAAGCACTGAAAGAAGCGCAAAATAAAGGAATTGCTGAGACAAACCCTATATTAGATATAAGTGGTTCAGATAGTGCGTGTAAATTGTTACTTTTGACAAACAGCTTAATGGAAACAGAGAAAACACTTACTGATATACATATAAAAGGAATCGAGCACGTTACAAAACAACAAATACAAAATGCTAAGGAACAACATAAAATTATTAAATTAATAGCATCAATATATAAGGATGAGGGTGGCAATGTGAATTTAAATGTTGAACCGTGCGAAATAGAAAAAGATCATCCGTTAGCAAAAGTAAATGGGACCGAAAAAGGAATTACGTTCTTTACAGATACGATGGGACAAGTTACTACAATTGGTGGGGCTTCTAATCCACGAGGCGCTGCAGCTGCAGCTTTAAAAGATGTAATTAACTTATATCGAAAAGACTTGTAAGACCGTACCGCCCTTTATAAAAAATACATATGTCGTGGACCTTTTGTGAATGAAATAAATATGCAAAAATGATTGCAGGGGGTAAGGAATTGTTTAAGGATTTTAAAGTTGTTAAAGATCGTCCCGTTTATATTCAATTGAAAGATTATTTGAAGAAGATGATTATGAAAGGGCACTTGCTCGGGAATCAAAAAATCCCATCAACAAGGGAACTAAGTGAATTACTAAGTGTGAGTAGAAACACTGTACTTGCTGCTTATGCAGATTTAGAGCAAGAAGGACTCATTTATGCAGTTAAAGGAAAAGGGAACTTTGTTGCGAAGGTAGATATATCTAACACTTCGTCTGTTGAAATAGATTGGAAAAATAAACTTAATACAGTGACCGCATTAGCGGATGAATTAGATTTAATGAAACATGGTGTTCGTTGGGAAAAGGGAATGATTGTTTTTAATAGTATAGCCCCGGATGAGAAGCTATTTGATGTTGAAAACTTCAAAAGAGCTTTTCTTACTCGTATGTCCATTGAAGGGGACATCGTATTGAACTACGGATATGCAAAGGGATATAAACCGTTAATGAATTATTTACTTCATTACATGGAAATGAAAGGTGTAGACATTTCGAATAAAGATATTCTAATTACAAATGGATTTACAGAAGGATTGGATATTGTACTTTCTTCTTTATCAAAAAAATCCGGTCGTGTCATTTGTGAGAATCCAACTCACCACGCTGCACTAAAGCTGTTCCGTTTACATGGACTTGAAGTTCATGGGATTGATATGAATGAGGATGGTATTGATACGAATGAAGTTGAAAAAAGCTTACGTGAAAAAGATTTTGATTTTGCTTATTTAATTCCTTCTTATCATAATCCAACCGGTATTGTTACGAGTTCAGAGAAAAGAACGGAATTGATGAGGTTATTCTCGAAATATAAGGTTCCTATTATAGAGGACGGATTTAATGAAGAATTACGTTATTCAGGTTCACATTTAGCTCCCTTATTAACTTTTGCTGGAGCTGGCAATAATGTGATTTATATTAGTAGCTTTTCAAAGGTACTTTTCCCTGGTTTACGTGTAGGTTGGATTATTGCAGATAAAGAGCTGATTCATTATTTAGAAAGCGTAAAAAGAGCAAGAACAATCCACACATCTACGTTAGATCAAGCGGTTCTATTTCAATATTTACATGAGGGGTATTTTGAGAAATATTTAAAAAAGGCAAGATCGGTTTATAAGAAAAAATATGAGTTAGCTGTCGGCGCGTGTAATCAGTTCATTCCTTTCAAAAGAATGACTGGAGATGGTGGACTTCATTTATTTATAGAGCTAGAAGAGCATATGAATGCCCGCACACTTTTACAAAAGTGTTATGAGAAAGGCGTTACGTTTTCACCTGGAGATGTTTTTTACTCTGATGGAGAAGGGGCGAACACTTTCCGATTAGGGTTTTCGCGCTTGAAAGAAGAAGAAATAGTTCGGGGAATTAAAATAATTGGTGATACATTAAAAAATGAAATTTGGAGTTGAGAAAATGAAAATCGGTGTTATTATGGGCGGGGTATCGTCTGAAAAACAAGTTTCAATTATGACAGGGAATGAAATGATTGCTCATTTAGATAAAAATAAGTATGAAATAGTCCCAATTACATTAAATGAAAAAATGGATTTAATTGAAAAAGCGAAAGACATTGACTTTGCGTTGCTCGCATTACACGGGAAATATGGAGAAGATGGGACAGTTCAAGGAACACTGGAGAGTTTAGGGATTCCTTATAGCGGAAGTAATATGTTATCTAGTAGTATATGTATGGATAAGAATATTTCGAAAAAGATTTTACGTTATGAAGGTGTAGAAACACCAGATTGGATTGAACTTACAAAAATGGAGGATCTAAAGCTTGATGAGTTAGATAAGTTAGGATTTCCATTAGTGGTAAAACCAAACTCTGGCGGATCGAGTGTCGGGGTGAAAATCGTTTACAATAAAAATGAATTGATCTCAATGCTAGAAACTGTATTTGAATGGGATTCTGAAGTAGTAATTGAGAAGTATATAAAAGGTGATGAAATTACATGTTCCATTCTGGATGGAAAACAGTTACCTATAGTTTCAATTCGACATGCAGCCGAGTTCTTTGACTACAATGCAAAATATGATGATACTAGTACAGTTGAGGAAGTTATCGAACTTCCAGCGGAAATTAATGAACGTGTAAATAAAGCGTCACTGGCTTGTTATAAAGCATTAAAATGTAGTGTTTATGCAAGAGTTGATATGATGGTGAAGGATGGAATTCCATATGTAATGGAAATTAATACATTACCAGGGATGACACAATCAAGTTTATTGCCAAAAAGTGCAGAAGCAGCGGGAATTAGTTATAGCAAACTATTAGATATGATTATTGAAACATCATTAAAAGTTAGAAAAGAAGAAGGGTTTTAAGGGGATTATATAACTAATTCTTTTGACAGTTTCACGAAGTATGCTATGATGAATACATTATAAAAACAAAATATTTATCCACTAGGGGGGCCTTTTATAGGCTGAGATCAAATGTGATTTTGAGACTCTTAGTACCTGATCTGGTTAATGCCAGCGTAGGGAAGTGGGAAAGACGTTGCTATTTAATGAGTAAATAAATACTGTCAATTTCACTTTCTTTACGCCTGTAAAGAAAGTTTTTTTATTTTACAGCTTTAATAATTGTGGATAAATACTTATATTTTATACATTATTGGAGGGATTTAAATGACTTTTTCACAATCATTACGTAAAGAAGTAGATTCAATTTGGGAAGCGAGTTTTAACCATCCTTTTGTAAAAAAACTTGGTGAAGGAACGTTAGATTTAGCTAGTTTTCGCTATTATGTGCTTCAAGATTCATATTATTTGAGTCATTTTGCTAGAGTACAAACTTTAGGAGCTGCAAAAGCTCTTGAATTAGAGACGACAGCTCGTATGGCACATCATGCTCAAAATACATATGAGGCCGAGTTATCTTTACATGAGAATTTTGCTAAAAAGCTAGGGATAACAAAAGAAGAAAAAGATAATTTTATTCCTGCGCCAACTGCATATGCGTATACTTCACATATGTATCGTGCTGCGTATGAAGGGCATTTAGGAGATATCATTGCAGCAATTTTACCTTGCTATTGGTTGTATTACGAAATTGGGGAACGTTTAAAAGAATGTCAGCCGGAAGAGCCAATTTATAACGAATGGATTTCTGCTTATGGATCTGATTGGTTCCGTACGCTAGTTGAAGAACAAATTACACGGTTAGATACTATTGCTGAAAAAGTAACAGAGGCAGACCGCAAGCGTATGAAACAGCATTTTATTATTAGCAGTCAATATGAATATTCATTTTGGGAAATGGCTTATACATTAGAAAAGTGGCCAGTGGATACAGACGTAAAAGACGTAATTGGATAAAGAATAGAAGTAATGTTAGAGATAGGTATGGATCATACCTATCTCTATATTTTTTCTTGTCAAATTTGCGTAAAGTCATTAGTGCTACGGATATGGTGAAATAGAATATCGATAATTTAGCTCATTTAATTGTCTACGCATTAACTGGATAAACTTCTGTCACATTTATTTTACAATTAAAGAACGTAAATGTTGGTGGTATGAAGTTAAATAAGAAAAGAAACCCGAGCTGTTAGCTGTAACGGAGTTGTGTTTTCTTTGCAGGAATTTCTAAGTTAACATGAAGTGCTGTTCATACAATATGCAAATTTGCATATTGTATTTTTTTGAGTTCTTTGTGTGTTAAAATAAAATATAGAGATATATAAATATAAAGAAGCAAAAGCAGGAATATCCAATGAATTTTGAGAGGTGTTATATGTTTACAAATAAGAAATTAATTCGATTTGGTTTATCGTTGTTTGTATTTTTAGGGATAATTAATTTTACAATCAGCTATTTCCAAACATATCTTGAAACAGCAGCAGATATTAAATGGGTAATTCCAGAAATTTGGAAAACTATTTTACTAGATGTTCCTCAAGGTATACTTGTTCTTTTAGGCGCAATTGCATTATATGATTTCACAAAAGAGGCATCACAAAAAGACGCATCAATCTAAGTGTGTCTTTTTTCAATTAGAAATTTCATAGAGAGCTTTGCTGGAGAAATAGAATAAAAAGCCCTAATTAGGGCTTTTTTCTTTATAGGAATTTCTTAACCGTCATAGAAACCGGTTACTTAGAGGTGTTATAGCAAAGGCATTTACAGTACAAGAAAATCTAAGTGATATATGGAAATATATAGGATTTGTCCGCGTGATTATTGAGAAATTAATTGAGCTTAGTAAGTATGAAGATATGACGCTAGAATTTATATTTTATAATTTCTATTTATAAAAATGAGCCCATAGTAAAAATAGGTATATGAACAAGGTGCATCATCTAGTGATAAGTCATACTTTGTTGGTGTACGTATTGAACTTAGTTTATAGCGCTATTTCTACTTAGATGTAACGAACAGAAATATAGGGAAGCATCAATGAGGTTGTATTTTATAAACGGAGGTTATGAAAATGAATCAGTTTCAACAAGAAATACAAGCGTTAAGCCTTAATGATTACCGATCTGGAAATATTGTCTATTGGGACCAGCAAAATCAATATCCATATTACTATATTGAAGATGCTGCTCGTCGCTGTGGGGGTTGTGGTCGCTGTGGGGGTTGTGGCGGAGGTCGTTGTGGCGGATTCCGTTGTATTGGTTGCTTCGGTTGTTTTGGTTGCGGAGGTTGTGGCGGTTGCTCTAACTGTTTTAATGGTTTTAGTGGTACTACTGATACTACTGGTACTATTATAACGTATGAATATTGATTGCATTTATCCTGCTATTTGCCGGGCAGTAAGACCCTAAAAAAATTCAGCGAGAGCAAAGAGAAGTTAGGTGGCCGGCTGCCCATAAAAGCCCGATGGATGAGGGCTAATTAAAGTTTCACCTTATCAATTAAAAAACATTAGTTTTATATATGTACGTGCCGACAAAGAATATAGTCATTATTAATGGATATATTCAATCATTCAAGTGAAAGAGTAACAATAAGATATATAGGTGTAATCAAGATGTGATGGATAAAGCAATGACTAGATTTAAAATCTAATCATTGTTTTTTTCTTATGGTTTTATCATTAAATATCTGTCTAGTTTGGGCATTGCTTCCTTCTAGCTAATGAATTTATTACAACTTTGTAAGGTTAATGTAATGTTAATCGATAGTAAATGAAGATGCTTGAGTGTAATTTAAATAAGATTAAAAAGTACTGTTTATCTATAAAATAATCGGGTAAATAATATGTAATTAGGAAGTGTATGAATATGATTGAACTAAAATCTATTATCCATTCGTATAAACTAAAGAGAAAAATAGCTAAAGATTTATACGGAAAAAGAGATGAATTGACACTGTTATTAAATGAATTTAATAAAATGAAATGTACAGTAACATCTGAAAAGAAGAAAAACAATATATTATCTCGTTTGCAACTAATTTATCAAAATATGAAATTAGATAAGCAGTATCCTCTATCAGTTGCTTTTGATAGTAAATTATTGGAGCGATTAGAAAAAGAACCTCTACATACTATTGAGGATGGTGTAACATGTTTACATCTAATGTTAGATGTGAATTATGAGAAAATAAAACAATATGGTTCGAGTACAAGTAGGTCATTTGTTCCATTATCGCAGTCTTCTATTTGTCTTGCTGATTGTATTTGTTTAACAGGAGTTGTAGTAGGTTTACTAGGAGCAATTTCATTTGGGGGATTACTGTTATCTATATGTTCAATTACATAAAGGTTGATATTTGTAAAAAGGGCACCGAATTAAGGTGTTCTTTTTTGGTTTTTTTGTAAAGATATTGTAAATGATAAGTGCAATGCATTAAGCGTAATGTATAATTCGAATGTATCGAAATTCAAATATAATAGAGGTGTTATACATGATAATTACTTTGAATTTTTAAAAGAGTCGGTTTGATAATAATTTATGTAGATAAACAGTTTTTACGTTTCTTTTAAATACTTGGTTTAAATGGATGAGATTAAGTAACTATTGTTCTAGCTTTTTGATAATCAAGACAACTGAAGAAAGGAAGGAATCATTTTATGAAAAAATTAAGGCTGCTAACATTTGAAAATATAGTAGAACCCCTTTTAAATGAAAAGGTATCATTTATATACTTTCCTATTGAATGGCTGGACATCGTAGAGATACATTATAAGACATTTTTATTAACGAGTAAGTTGAAACGTTTGAATGAAAGATTGTATGATATGTTTTCGGATATATTGTTTATTCAGCATAACCCGTACGTATTAAATGAAAATACACCATGGATTGTATCGAAAGAACCTATTAGACAAGAGCAGCTCGATTATATTTTTCAAAGTTGGTATGAGATTATTCATGATTGGAAACCAAATAGATTAGTAGAACCACCAAAATATGAATGGCAATCCGATTTGATTTCTAATTTGCCAGTACTACATGATAATGAAACGTATTCTAAGTGGGTGCCCGCTTTAATCTCACATATTTTTTGTGAGCGTCCTATATATTTAGAAAATACAAATGCAGAAGAAATCTATTTTTCTCCTCTTAGATCACAAAATATTTGTGAGGCGATGTCAGGGCCAATAAAAGATGAAAAAACACAAGATTTTTTCTCCTATGTATATCGATTCGAATGCATAACCCGTGGTGGTGAGAACGCTCCATTATTAAATATTTTAATAGGGATTCGGAGATTTTATCAAGAATATAAGATGATAGGTTAAAGAAACCTTGATATAACAACGTTTGTTTGACCTATTTTTATGATTTGCAAACATTTTGCAAACATACGTTATCCAAAGATGCTTTTACCAAAGTTTTTAACGGCTTCTTCTTGCATATTCGGTAAAACATGAGAATAGACACTTAATGTCATTGAAATATCTGTATGACCTAATCGCTCACTGATGATTTTAGGATTAACTCCTTGTTTCAATAGTAGCGTTGCGTGTGTATGTCTTAAATCATGGAATTTAATTTCTTTTATACCTACTGTGTGTGTCGCCTTAATGAAACCTTTTCTGAAAGATGCTCTTTTTATGATTCTTCCAAACTCATTACAATTTATTAAATCTTGATCTAGATATGCAGAACCAAACCTTAATTTCTCTTTATTAATTAAAATTTTATGTTTTTTTAAGGCTGCTATTGTTTCATTAGGTACAGGAATTGTACGTTTTGATGAATTTGTTTTTGCAGTTTGTTTGATTTTATTGTCATGACCAGATGTTTGATTTATTGTAACAGTGTGTTTTTCAAAATCAATGTCTTGCCATCGTAAACCTAGAACTTCTCCCAGACGCATACCTGTAGTTATTGCAAGTAGATACCCAATGTGATATCGTGATTCTTGTGAATGAGCTAAAAACTTTTTTACTTCTTCCTCTGTCCAAGTCTGGATAGGGGTTTTTTCTTTTTTAGGTATCTCAGCAAAATCTGCTGGATTTCGAGAAATAATATTTTGTTTTACGGCTAGGTTTAAAGCGCTCTTTAAAATTCTATGCATAAGCAGAATAGAATTGTTTGCAATCCCTTTATCTAACGCAGCCTTATAGCATTTTTGAATGTGCATAACATTTAATTTATGGAGCGCGACCATTCCTATACTAGGTATAACATGTTGGCTGATAAATGCCCTATAACCAGCAAAAGTACTCTTTTCTATGCTCATACTTTTAATTTCTAGCCAATGATTTAGGTAATCTTTTAGCGTAACTTTAGATGGTTCTATAAAAGTTCCTTCATTCAACTCTGTAATTTTCTTTGCCACATCAGCCTGTGCTTCTTTTTTGGTCTTATACCCAGAAAACCACTTCTGTCTTCTTTTTCCTGTCTCTGGATCAGGACCGATATCAATAACGATACAGTATTTATTTCCTCTTTTTCGAATATGTCCTTTCACTTAAAACACTCCTTCATTTGTTTTGAATCATGTTGTATAAGTCTAGTTGTAATTTTGCTGCTATGAAAATTACATGTTTGGACATATCAGCGATGGATATATTTTACCATATAAAAATAAATTCAGTTATAGTGTAGGGGATTCATTTGTTGTTAAACAATAGTAAAATGTCTACTCCAATTATTAAATGCAATATTGCATATTTTTTTAGGAAGTCTAAAAAACAAGGAGTATATTAATATTTTTAACTTTCTCAAGTATTTTCAGAATATGAGAGAATAGATGTTTGGGTTATTTATGATAGAATATTCTTAATAATATAATTTGATGGAACGAAAAAGACCCATAGCGTGTGTAATTGTGCTGGGAACACTTTTACACCGTTTGCCCTAATTGTAGTAGGGAAAACATTTGCCATGAGCCTTTTAGTTACGACTATGCGTAACATATACGGCTAGTATAACACAACTTTTAGATGTAATTCATCATTAAGGTGCGTTTTCATGATAGGGAAGTGTGTCTTGTTCCAATAAGGGGGACAAAACATGTGGAAAGCTCTAAATCAAATTGAAAAAGAGTTATGTGCAGCTGGAATAAGGAAAAATAAACTAGCAAATTATTGGGGAGTTAAGCCAAGTACTGTTACAAAAGTTTTTAAAGGTAACACAGACATGAGTTTTGGCTTTCTTTCTAAGACAGTCATCCTATTAAACAAAGGCATACAGGTTCAAGAAAATTTGTTAACAGACTATATATATATAACGAAACCAAAATCAGAAAACTTACGTGAGGCAATGGAGGATTTAGCTTTAAGGGGAAAGTTTAATCTATTAATTAATATTATAAAAAGTGAATCACAATCAAAGGTAGCAGAAAATAGAGAATTTGCTAATGTGTATCGAATTATATATAGACGATATATAGGTGAGATTGATGCTATACAGTACCATAAGGCATTAAGCCTCGAAAGTAAATCGATAAGAACCTCAGAGATGGAAGTGTTAATTGAAATTTTATTATGTCAAGCGCAATATCAATCGGGTAATTTTACTTCTTTAAATGAGCGATTAAAATCTCTTGAAATAAAAATAAATAAAATAAGTAATAGGTACATTCGAGAATGTTATAAATTACGATATAAAGAAGCCATTGCGGTTACTTCGTTGCAGGGTGGTGAAGTCATTGAAGCAAGGCATGTTAGCATGGAACTATTAGATGATCTTGAATGGGATAACTTTTTTTCTTTTCCAAAAGTAAATGCATATTTAAAGCTAGGAGAATCGTATATTTTTTCAGCGAATGAATATGAGAAGGCAAAATATTATTTGGAAAAGACTCTTGAAGTGCTAGGGGATAGTAAGGTTAAAGGAATTGAGAGAAAAAGAAAAATGGTGCAACATACATTATCATTTCTAAAGATCCATCATGATAAAGAAATTAGTAGCATAGATGTTGTTCATCCAGGTGAACTAGCATATTTAAGGATTAAACAAGGTAAGAGGTTTGAAGCGAGAAAACTATTGATTCAATTAAAAGAGAAGAATGGAAGATTAACAGACATACAGACTGCATATTTAGGTTTAACATATGAAGGTACTAAAAAAGAAGAGTTAATGAAACGTTCTCTTTTGATGTGTCAAAAATCAGGGAATATATTTTATTCGAATTTACCAAAAATACACTTGGGTTTAATTTGAATAGTTGGTATAATTGTCTTCGGAAAGAGGTGAAATAATGAAAAAAATAATTACAATCATTCCTGCGCTATTAATAGCTGCTACATTATTTATTAACACTGATTCTATAAAAGAAAAACCTAGTACAAATGATTTAAAACCTACAATTCAACACATGATGGTTGACCCTGGTGGCGGCTGGTAAAATACATAATAAAGGTTTATATATATTACAAATGACATCGTCTTAATTGACGATGTCATTTGTAGTTTTAGGAGAAATTTCTTTTTTTGCTGAAAGAAGAAAAAAGAAATTATTGTAAAAAAAATCCAAAAACACAAAGAGGGAGATTGAAGAAGATGAAGAGCAAAGAAGGGGAAGTTAATCTAATTAAACAAGCTTTATTACTTTTGCAAGAAGAGGATAATCCAAAAGAGAAATTATTTTCTATCTGTTTGAGTGAATCCAACAAAGAAAAAGTTATGTAAAAAAGACTATCTAACTTTTTTGGATAGTCTTTTTACACTACATATTTCCTTTAGATTTTTCGTAGTTCACAAACATCTCTAATTGCTCTAACGCTTTTTTTCGTTGTTCTTCAGGTAAGTCATTAATGATCTGAAGAATTTCGTGTGCTTCTTTTGTTAACTGTAAGTCTTCGCCCGCTGTTAAATCTGGTGAATCAGATAAACCTAACAAATAATCTGTTGTTACTTTTAAATAATTTGCTATCTTCTGAAGTGTACGTGTACCGGGTGCTTTTTTTCCCTCAACATAATTATAAACAGAAACATGACTAACACCAATTGCATCAGCTAACTGTTGTTGGGTGATGCTCTTCTTTTCAATTAATGATTTCAATCTCTCATGACTAAACATAATAAAAAACACCCCAAGTTTATTTTATATGAAATTATTTTTTCTTAATTACTATTATGGTGTCACACTGTCATTATATATTAACTATCAGTTAAGTGGAAAGGTAATTTTTTTGAAAAAAGTTTTGGGAAACACTTGAACTTAACTTTAGGTTAAGTTATTATGTAATTAACAACAAAAACGGAAGAGAGGAGTTGTTTATGAAAACTCTAAAGCAGCTACGTGTAGAACAGGGATATACATGTAGGGAAGTAGCTGAAGCCGTGGGTATTACTGAAGTTTATTATTGGTATATAGAAAACGGGAAGCGTCGACCTTATTATGATTTAATTGTGAAAATTGCTGAGTTTTTTAAAGTGAAGTTAGATGCAATTAAAATTTTTTGTCCATAACTTAACCTTAAGTTAAGTTATGTTTGGTTAAGTAAATTAGAAAGGAGCAAAAAAAATGGGATTAGATCAAATTATTAAAGAGTCAATCCGCGAAGTTGTTCGCGAAGAAATTCAAGCAGCTTTAGCTTCATTCCAACAACAATCACAACCAAACAAGGTAATGAGGGTGAAAGAAGCAGCTGCTTACCTCAATATAGCAGTTTGTAGAATGTATGAATTAGCAAATCACCCACATTTTCCAGTGATTAGGGAAGGTCGTAAATTACTTTTCTTGCAAAAGGATTTAGAAGCTTGGCTTGAAGCACAAAAGGAAGTGATTTAGTGGAAGATACAACATCATTAGCTATATTAGCGATATTAATTGCATGTGGTTCATGGTTGTTTTACATAACTTACGAGCCGATAAAACAATGGGCTTGGAGTGATGTGAAGCAAAGTAAAAAGACCCATGGCAGTGGGTCCTTTTCAAAAAATAAGTTGTTATAAGTATACCACGGAAAGTATGGAAATAGCACATTGGTTTTATGAAAAGGAGTGAAAGCTATGAACAACAAGGTATTACAAATAGGGCAAATAAATTTTCGTGGCAATGTTATAGATCATGGATGGTTTAAAACACTTACATTAGATAATGGTAAACCTAATATTGTTGCAATTACTATCTTAGGAGAAATTGTTTATTGGTATAAACCTACTGAAGTAAGAAGTGAAGAATCTAGTCAAGTTCAATATAAACAAAAGTTTAAGGCAGACACGCTTCAAAAGAGTTATCAACAATTAGCCGATTCATTTGGGTTTACAAAAAGACAAGTAAAAGAAGCATGTGACTCTCTGAAAGAACGTGGACTTATAAAAATTGAATTTAGGACGATTCTTGTTAACGGAACTAGGTGTAATAACGTTATGTATGTTGAACCTGTACCTGAAATGATTCAGAAAATATCTATTATATATTGGGGAAATGGTAACCCTCCTACACTGAAAAGTAATAGCACTATTACTTTAGAAAGTAAGAGGGTCTTACATTCTAAAGCAATACCCTCCTACGATAAAACGGAAGAGTCTCTTACACTAGAACGTAAGACAAATACAGAGATTACTACAAATATTACTACAAATATAAATGATGATGATGCTACTTCATCTCAGAAATTAATTGATCAAGAATTTAAAACTAGTTACAACTTTTTACTTGAAAAGGGAATTCCGTTAAGTGAAATTGCAATTCAAGAATTAGGTGAGTTTTGCGATAGATTCGGTAATGAATTAGTTATTCACGCTGTTAATAAAGCAATTGATGAAAATGTACCAAAGTGGAGATATATTCGCAGTATTTTAAGTAGTTGGGAAAAGGAAAAAGTAAAAACATTAAATGATGTTGCTGCTTTAGATACTCGATTTGAAATGAGTAAGAAAAACAACAAACGTACTGGTAAAGGTTATTCCAAACGAACGGAAGTTGTACCGGATTGGTTACGCAAACAAGAAGAACAAGAGCCAATACAGCAGCCAGAGCAAACTCAAAGCGATGATCTTGAAGATAATAAGAAGCGTTTGGATGAGATTCTAAATAAATATAAAAATACTAAAGGAGAGTAAGGTATGAAAAGCACAGGCGTTGCAAGAAGAGTGGACGAGCTAGGTCGTGTAGTAATTCCAATAGAGTTACGCAGAACTTTAGGTATTACCGAAGGAACGGCACTAGATTTTCATGTCGATGGTGAAAACATTGTTTTAAGAAAACATGAAAAGTCATGCTTTGTAACGGGTGAAGTTTCTGAAAACAACATAGAGTTGCTAGGTGGCCGAATGTTTTTAAGCAAGGAAGGGGTAAGTGAATTACTGGATCTTATTCAGAAGAGTGGGATGGCACATGCCTAAGCAACTAAACATTTTCGATGTAGAGCCAGCAATCTGTGAGTTCGATGTAATGAAGGCAAATGTGAAGAGAGGAACTGGACGCACTAAATACGCTGACGTACGCGTCCAAGTTCCAACGAATGCAAAGTGTACGGATGAATTACCACGCACAACTAAACAAGATGATCGCTATGATATTTTTGAGCAGTATGTAATGGCAATATGGAGATTTCAAAGAGCTGTAGATAAGTTTTTCAATTGGGATACAGCTGAAGAATTGTGTAAGGCAGCAAGGGATAAAAAAGAAATAATTCCGGTAAGGGTTTATTTAGGAAGTGGATTTAAACCTGATGTTGTCGAGTACATGCGGTAGTAAAAAGGAGAGGGACATATGAAAAAAATAGAAATTGATGTTAGTAGCAACAAACTTTTAATAGTGAAGGACGGAAATGTAACAGCAGTAAATCCGCCAATGAGTGGATTCGGTGAGCAAGTGGCGGTTTGGGTAAACGGTAAAGTTGATCGTGTAGATACTAAGTTTACTGAAAAGATAAAATAATTAATTTTAGAAAGTAGGTTCGCTTATGAGTGTAGCAAGAAATCATAAAGCGATGAAGGAATCACGGTTAAAAATATACATCGCTTTAGAAGAAGCTAACTTCATTTGGGATGAAAGAGATGTAGTACGTTTTCGTGAAATGTGGAGTCAAGGTATGAGTTTGCCGAAGATGGCAAAAGGGTTAAGGAGACATCAAGCCGAGGTTGCTCTCCTTGTAATAGATCAGGCTGATAAGTATTTAATTGAAAATCGTCCAATAGGATTAGGGATTTGCTAAATAGGAAGGGGAAAGCAAAATGAATTTAACCAAAATATTCGGAATGCAAAAGGTGTTAGATACAAGAATCATTAAGGAGCATGGATTAGAAGGGCAAAATTTATTTTACAATATGATTCTTGCATTACAGGTTGAAATTGGAGAACTTGCAAATGAAACAAGATGCTTTAAGCATTGGAGCAATAAAGGACCTAGTGAAAAAGAAGTTATTTTAATGGAGTATGTAGATGGATTTCATTTTATATCTTCATTAGGGAACGGCATCGGATTTAATCCTAATGAATATAGCCTGAAGTTATTAGAACATAATGCAAACGTCTATACCGCAAGTACGCTAGTAAATCAATTTAACAATGTATATGAAGCTGTATCGGAATTTCGTGCAACTCAAGACATTGAGCTTTATGAGGAATTATTGTACTCGTTCTTAGGTTTAGGTAAGAAATTAGGAATCACATTTGAAGAGATTGAGCAAGGTTATTACAAAAAGAATGAAGTGAACCACCAGCGCCAGGATAAAGGTTATTAAGACCAAATTTGAATTTTGTACAAAAATACACAGAGTGATAAGTACAGTTCTATAAATAAAAGCTCCACTCTCAAAAGGGTGAGAGTGGAGCCTATGGATGAAATTACTGAGTTCTTGGGATGGTGAACATCAGCACATAAATAATAGCATGAGTATTCGGAAAAATCATTGAATAAATGTTTCCGATTTTTCAAATTATAGTTAATTAATTTTTATTAAACAAAAGCGTTATTTTAATCGGAATGGCAGGTAATTGACCAAATCACCTGCCATGTGCCTAAACAGTCCGGAGGGGTAAAACTCCGTTTTGAAAGAGTGTAGCTGACTCGTAGATAGTATGTGTAATGTGGAAAAGCATATTCGTAAAGTGGAATTAAAAAGAACCTGTTGTTTATAACAAACAGGTTCTGATCAGAGCCATAGGCTCAATTTTAGGAACTACAAATCTACTGGGGGGTAGTGTAATTCCTGATTAATATTAAGGTATGTTAATAAAATCTAAATATGATTAATCAAATGATAACTAAACAAAATTCGTATTATACGAGCAAAAATAAAAGAACCCGTTTGTTATAAACGGATTCTTCCCACAAGGTGTGCAAGAAATTCAACGTAACTGGACCAGAGCCACCTATGGAATCCCTTGTGATAATACTGTATGCAAAGGAATCAATAAGGTTAATGAAATTTAAACAAAATCCTTATTTGAAAGCAAAAAAAAAGAGCACAGATATAAGTGTGCTCCTAGACTAAAAGGTTTGAACGTATGGACTGTGGAGTGCCCTACACAATAATATATGCTTGTCAGACTTAAGGGTGCGAAGTTTTTTACAAATCGTAATTTTGGTGAATAAAAAATAGAATCTCTCAAAGAGAAATTCATGGGAATGTTTATATTTTTTATTACTCTAAAAATCTTTTTTTAATATCCGGAGTAGGGATAAGACATTGTTTTTGTTTGCCAAACCAGTTGTATCTATTTTCTGCAATTTTTTTGTAATAAAGGTTCCGAATAGGTTTTGGGATTATAAAAAGGATGAAAAATAATTTGCAACTTCCTTTTAAGTGCTTACAAATATTCAGTATGGCATCTGATTCTGTATAAGCCTTATTATTATCAATTAATACCACGCTATCTATCGTTTCGCTAATGTTGTATTGATTTAATAACTGAATACCTATGTTACTTTGGCGTGATGCAAATTTAAAATATCCTTTAGGATCTCTTTTAATAATAAATTGAACACTTTGATTACATAAGTTACAGTCTCCATCAAAAAGTATAATTCGTGTCATTTATAATCCTTTCTAAAACGTTTATTTGAATGCTTTTTATTTTAACTGAAAAGAGAATATAAATACACTCATTGTGAATTATTGAATTACGAAGATTTTTTAATGAAAACGCTATTTTATTAGAAAAGGAGAATGAAAATGGAGGTCCAGTTAATTCACGAACAAACATATAAAAGTCAGTATGATTTAGAAAATACAGTAGAAAAATTCTACGATAGTCTCCTAGAAGAATTCGGAATGTTAGAGGACGAGGATATCAAGAAATTCGATAATATAAGCGGAGTATTTGAGGCGACGGCCGTAATGCAGAATGGTTTAAAATTGAAGATAGAAATATTCTTTGCGGATGATGCAGACGAAGATGAATCATGGGTTTGTAAAGCTTATCAAGTAGCTTAATAAAAACTTCATTTTAATAAATAAGGAGGATGAATGATGGTTTTAGAGGCGAAGGTGAAATTTGAATTAGATGAAGAACAGAAATTACATTTTCAAAATATAAGGGAAAACGAAGGTGAACAAGAAGCGTTTTACTTTCTAGAAGAATTGATAATGAAAGGAATCGATTCAGCTGAATTTGTAGAGATGGAGTACAAGGATAACAAATAACATTTCAGTCAAATCGAAAGGGGAATGGAGAAATGATTGAACAAATGGATATTGCGGAGGGGCAGTTATCAATATTCGAAATGGATGAAACGAAAATTAAGCTGTACGAAGTCTTGGAAGCGAATGGCTACCATCACGAGATTAAGAGTTATTACTTACACAATGATTACATCGGATTGGTTAAGTACTTTTATATACGCACAACAGACAATACTATCATTGATTTATGTTTAAGTGAGTTTCCTGAGGTGTTTGCAGTATATAAAGATTTTTCAGAGAAAGAGATCCAGAAGATTTATAAGGGCAAATTGTAATTCTGAATCTAATATCGGAAGGGGAATGGATATGAGGATCTCATGGAAAGAAAAAATATACGCTTTGTATAAAGGGGATGTCTTCATCTCAGAAGGGACTATTCCAGAAATTAATCAGGAAACAAACAAATCGATTGATTTCCTTAGGTTTATGACTTCTCCAGCTTATGAAAGACGTTGTGGTGATAGTACGAGAAGATTACGTTTGATCTTATTGGATGATGAAGATTAATATAAAAATTTCATTTTATGAAAAGGAAAATTGAATGTGATTCCTATAAAATAGTGCCCGCATTTATGGTGAATAAATAAAAGAATCCGTTTGTTATAAACGGATTCTTCCCACAAGATTTGCAAGAAATTCAAGGTAACTAAACCGGAGCACTTATTGAATTTCTTGTGATAATACTGTATGCAAAGAAATTATAAAGGTGCATGAGAACAATAACAAATCCTTATTTAACTACAAATAAAAAGAGGTCCTAGGGAACTAGGACCACAATTGAAGTATCATCTTTAAAGTGAAAGTTAAAAAGGATGATATGAGGTTATTTTAACATAAATCTTTAAATTAAGAAATAACGATATTATCAAAATCGTTATTTAGACATAAAAAAGAGCACTTAAATTGTGCTCTTAAACAAGAAAGATAGATCCCTATGAGTGGAGAGTCTCCATACAATAACATATGCTTGTCTAGTTAAAAGGTGAGAAGTATTTTTTGAAACCAGTAATAAATGAAAAGAGCATCAAAGAGCATCTTGGGAGAAAGACGCTCTATAGGTGAATTTACTGTAGAGAGTGTTTCGGTTTATTATATGCAATTTATTTAGGAAATGTTTTTAATAAAAATACTATTTAATAGAAAATATTTAACAGGACCCGATTAGGGGGACGGGTCCTGTTAATGGAACGATAGATCTTTATGGGATTACCAATAAGTTACCATAAAAGGCAATTATTTTCCGTAAAATAGGTGTTGAGAAAGCTTTTTGTAAATGCTTTATTTTACACAACAAAGCAGCTAGCCAAAGTAGCTAACTGCTCAGTTGTACAATTTTAGAAGTTTCACTGGATACAGATGTAACAAAAAGTTACATCTGTAGTTTAAACAGAATCCGAAAAAATATGCAGGAAAGAAAACTAAATTAAAACTTCATTCAGCACAACAAAGTAATTAACTAGCTGCTTGTTGTACAAAAAAAATTACGCTTATAAGTAAAAATAGCAGGTAATTGACTAAGTTACCTGCCATAGTCTGGAGGGTAGTACTCCATTTTTAAAGAGTGTAGCTGTTGGAAGCTGACTTGCCGATAGTATGTGTAATGAAAAAAAGATTATTCGTAATATAAATAGAAAAAGAGCGCTAATTGAGAGCGCTCTTTATACCCAACCATAATGGAGGTGACGTGCTCACATTATATAGAAAGGTAGTACTTATAGTATGTATAAGTATGAGATTAGTGAATAGATGTAGATGTAATTTGTATTTAATAAAAAATAAAAAGAGCGCATTTTTATATGCACTCTTAGTAAGGTAGGTGAATGTCTTATGAGATAGAAAAATCTGTAGATTGTAATCAGATTTTCACGAGTAAATTTTTAATATTGTATGCTTTTCTTAGAGTTATGGAGCCTGTCATTAAAGGAAAAAGGCAAGGTGGAATTTTTACACAAACGATATTTCATAACAAGCGAAAAAGAGCACACATAAAAGCATGCTCTTCGATAAGAAAGGTAGTACTCTATGAGCGGAGAGTCTACATAAAATAGTGTATGAGTGTTTCTTTTAAATGTGCAGAAAAAATCAATAAAATGTCAACGGAAAATCAACAAAAACTCTATATTAGTAAACAAATTAGAAAGGACCTGCTGTGGGAGAACAGGTCCTTTACAAAAATGCCTATGAGGAAAATCAATGTCACCAATATAGTATCAATAAAAGAGAATTTATTCCAGGTGATAAGTATTGAGAAATAAAAAATATTTGGCGCAACAAAGTGGTCAACTTTATTAGCTAACCACGTGTTACACAAAAGAAAATTAGGCCCTACAAGTAATAGCTGTGTAACTTAAAGTTACAGTTATAGTATAAGCGAGATTGGAAATGTTATACGAAAGTTATTTTGGTAAAAATATTATTTTATAGAAATAAGAAAATTAAAAAAGAGCACCATGCATCAGTGCTCTTTAAGATCGGAGGTAACTCTTTAAGTGGAACGTCTAGGTTAGAAATATATGATGTGAAAAGGAATTAAGAACAAAATTTTAGATTGAATACAAAAGAGCAGCTAGCAAAAACTAACTGCTCTCCTAAAGAAAATTTAAGAAGGAAGTTCAAAGATTAAGTGTATTTATAATATGGACAAGTTTTGAGAATTTATTCAAGGGGTAGGACTTTTACGATGAAAAATACATTAGGTGATTTAAATAACCACTTCTTTTATAAAAATATAATTTTATTAGTAGAAATTTTTAAAAGGGCCTGTTGCGAGGGTAGGCCCTTTTGAGAAAAAATTAATAGTAAAGTTTACGTTGAGGTCACTTATATAATACAAAATGAAACTTAATAATTCTATACATTGAATGTTGAGAAACAAATTTATGAAAGAAGAGCGGCTAGCAAAAACTAACCGCTCTAATCAGAGATGTTCCTCTAGATGTAGTTATAGTATGAACAAAATAGCATGTTTTATTCAGAAATGAATAAAAAAGCAGCTAGCAAAAGCTAACTACTTCATACAAAAAGAGTGAAGAAGTACTGGACAGTTAAAGGAGTTTTGGCTTATCGCCTGTGTATAGTATGTGTTAAATATTAAGGAATATGCAGATGTATCACAATGAAAAAGAGCACCTTCGAACAGTGCTCTTTCCTGGAGTGAATAGTCAAATGAGTCAATAAAGAAAGGTGCATCAAAAATACTCTCTATAAATTATTCATTTTCGCATAAAAGGTGATGAATTTAAAAAAGCAGCCAGCAAAAGCTAACCGCTCATTCTTCTAAGAAAGGAAGGAATTAATGGGTATATAAAAATCCCCCCATTTACAGTATTAACGAAAGATTGCATTTTATTCAGGAAATAGAGGGAAATGAGTAAAGTTAGGCTGTTCCAACTTGATTTTGGTCTGCAACATCAGCATCAAATGTGTTTGTCGCGCTAACACCGTTAAAAGTATTCACGACAAATCCAACATTCGAAGAGCCAGAACCGTTATAAGCTTTCGTATTTTCTTTCGGTGATACGTTGTAAAAATCCCCTAAATTGAAAGCACCATTACTGTTTTGCACGACGAGATTTCCAACAACAGAAGGCATAGTACGCACCTGCCTTTCTAGAAAGTATTTAAATTAGCATATGGTGTATTCGTCTAGAGGTTCATTTGGATTTAAGATTTCGAAGTTATTGCTTGGAGAGATCTTAATGAAATAATCTTTTTGTAGGAAGATAACTTTATAAAATAGGTACAATTCACGTTCAGATTATTTTTGAATGTAATATAGGTATCAAAGGGAGTAAAACGCTCAAAAATGGAAATGAGAGACATTTGTATGAAAGGGATGAAAGAAATGGCAAATGAAAAGAAAAAGAAAATAAGAAAAGCTATCGCTCGGCGTGCAATATCCGTTGATAAATACCAGGTTAACAAAGCTTGGAGAAACATCTTTGTGCAGGCTGGTATTATCAAATAAATGAAAACAGAATACAGTCCGGCTAGAAAACTAGAGGACACCAATTCATTAAAGCAGCAATAAAAGCTGTTTTAGGAATAGGTGTCCTTTTTATTTTGAAAAGGGAGATGG
>NZ_JBKFAQ010000007.1:255745-275297 GCF_053345735.1 Bacillus sp. D48C
ATTAAAGGATCAGTTACGTGAATGGAAAAAGCAATCGAATCAATCAAAAAAGAAAAAGAAGAGAAAACGAAAAGAGAAATTAAGTACTCGTGACATTGAAGATTTAATGGGGATGCATAGACCTTGCTATGAACGAAGACGTGGAGCAATAAGACAAAAGTAATCTAAAAATAAAAGGAGTGGTCTTACATGACTAAACAATTATCTTTCTTACCAAAAATCGATAGAACGGCGACACAAGAGGAATTAGAAGGTGTGTTGGAAAGCATACGTATACATAGACAATTTGGAATGATGCGTAAAGAAATGAAAGTCACTCCTTCTTATGAAATACGTGAGCATGGTCCTACACATACAGTTGGAAAGCCATTAGAAGATGTTGCTATAGCAAATATTCAACAAAGCGAAAGAGAAGAGTGGCTTGAAAGAATGTCAGTACGTATTGATCAGTTTCTAAATCGATTAGGGAACGGACGTGCAGGGAGCATTCAAAGAGATATTATTTATAAACGTTATTTAGAAGAAGAGGACGTATGTGATTACATGGTTTATAACGAAATAGGAATGTCGGAGCGCACTTATCGACGTTGGAAGTCTAAAGCATTTTATAAACTTGCTTTTGCGCTTGGATTAGAAGTTTACGAGACAGAAGAAAAGGGAGGTAATGAATAATGAATTTTGTTCAACCGATACGTGATCCGGAGCAAATTCAACAAATTAAAGAGTATTTGAGGGGAAAGAGCCAACGTAATTATATTTTGTTTGTAATAGGAATCAATACAGGGTTACGTATTAGTGATATTCTGAAACTGAAGATTGGAGATTTAAAGGGAAGTCACATTTCTATGCGTGAAATGAAGACAGGCAAGCAAAAAAGAATTCAAATTACTGCAGCATTAAGAAGAGAATTGAAATGGTATATCGAAGAGATGGGAGACCATGAATATTTAATTAAGAGTAGGCAGGGAAAGAATCGACCAATAGGAAGAAGCATGGCATATAAAATACTTAGCACAACAGCAACAGAGTTTGGTTTAGACGAGATTGGGACGCATACACTGCGTAAGACATTCGGATATCATATGTACATGCAGACAAAGAATATCGCCTTGCTAATGGAGATATTCAATCATTCAAGTGAACGAGTAACTTTGAGATATATAGGCGTAAATCAAGATGTAATGGATAAAGCAATGACTAGGTTCAGAATTTAATTACATTTTTTTGGATAGTATGTTAGAATTTAATATTATTTTTCGAAAAATATAATATTATTATATTTGATTTTAAATAGAAGGAGTTATATTTATGTGGATAAATAAATACGTAAAATTAATGTACCCAAAGAGATTGGAAGATGTACAAATGGAAGAGGCTATACAATTAAAATATGATTATATTCCAAAATCTTTATTTAAATATAGAGCTATTGATGAGTATTCAATCAAGAATTTTGAAAATGATGTAGCTTGGTTTAATATAGCAGCGGAATTTAATGATCCATACGATTGTGTTTTAACAACGGGAGACTTTGTAGGAAATAATGCGACTGCCCTATTGAAAGATACTATTTTAGATATGAAAAGGGATTTAAATATAGAGGTAACAAAAGAAGAATTAGCTAGATTAGAAAATATGGGTTTTAAAGAAATGTCTAAGCTTTTTGTAGACTTCTGTTGTAAAAATCTTGGAAAAGAAGTAGAAGATTTGGCAAAAGAAACAATTTTACGCATTCAGGAAGAAGGAAAGAGAAATACTCAAGTAATGAATGAGACGATGCAAATAAGCGCTAAAATTTGTTGCTTTAGTGAAATAAAGGATTCTATTTTAATGTGGAGTCATTATGCTAATAATCACAAGGGATTTTGTATAGAATACGATTTTAAAAAAGAAGGGATTAATCCTGCTCTAACAGATCGGTTACAGCCGGTATTATATGAGGAGAATCTTTTTAATATAGGTCAATATTTTCATGAGGTTAAGGGAGGGCCGAATTCAATTAATCCGTTAATATTAAAGTATGGTTCCATTATAAAGTCTACAGAATGGTCATATGAAAAGGAATGGAGAATAACTTATATAACACCGAGTGAACAAGGATTTAGCAAGGAATTGTTTAGTCCTCAAGCTATATATTTAGGAGCGAAAATGTGTGAGGAAGACAAAAAGAGATTGATAGAAATTGCTAAACAAAAACGAATTTTAGTATATCAAATGAAAAGAGAACATAACGAATTTAAATTAGTACCAGAAAAAGTCTTGTAATGAAGATAGTATATTAATTTTATATACAAATATTCCTTTTAAATGAAAAGTGTAGCAATACACTTTTTATTTTTTTAGTTCTTTATATTTTGTAAATTGTGTAACTCAAAAAAAAAAAGTCATGAAGCTATAAATATCAAGGGATTCAGTGTTAGAGTTGGTTACACAAAATATAAGATATGGATAAGTCAAATTGATATTTGTGCTTTAAAAAAGATTGAGAAGCAGGAGAAGAATTTGAGTCTTTAGGAAAATATGCGCAAAGGAATATGGATATTATAATATAAATAAAATATAATATATTATAATAACAATTAAGGAGTGATTAGATTGGATTTTAACGGAATAATGGGAAATCTTATTGCGAGTGCCATTTATACTTTGTTGGGGATTATTGTGTTTTGGATTTTTCGAAATCCAAATAAAAAAAGTAAAATGTCTACAACTACAACTAATTCCATCAAACATGTGCAAATTATTAATCTACCGCCAAAAGTTACAGAAATAAGAAATGTAAATAGTAGGGATCTATCGAATGAATGGATAATTATACCTATAATAGCTTCTTTGATTCTAACCTACTTATCTTTAGTTTATAGAAGTGAAATAATAAATTTTGGATATATAACATTTTCTTTCGGTCTTATTATATCAATACTAATAATTTATGGGGTAAATAAGGTAGCAACATTACAGGAGTTACCTTGGAAAGATAAAATGGGGTTATTCTTTCCGATAGTTTATTGGTGTATTTTTCTTATTATTAATATGAATTTAGATTCGCCGATAATAAGTGACGCTAATATTAATAATGTAGAACAAGTTATTGTAAATGGAGGATGGAATGGATTATTTGGAAGGTTTTTTAATATTTTAAGTACCAATCATCCAGAATTTATGACCATCACCCTTAAGGTAGTTGGGATTGGACTACTCTATTTAACTTTGATTTCTACTGTAAAATTCCAGTTGTTTTTTGTGTTGAATTGGGTAGTCAATGTGAAAAATAATGGCGAGGTAAATGGTTTTATTATGTGGTGTTATAAAAGAACATTCATTTATAAATTTAATAGTTATATTCTTAGGATTGTTTTCGCACTATTATTTTCTTTTATATTTATAAACGGTTTTCCTTATTTAGTAATACCAGACTTAAATAAGGTCACACTAATAATGTTTCAAGGAATTTAAATTTGGCAGAGTGGTGACCGCTTTTTGGCAGGAAATGTGCCGGCTGTTTTGGAATCAACGTGATATATTTGTATTGTGAGAAGTGGCGGAAAACACAACTCACTATGTTGTTTCCAAATTTCTAAACGGTTCATAATAACGGGCATATAAAATCCGAAACCAGCAGATGGTACTGATTGAATGATACCGTTATTAAGGAGAGCTTTTGCTCTTCTCTCAGTTAACAAACAAGATTGTCTATTGTGATTGTTGGCTGAGAGAAGCGTAAAACTTCACATACCGTAATTAAAAACAAATAAGTAAACGATAGCAAAGCATCCGTTCGGGTGCTTTTTATTTTTGGTAATAAGGAGTGGATGTAATGGAGGATATAACATGTTACTAAAGATATGTAGATGTGGTAAGACAGTACCGATGGAACAAGGTATGTGTGAGGCGTGTGCTGTTGTTGCTGAAGAAAGAAGGAAGCAAAGGCACAGAGATTATAAGGTGAAGCGAACGGATACAGACAATCAGAAGTTCTATAACTCAAAGCCTTGGCGAGTAACTAGAGCAAGGATAAAGGATAGAGACAATGGGTTGTGTCAATTGTGTTGGAGTGAGAACAAGGTTAAACCAATGAACACAGTACATCATATTATACCTTTAGAAGAAAATGATCGATTAGCTTTAGTAAGAAGTAATTTGATTTCGTTATGCGAGAAATGCCACCAGAAAGTCCATAAGCTGTATGATGTTAGGACAGAGAAGTTCAATATACAGAAGAAGTTAAGAAGCTTGATAGGGTAGGGGGATATCAAAAACTTTTTAAGGAGGGCGACGAGTCGCCGGGTGGTCTTTTTTTTCGCGAAAACTCCCTAAATGAAAATTCCGAAAGGAGGAAGGTGGATGGCTAGACCGAGAGAACCTGTGGATTTAGTTGTACTCAAGGGAAAAAAACATTTAACAAAAGCTGAAATTGAAAATCGTAAATCAAAAGAAATCAAGGCGCCTAGTGATAAAATCAGGGCGCCTTCTTATTTACCAAAAGATTTGAGAAGAGACTTTAAAAAAATATCCGATGAACTAATCAGGATTGAAATCATGTCCAATCTTGATGTTGATGCTTTAGCAAGATTTTTAATAGCAAGGAAAATGTATGTAGAAATTACAAATGCTATGCTTGAGCTTAGTCCGTTAGAAGAAGTGGTGGATGTAAAAAAGGATCAGGAAGGTAACATTATATCTGAGAATAGGTATACCATATCTAACGGCGTGTATTCAGACTTACTTATAAATCAAGACAAACTCTTTAAACAATGTAGACAGGCTTCCAGCGATTTAGGTTTAACAATTACATCAAGATGCAGATTAGTAGTTCCAAAACAGAACGATGAAAAGCCTCAAAATAAATTTAATAAGTTTATGTAGGTAAGTTATATGAATAGGGTCACACAGTATGCTCTTGATGTATTAGAAGGTCGAGAAATTGCAGGGAAGTACGTTAAGTTAGCTTGCCAAAGGCACTTAAATGATTTGGAAAAAAGTAAGTTGGCGCCGTTCGTCTATTATTTTGATGAGGAAAAGGCAGATCGGTTACTTGAGTATGCTGAAACTTTAATGATAGGTGAAGGAGAAGAAGTAGAACCACTTACTTTAGCATCATTCCAAGCATTTATTTTTGGATCATTACATGGTTGGGTTCATAAAGAAACGGGTTATCGTAGATTTAGAAGTAGTTATGTTCAAGTGGGCAGACAAAATGGTAAATCTATGATGAATGGTGTATTAGGGACATATTATAGTAATTTTGATGGCTATAATTATGCGCAAGTATACTGTACAGCTACAAAACAAGATCAAGCAAACATAGTTCTCAAAGAAATGATTAAGTTCATTGAAACAGATGAAGATTTAAGTGAGTGTTTCAAGGTGAAAGAATATAAGAATACCATTGAAGCACTTGTAACAAATGGAGTTGTCCGTGCTCTGGGAAGAGATACGGAGAGTATAGATGGATTTCGTGCTTACCTTGGCATCGTGGATGAATATCATAAACACCCTACAAATCAAATGTATAAATTATTGGAGGGTGGAACAACCAAATTAAAAGAATGCTTAATATCAGTTATCACAACAGCAGGATTTGATTTAAATAGTCCTTGCTACGAGTTGTATGAAGATTGTTGTAGACTTCTTGAAGGTGTATATGAAGACGATAAACAGTTTGTATATATTGCTCAATTAGATAAAGATGATGATATTTGGGATTCAAGTAATTGGATAAAAGCTAATCCTTTAGTAGCAAGAGATGAAGAAGGAATAGAAACACTTTTAACTATGGCAAGTGCAGCAAAACGTAGGGGCGGAAGTGAACTTCGCAATTTCCTTACAAAGCACTTAAATATTTGGGTACAATTCACAGACAATCAATATATGAACATGGAACATTGGAAAAAATGTGCTTCAGATTTAGATTTAGAGGATTTTAGAGGGAAAGAATGTTATTTAGGCCTGGATTTATCTAGCGGTGGTGATTTAACGAGTTTAGGGGCAGTATTCCCATATTCAAAAGAAGAAGTGAAAAATTATTTCATACATTCTCATAGTTTTATCCCTAAAAATCGGGTAACAGAACATATAGAGACTGATAAAGCTCCTTATGACATCTGGATTCGAGATGGGTTATTAACTGTTACAGAGACATTAGGGGGTATTAAAACAGATTATAAATATATAATCGCCTATATAAAAAGAATTGTAGAAGAGTACAAGTTAATTGTAAATATAATAGCATACGATCCCCACAATGCAGATGCCTTTTTGAGTGATCTTGAAGAGCTTGGATATAACAGCATCATGATTGTCCAATCAGCAAAGAATTTAAATGATGCTACAGTCGATTTCAGACTAGAGGTTGAGGCTAAAAACATTCAATATAATCGAAAAAATAAATTGTTAACATGGAGTATAGCCAATGCAAAGACAGTATCTAATAGTTTCGGTGAAATCAAGATCGATAAACACTTAAAAGAGAAAAGAATTGATCCAATTGATGCGGTTATTGATGCATATAAGATGGCAATGAAGGGTGAAGTAGGATTGAAACTAAGCCAATATGTTACGGATGAGAATCTAGATAAACTTGGTTGGTAAAGGAGGTGAGTGAATGTGGGAATGGCTCAATAAATTAAAACCTAAGAAGGTTCAAAACTCAGTATCACTTGATTCGGACGAGTTTTTAAAGATGTTAGGTATTGATATAGGTAGTGTAAATAAAAATAAATTAAGTGAAATCACATATTTTACCTGTTTAAGGCTTTTATCTGAAAGTATTGGGAAATTACCTTTAAAATTATATAGAGATACAAATAACGGTCTTGAAAAAGCAACAGATCACAATTTGTATACACTTTTAAAAATGCGGCCTAATCCATATATGACTTCAAGTACATTTTGGTCTACAGTAGAAGCAAATAAAAATCATTATGGAAATGCGTATGTCTATGTTAATACGGAGAGGGATAAAGTAAAAGATTTGTGGATTCTTCCTAGCGAACACGTACAGATTTGGATTGATAATGCAGGTATATTCCAAAGGGAAAATGCGATTTGGTATATATGGGGAGATAATAAATCTGGTAAACAATATAGGTTTCGATATGATCAGGTTATGCATTTTAAAACTTCATTATCTTTAGATGGTATATCTGGCCTAGCAGTAAAAGACATATTGAAAATCTCAATTGAGAACATACAAAGTGGAGCTTTATATCTCAATAACTATTTTTCAAATGGTTTAATGGGAAAGGCAGTTGTCCAATATACTGGTGATTTGGATCATGACAAAGCAAAGAAAATGGCAGCAAAAATTGAAGAATTTAGTAATGGTTTGAAAAATGCAGGAAGAATTGTTCCGCTACCATTAGGTTTTCAACTCACTCCATTAAATGTGAACATGGCAGATGCTCAATTCTTAGAGATAAACAAATATACAGCACTACAGGTTGCTGGGGCATTTGGTATAAAACCTGCACAAGTAAATAATTATGACAAGGGTAACTATGCAAATGTTGAAACGCAACAGCGTTCCTTTTACGTAGATACCCTTTTATATATTTTGAAAAATTACGAGGAAGAAATGAGTTATAAGCTGCTTCTTAGTGATGAATTTCAAAATGGATATTGCTTTAAATTTAATGTGAATGGTATTTTACGTGCTGATTTCGCAATACAGATGGAAGGCCTATCAAAGGGTGTAAACAATGCTATTTATACTCCAAATGAGGCAAGAGAATTTGTAGATTTGCCGCGTAAAGATGGTGGAGATTCATTAATGTGTAATGGAAACTATGTTCCATTAGTATCAGTTGAGAAAGGAGGTGATGGAAGTGGATTGGCTACAGATTAAAAATCAAGCTGAAGATACTGCTTCTCTTTATTTTTATGGTGATATCGTTTCTTCTTGGTGGGGGGCTTGGGATGATGAGGACCAATATCCTGAGAACGTAAGAAATATCCTTGATGGTGTAAAAGGGAAAGACTTAAACATCTATATAAATAGCGGTGGAGGCTCTGTTTTTGCAGGAATGGCTATTTATAATATGATTAAACGTCACGAGGGGCATAAAACGGTTCATATTGATGGACTTGGAGGTTCAATCGCTTCTGTAATTGCATTTGCTGGGGATAAGTTGATCATTCCTTCTAATGCATACTTAATGATTCATAAACCGTGGAATGGTATATATGGAAATGCTAATGACTTTAGAAAGATGGCCGATGACTTAGATGCAATAGAGGAAGGGATCATCAATGTTTATAAGGATAATCTAAAAGAAGGCGTAGACATCGAAGTAATAAGAGAAATGGTGCAAAACGAGACGTGGCTAAACGGTCTTAAAGCAAGTGAATATTTTAACGTTGAGGTGGCAGAAGAAAATACTGCGGTTGCATGTACAAGTAATCTGTTTAAGGAATACAGGAATACCCCAAAGGCTTTTAAAGAGCCAAGAAGAGAACCGATGCAAAAAAGTGAAGAAGAAAAAATTAATAATTTGATGAGAGAGATAGATTTAATCTAACTCTTTTTTTATTGCTCAATTTTAAGGAGGAAGAAAGATGCCAAAAGAATTAAGAGAGTTATTGAATAAGATTCAGAACAAAAAGGCAGCAGCAAGAGAGTTATTGGCTCAAAAAAAGCTTGAGGAAGCAGAGCAACTTACAAATGAAATTAAGGATTTGCAGAAGGAATTTGATATTGCATCTGCTCTTTATGAAGATGAAAAAAACAATATTCCAACAGACCCTATTCCACAACCGCAAAATAATACAGTAAAACCTGCTGATGCATTTGTTAATGCAATGAAAGCGGCTGTAGGGAAACATAAACTTACAGATGACGAAAAGGAAGTATTAAATGCAACTACAATGACAGAAGGTGTTCCATCCGATGGTGGTTTAACAGTACCAAAGGATATTCGAACAGCTATCAAGGAATTACGTCGTAGTGCTCCAGATGCACTTGAGAATTATGTAAATGTAGAATCTGTATCTACTCTTACTGGTTCTCGTGTTATTGAAGTAGAAGCGGACTACATTCCTTTCGATAATATTGATGAAGCGGCAGACTTTCCAGAAATGGAATCACCAAAATTTGAAGATATTCAATTTGCTGTAAAGAAAAAAGGTGGAATTTTAAAATTCTCTAAAGAATTACTCGCAGATACAGCAGAAAATATTCAAGGATATGTTAGGAAATGGACAGGAAAAAAATCAAAAGCAACTCGTAATGCTCTGATATTAAAAGCAATAAATGATAATTTCGGTACAACAAAGGTTCCGGTTAGTAAGGTAGATGATTTAAAGGACATTTTCAATGTTAAATTGGATACTGCGTTTGAAACAACGGCAATTGCCATCATGAATCAAGATGCTTTTAATTATTTAGATAAACTGAAAGATTCAGATGGTAAGTACATTTTACAACCAGATCCAACAATGGCGACGAAGAAACTGTTATTTGGCAAGTATCCAATTGTTGTATTAAGTAATAAGACGCTAAAAACAGATAGTAAAACAAAGAAAGTACCGATGTATTTTGGTGATTTAAAAGAAGCGATAACTGTTTTTGATAGAGAAGCATTATTTATTGAATTCTCTGAGCAAGCATTAGATTTATGGGGGAAAGATTTAGTTGGTATGAAAGTTAGAGAGCGCTTAGATGTTAAACCAGTTGATAAAAAAGCGTTAGTAGTGGGAGAGCTTACATTAGCAGAACAAACACAAGCATAAGAGGGGACATCCCCTCTTTTTTAGGAGGGGTTTCATGTTAATAGATTTAAAGTTGGCAAAAAAATGGCTGAGATTAGAAGAAGAGGATACAGAAGAAGATGATATCTTAGAGCTTTTAATTGATAATGCCGAGATATATGTAAAAGGATCTGTAGGTAAGCATTACAATGCTACTGAGGATAACCGAAAACAAGCGCAAAAAATCGCATTAGTTTTAATCACAAATTGGTATGAAAATCGTGATTTTTCTGGTCAAGTAGATGAAAAAGTACGATATACCATTAAGAGTATGGTATTGCAACTTCAATTAAGCGAGGAAACAGCATGAATCCAGGAAAAAGAGATAAAAGAATTATGATCGAACATAAAACTGAAAGGAAAGACGATGAGGGAAACGCGCTACCAGCAGGATGGGAAGTCTTTTCTAAAGCGTGGGCGAAGGCTGAAACTCCCGTAGGTTCAGGGTTTAATTCTGAAGTTTTTAAGGGAAATGCAGAATTTGTTATTAAGTTAATAAATTTTACAATTCCGTACAGAAAAGGTGTTCATTCTGATATGCGCGTGAAATATAAAGGGAAGCTTTTTCAAATTAAATCAGTGATCGATATTGATGAAAAACACAAAGATATGTGTTTAATCTGTGAGGAGCGATCTAATTGGCAGAATTAGAGGTCTTCGGTATAGAAGAATGGATTCGTGAATTAGAAAATTTAGGACAGGATGTCCCCAAAATTACAAAAGAATCATTAAAAGCTGGTGCAAGGGTATTTAAAGAAAAGTTGGAATTTAATTCTCCAGTTGGCCCCGAACCTAATAAACCAACGCTAAAACAACCGTGGTGGGATGGTAAACACGCAAAGAACGCTATTGAAGAAGGAAAGGTTGTAAAAAAAGGTGGTTCCTATTTCATTGAAGTTGGATGGGATAAAGCGGATCGCTCTCCTCACTTTTATATGAAGTTTCAAAACTGGGGGACTAGTAAAAACCCAAATCCACCACATAAAGGTTTTGCAGAAAAGACTTTAATTCAAAGTGAAAAAGAGGTCTTGAAAGTTATGGAAAGAGAATTTATGCGTAGAGTGACAGGCCGATGAAAAATTTTAATAAGGAAATATTTGATGTTTTACGTACAGATGTAGTTATTAAATCTGAGTTAGGTGGAGAATTCATATATCAATTTGTCAAAGGAAATGACAAAACAGATATATGGATTACATTTTCAGAGTTAAATAGTTCTCCTGGGCTATATGCAGAGAATGAGGAAAAAACCACTAACGTTATGTATCAGGTTGATATATGGTCAATGGCACCAATCAAAACACAATTAAAAAGTGCAGTTCAGGCAGCTATGAAAAAACTGTCTTTTCAGCGTTTAAGCACGTATCCAGATTATGAAATGGATACAAAAATTTATCGATATGGTTTTCGTTTTGTAGCGGAAATTATTAATTAAGGAGGAAAATGAAATATGGCAATGACAATAGATTTTAGAGATTTACATTATGCGGTTTTAAATGAAACATCAGATGGTAAATTTAATTATTCTGCACCAAAACGAATCGGTAAAACAGTTAGTGGTAAAGCATCACCTAAAGCGGAATCAGTAACTTTTTATGCTGAAGGTGGACCAGCAGCAACAGCTAGTGCATTTGGCGGAACAGAAATTGAATTAGAAGTTGATACATTACCTTTATCTGTTTATGCCGAATTGTTAGGTAAAAAGGTTGTAAAAGGTCAAGTTGTAGATAATACAAGTGATGTTCCTCCTTATGTAGCATTGCTATATCGTTTACCATACGACAACGGAAAAAATCTATATGTATGTTATTACAAAATGAAGTTTGAACTTCCAAGTGATGAACATAAAACAGCAGAAGACAAACCAACATTCCAAAGCGCAAAAATTAAAGGTAAGGCGATTCAACGTTCGGACGGTAACTGGAGACATCGATTAGATGAAGAGGAAGAAGGACACGATGCAGCAGTTGCAGCGAAGTGGTTTAAAGAAGTACCAGTTCCACCAATAGAAACGGCCCCACCAAGTGGGAAGTAATTAAGAAAAGGGATGGTGAAATGCCGTCCCTATTTTTATTAAGGAGGAAACAGATTATGAAAATCACATTACAAAATGCAGAAGGTAAAAAAGATTTCTATTTACCACAATTTATCCCAGGTTCAGCTACTTTTGAAGCGTCAACATTAGCTGATGAATTACAAGCGGAGTTAGTACCAAAAGAAACAATTGAAAGAGCCGCTAATTTTGTTGCCAGTGTGTACGGAAATCAATTTACAGCACAGGAATTTGTGGATGGCACTCATGTATGGTTTTTAAGTCTTACCATTCATTCTGTTTGTTTAACAATTATGGGACGCTTAAATGATGCGATTAAGGTAATGGAAACGGTAGAAGATGCGAAAAAAAAGTTAATGGCACAACTAGAAATGAAACCGACGGAGGAAAAAACAAATATAGCGACGCTGTAATTGATATTTATAACATATTGATGGATGCAGGTATGACACAAAATCAAATCAATGAAATGGATATTGCGTTTTACTTTACCTGTTTAGCGAGAAAACAAAAAGCAAATCGAGTGACAACAGCAGATAAAGTACCAATGTGGTTGTAAAGGTAGGTGAGAATTTGAATGGCACTAGGAGATAATACAATTGGTGGTCGTGTCCGTTTGGATACAGATCAATTCGAAAATGGGATTGCGGGCATTAATAGAAGTCTGAAAAGAATAGATGCTGAATTTCGTAACACGTCTGAGCAGTTACGTGGCGTTGGTTCTGAGATGGATCAATTGCAAAATAAGTCAAACCATCTAAATCAAAAAATTGAAGCGCAAACGCAAAAAATGAAGCATTATGAGCAAGCTTTGAGGACTTCGCAACAAAAACAACAAGAAATGCGCCAAAAATGTGAGCAGTTAGCTACATCTATGCAACAATTAGAACAAGAGATACAGCAAAGCACTCAGGCATACGGGAAAAATGCTCAAGAAACAAAAGATTTACAAGCTCAATATAATCAATTACAGCAAGAATATAAGCAAGGCACACAAGCTTTGCAAAGATTAACCTCTCAAGTTTCTAGAAATGATACAGCATTTAATAATGCTTCAGCAGCTTTACATCGTTATCGTAATGAGCTTGGTGATACGGAAGAAAGAATAGAGCAATTGGGTAACGTTTCTGGAAAATTACGCGAGCGTATGAACGAAGTTGGAAACACAATGCAAGAAACTGGTACTAAAGTGAGCCAAGGGTTTGGCGCAGCAGCAGTTGGCGTGGCGGCTGGTGTTGGAGCTTTAGTTGTAAATGCAAGTCAATTTGAAGAAGCGAACAAGAAGGTACAATCTGGTTTAGGGTTAACAAGAGAAGAAAGTTTAAAAGTTAGTGCTGTAGCCAAAGAAGTATGGCGCGAAGGCTATGGGGAAGATTTAGCTAGTGTCAGTGATTCTTTAGTTAAAGTAAAGCGCAATATTAAGGATATTAATGATGATGATACTTTAAAACAAGTAACTCGTGATAGTGAAATTCTAGCAGAAACAATGGAATCAGATGTAAACGAGGTAACTCGTGGTGCAGCCCAATTAATGGGACGCTTTGGTTTGTCTGGCCAACAAGCATTTGATTTATTAGCACAAGGTTCTGTAAAGGGTTTAAACTACTCAAATGAGCTATTTGATAATTTAAGTGAGTATGGTCCTTTGTTCCATGAAATGGGATTTAGCGCTGATGAAATGTTCACAATTCTCATTAACGGTTCGAAAAATGGCGCATATAACTTGGATTATGTGAATGATGTTGTAAAAGAATTTGGTATTCGTGTAAAAGATGGTAGTAAGTCCACAACAGAAGCAATGGGTCAAATGAGTAAAGAAACGCAAAAAGTTTGGAAAGCGATGCTAGAAGGAAAAGCGACTTCCAAAGATGTTTTTAATGCTGTTTTAAATGAGTTACGAACAACTGATGATCAAATTAAAGTGAATCAGTTAGGCGTTGCACTTTTCGGCGTGAAATGGGAAGACCTAGAAGCTACTACTATGTTATCTCTAAACAATATGGAAACGGGTTTAGGAAACTATAGTGGTGCAATGAATAAAATGGTTGACGGTTACGACACAAGCGCAAAGCAATGGAAATCTGTAACTAGAGAACTACAAATTGCTCTAGAACCACTTGGTAAGGTGATTTTAGATATCGCTAAACAAGCGATTCCTGAATTGAAAGAATCTGTGAAGGGTGTCGCTGATTGGTTCAACGGGTTAGATGATAGCTCTAAAAAAGTATATGGGACAGCATTATTACTAGCTCCGGCAGTTATGGGAGTAGTTAGTGCACTTGGGTTCCTTTCTTTTGGTATTGGTGCAATTATAGCGAATCCAATTGTCGCAACAATTGGTGGAGTTGTAATTGGACTTGGTGCATTAGGTTTTGCTTTCGTAGATGCTGGGAAAAAGGCACAAAAAGCAGAAGAGGACAGTAGGCGCTTTGGTGATGGTGTAAGTGAAGGTACGAAAAAAGCTCTTGAAGGATATGTGAATTTAAAAGAGCAGGCTTTTAAAACATTAGATGAAATACCAACAATGACAGGGGAAAAGGCTAAAGAGGCTGTGCAACGAACACATGACGAATTTGGTAAGTTAGCAGACGAGGCAATCCAAGCAATCAATAAAGATAGAGGCAAGTTACAAGCTCATTTAGATAGTTGGTTTGCTGGAGAAACTGATTCCGCCGTATTAAGGGCAAAAGATAAAATTGTTAACGATCAAATGGAAGTATTTAAGGCACAAGAAGAAGCAGTTATTAAGGCAAATGAGAAAATTCAAAGCTTACTTACACAATATAATGGACAAATATATAAGATGACTGCTGCTGATAAGTCGGTATTTCTTACAGCTTTAAAAGCTATTGATGCAGAGGTTGGAAAAGCAGCTTCGAAAAATGTGGATGAGATTCAAAAAATAGGTAAAGCAATGGATAATTTCAACAAAAATACTTCTGTTGAGACAATCCAAGGTAAAGTAAAAGAGCTAGGTTCAGAGTATACGAAATTAACAAATGAATTAGATAAAGCAAGACAAAAAGAAATAGAATTTGCGAAAAGCAAAATAGCCGATACTAAAGGGCAAGAAATTGCGATAGCTCAAATTAACAAAAAATACTCTGAGCAATCTGTATTGATAACAAAAGGGTATGAGCAACAACTTCAACAAGCGCAAAAAGTGTTAGAATCCAAAGGCGTTGAGATGGATTTAACAACGGGTATCACGAAGGCTGAAACTGAGAAAATTAAAATTCAAGGTCGAGGATTCGGAGAGTACGTTAAGAATTCCGAAATAATTGAAAGCACAAATGAGAATTTATTCAAGCGACTTCAAGATAGAGCTTCAAAAGAAGCTGATCTGAGAAAGAAAAGTGCTGATGAAGTAAAAACATATGGAGAGTCATTAATTGCCAATTCTAATATTGTTTATGATAATCTTTTCCAGTCAACTCGTGAAAAATCTATTGAAGTTGCAAATGAAATTGCAAAAACATTTGAAGATGGAAGTAAAACAATTGATTTAGGAGAGCAAGGTTGGGTTGCAGTAGAAGAGTTCGTTGATGGAATTAAATCTGGTAAGTACAAGGTCCAAGATGTAGCGATTGCAATCATAAACACTATGCGGTCAGAAATGGGTAATAAACCATTGACACCAGAAGGTATTAAAGTCATGACTTCATTTACTGATGGTTTTAAACAGATGAATATTGGGGAGGTCGCATCTAAGTTAAACTTAGATTTAAAGAAAAACCTTGATATAGATTTAGGATCACTTGGAAAAATGAAGACTACACAATTTGTAAATGGATTACACGAGGGCACAGTAGGTATTGACGCTGTGTTTATTTTTTTTCAACAACAGTTATCTAAATTAACAGCAGCAGATTTAGCGCAAGACGGCACTCGTATAATGGCTACGTTAAAAACTGGTATGGAAACAGGATTTATTAATGTACAAGACGTGCTCAATACATTGGGAGTTAATATTGAAGATAAGACTAAGTACAACTTAGGGCCGAATGGAGAAGTGACAATCGCGTCTCTTGTTCAAGGTTTACACAATGGGAAGTTTAATATAGATCAGGCGCTCGAAGTTATTAGACAAATGGTTGTACAAAAAACAAACATCGATACAACTCAGCAAGGAGCAGCTATTCCGCAAAGTACTGCAGATGGAATTCGTCAAAATGGAGGTCAACCTGTTCAAGCCGCAGAGGAAGTTAAGCAAGGTGTAGAACAAACACTGGGATCAACCACAGACGGAAATGGTGGAGCAGCTTCTACTACATTAATGAATCGAATTATGGCTCAATATAAGCCGAGTATTATAGGTGAAGCTTTTAATATTAAGCTAGGCGTTGAACAGCAATTAGGAAGTACAACTGATAATAATGGCGGTAATAACGCGACTTCTATGATGTTTAATAATATTAATAATAATAAAGGCAATGTCAATGGAGCGGCCGTAGGTGTTAAACAAAGTGTAGAAAATACTTTAGGATCAACCACAGATGGAAATGGCGGCACATCTTCTACTCTTCTTATGCAACGACTAATTAACGGGAATAAAGGGAATGTAGTCGGAGCAGCTAGTAATGTTAAATTAGGTGTAGAGGGCATGTTAGGAAGTGCGACCGATGGTGGCGGTGGTGATAAGGCTGGTAATAAATTCGCGAGTGATATGGGAGCAAAACGTGGAGCCGCTGTTGCAAGCGGAACAAGTGTTGCTCAAGGTGGTAAAGATGGATTAGGGAGTATCAGCTCTCTTAGTCCTGGCGAAGCTTTTGCTAGTGGATTTGCTAAAGGTATATCTAACGGTGAATGGAATGTACAAAATGTAGCAGCTAGTTTGGCACGAGGTGCATTTGATGCGTTAAAAGCTACACTTAATGTAAACTCTCCATCAAAATTAACACGTGATCAAGGTGGTAAGCCGTTTAGTGAAGGGTTTGCGCTTGGTATACAGAAATCAGCTCACATGGCTGAAAAAGAAAGTAAAGAAATGGGTAACAAAGCAAATGCAGCTCTGGTAAATGAATTGAAATTAAATAGTGAATCCAATAAGTTGAGATTCTCTGGTGTTCGTATGGCACAGGGAATTGCGATAGGTATTAAAAGCCAATATTCTGTTGTACGAGATGCATTGCAAGATACAGTAACAGGAGCTATGGATAGTATTCGTTCTATAAAACCAGAAGAAATATTTAGTTTCCAAGGTGATGATCCATTAACAAAGTATTTTAATGCGATCTTTGTCGATGGAGATTGGCAAAACGATTGGATTACACATATTCCAGAAAATATGCGTGATATGGTAAGAGAAATTGGACGTCAAATGGAACGGTTCGAGGGACTTTCAAGTCAAGATGTGGGGAGTCTTTCCAGATGGAGAGAAGTGTTATCTGATAATCCTAATGTTATTCAATATAGACCTGACAATGGTAATCCGGATAAGCAACCATATACAAAGTCAGGACCAACATATATAGAAATTCCCGTCATACTGGAAGGAAGGGAAATAGCACGTGTGAGCCATCCGTATGTAACTGAATATCAAAATAGAGCACAAGCAAGAAACTCAATCTTTTAGATTTGGGTTTCTTTTCTTTTGCATAAAAGGAGAGAGACGATGAGTTCCTTTAAATTTAATGGAGAACGAAAAAGTTATATTCATATTGAAAGAGGGTGGAATCCTCCAACATGGGCACCTTTAAGGAGGAATTTTCTGAAAACCCCCGGATATCCGGGCGCAAGGTTATTAAGTACAGATACCGAAACCTGTCCTCTCCCTGTACCTGTGGGGATTATTGTTCCAAATGGGACGAATTTGGAAACGTTAAAAGAAGAAATAGCGGATTGGCTTATTACTGAAAATCCAGCAGAACTGATTTTTGATGTAATGCCTGATAGAACATATATGGCAGTTATAGATGAAGATTTTGATATTGATAAATTTGTGGATATCGGACAAGGCACTTTGAAATTTATTTGTCCAATGCCGTATAAGTTAGGAAATGAGCAAACGGTTGATTTTGAAAATGATGGTCGAGGGTTAATTGCTAATGTCAAAAACAAAGGCTCTGTGCATTCAAATCCGATTATTGAAATTGATATTACAAAACCACATACTTTTTTAGATGTATGGTTTGAAGATAAATATTCAAAAGAGCCGGATTATTTCCGTATTGGATTTCCATTAAAAATGGAGCAATTGCCTGTAGAAAGAAATCAACGTCTTATATGGGATGAGATGTCCACAACTGTAGGGTGGAGTAAGGTTAGTTCTATGGAAGATGGTAATCCAGTTGGTGAAATGAAAACGGATAGTTACCAATTCTATTGTTCGGATTATGGCTCGGGTAATGGATGGCATGGCGCAGCTGTTAAGAAGAGTATCCCTGGTGGGCCAGTACAAGATTTTATTATGCAAGCCCACGTTACATGTAAAAGTAAAAAGATCAATGAAATGGGACGAGTTGAGATAGCGATACTCGATGAAAACAGCAAAGTTCTTTCAAAAATTGCCATGAATGACCTCTATTGGCAAACGGAACAAAATTTTGGAACGATGGTAATTGGATATGATAATAAGCCTGGAAAAACAGGTTTAATTTATGAGAGTGGTGATTATCCGAATACATGGAATCAGTATTATGGTAGGTTATGGATCGCTAGAACCGGTAATGATTGGGAGGCTTATATTTCAAAATTTCTTCCTGGAACAGAAAAAGATGATTCAGAACGCTTTGCAAGATGGACCGATAAAGACAATAAACATATGGAAAAAGCAGCTCAAATACAGATTAGTATCATGCAGTGGCAAGATGTTCCGCCAGTAGAAGCGATGTCAGTTTCTGATTTGAAATTTTGGAAAGTGAATTTAAATAATCAAAATACACCGCCTTATATATTCGATGTTGGTGACAAAGTCGTGATTGATACAGAAAGCAGTCATGTCAGTATTGAGGGGAAAAACGCTATTAACATAAAAGATATTTTTAGTAATTTTCCTGTTATCAATAAAGGTATTAATACACTTGAAATCATACCTTCCGATATAGGAACAGCAAAGGTGAAATATAGGGAGCGATTTAGATGAGAACACCAAGTGGGATATTTCATGTTGTTGATTTCAAAACAGATCAGATTATATCAGTCATTCAATCAAAGGACTATTGGGATGATAAACGCCATTGGGAAATCAAAAACAACATTGATACGTTAGAATTTAAAACTTTTGATGGAACTCCACATGCAGTTGCATTACAACAACAGAACTTAGTATTAAAGGAAGTGCGTGATGGTCGTATTGTTCCGTATGTTATCAATAATGAAGTAGAAAAGGAATCTAATGATAGAACGATTACTGTACATGCTTCTGGCGCTTGGGTTCAAATAGCCAAGGATGGGTTCATTAAACCACAACGCATAGAGAGCGAAACAGTTAATACGTTTATAGATATTGCTCTTGCGGATTCAAAGTGGAAACGTGGAAAAACCGATTATTCTTCATTCCATACAATGACTATTGATGAATTTATAGATCCGCTCGCTTTTTTAAAGAAAATCGCTACTTTATTTGAGTTAGAAATCCAATATCGTGTCGAAGTAGTAGGTTCTCAAATCACTGGCTGGTATGTAGATATGATAAGGAAACGTGGCCAAGAAACCGGAAAAGAAGTAGTGCTAGGAAAAGATTTAGTTGGTGTTAGACGTATCGAGCACTCAAGAGATATTTGCACAGCACTTGTCGGTTTTGTACGAGAT
>NZ_JBKFAQ010000008.1:0-165044 GCF_053345735.1 Bacillus sp. D48C
GTTAAATATTAAGGAATATTCGGATGTGTAAAATTAAAAAAGAGCACCTTCGAACAGTGCTCTTTCTCGGAGTGAATTTAAAACATTTAAGCAGGCTCTATGAAGGTGTATTGAAAATTTGTTCAATACAAAGTATGCCACTTTATAAAAAAAGGTGATGAAAAATAAAAGAGCAGCTAGCAAAAGCTAACTGCCTAGCCCCTATATTAAAAAATGATGCTAAGTGTAAGGTTGATTCGTGACAAATGGGGCCTATGTCTATTATTAACGAAGCACTGAATTTTATTCAAGGAGGAATGAATAATGTGCACTTATTGGGAAAACGCAGTTAAAGAATTCTTTAAGAAGCAAGAACAGGAACGAAATAAAAGAGCAGCCAGCAAAAGCTAACTGCTCATATAAAAAAATCGGAGAAAGATAACAATGTATCTACAGTATTAACGGAATATTGGATTTTATTCAGGGGAGGAAGAGAAGAATGAAATACCATGAGTTATTTAATACATTAAAACCGAAACAAGTAGCAAAAAGAGAATTCCAAGAAGAGTTTTCATGTAACGATAGAATCATAGCTATTTTCTTCGATGGGGAACATTATGGTTATTTAACAGACGAGTTAGATATTGAATATGGCGTTATTGTATGCAATAACATGGTGCATGAGTCTGAGTGGAAATTAACAAAAGAATACAATGCACATTTAGAATGTATTTTTGAATAAAATAATCCTTTTAAAGCAAAGCAAACAGAATATAGTCCGGCTAGAAAACTAGAGGACACCAATTCATTAAAGCAGCAATAAAAGCTGTTTTAGGAATAGGTGTCCTTTTTATTTTGAAAAGGGAGATGGGGAAATGAAGGGGTTAAAGGATCAGTTACGTGAATGGAAAAAGCAATCGAATCAAGCTAAGAAGAAAAAGAAGAAAAAACGAAAAGAGAAATTAAGTACTCGTGACATTGAGGATTTAATGGGGATGCATAGACCTTGTTATGAGCGAAGACGTGGAGCAATAAGACAGAAGTAATCTAAAAATAAAAAGGAGTGGTCTTACATGACTAAACAATTATCTTTCTTACCAAAAATTGATAGAACAGCGACACAAGAGGAGTTAGAAGGTGTGTTGGAAAGCGTACGTATACATAGACAATTTGGGATGATGCGTAAAGAAATGAAAGTCACTCCTTCTTATGAAGTACGTGAGCATGGTCCTACACATACAGTTGGAAAACCATTAGAAGATGTTGCTATGGCAAATATTCAACAAAGTAAACGAGAAGAGTGGCTTGAAAGAATGTCAGTACGAATTGATCAGTTTTTAAATCGATTAGGGAACGGACGTGCAGGAAGCATTCAAAGAGATATTATTTATAAACGTTATTTAGAAGAAGAGGACGTATGTGATTACATGGTTTACAACGAAATAGGGATGTCAGAGCGTACTTATCGACGTTGGAAGTCTAAAGCATTTTATAAGCTTGCTTTTGCACTTGGATTAGAAGTTTATGAGACAGAAGAGACTGGAGGTAATGAATAATGAATTTTGTTCAGCCGATACGTGACCCAGAAGAAATACAGCAGCTAAAAGATTATTTTAAAGAAAAGAGCTTACGTAATTACATTCTCTTCATTATGGGAATCAATACAGGTCTGAGAATCTCGGACATTTTGAAATTGAAGGTAGGAGATGTCAAAGGTAGTCATATATCTATGAGAGAAAAGAAAACCGGGAAACAGAAACGAATACAAATTACTGCAGCATTAAAAAGAGAACTTAAATGGTTTATAGAAGAAAGAGAAGATCATGAGTATTTGTTGCAAAGTAGACAAGGGAAGAATCGTCCTATCGGTCGCAGCATGGCATATAAGATATTAAGTATAGCCGCAGCAGAGTTTGGTTTAGAGGAAATAGGAACACATACATTGAGAAAGACTTATGGGTATCACATGTACATGCAAACCAAAAATATAGCATTACTAATGGAGATATTCAATCACTCGTCAGAGAAGGTTACGTTACGTTATATAGGTGTAAATCAAGATGCAATGGATAAAGCAATGACTAGGTTTAAAATCTAAGCATTGCTTTTTCTTTTTAAATTCATACAGTTACTCATAAATTTCGTACTGTGTAACTCAAAAGAGAAAGTTAATTTAAATCAATGATATCAAGGGCTGTGGCGTATGGCTCAGTTACACACAATACAAGATATGGGTAAGTGGTTAACAATGTTATATAATGTGAGTTGGAGGGGATACAGTGAAGAACGAAAATGAAATTTCTAAAGGATTTAATAAAATGAAGAGAGATAGTTCTTTAAAAGAGTGCTTTCATGAGGATGGAAAGTGTAGTAATAAAATAATAAAAGCTCATTCAATACAAAATAATCGAATATTAAATGAAATATCTGAAAATGGAGAAGTGTTAATGATTGGGGGAGGACTGGAAAGTTCTTCGTTGTTTAATAATACTAAAATGCAGCGTATAGGAAGAAAGAGAGCTACAACTTTTACAGGATTTTGTAGCAAACATGACACTGATATATTTATTCCGATTGAGAGGAAAAATTATCAAATAGGAGATAAAGAACAAGAATTTTTGTTTGCGTATAGAGCATTAGCTAAAGAATATCATACAAAGTTTACTGTAGGAGATATGTATAGAAGGTTTCTACAGTATATTAAAACTGAGGAATATCACAAACTTAGTGATTTATTAGGAGAACAAAATTTGCTTAGTTTAGAACAAATGCAATTCATAGAAGTAGTAAGCCGAGATTATTTAATAGGGTCTAAAGAAGCAGAAGATAGATTAAACCTTTTCAAGCAAAGAATGAATGGCTTTTTAGATAATTCTAACTTTGATGAAATTATTACAGAAGTTATAGAGTTTGATGAAGAGTATCATATTGCAGTTTCTTCAATAACTTATATTGAAAGGGATTTAAATGGTCGAGTTGTAAATGCGATGGACGATTTTTCTATGCAACTTGTTCCGCTGTTTATTACAGTTTTCCCGCAAGATGGTAAAACGTATGTTTTATTAAGTTATTTTGAAAGAAATAAAAGAAAGTATAAGTTTATAAAGGAACAAATACTTACTCAAAATGTTAAAATGCAAAAAATAATAATTTCAAATTTAATAGTAGCGTATCTTGAGAATTGGACTATATCACCAATAAAATGGAACAAACTGAGTGAGAAGATGAAAAAAAGGATATATAAGAATTTTAATAAAACGGTTGTAGCGGGAGAACGATCGTTGTTGTATGACAAAAATATGAATTTGTTTATATAATTTTTGTGGCAGAGTCGTGACCGCTTTTTGGCAGTAAATGTGCCGGTTGTTTTGGAATTACCATGATATATTTGTATTGTGAGAAGTGGCGGAAAACACAGCTCATAAATTCCTTTATAAACTATATGTTGTTTAAACGGTTTCATAATGACGGCACATAAAATCCGAAACCAGCAGATGGTACTGATTGAGTGATACCGTTATTAAGGAGAGCTTTTGCTCTTCTTTGAGCTAACAACATCCTAGGTAGACAGAATCAGGAGAACCTGATAAGTTTTCCGATGGTGTCTGTCGCGGTTGTTAGCTGAGAGAAGAATAAAACTTCACATACCGGAATTAAAGTATAAATTAATAACCCATTTCAAAGCATCCATTCGGGTGCTTTTTTATTTTGGAGGAGGATGAGAGATGGAATCTATAACAGAAATAATTGCTGATTTTGAAAAAAGAATTAACGATCTACAAAGAGATAATGAAGGTTTGATTCAAACGTTAAATTGTGTTTCAGCAAGTGTAGAAGGATTAAGTCAAAAGGTTAGTATGTTAGAAAAGGGATTAGCAACGAAAGCGGATATAACTCATGTTCAAAAATTGATTAAACAATCTGAGGAGGATTCACAAAATGGCTAATAACAAACTAATTATTGAAGTGACCGCTGATACAACTGAAGCATTAGAAGAGATTAGGGAAGTAACTGAAGCTGCAAATGTATGTGCGGAAGCATTAGAGAAGTTAGAAAAGGTTATGGGTAGGCTTATAAACAAACAAGATTCTTTACTTATAGAAGTTCCAATTACTTTGAATGGTAAAACAATAGCTAAAAAAGTTAGTGATTTTACTGATATTAAAGAAAGAATTTAATCAGAGGTGATGACAAATGGAACTAACTAAACAAGAACAAGCGGTTGCAATTGGTACTTTCATTTCGATGTTGGGACAAGATCTTGTAAATGAGCGTATTGATAAACAGAAATTAGAAAGGGTACTTCCTATTTTTAATGAAATGCAAGATAATACAACGCCAAAACAAAAGAGAGAAGCTATGATTAGTTTGCTTGGTAAAGCGATGGACGAATTCTTGGAAAAGTAGCCATAAAAAAAGGAAAAGAAACTCGCTTGGGGGGCGAATTACTTTTCCTGATGGCAATGTTAACTTTATTATAACAACTTGTATTTATTTGGTAAATATATAATTGGAATATTCTTTAAAAAGAGGTGAGGATAATTGGATAGCGTTTTAAAAGGTAAGATTGCTGCACTTGGTCTTATGTCTATTGATAAGAAAGCATATATCAAATACCTTAAACCACTTGAAAAAGCGCACAAAAAGTCTGGAATAGATGTTAAGTATTACAAGCTATATGGCGGGAAGCCTATGTTTTATTCTGTGGAATACCTAGAACAAACATCAATAAAAGATTTATTGGAAAAAGATAAATGGAGAAAGGATTTAAATGTAAAGGATGAGATAGATGTGTGAGGTTCGTAATGAGATTAACTATTATCATACTTCTAAATGTTTAGTGTGCGGTCATCAGGATAGAGTTAATTATCCTTCTAAAGAGGCGTATCAAGAAGTAACTGTTTGTCCTAAATGTAACGGTGCTTTTGTAGATATGTGGAAGTTAGAGAAGTACAAACAACATATCAATCAACATAAAGAATGTGAACATAAATATCGATTGATGGATAGTAAAACAACACAGATACAAGCTGATAACAAACAAGTATCTATCCATATCTTGGGGAGTTTCTATTGCGAGAAATGTCTTGATATTCAATTCCGTGGAAAGATTGAGGAAGGAGAAAAGAAAAGATGCAATTAACTAAACTCGAGAAGGCTGTTGCTCTTAGTATTATTTTTAATGCCATTGATAATAAAGAGTTGAGTGGACATGTAAGCAAGGAAAAGATATCAGAAGTAGTTGAAGTGTTTGTAGAGTTAAAAGAAGATACAACACCAGAGGAAGAAAAGGATACTCATATAAATGTAATCAATAAACTAATTGATTGTTTATTAAATGATAGCGACTTATACAATATAATTGGTGTAAATGAAGCTGCTTCTATTCTTAATGTATCACCTGGTCATGTTAAGAACCTTTGTGCTCAAGAAAAGATTGTGGCAAAGAAGATTGGCAATACATGGGTGATTGATAGATCAGGGTTGAGAGGTGAGGATAGATGATTAAGTTCAATAGTATTGATGATATACAAATAGATAAAGAGTGGCAAAGAAGAGAAGGTATAAGGAAGTTAGAACTAACGTTAACAGAAGAAGGAGACGTTGGTGCGGTATCAATTGAGCGATATCCTTTTGCGTGTAAATGGAGTAATGAAGATGAGAAACAATGAACGAATATAAAACCAAACAACAGAAGCGTAAGTTCTATGACAGTGGTGAGTGGAAGAGTATACGAGAACAAGTAAAGAAGAGAGACAACTATGAATGCCAAGAGTGTAAGCGCAATGGTAGTGTTCGTGTGGACACCAATGAATACAGTGAGAGTGCAAAGCGTAAGAAGATTCAGCTCGTTGTCCATCATATAAAAGAATTAGAATATCATCCAGAACTTGCATTAGAAATAGATAATTTAGAAACAGTATGTGTGGATTGCCATAATAAAGAGCACGGTAGAACATTCAAAAAGAAACCGAACAAATGGGAAAACGATGAAAAGTGGTAAAAATGATTCGATAATAACACCCCCCCTTAAAATATTTCACCAAAAATTGCTCTAAGGGGCACCGGAGGAGGGGGTCGATTTTTCAAATTTATAAGCAAATTCGCGCGTTATATCAAATTGGAAAACGATGTAAATCAGAAGGGAGGGATATTGTGGCTAGAGTGAAGCGTGAAACAATGAGAAAAAGGATTGAAAAGGATCTAACAAACCAATTAAAAGAAAAGAATATTGTAGGTAATCATTATACTGACTTAATTCAAGACTATTTATCGTTGTGGGATTTAAAGTGTGTTCTTGTTGATGATATTGAAGAAACAGGAATAAAAGTATCTGGCATGCATGGTCCGAAATCCAATCCTTCTATTAATGATTTACATAAAACAAATGATCGGATGATAAAGATTTTAGATGCACTTGGATTAGAAGCATCGGCAGAAGAAAAGAAAGTTCCTTCAAAACCTGTGCGCTCTATTAAAGATTTAACATGATTCAAAATAAATATGTCACTGAATATATTGAAATGTATCGCGCAGGGAAAATTAAGCTGAATAAAGAGCGCATAATGCTAATTGAGTACCTGGAGAAATACATCTTAATACGCGATGATTTGTATTTCGATAATGAAATGCATGAGGACTATATAAAATTCACCGAGAAATGGTACTTTGAATTGCAAGCATTCCAAAAGTTCCTAACAGCATTTGTTTTTCTTTTCTATAAAGAAGATGATTCTGTTTTTTATGAGCAATTTTTAATTATGATGGCTCGTGGTGGTGGTAAAAATGGTTTAATTTCATCACTATGCCATTTCTTTATTAGTCCGCTGCACGGAATAGATCGATACAATGTTTCAATTGTGGCGAACAACGAGAAACAAGCTAAAGTTTCTTTTCGTGAAGTCTATGATGCTATTAAAGGAAAAGAAATACTAGAGGATATGTTTTATCGAACTAAGGTAGAGATACTGAGTAACGATACGCAAAGCATTATGCAATATCATACATCTAATGCTGGTTCTAAGGATGGACTTCGTGACGGTTGTGTTATTTACGATGAAATACATCGATATGAAAACTTTGATGTAGTAAATGTATTCTCTAGTGGACTTGGAAAAGTACCAAATGCTAGAGAATTTTTTATTGGTACAGATGGCTTTGTTCGCGACGGATTCCTGGACAAAACAAAAGAGCGAGCGATGAACATTCTAAAGGGAAAAGATTTAGAAGATCCATTATTTCCTTTCATTTGCAAGATAGATAATCCAGAAGAAATTGATAATCCTGATGTATGGGAGAAAGCGAATCCAATGTTTAGTGAGCCGAGAAGTTCTTATGCTAAACAATTATTTAAAAAAGTATTAACTCAATATAAACAATTAGAAAATAATCCTTCAAACCGTGAAGAATTCATAACAAAACGTATGAATTACCCTGAAACAGATTTAACAAAGTCTGTAGCTTCATGGGAAGAAATCATGCGTACTGGTTTTGAAGAAGATGGAGAAACGCTCAGAGAAGTTCCAGATTTAAAACATAAAGTAGCTGTAGGCGGTCTCGACTTTGCTAGCATTAAAGACTTCGCGGCAGTCGGCTTGCTATTTAAACATGGTGAAGATTATATATGGAAAGGTCATTCTTTTGTACGTAAAGGATTCTTGGATAAGGTGAAACTGAAAGCGCCTATTTATGAATGGGCTGAAAAGGGTTTGTTAACTATTGTGGATGAACCTGTAATTAATATCTCTCACATTGTAGATTGGTTTGTGAAAATGCGTGAGATATACGGTGTTAATACGATTGTGGCCGATACATTCCGTCTTGATCTTGTTAAAACGGCACTTGAAGCTGAAGGATTTATATTGTTGTATATTCGTAACCCAAAAGCGATACATTCTCTTTTAGCTCCAAGAGTTGAAACGTTATTTGCAAACAATCGTATCATTTTTGGAGATAATCCATTAATGCGTTGGTACACCAACAACGTCTACGTCCACATAAAAAAAGACGGCAACAAAGAATATTTGAAAAAAGATGAATTTAAGCGCAAAACGGATGGATTCCAAGCTTTTATTCATGCATTATGGCAAGCAGATAACATTCTTGTGGATGAATTCGACTTTATGCTAGATGGTATTAAATTCTAATAAAAGGGGGTGATAACCATTGGTTGGTTAGGAGCAGTATTCAAAAGAAATAGTGAAGTAGGGTTTATGTTTGATGTGGAAATGTTTATTGAAAAAGCAAACAGGGTTCACATGAAAAGATTAGCAATTGATACCTGTATATCCTTTTTAGGTAGAACGATTAGTCAGTCAGAATTTAGAGTGAAAAACGGTGAAGAATTTGAAAAGGATGAGCTTTACTACCGATTAAATGTTAGGCCTAATAAGAATATGACAGCAAGTACCTTTTGGGAGAGTTTCATTTACAAACTTATTTATGATAATGAAGCTTTGATTATTCAAGCGGATGATGGTGATCTACTTATTGCTGATGACTTTGAACATAACGAATATGCTGTATTTGAAGATACTTTTACAAATGTCACTGTAAAAGATTATCAGTTTAAGAGAAGTTTTAAACAAAGTGAAGTCATTCATTTAAGATACAGGAATGATAAGTTATCACCTCTTATCGATGGTTTGTTTGCTGATTATGGTGATTTATTCGGTAGAATATTAAGTTCTCAAAAACGTAAGAATCAAATTCGCGGAACAGTTGATATGGACATGCTCGCTGCAAAGAGTGAAAAACATCAAGCCAAACTTCAAGAATTCATTGATAACATGTATAAAGCAATTGGAGAAAAAGACGTTGCTATCATTCCGCAACAACCAGGTTTTAAATATGCTGAAACGTCAGGTGGAGCAAATTCTGGGCAGAGTGTGGAGGAAATTAATAAGGTAACAAATGGATTCTTAAATCAAGTAGCAATGGCTTTTGGTATTCCAACTGCTTTGATATATGGCGAAATGGCTGATGTTGAGAAGCAAACGAAAAATTATATGCTTTTTACAGTGAAACCTTTATTAAAAAAGATGTGTGATGAAGCAAACGTTAAATTTTTTGAAGAAGAAGAGTATCTTTCAGGTCAAAAAATTGAAATTAAAGCTGTTTCTTATCAAAGTATATTTGATCTTGCGACAAGCATTGATAAGCTCATTTCTTCAAGTGCATTTACAGGGAATGAGATTCGATTAGAAGTAGGATATGAAGTTTCTGATGATCCTAACTTAAATACACATCATATTACGAAAAACTATACGAAATTAACTGAATCTGAAGGAGGTGAGAATACAAATGACGGTGAAAATTGACGTTAAAGGGCCAATTATTTCAAATGATGAAGCTTGGATTTATGATTGGTTTGAAATGGATGCGACAAGCCCAGGTAAGATTACAAAACAACTTGATAATGCAAATAGTGAGGATTTAATTGTGTCAATCAATAGTCCTGGTGGTTATGTAGATGAGGGTTCGGAAATTTACACAGCTTTAAAAAATTATCCTGGTCATGTAGAAGTTCAAATTGTTGGCTTAGCAGCAAGTGCAGCTTCTGTAATTGCGATGGCAGGTGATAAAGTTCGCATTTCTCCAACAGCAAAAATCATGATTCACAACGCTGCTAAATGGCATGGTGGAGATCATCGTGACATGGAAAAGGCAGCCGAGATGTTAAAAATAACAGATCGAGCAATTGTAAATGCCTATGTCATTAAAAGTGGTAAATCTGAGGAAGAACTACTTAACATGATGGCTGAAGAAACTTGGATGGGTCCGCAGCAAGCGTTAGAAAACAATTTTGCGGATGAAATCATGTTTATGGAAAATCCAGTTAAAACGACAGCTTCAACGGCTACTGCTGCCATGCTTCCGCAGAAAGTAATCGATGGCTTTAGAAATGGAACTATGAACAAAGGCCAAGGAATCACAAAAGAAGATTTAAATGCAGCATTATCAGGATTAAAAAATGAAATCCTGAATGATTTACAAAACAATATAGAAGAACAACCAAAGGAGCCAAATCCTAAAGCTGTAAAAAACAGTGGGATTAAAGGGCTCCTTTTAAAATTATAAAAAAACGGAGGAAATACACAATGGTTATTAAATTTAATAAATCTGAAACATTTAATAAAGCGAAAGCGAAATTAACGGATGCCTTAACTAATGCAGAAAGTACAGAACAAGAACAAACGGCAGCATTTGAAGGTTTCTTTGATGCAATGCAAACGGATGTAATTAATACAGTCCGTAATCAAGTAAATGATGAAATGTTAGATCGTTCTATTCTTCAACAACGCGGTCAAAATGTATTAACTGCATCAGAAACAAAATTCTTCAATGCTGTTGTACAAGATGGTGGTTTTAAGGATGGATCAATTTTGCCAGTAACTACACAAGAACGTGTATTTGAGGATTTAGTTAAAGAACATCCATTACTTGATGCTTTAGGGTTACAAGATCTAGGAGCAGTTACAAAGTTCATTTATTCTGATGCAACAAAAGCATATGCATGGGGCGAATTATTTGGGGAAATTCGAGGACAAGTAAATGCAGCGTTCCGAGAAGAAAAAATTGGTCAACTTAAATTAACTGCATTCGCAGCTATTCCAAATGATATGTTAGATCTTGGCCCTGAATGGGTTGAACGTTATGTTCGAACTCTATTAGTAGAATCTTATTCAGTAGGTTTAGAGTTTGGCTTTGTAAATGGTGGCGGATCAGTAGCACATCAACCTGTAGGTTTAATGAAAGATGTAAATGCAACTACAGGCGCGGTTACTGATAAGAAATCATCCGGTACATTAACATTTGCTCCTTCTCAATTTGGTGAAGTTGTTGCTGGAGAATTATATGAAGTAGTAAAAGCTTTATCAACTGATGCAAAAGGAAAATCACGAAAAGTCCTAAATAACATCGTAATGGTTGTAAATCCTGTAGATTCAATTGGTGTACAAGCTCGCAATACAATTCAAACCTCAACAGGTCAATGGGTAATGGCATTACCTTATAACATTCAAACTGTAGAATCTGAAGAAGTGCCAGTTGGTAAAGCATTATTCTTTGTAAAAGGTCAATATCTTGCGGCAATTGCTGGTGGATATAAGCTTAAAAAGTTTGACCAAACTTTAGCGATTGAAGATGCTACGCTTTATACAATTAAACAATTTGCTAATGGTAAACCAAAAGATAATAAAGCGGCACTTGTGTATGATTTAAAGATTTCATTTGTTCCTAAAACTCCAGCAAGCTAAGGATGATGTGAATGGGTACAGTAATTTCGAATGAAATATTACAGCAATTCAAAGATAGGATGCACTTAGGGGATGAGGAAGATGATAACCTAAAACGCATCCTTTCTACGTCTAATAAGGCATTACTTAGGGTTTGTGGGAATTATGATTTAAGTAAAGACGAGGAGTTCAAAGAATTAGTCTTTGAACGTTCTCGTTATGTTTATAACGATGCATTAGAGTATTTTGACAAGAATTTTTTAAGTCAGATTAATAGTTTAGGTGTCGATAAAGCTTTAGAAGAAATTAAATTGGACGGTGATTAATATGCGTCCTTTTCAGTATAAAAAACCATTAAATACAGGTGATTTCAGGAATCGAATCAGCATTGAACAACCTGTAGTAATAAAAGATGAATTAAACCAAGTAATTGAAACATCTTGGCAAGAATTAAAGAAAGCCTGGTCAATGATAAAAACGGTGAAAGGTTCTGAGTACATTGAAGCTTCAGCTTCCCAAGCTACACGGATTTATCGTTTTGTGATTCCTTTTACTTCTGATATTACAGAAGAAATGAGAATCAATATGAAAGGTCGTATCTTTGATATTATCGAACCGCCAATGAATGATGATGAAATGTATCAAACATTGACTATTATCGCAAAGGAGCATGTTTAATATGAACGATTTTGCGAGCGAACTTGCTAGAGAATTGCAAAGATATGCAAATGTTGTGGAAGAAGAATTACTGACAGCACAAGAAGAAGTTGCTGATGTTGCTGTAGAAAAATTAAAGCAAGGTAGTCCTAAAAAAACAGGGGCATATCGTAAAGGATGGCGTAAGAAAAAAGAAGGTAATGGTGTTGTCGTCCACAATTCACAAGGACAATTAACGCATCTTTTAGAAAATGGACATGCGAAAGTCGGGGGTGGGCGTGTTCCCGCTCAAGTGCATATTCGTCCGGTTGAAGAGTATGTAATTAATGAATTGCCAAGACGTATCGAGAGGGCGGTTCAAGAATGACATTAGGTGAATTAACAAAAATCCTTGAAGCTACAGGTTATCCTGTGGCTTATTCGCATTTCACAGCAACGCCAGGTAATCCTGTACCAAGTCCTCCGTATATATGTTTTCTTGCTGATGGATCAGCAAACCTAATGGCAGATAACAAAGTGTATCACAAAATAAATGATGTAAATATTGAGCTCTACACAACTAAAAAAAAATTAGTTGTAGAAGCCAAACTTGAAAAAGTTCTAGACGATCATGAGATTCCTTATGACTCACCGATTGAAGGAATTATTGAATCTGAAAATATGTATCAGAAAATATATGAAATGAGGTTGATATAAATGCTTAAAGAAAATAAAGTTACGTTTGGTTTAAAGAATGTACATTATGTCCCATTTGATACTCAAGATTTTTTAGTAAAGTTTGCGACACCGATTCCGTTGCCTGGTGGGGTTGAACTAACATTTGAGCCGCGTGGTGATTTAATTGAATTCTATGCAGATGACATGCTTTATTACGCAGCAAGTAATAACCAAGGTTACGACGGAACATTGAACATCGCTACTATTCCAGAACAATTTGCTATCGATGCATTAGGGGAGCAATTAGATGAAGTAGACGGAGTATTAAATGAGTTAGCTGATGCTAAAGGGAAACCATTTGCATTACTATTTGAATTCGATGGCGATGTAAACGCGACTCGACATGTTATGTATAACTGTGCAGCAAGCCGTCCAACAATTGCATCTAAAACAAAAACAAATTCAGCTGAACCAAATACAAATGAACTGAAGTTTGTTTCTAGTCCAATCGTTTTAGCTCCTGGTGGAAGACCTATGGTTAAAACAAAAACAACATCTAAAACAACTCAAGCGATTTATGATAATTGGTACAAAGAAGTGTACGTTAAAAAAACAGCAGCACCAAAAGGAGCGTAATAGTAAATGGAAAAGACAATTACAGTAGATGGTCAAGACATTCGTTTAAAAAGTACAGGAGGGACACCAGTCCGATTTAAAGCGCAATTTGGAAAGGATTATTTCGCACAACTTCTTAAGTTAGCGCCACTTGGGAAAATTGATATGGAGAATCTAGATCCAAGTAAGTTAGATAATGTGGATTTTGAAGTGTTTTATAATCTCGTTTGGACTATGGCGAAAACGGCTGATCCAAAGATACCAGAGCCGATGGTATGGTTAGATTCATTTGATGAATTTCCAATCATAGAAATCTTAGAAGATATTCAAGATATGATAGCTTCCACAATTCAATCTAAAAAAAAGTTGTAGAAAGCAATAATAATAGTCAACAAGGAGCGAATCAGGGTGATGTATTCACCACTGAGACGTTCCTTGTTTTGTGTTATAAATGCAAACTTACAAAAGCGGATTTAGAAGATATGACAATTGGTATGTGCCTTGATTATATCGATGAATATTTAGAAATGCAGAAGCCACCACAAGAAAAAACACGGAAAGCAACGCAAGCAGACTTTAATAGTTTCTAAAGAAGAGAGGTGAGAAAATGGCAGGGAAAATTAAAGGAATTACGATAGAAATTGGTGGGAATACAGAGCCGTTACAAAATGCTTTAAAAGATGTAAATAAACGAAGTAATGATTTAACCAAAGAATTAAAAGATGTTGAACGTCTTTTGAAATTTAATCCAGGTAATGTTGAAGCATTGGCACAAAAACAACAATTACTTACACAAGCAATTGAAAATACAACACAAAAGCTAGATAAATTGAAGGCAGCAGAACAACAGGTACAAGCTCAGTTTCAAAACGGAAAGATTTCTGAAGAACAATATCGTGCGTTTAGGCGTGAAATTGAATTTACAGAAGGGTCACTTAATGGTCTGAAAAATAAGCTTGGAAATATGAAGGCTGAACAAGACAGCGTAGCAAGTTCAACAAGGCAATTGGAAACATTATTTAGAGCTACAGGTAAAAGTGTTGATGATTTTGCAGGAGCGTTAGGAAATCGTCTTGTGAATGCAATTAAAAGTGGTACGGCTACCAGTAGGCAGTTAGATCAAGCGATTGGTCTTATTGGCCGTGAAGCATTGGGAACGGAAGCTGATATTGAAAAGTTACAACGTGCGCTTCGTTCTGTAGATGATGGTAATTCAATACAACAAGTTAGAAATGATTTAAGGGACCTATCACGAGAAGCTGAAAGAGCAGGTAAAAGCTTCAAAGAGTTAGATATCGGTTTAGAAAATATGTTAGGCGGAGCAATGGCGGCTGGTGGTATCTCAGGTGTAATTGAAAAAGCGCTTGATACATCGAAATTAAAAACAAAAATCGATGTGACTTTTGAAGTCCCGGCATCATCTAAGAAATCAGTTGAACAAGCGGTTCGAGGAATCGAAGCATACGGTGTAGATGTGGAAGAAGCACTTGAGGGGACACGTAGACAATGGGCTTTAAATAAAGATGTTGGTGATGAAGCAAATGCATCAGTTGTGAAGGGAGCAGCAGCAATCTCTCAATCCTATTCAGGGATAGATTTTACCGAATTAATTCAAGAGGTTAATGAAATAGGCAATGAATTAGGTACTACACAAGATGATGCTCTTGGATTAACCAATGCTTTATTGAAAATGGGGTTTCCTCCTGAACAATTAGATATTATCGCTGAGTATGGCGGGCAATTAACACGGGCCGGATACAATGCGAGGGAAGTCCAAGCAATTATGGAAGCTGGAGTTGAAACAGGAACCTGGAATTAGATTATAGTTCCCTTGTATGGCGACATATAATGAAAAACTCCTTTAATTCAGTGGAACTCTCAAATGAGACAATACTGAGCGAAGCCTTTTTATTAAGGAACGTGCAACGACTAGTCGAAAGACGTAGGGTGTAAGCAAATGACACTCGAAACGGGGAGCAACTCAAGTAGTTGAAGATATAGTCTAATCTATGCGGTGACGTATAGCAGTTCATAAGAGAACGGGCGTGACGTTGCGAATCATGCTGAATATAAATGATCGATAATCTCTTAGATGGTTTGAAAGAAGGGCGCATTAAAGCGGCTGAATTTGGTCAAGGCGTCGATAAGTCCATGAAAGAAGCACTTGAAGGCACAAAGATTTCAGCCGATCAGTTAGAAAAATGGGGTAAATCTGTTGCTAAAGGCGGTAAAGAAGGTTCGGCAGCAATGACAGAGATTGCTAAAGCTTTGGTTAATATTGAAGATGAAACAAAACGAAACGAGATTGGCGTTAAACTTTTCGGTAGATGATAAATTGTGCCGAAGTAAAATCGCGGTATAAAGCAAAAAGGGTGCGAATCCTAATTTGAACCGAAGGCTATACGAAGTGTAGTCAGGGGCAGAGCATAGAGGGTGAAAAGATATAATCCCTCCACGAGACCGCGACACTTTCTTTATAAGTGAAAACGTATGCCGAACTTGCATTAATATGAAGTGCAAGAAGTAGAGGATAAAAAGCCTTTACGATAACAAAATGACGATGTATGAAGATCAAGGGCAGAATATCACCAATACATTAATTGGTGCCTCAGAAAAGGTTGTAGATTTTGATAAGAACCAAAAAAACTTAAATGAATCTATAAAGAAAATGGATGCAAGTCCAGCTGTAAAGTTTCAAAAGGCAATGGGTGATTTAAAAATGGCACTAGAACCACTTTTGGGTGTAGTAGCTAACATTATTGGAGCTTTTGCGAGTTGGGTTTCAGCGCATCCAGCATTAGCCGCAGCATTAACAACGATTGTTGTTGCATTAGGAATATTAATTGGAGCTTGCATGGCTCTAGCCCCGGTATTTGTCACTTTATCCAGTATAGCTGGAATAGTAGGTGTAAGTATTGGGGCTGTTGCTGGTCCGGTTGCATTAGTGGTAGGAGGATTTATAGCCGCCGTTGCAGCTATAGCAGGAGTAGTCGTGTGGATGAAACATTTATGGCAGACAAATGAAGGCTTCAATAATAGTCTAACTGGTGTGATTACTGGTATACAGAACTTTATTGGGATTCTTATCGCTTTAGGTAAGTATCTATTTACTACAGCGGCTGAGGGAGATCATATGAATCAATGGGTAGGTTATCTACCTGAGAGTTTTCAAGCCGCAGCGGAGAAAATTGGCTTAGCAGTTGTTAAAATACGTGACGCTTGTCTACATCTTTTTGATGCTATAAAAGCAGTATTTTCAGGAGATTTTAGCCAATTAGGAGAGATTTTTAAGACAATTGGTCCTTCTATAGCAGGTGCGATTATTGGTGGACTTCCTGGTGTTCTCATCTCGGTATCTCGTTATTTGCCAGCGATAGCAGAGTATTTAAATGCAAACTCCGGAATTATTCTTGAAACCATAACAAATATTTTTACCAATATAGCTAATTTCGTAACAACAGCATTACCGCAATTTATTGAAGTCGGATCTCAAATGATTTCAAGTTTTGTAAATGGTTTGGTTGTAGCAGCTCCAATTATCCTTGAAGCCTTAGTTGGAATCATTCATACAATTTCACAAATGATTGCAACTTATCTTCCTATGATTGTGCAAACGGGAATACAAATTATTCAAACCTTAATTTCTGGAATTGTACAGGTCTTACCAACGCTTATAGAGACAGGGCTTCAGTTGATTATGACTTTAATTAATGGAATTATGCAGATGATTCCACAATTAATCCCAATAGCTGTAACGATTATTGAAACCATTATTAATGGGATTATGTCGTTTTTACCTCAGTTAATTGAAATAGGAATAAATTTATTAGTTTCGTTAATCACAGGTATTACACAAGCTTTACCTATGATCGCTTTAGCGATTATTACAGTCATTACAACTTTGATTGAAGCAATCACATCAAATCTACCAAAGATTATTGAAGCTGGTGTTAAGGTTTTAATTAGCTTAATAGATGGAATCATTAAAATGCTACCGCAATTAATAGATTTAGCGATGAATCTTATAACGAAAATAGCAGATACATTACTAGCAAACTTACCCAAAATAATTGAATCTGGTATAAAAATTTTAATGGCTATTATCGATGGGATTGTAAAAGTCTTACCGCAACTTATTAATGCAGCCTTAGATTTAATTGTTAAAATAGCATCCACATTAATCGCTAACTTACCAAAAATACTTGAAGCGGGTATTAAAATATTGCTTATGTTAATTGCAGGAATTGTCCAAGTCTTACCACAGTTAATTGGGGCAGCACTTAATCTTATTATCACTTTAGCAGGGGAATTAATTAGAAACTTGCCAAAGATACTTGAAGCGGGTGTTCAATTAATTTGGGCATTAATAAAAGGCATTGTAAGTATGGTGGGACAGTTAGGTTCTACAATTGTGACTGATATTATCCCGAAGATTGTTGATACTTTAAGAAAGATCGACTTATTTAAGATAGGTAAAGATATAATAAGTGGATTGATAGACGGTTTAGGAAGTATGGCCGGAAAAGTGTTAGATAAGGTGAAATCCATCGGCAGCAGTATTTTAGATGGTTTTACTGGATTCTTTGACATTCACAGTCCATCAAGATTAATGAGAGATCAAGTTGGTAAGCATATTGGTGCTGGTCTTGCGATTGGTATGGAAAATTCAATCGGAATAATAAACCGCGCATCTCAAGCGATGAGCGAAGCAGCAGTACCGACAGTTAATGTTGGGAATATAGGATTACAAGCGAACGGATTGTATCAAGGACAAGGTGTAAATGGTGAATTTGCATTCCCAGGTGGTGGCTTAGCAATTGAAGTACCTATCAATTTAGATGGACGAGAAGTTGCACGTGGTACTTATCGATATACAACCGAGTATCAAGAAAGAGAAGAAGAAAGAAACTCAGCCTTTTAGGTTTGGGTTTCTTTTATTTTATAAAGAAACGGGGTGTCAAAATGAGCTCTTTTACATTCAACAATCAACGAAAAGAATATATTCAAATAGAAAAAGGATGGAGTCCACCAACATGGGCACCTCTAAAACGTAATTTCTTAAAAACACCTGGATATCCAGGCGGAAGATTATTAGGAACGGATACAGATCCTCGTCCACTTCCTGTCCCTGTAGGAATTATCGTTCCAGATGGAACAGATTTAGAAACGTTAAAAGAAGAAATAGCAGCATGGTTAATTACAGAAGAAGCGGTTGAGCTAGTATTTGATGCAACCCCTGATCGAACATATTTAGCTATAATTGATGAGGATTTTAATCCTGATGATTTTGTTACGTTAGGTAAAGGCACTTTGAAATTTATTTGTCCAATGCCTTATAAATTAGGACCTACTCGAACAATAGATTTTCAAACAGGTGCACTCGGGTTAACAGCAAATGTTCAAAACAAAGGAACCGTTCATTCTAATCCTATTATTGAGGTTAACATTACGAAACCAAACACTTTTTTAGATGTATGGTTCGGCGAAGTATCCTTAAGTGATCGAGATTATTTTCGTATCGGTATGCCACTTAAAACTGTAGAAAAGCCTGTAGAAAGGAATCAACGTATCGTATGGGATGAAATGGCTACTACGGTCGGATGGAGTAAAGTCAGTGCGATGGAAGATGGTGAGCCAGTTGGCGAAATGAAATCAGATAAATATCAATTTTATTGTTCTGATTTTGGTACTGGAACAGGTAAAGGATGGCATGGTGCAGCTGTTAAAAAGAGTATACCTGGTGGTCCAGTACAAGATTTTATTATGCAAGCCTACGTTACTTGTAAGAGTAAGAAAATCAATGAAATGGGACGAGTTGAGATAGCAATACTCGATGAAAATAGTAAGGTACTTTCAAAAATTGCTATGAACGATCTTTATTGGCAAGCTGAACAAAATTTTGGAACGATGGTTATTGGATACGACAACAAGCCAGGGAAAACAGGATTGATTTATGAAAGTGGTGATTATCCGAATACATGGAATCAATATTTCGGTCGATTGTGGATAGCTAGAACAGGAAACGTATGGGAAGCGTATATTTCGAAATTTCTTCCTGGTACAGAAAAAGATGATTCAGAACGTTTTGCACGGTGGACAGATGAAAATAACTATCACATGGAAAAAGCAGCTCAAATACAGATTAGCATTATGCAATGGCAAGATGTACCACCAGTAGAAGCGATGTCAGTTAGTGATTTAAAGTTTTGGAAAGTAAATTTAAACACGAAAAATACACCGCCGTATATAGTAGATGTTGGCGATAAAGTTATAATTGATACTGAAAATAGTCATGTAACGATTGAAGGGAAGGATGCAATAAATATTAAGGACTTTTTCAGTAATTTTCCTGTCATTAATAAAGGTAGGAATACACTAGAAATCATGCCTTCTGATATCGGAACAGCAAAGGTTAAATATAGGGAGCGGTTTAGATGAGAACACCAAGTGGAATCTTACATATTATTGATTTTAAAACGAGTCAAACCGTTTCAGCTATACAACCAAAAGATTATTGGGATGATAAGCGTCATTGGGAAATCAAGAATAATATCGATACTTTAGAGTTTAAAGTATTTGATAATTCGAAATATGCAGCAACACTTATGCAACAAAACTTAGTATTAAAAGAAGTAAGGGATGGGCGTATTGTTCCCTATGTAATCACTGAAGTAGAAAAAGACCCAAACGATAGATCCGTAATTACTTACGCATCGGGTGCATGGATTAATCTTGCTAAAGATGATTATATTCGTCCACAGAAAATTGAAGGCAAGACAGTCAATGAATTTATGGATATTGCTCTTGTAGGTACAAAATGGAAGCGTGGTAAAACGGAGTACGCTGGATTTCATTCTATGACTATTGATGAATTTATAGATCCATTGAGTTTCTTAAAAAAGATTGCTTCCCTATTTGAACTAGAAATTATATACCATGTTGAAGTGTCTGGTTCTCAAATTGTAGGTTGGTATGTAGACATGGTAAAAAAAAGAGGAAGAGAAACCGGAAAAGAAGTCACGTTAGGTAAAGATTTAGTTGGAATTAAGCGTATCGAAAACTCACAAAACATTTGTACAGCTTTAATTGGTTTTATTAAAAAAGAAGGCGGAGAAGTTTTCACTATCTCAGATATAAATAAGGGTATTCCATATATTGTGGATAACGATGCTTTTCAACGTTGGAACGAAAAAGGGAAACATAAATTTGGATTTTACACACCAGAAACAGAACAAGATATAACACCAGAACGTTTATTGACTCTTATGAAAACAGAGTTAGCAAAACGTGTGAATACCTCGGTTTCTTATGATGTTCAAGCACAAAGTATAGGGCGTGTATTTGGACTAGCTCACGAGTTAATCAATGAGGGAGATACAATTCGAATTAAAGATACTGGATTCACACCTAAGCTTTATTTAGAAGCGAGAACAATCGCTGGTGATGAATCTTTTACGGATCCTACACAAGATAAATATGTGTTTGGTGATTATCGCGAAATTACTGATCCAAACGAAGAACTACGAAAAATTTACAATCGAATCTTAGGGTCATTAGGCAATAAACAAGAGCTGATAGATCAGTTAGATAAATTAGTGAAAGATGCAAATGAAACAGCTAGTAATGCTAAGAAAGAATCCGAAGCAGCGAAAACATTGGCTGAGAAAGTTCAAGAGAATCTTAAAAATAACACGGTAGACATCATTGAAGCTAAGAATCCGCCAACAACAGGACTGAAACCTTATAAAACACTTTGGTGTGATATTAGCAATGGAAAGCCTGGTATTTTAAAAATATGGACAGGCGCAGCTTGGGAATCTGTTGTACCTGATGTGGAATCTGTTAAGAAAGAAACACTTGAGCAGGTAAATAAAGATATTGAGTCCGCCAAAACGGAGTTAAATCAAAAGGTTCAAAGTGTGGAAGGTAAAGCGCAAGAAATAGCTGGACAAATAGTAGATGTTCAAAAGCAAGTAAATGGCAAAGTGGATCAAACATGGATTAATACACAGTTAAAAGATAAAGCCGATAAATCTGGAGTGTTTACAAAAGAGGAAATTAACAATGGATTTATTGGTAAACAAATTTATGAAACTGATAAGAATGGTAACGTTAAAAAGTTCCAAGATATTAACACATCTATGAGTCAAACAAATGAGGCTCTTAAACAAAAAGCAGAGAAGTCTGAGCTAACGAAAACGAATGAAGGCTTGTCACAGTTGGAACAGAAGACAAACGAGATTAAGACAACAGCTGAGGGGACGAAACAGACTCTTACAGAACTTAAAACGCAAGTAGATAATACAAAACTAGATGGACGAAATTCTCTTAAAAACTCTAATTTTTCTAGTTATATTGTTAATGATTCTATAATTTGGGACAAGTCGTTAAATGGTAACCTTCAGGCATCTGGTTGGGGAAGTGGGTATAACGGTGGTGTAGCAGATCCAACAAAAGGTTATCATGCCCATCTAGATATAACTACTTTCGGTTATCCAGTTTTAGCGTTTATTAACAAAAACAGTATCATCGGTCAAAAAAATAGATGGATGGGTATAGCTGAAGATGTGGTTGCAGAATTTGTGAGAAATAATGTCGCCGGTAAAGAAATTACTATTAGTATGGATATTTGGTCAGATACAAAAGGTTTCCGTATAAACGGTGGGTTACATCATTTCATTGAAGGTAACACAGCACAAAGCTTCCACAGTGGTCAGTACGTGTTTAACGCAAGTGAAGTTAATAGATGGGAACGCTATGCGTTTACCATGAAACTTCATGAAAAATTTGATGTTACTAAAGTTGTTAGATTGTATATATATGGTGGCGAAGGTATTGAAGGTGCAGCGTATATAAAAAACGTCAAACTTGAATTAGCTAACGTTGCTACAGCATGGACACCAGCGCCAGAAGATCAAGTAACAACAACTGATTTTACTAAAAAGACGGTAGAAATTGAGACTACTATTAAGGGGATTAATACTTCTGTTAGCAATATCCAAAATGAACAAGGAAAGCTCACAGAACGCGTTACTAAATCAGAACAAACCGCAGATGGATTTAAAACTTCTATTGAATCGTTAACAAAAAAAGATACTGAAATCAGTAACAAATTAAATACAGTCGAACAAACTGTAGAAGGTACAAAAAAGACGATAACTGATATACAATCCGATACAAACGGACTAAAGAAAACAACAACCGAAATTAAAGAACAAGCTGGGAAGACTAGTGAAAAATTAGAGAGTGTTGAGAAAAAGTTTGATGATATGAAGTTTAGCGGACGTAACCTTCTGTTAAATACAGGTGGCACATTTAAATCTGACACTGGAACGAACATTTCAAATACTGATTCAAAATCTTTTAAATTTGTTCCTGATACGTTCGAAATGATTAGAGGTCAAGAAGTTGCTCTTTCCCTCACGGCTAGAACACAAGCTTTTTCGAAGGGAACACCTAGCCCTTGGATTGGTATGGAATTATCAGTGACATATGAAGATAATGAGCAAGTTTGGCTACCTATTCGTATAGAAGACAAAGTCGCTACCTCTCAAGGTTGGGTTCGTTATTCTGTTGTTGTTACAATAAAAAATAAAGCAATTAAAACTGGTTATCTAAATAGTTTAATTCGAAATGTAAAAGGTATGGTTGAACTTAAAGAATGGCAAATTGAAATTGGAAATAAAGCAACTGAATATAGACCAGCGGCAGAAGATCAAGTAACAATCGATGAATTCACGAAGAAAACAACCGATATTGAAAAAAGTGTGGATGGTGTTAAAACTACTGTGACAAATGTTCAAAATAGCCAAGCTGGATTCGACAAGCGTATGACTACAGTAGAGCAAACAGCAAGCGGACTATCCACCACAGTTAGCAATTTAAATAATGTAGTATCAGATCAAGGGGAAAAGCTTACTGAAGCAAATACAAAGCTCGAACAACAGGCAACAGCAATTAGTGCAAAAGTTGAGCTTAAACAAGTAGAAAGTTATGTTGCTGGATTTAAGATACCTGAGTTGAAGCAAACCGTTGATAAAAATAAACAAGATTTGTTGGGCGAATTAGCTAACAAACTTGCAACTGAGCAATTTAATCAAAAAATGACTTTGATTGATAACCGCTTTACTATCAATGAACAGGGTATAAATGCTTCAGCCAAAAAGACAGAGGTATATACAAAAGATCAAGCAAATGGGCAATTTGCCACATCATCTTATGTAAGAGATATGGAAACCCGTCTTCAGTTAACTGAAAAGGGCGTTAGTATATCTGTAAAAGAAAATGATGTAATCGCAGCATTCAATATGAGTAAAGAAAACATTACTTTGAATGCGAACAGAATTAACTTAGTAGGTTTTATTACAGCAAATCATATCAAAGGAAAAGTTTTAGAAGGAGTAACACTTAAAACGAGTGGAAACAGATTTGTTGAAATAAATAAGCAAGACATGAAGATTTTTGATTTAGATAGACCACGTGGTTATATAGGATTTATGGAAACAACTGATGGAAGTATCCAACCTTCATTCGTACTTGGCTCTGATAATAGAAAATACACTGGCACAGGATCGTTCTATATTTATCAAACGACTCCACGAATTAATGGCGTTGAAGAACCATCTAAAGCTTGGGCTACACTTGGAATATCTAAAGGACAAAATGCGGAAGGTACTAATATATGGTCATCATATATTCAAATGCAGAATGACGGTGGGCATCTGTATACATATGCAGCCGGAAGATTATACTTTGATAATTTGAATGACATTGTTTTTAACTCAGTAGGGTGGGCTCGAGGATACGGGAAGTTTATAGTGACAACAACAGAACCACATTATTTTAAAAATGACTATGGTGAGTTTCATTTTGATAGAAAAAGTACTGGTAACAGTATATACTTTGCCAATGGTGTGAATGATCATGATTTAAACATGGGAAGATTAATGCTAAGAGCAAGTCTTGTATCAGGATATGATATGAATTTACAAATTAAAGATGTATATGGTAATGGATGGCGAGATATAGAGTTAAGAACGCTACGAGCGAATGAAAATGTAAATGCTAATGGTCAAATGTGGGCGAAAGCATTTAATCCTACGTCAGCTAGAAATATGAAAGAGAATATAAAAGATATTCCTTTTTCAGCTCTTGATAAAATCATGAGTTTAGCTATCAAACAGTACAATTTCAAAGATGATATGTATGATCTGTATCAAATGCGTGCAAACAAGCCGGAAGAAAAAACAGAACCGTATACAACAAAAGAAATTGAAACGTATTTCGGTATGATTGCAGATGATACGGAAGATATATTTACAGATAAAGAGAAACGGGCCATTAATTTATATAATACTGTTTCAATCTTTATTGCAGCTTTCCAACAGCAATATCATGAATTTAATGAAGTATTAACTACTGTTAAAGGTGAAAATAACCAATTAAAAGAGCAAGTTGTAACACTGACAAACGATGTGTCTACACTAAAAGAATTAGTACAAAAATTAATAAATGAAAAACTGGAGCAGCCATAAGCTGTTTTTATTTTGCATAAAATACGGCTTTGATTCAATTCATCAATCAAGAGGAGTGATTTCACTTCTCTTTTTATTTTGAGGAGATGATTAGTGTGAAACGAATAGTAGACCAAGTAATTTATGAAAAGCATGTTAGCCAGGAAAATAAAAACCTAGTCAAAGATTTTCTCATTGAAAAGAAATCGCAAGGGAAAGCGGCAAGCACTTTACAGCAATACAGTTGGGATTTACGAATTATTCTGTTTCTGATACATGAACACTTCGAAAATAAAAAGCTTATTGATTTAACACGTAAAGATATTCGGAATTTATCTATTATCTTTCAAGAGATGGGAATGTCAAACGCACGTGTGAATGGATTGATGAGTGCATTACGTTCAGCTCTTGAGTTTTGTGCTGACGATGATGATTATAATTACGAGTTCAACGTAGGCTCAAGGGTGCGTGGTTTACCTAAGAATCCAATTCGAGACATTACATTTATAACAGAGGACCAGATTAATTGGCTAATCGATGAATTACTTGAGCAAGAAAAATATATGTTAGCAACGTATTTAGCACTGTCTTATTACAGTGCAGCGAGAAAGAGTGAAGTTTACCAGGTTCAAAAGGAAGGATTGACAGAACAATATTATACAAATGTGGTTCGAGGGAAGCGCGGTAAAAAATTTAGGCTGTATTACAATCCACGAGTACAAAAATGTATTCGTTTGTATATAGATCATCGAGGTAAAGATACTATTCCAGATTTATTTGTAAGAGTTTATAAGAATGGTGGGCGAAAACTTTTAAATAAAAGTGTATTTAATTATTGGTGCAAGATATTTGCTAAGATGCTGTACGAAAAGGAAGGGAAAGAGTTTAAAATTAATCCGCACTGTTTCCGTCATAGCAGATTAGATAATTTAAAGGTGCAAGGTGTACCACTCGAAAAATTAAAATCGCTTGCTAATCATTCGGATATTTCTACAACGGAATCTTATCTGAAGGACAGAAGTGAAGAGGATATTGCAGAGATATTTGGGATGGATCCAAGTTGCTTTGCAGCTTAACCAGGAGCATATGTATGCTTCTTTTTTTATTGATAAAAAGGAGATGAGAACAATGGAAGATGCAATTTTCAATTCAATGATGCAACAAGGAGCATTCGCAGCATTATTCGTGTGGATGCTTTTTACTACGCAAAAAAAGAATGAGCAGCGTGAAGAGCAGTATCAAAAGGTCATTGAAAAGAACCAGGGTGTAATTGAAGAACAAGCAAAAGCCTTTAGTTCATTAGCAAATGATGTATCAGATATTAAACAAAAAATTATGGGGAATGGTGATGAAAAATGAAAAAGACATTAAAACATATTTCTTCTGTAGTCTTTGCGGTTATTTTAGTTTTATCCATTGCAACAAGCGCTTTTGCTGATAGAACACTTATTATTCCAGATTTACCTAAACAACCATATCGTTACGGTGTTGGCGCTTACGAGGGAGTTGTAGCTCATTCTACGGCGACTCCAGAAGCACCAGCTATCAATATTCAAAAGTATGAGTCTCGTACATGGAGAAATGCTTTTGTTCACTATGCAGTCGATTGGGACGAAACAATCCAAATTGCTGATACAAAATACATTGCTTATGGCGGCGGACCTGCAGCTAATAAACGTTTTGTACATGTAGAATTATGCGAAACAGCCGACTATACAAAATTCAAACGTTCTTATGAAAAATATGTAAAACTTTTAGCGAAAATTTTAAAAGATAACAAGATATCTGCAGAAAAAGGATTGTGGACACATAGTGATGTAACACATCACCTTGGCGGTACAGATCATGAAGATCCAATTGACTACTTAAAGTCTCATGGTGTTTCAGAAGCTCAATTCAGAGCAGATGTACAACGAGCGTATAATAATTCTAATGTGGATGTTTCTGTACCTGAAAAACCATCTAAACCAGAAGAAGTGCCAACAGCTGTAACAGACGGTATTGCTTATATTGAAGGCTACAACGTTAATTTACGTAAAGGACCTGGTACAAGTTATTCTAAGATTCGTCAGTTAAATAAACCAGAATCTTATATTATATGGGCTGAAAAGGATGGTTGGCTGAATCTTGGTGGAGATCAGTGGATTAAGAATGATCCATCTTATGTGAAGTTTAATAAGAAAAGTACAGTAGATTCATCTATTGTAGGGAAACGCGTTGTTTCTAAAGTTAACAATCTACGTTTCTATGATGCTCCATCTTGGCAGGATAAAGATGTTGCTGGTTCTGTAGATGCAGGTTTAGGATTTACGATTGATGCGAAAGTAAGTGCCAATGGATCAAAGCAATATAAAGTCCACAATAGCAAAGGTAAAACATACTATGTAACAGCAAATGAAGCCTATGTGTATGTGAAGTAAAAACAAGAGCCGTCCTTAATTGGGCGGTTTTTTTAGTTTGAAACGTTAAATTAATTGTTTGTGATTTCTAAATTTAGTAGACTAGAAAAGTAATATATTAGAAAAGGAGTGATTACATGGCAAGAAGTAAATTATTACATGATGTAGTAAGTGGAAGAGAAAGTCTTGAGAATATTCTTTTTAGATTAAAAGTTATACTCTCTGATTTGGATAATCAAACAATTATGAATTGGATTCACGGAGAGCTACAAGGTTATACATCAGATGAAGAAATTCCTCCATATAGAATACTGAAAGGGAATCCTGTAGGTACATACGTAATAAATTCTGCTGCTCAGTACACTGATGCTTCTGTACCTTTGGAAAATTTATTGAATGATGATCTAATTGATGAACTTAAAACAGTAAACATAAGCGATGGTATTGGAGCACTCCAGGATATATTGAATGGAGAGAGTCGTGAGAATTATGCATTGATTATTCCGACAAGCTATTGTCACGCTATATCTACAAGACAAATTCAGCTTTTGGGGATGAGGATGCGGATAGGATCTAATCAACTTAATGGAATTGTTTCTCATGTAAAGTCTAAATTAATTGAGGTTATTATGGAACTTGAAAAAGAGTTTGACAACTTGGATGATTTGGATATTAAGTCTCAAGTAGAAGATGACACCTCTAAGAAAGCGCAAGTTACATATAATATTGAGAAGATAATTTATGATGGCTCAATACAACTAGGAGATAAAAATAAGTTGTCTAAATCTATGTTAGGGCATTTATTTGGTGGTAAAAAATGAGTATACGTATTGGTAACAAAAACAAAATTAAAAACTCTTCTATTGGGCATCAATATAATGCTACAACTCCGACTGAGAAGAAGTCTTTCGCTGAAAGACACCCTATTATTATTTCATTCTTAGTGTCTTTAGTTGTAGGATTAATTTTACTCTTTTCTTTTTGGAAGTCTATTATAGAATGGATAGAAAATCTTTTTTGATTTTAAAAGCCAACTTATATAAGTCGGCTTTTTTTATTTCTATGTAATTAAAATTTACTTTTGGATAATGCCTTTAGTATTGGATTAACAATCCTACTGATCAAACGAAATCCTCTAAATATTGACTGGACAACCTTCACCGTATCATCCCCTTTTAATTAAATAAATCATCCCAATTAATACGATATTTTAAAAGTTTGATTTTATATTATTATTTTTCTTCTTCAATCCATATATCTTCCACTCGCATATCGAGGACTTTAGCAATTCTAATCGCAACTAAAAGTGTCGGTGAGCCCCCTTGGAGCAAGTTGGTCATTGTAGAATTAGCTATGCCAACTTTTTTAGCTACAAATCCGTAACGCAATCCTTTTTCATCTACAATTTGTTTTAAGTTGCTACGTAACACATTCCCACCCCCTATATGTATATTCTTGTGAAATCATTTTTGTCCTTTTAAAAAATAAATTTAGTATGGACAGACAATGTATTTCATTCTAGTTCATATACCTATATCAAGACCACGAGGAATACCAAGTGGAACTAAGGACATCAAGAGGGGAGAGGGTTACATGCGTTGGCAGTATAACCACTTGAATGCAACTCCATATTTACATCCTTCAAAAGAATTACGTCAAATGTATAACGAATCCAAATCAAAATCAGAAACGGAATCAATTATGAATCACATGAAAAATCATGAAGTTTTTAATAACAAGGAGTATAGAAGATATTTCAGTTTATCCCAGGTTATTGAAGAGGATCTATACGGTGAGGAAGAAGACATTCTAAATTGGGAAACTTTAATGGATTGTTATGATGCAGTCCTTACGAGAAAAGGTATTATATTCCGTGAGAAAGTAGAGGGGGAATAGATATGACACTCGCAGGGGAAGCGGTAGTTATTTGGACGGCAACAGGTTTGTCAGTAGTTGCAATGAAGGTAGCAGAAAAGATGGGGAAGAGTGTTCCACATTGGCTTCCACGTATTACTTTGTACACAACGCTCACAGGCTCGTTCTTATATCTTCTACGTTATGCGCTAGTTATGTTTCTATAATGGAACACAATATGGAAGGGTGGGACAACAGAGAAGGTATAAGGAAAGGCTTGTCTCGTTATATTCCTAAAAAGTGCAATGATATCCTTATAGGATATGTAAGGGGGAAATGTTTATGTTGGAGTTACTACTGGTTCCCGCAGCAGCATTAACTTATGGATTAGTAAGTGATAAGTTCAAACGAAAAGATGATGATAAAAAGAAAATCCAAGTCTTTTTTGAGGTGAGTGGGATTGCTATTAAAAGGGACGATAAGTTGCATTATCCTACGTTTCAAAAACAAATTGATGATGATCACAGCACAACATATATTTACACTTTACCTGTAGGTATGCCCAGCAAAATTATTCAAAAGGTTGAGGATGTTGTGAGTGAGGGATTAAACAAACCTGTTCGGATCCATTATGATAATTATAAATTAAGCATTCGAGTATTTCATAAAGACATACCTAATAAGTGGAGATGGTCCGAAACATTAGTCGAACAAGGGAAATGGGTTGTACCTATAGGGCAAAGCTTAGAAGAATTAATTTATCATGATTTTGATAAAACTCCACACATGACTTTAGGTGGTTTAACACGTATGGGGAAAACTGTATTTTTAAAGAATGTAATGACATCTCTTATTACAGCACAATCAGACCATACGCATTTATACATTGTTGATTTAAAAGGTGGATTAGAATTCGGACCATATCAAAATTTAAAGCAAGTTGAATCTATAGCAGAAAAACCGATTCAAGCGTTTCAAGTTTTAAATACAATTCTTGAAAAGATGGAAGAAAAAATGTGCTATATGAAGGAAAGACACTATACAAACGTTGTAGAAACAAATATAAAAGAACGACATTTCATTATAGTTGATGAAGGGGCTGAACTTTGTCCTGATAAAAGTATGAGTAAAGAGCAGCAAAAGTTATTAATTGCTTGTCAGAGAATGCTTTCTTATATAGCAAGGATTGGCGGGGCACTTGGATTCAGGTTGATTTTTTGTACACAATATCCGACTGGAGATACATTACCGCGACAAGTTAAGCAAAATTCAGATGCGAAGCTTGGATTTAGATTACCGACACAAACAGCTTCTCAAGTAGTTATAGATGAATGTGGATTGGAATCGATTAAAAGTATACCTGGACGCGCTTTGTTTAAAACGGATAGATTAACAGAAATTCAAGTACCTTATATTTCTAATGAAACGATGTGGAATGTCCTAAAACAATATGAGGTGGAGAAACATGAACATGCAAACACACATCAAATTGAATCGTCAGATGATGATTCTGACCTCGATTAGAAAGCTGAAATTTGCTACACGTAGGCATTTAATGACTATACATGATTTAGGTGGCATAAGAAATGCAAACCGTATATTAAAGGATTTGGGGGCATTCGTTAATAGTACAGTATATAAAAAAGAATATGTATATTACTTAAATAAAAAAGGGCGTGCGCTATTCGATGATACAGAAAAGATAGTACCAACAAATCGATTAGCACACAGTCTTATGAGAAATGAAGCTTGGCTCTATCTGTTTTGTCCGGATGACTGGCAGATAGAAACAGCTATACGTTATAAAATAGATGATAAAAAGAAGACAATTATTCCAGATGTGAAATTTCGAGATGAAGAAGGGATTTTAAATGCTGTTGAAATAGATCGAACGCAGATGATGAATGTAAATAGTGAGAAGCTGAAAAGGTATGGAGAATTTACTATGTATTATAAAAATAAATATAACGGAAAAGTACCAATCATTCATTTTTTTACAGTTACAAAATACAGAGAAAAGAAACTGGAAGAATTAGCAGCTAAATATGATATTTTTGTAAAGGTTTATGTAATAGAAGAATTTTAATCACAAAATTAATTATGGGCATATATATAAGAAGAGAGCGGCGCATAAAACGACCACTCTCTTTTGACCACGTAGACCACATTGACCACAACTTGTACCACATTTATTATTTACTTTATGTCCATTTTGTCTAAAATAGAAAATATAGCTGGACAAGAATACACGTTTTATCACATAATGGACACAATGCATCTTTAGAGGTGTAAAGAAAAAACATTGACAAATATAAAATGGCTAGCTATAATTTTGTTTGTTGCCTTGAGGTGATATGATATGAAATGGTCCATCCATCAATTGAATAAATTGAGAAATAAAGGATTGACATTGGATGAGATGGTAGATGTAAGTGAGCTAAAAGAGGTCGAGAAAGATATTCGTGAAATTAATCCTGTGCATGTAATGGGAAGAGTTGATTTTGGCTCCGGTAAGTTTACGTTTCATCTACATATAACTGGAAGCATGGTTTTACCATGTTCTCGCTCTTTAGTAGATGTGACATTACCATTTGACATTAAAACAACTGAGGTGTTCCAAACTTCACAAGAAGAATTTGAAACTGAAGCTGAAATTCATTCTTTAGAAGGAGAAGTACTTGACTTACTGCCCGTAATCAAGGAAAATATACTTTTGGAGATTCCAATGCAAATTTTCAGTGATGATGTTTCTGGTGGAGCACCGACGCAAGGTCAAGACTGGCAAGTGATTTCGGAAGAAGACAAAGAAAAGACTGTTGATCCAAGATTGGCAGGACTTGCAAAGTTTTTTGACAAATAATCGGAAGACTGGTTCAGGCCTTCATATGAAAATAACTATTTCTTTTAAGGAGGTGGGAAGAATGGCTGTACCTTTTAGAAGAACTTCTAAAACAGTAAAAAGAAAGCGTCGTACGCATTTCAAATTATCAGTACCTGGTATGGTAGAGTGCCCAAGCTGTGGTGAAGCGAAATTAGCTCACCGTGTATGTAAAGCATGCGGTACTTACAAAGGTAAAGAAGTAATCAGCAAGTAATTGCGGGAAAATAAACGCAGAAGATATCTTCTGCGTTTATTTTTTTTTGTCTTAATCTTTAGTTGTTGTATTCTATCTTTTCTAGTAACTGCATATGCTTAATAAAAAATGCATAGGGAGGACTAGAGAGATGGCGACAACAAGACAAGATGCTTGGACTGATGATGAAGATTTGCTTCTGGCAGAAGTAGTACTCCGGCATATTCGAGAAGGTGGAACACAACTTTCTGCCTTTAAGGAAGTGGGAAAAAATTTATCACGTACACCAGCAGCATGTGGATTTAGATGGAATTCTTACGTAAGAAAGCAATATAAAGAACGTATTGAGGAAGCAAAGCAACTTCGTAAAGTAGAAAATTATGAAGTGAAAGAGACGAAGGTGTTAGAACCTACGTCAATTACGTTGAATGATGTTATTGACTTCTTGCAAAATTATAAAGATGAAAACTCTTTAACGGTGTTGCAACAACAAGTTGAATCATTACAAACAGAAAGAGAGCGTCTTCTGGAGCGATTATCAGTATATGAGGAAGAGTATAGAACATTACTTGATTATATCGATCAAAAAAGAAGTGTAATGGTAGTGGAAAGAAACAACGCTCGCTCGAATGAAAAGTTAGAGAAGCTTAAGAAATAAAAAACAGCTGTTATACAGCTGTTTTTTTTATTTATTTATTTATTAAGCCGATTCTTCGTTTGTAACCGCATTCAAATTTGTTTCTGGATGCCAAATATAAAAATCTCCATCAGTTACTGATACGGGGTTGAAACTTAATTTATCCCAAAAACCAGATGAATGAATACGCGCTATCGTTTTAATAGGAAATTGCATTTGTTTCGCATGATTTACAAGCATTTGCCCGAATCCTTGTTTTTGAAAAGTTGGTAATACTTCAAGTTTATAAAGTTCTAGGTAAGGACCTGTAATTTCGAATGGTTCTCCGCCGTTTCTTTTCATATATAGACTCATACGTGCAATTAGTGATCCGCCATAATAAATACCGTAAAATGGAGATTCACTGTCGTTTTCAATAATGTTTGCTTGCAATTCTTCCAGCATAGATAGTTCTTGGGCTCCGCACCCTTTAAATTTTTTAAATTCATCTAACGTTTTATAATTGATGAGCAAGCGCTCAACTTTTGGGAATCCCATTACATCACATCCTTTTCTTATCTCGTTGAATGCAGAAAAGTAAAAATATTTACAATAATAGTATAACTCATTTTTTTATTTTTATGAAGAAGATAGTATATTTCTTTTATTATTTTTTTGAGGATTTGCTAAACTAAGAGTATAAGTGTATTAATAGGCAGTATATACGTAGTGAAAAATGAGAGTGTATTTGTTTGGCAGAGGACAACGAAATTATAGGGCGTGCTCATGTACTTTAAAAAGATATAAAAAAAGGGGGGCGGCAAGGGCGCTTAATGTGAATCCCTTGTGTGAAAATGAAAATTGGAATTGTCGGACCAGGTGCTATTGGTCTATTGTATACATTTTATTTACAAAAAAGTAACCAAAATGTTACGTTGTTTACAAGAACAGCTAAGCAGGCTGAAGAGTTAAATGAAACAGGTGTAACTTGTATTAGAGATAGAACATGTGAAACAGTATATCCATCTGTTTTACCGATAGAAAGTATGGTAGCGCAAAATTTAGATTATATATTTATTGCTGTGAAGCAATATCATATAGATGACATACTACCGTTTGTGGAAGGGGCAGCATCATTAATCTTTTTGCAAAACGGAATGTCACATCTTCAAAAGATGCTGAACATAGGGTGTGAAAATATAGCTGTTGGTATTGTAGAACATGGTGCGAAAAAAGAGGGAGGGCATATCGTTCATCATACTGGAGTTGGGGTAACGAAATTTGGAGTGGTTTGTGGTCAATCTATACATTTCGAAAGTGTATTCCATTCTTTTCCCGTGTCTTATTTTCCAGTTCAAATAGAAACGGATTGGAAAGAGATTATGCATAAAAAATTAGTGGTAAATGTATGTATCAATCCGTTGACGGCGTTATTGGGAGTTAAGAATGGTGAATTAACCAAGAATCGTTTTTTTTATCAAATGATGGAGCAAGTGTTTCAGGAGGTCGCCTTTCTTATTAGAGGAGAAAAAGAGATGGTATGGCAAATGGTACGCAATGTGTGTGAAGGAACGTCTCGTAATACATCCTCTATGCTAGCCGATGTAAGAGCGAATAGACAGACGGAAATTAATGCGATTGTTGGATATGTATTAGAAGAGGCTAAGAAACAGCAACGACCAGTTCCGACACTTCAATTTTTGTTCGATGCAATAAAAGGGTTAGAAACAAGAGTATAAGTGTTATTCTTTGCTTTTACGTGAAACATTGACTACAATGTGGATTGGTGAGAGAACTGGATACGAAAGGAAGAATTATATGGAGATAAAAGAAATCTCTGTTCCGCAACAAGGTGTTGTAGCGGACTATATGAACGGTAAAAAAGAGATACAGTCATGTTTTGATTATATGTTAACAGAAGATGCTTTTAAACAGCGTTTACATGATTTGCGTGAAAGGGAGTTTTTCCGCCAAGATGTAGTAGCGCATTTATTAGAATATAATACAAAATTACAAGCGGGAGAATCTACACTTCAAAATGTAAAAGCGCTTGGAGATGAAAATACATATGTTGTAATAGCTGGACAACAAGCGGGGTTATTAACTGGACCGCTTTATACAATTCATAAAGTTATTTCAATTTTAAAGCTTGCAAAGGAAAAAGAAGAAAGTTTAGGGGTGAAAGTTGTCCCTGTCTTCTGGATTGCGGGTGAAGACCATGATATGGATGAGATTAACCATACTTTTTTAGCGAAAAATAAAAAGATGAAAAAAACTATTTTTTATGATCGTAATCCGAAAAAGGCGAGTGCTTCTGAGTCTGAACTTTCTGTTGAAGATTGTAGAAATTGGATTGAAGAGATTTTTAAAACATATCCAGAAACAAATTTTACAAAGGATGTATTAAAATTTGTTGATGATGCTTTGGAAAAATCGAATACGTATGTAGATTTCTTTGCTCATCTTATTACGAAAATCTTTGCTAATTCTGGTTTAATCCTTGTTGATTCACATCATCCTGAATTAAGAAAGTTAGAAATTCCATTTTTTAAGCGAATTATAAGTAAGTATAAAGAGGTACAAGAGGGCCTTCGTAATCAGCAGGAAGTAATTAAAGAACTAGGATACAAACCGATTATTGAAACGAAGTCTCATGCAGTGCATATATTTATGGAAATAGATAATGAACGAGTATTGCTTGAAGAGCATCAAGGTAAGTTTGTTGGAAAGGATGGGGCGCATTCATTTTCATACGAAGAGTTGATTGAAGAGATGGAGAGAAATCCGGCACGTTTTAGTAATAATGTTGTAACACGTCCTCTTATGCAAGAGTATGTATTTCCTACGCTCGCATTTATTGGAGGTCCAGGGGAATTAGCTTATTGGAGTGAATTACAACAAGTATTCCATACTGTCGGTTTTCAAATGCCACCTGTCGTTCCTCGTCTTACAATTACTTATGTGGAGAGATGTATAGCGACAGATTTATTCGATCTGCAATTGAGAGAAAGTGATCCGTTTTTAAATGATGTCGATAAACTGCGTGAAAACTGGTTGTCTAATCAAATAGAGGAACCGATTGATAATCATTTTGAAAAGGCGAAAAAAGAAATTGCCGATATTCATACATCTTTACAGCAATTTGTAAAGAAAATAGAGCCGGGGTTAAGTGCGTTTGCAGGGAAAAACGAATTGAAAATTAATGAACAAATTGAACTGCTGGAAAGAATGTTGAAAAGAAATGTTGAGAAAAAGTATGAGGTTCAGCTAAATAAATTTCGCCGTATACAATTCGCACTTCGTCCATTAGGTGCGCCGCAAGAACGTGTGTGGAATGTATGTTATTATTTAAATCAGTTTGGTTTGGATTTCGTTGATCGTGTAATGGAAAACCCTTTTTCTTGGGACGGAAAACATCATGTTATAAAACTATAAAATCTTGCTCCTTGGAGCAGGATTTTATTTTTATTCCGTTGAATTTACTGTGAAGTGATTTTTTTCTGAATTATCAATCAAAAAAATAGATGTGATAATTGTGTTGGATACTTAAATATATGACAAAATAGCACAAAATGTAAACGTATTATTCGCTTTTTCGCCAGTTTTTTATTTAAATTCCCGCAAAAGATGATAAAATTTAGTATATAATAAAAGAAAATAGCGATTTGTATAGTATGTTGCCTTTATTGGTAAGTTAAATGAGTCGTTCTTTCGTATTATTTCATTCTCTAAGCGTGAAAGATGTGTTTAGAGGAAGGGATACATTCAACATAATTAATTGGAAAAAGAGTAGGTGCAACAATGTTTAAACACGTAACAGTGCTTTTAAAGGAAACAGTAGACGGCTTAGATATAAAGCCAGATGGTACATATGTAGATTGTACACTGGGGGGAGGAGGACATAGTTCTTATTTATTATCCCAATTAACTGAAGGTGGAAAATTAATAGCGTTTGATCAAGATGAGATAGCGATTCAAAACGCGAAAGAAAAGTTCTCTTCATACGGTGAACAGTTTATAACAGTAAAGAGTAACTTCCGCTATTTAGCTGAAAAACTGCAGGAAATAGGTATAACAGAAGTAGACGGTATTTTATTTGATTTAGGTGTTTCATCCCCACAATTAGATACACCAGAGCGAGGCTTTAGTTATCATCATGATGCACCGTTAGATATGCGGATGGATCAAGATGCCCCATTAACAGCATATGATGTTGTAAATAGTTGGTCATATGAACAACTTGTAAGGATTTTCTTCCAATACGGTGAAGAGAAATTTTCAAAACAAATTGCAAGAAAAATTGAAGCTTATCGTGAGAATAAAGCTATTGAAACGACAGGAGAATTAGTAGAGCTAATTAAAGAAGGTATTCCGGCTCCTGCTCGTAGAACTGGTGGGCATCCTGCTAAGCGAGTGTTTCAGGCAATTCGTATAGCTGTAAATGATGAATTAAAAGTATTTGAAGAAGCATTGGAATCTGCTATTGAGATGGTTAAGCCAGGTGGAAGAGTTAGTGTTATAACATTCCATTCATTAGAAGATCGTATTTGTAAAACAACGTTTAAGCGAAATAGTACAACGCCACAATTGCCGCCAGGATTACCGATTATTCCTGATGAATTTAAGCCAAAATTAAAGCTTATTACAAGAAAACCGATTTTACCTTCTGATATAGAGCTAGAAGAAAATAATCGTGCGCGTTCTGCGAAGTTGAGAATCGCTGAAAAACGATAAAAGGGAGAGAGAGGTATGACTAATTTAGCTGTAAAGTACAAACAACAAGCGCAAGAAGAGGTGCAAATTCAAACGCCCCCACAGCAGATGGTTAAGCCGAAAGTTAAAGCGAAAATTACAAGAATCGAAAAACTGTTGTATGTAGCGTTTATTGGCTTTTTATTGTATGCCTGTGTCGCGTTTATTGGAAATAAAGCAGGCCTTTATCAAGTTAATGTAGAAGCAGCGACGATAGAAGAAAAAATTGTACAGCAGCAAAAAGAAAATCAAGAATTACAAGCTGAAGTAGAGAAGTTAAGTCGCTATGAACGAATCGCTGAAGTTGCAAAAAAACACGGGCTAGAAATTAATGCGAATAATGTGAAAGGCCTCAAATAAGGCAATAGGTGTGAAGGAACGATGAAGAAGAATATGACTAAATTTCATACCAATAAGGGAGCAGGTTATTTTATGATATTTTTCCTCCTGCTCTTTTTGCTGTTATTAGCCCGATTTTTTTACATACAATCAACAGGAACAGTTCATAATCAAGATTTAGATGCACTTGCTAAACAAAAGCATAGTAAAACAGGAGTTCTTGAAGCGAACAGAGGAACCATTTATGATCAAAACGGTCATGTGTTAGCACAAGACGCAAACTCTTATAAAATAGTAGCCGCCCTAAAAGGTGCTAACTCTGTTGAGAATAAAGAAGATACTGCAAAGAAAATTGCAGGAGTACTTGGAAAAGGCGAAGAGGATATTTTAGCTTCTTTAAATAAGGAAGGTAGAAGTCAAGTCGAATTTGGAACGTTAGGTAAGGATTTGACGAAAGAAAAGAAGGAACAAATAGAAGCGTTGAAGTTGCCGGGAATATCTTTTATTACAGAAAATGCAAGGGTGTATCCAAACGGTGATTTCGCATCTTACGTTATAGGTCATGCAAAACCAAATGAGAATGGAACCTCGGTAGGTCAATTTGGCATAGAGAAAAGCTTGGATAAATATTTAAGTGCTTCTAACGGAGAAGTAGCATATACAGGTGACCGTAAAGGTGTGTCTCTTGATGGTGGAAAAGTTAATGTAAAGGCACCTAAAAATGGAGATAACGCGTATTTAACAATTGATCACCGTGTCCAAAGTTATTTAGAAGACGCGATGAAAGCAGCAAGTAAGCAATATGAACCAGAAAGTTTAATAGGGATTGTTGCAGATCCGAAAACTGGAAAAATATTAGCGACGTCTACTAAACCTAGTTATGACCCTAATGATCGTCAAATTAAATATTTCTTCAATGACGCAATTGCCAATGCATTTGAACCTGGATCAACAATGAAAATTTTCACGTTAGCGGCAGCTATTAATGAAGGTGTGTACAAAGGGCAAGATTATTATCAGTCCGGGACATATCAAGTCGGAAATAGGAAAATAAAAGATCATAACGGCGGTGCTGGTTGGGGCTCTATCACGTTTGATGAAGGGGTAGAACGTTCTTCAAACGTAGCGTTTGCAATTTTAGGAGATCAAAAACTTGGTCCAGAACGTTTCCGAAAATATATTCATAGTTTTGGATTAGATGAAAAAACGAACATTGATTTATCAGGTGAAGGATCGAATACAATTTTATTTGATCAGCAAATACAACAAGTGACAACAGCTTTTGGACAAGGTTCCACTGTAACACCAATTCAGCTTGTACAAGCTGCAACAGCTATTGCAAATGATGGGAAAATGATGAAACCTTATGCAATTGATAAAATTGTAGATCCGATAACAGGGAAAGTAAAATTAGAACATAAGCCAGAAGAAGTAGGAAAACCTGTTACAAAGGAAACAGCAGCGCAAGTAAGACAGTTATTAGAACGTGTTGTTACATCTCCGAAAGGTACAGGGACAGCTTATAAAATTGATGGATATTCAGTTGGTGGTAAAACAGGTACAGCGCAAATTCCGGATGGAAAAGGCGGCTATATGACAGGAAGACAGAATTATATATTCTCATTCTTAGGTATGGCACCAATGGACGACCCACAACTTGTTGTTTATGTAGCTGTAAAACAGCCGAAATTAAAAGATGATGAGAACGGTGCACAGCCTTTAGCTGATATTTTTAAATATGTAACAAAAAATAGTTTAGAGTATTTAAAGATTAAGCCAAATGAAGTGAAAGATCCGAAAAAACATCTGAAAGAGCAACAAACTACTGTTCCAGATGTAACTGGTAAAACGATGGCTGAAGCGGGGAAAGCAATTGATAAAGCAAAACTTCGTCCAATCGTATTAGGTGAAGGGAAAGTACAGCAACAAGTACCAAAAGCGACTGAACAAACATTGAAAGGCGACCGAGTCTTCTTGGTAGGAGATAAGCCTACAATGCCAAATATACAAGGATGGGCACTGCGTGATGTTATGAATTTAGCGAAGACATTACAGCTTAACTTGAAGCCTTCTGGTACAGGATACGTAACAGAACAAAGTGTGGCGGAAGGAACATTATTACAACCTGGTACAGAATTAGGTGTCACACTCGTACCGCCACTCGAACCACAACAAGAAGCAGAAAAGCCGTAATGGTAAAAGAGAAGAAGTTCTAATTAAATAAGTACAAGCATATATTGGAACAAGCTAGGCGTAAGGGAGGCTTGTTCCGATATGCGTGTATCAAATGTAACAGTTAGAAAACGACTTATTTTTATACTTATATCAGGTATACTTATCTTCACTATTATCGATATTCGTCTTGGATATGTGCAATTTTTTCTTGGGAATATGTTAACGGATCGTGCGAAAGATTCATGGAGTCGTAATATTACTTTTGAACCCGAACGTGGGAAAATTTTAGACCGAAATGGTGTGGAACTTGCCACGAATAAAAGTGCTCCAACTGTCTTTGTTGTACCGAGGCAAATTGAAAAACCAGCAGAGACTGCAGAGAAGTTAGCTGCAGTATTAGGTGTGGAAAAAGATGAGATTTATAAGAGGATTACAAAAAAAGAATCGATTGTAAGGTTAGATAAAGGCGGAAGGAAAATATCACATGACAAAGCGAAAGAGGTACGAGGCTTAAGTTTGAAGGGCGTGTATATCGCAGAGGATTCTATCCGGTACTACCCATTTGGGAATTTTTTATCACATGTATTAGGTTTTGCAGGTAGCGATAACCAAGGTCTTATGGGACTAGAAAAATATTATGATAAGGAGCTAAATGGGGACAAAGGTCATGTGCGTTTTTTTGCAGATGCGAAAGGACAAAGGATGCCTAATGTTGGTGATGATTTCAAAAAACCAGAAGCTGGTTTAAATTTAGGATTAACAATCGATGCGCGTATTACAAGGATTATGGAAAGAGAAATGAATATTGCGGAGTCAACTTATAATCCAGACGGTATGATTGCGATTGCAATGAATCCTAAAAATGGTGAAATTTTAGGTATGTCTAGTCGGCCGAGTTTTGATCCAGCGGATTTTCAAAGTGTCTCTCCAGAAGTGTATAACAGAAATCTACCTGTGTGGAGTACGTATGAGCCTGGTTCAACATTTAAGATCATTACATTAGCTGCAGCATTGAATGAAAATTTAGTAGACTTAGAGAAGGATACGTTTTATGATGATGGAGCAGCTGAAGTCGGTGGAGCTAGATTGAAATGCTGGAAAGCAGGAGGTCATGGCAGTCAAACGTTTTTAGAAGTCGTTCAAAACTCATGTAACCCGGGATTTATTGAACTTGGTGATCGCCTTGGTAAAGACCGATTATTTAAATACATTCGTAATTTTGGTTTTGGGCAGAAGACTGGAATTGACTTGCAAGGTGAAGGCAGTGGGATTTTATTTAATTTAGATAAAGTTGGTCCAGTAGAGCAAGCAACAACTTCATTCGGCCAAGGGGTTTCTGTTACACCAATTCAACAAGTAGCAGCTGTAGCGGCGGCTGTAAATGGTGGAACATTGTATCAGCCGTATATAGCTAAGGAGTTTATTGATCCAAAAAATAATCAAGTTGTTAGTAAAAAGACACCTGTTGAGAAAAGAAAAGTTATTTCCAAGGAAACTTCAGAAAAAGTTCGTTATGCATTAGAGAATGTTGTAGCGAAAGGTTCTGGTAAAGGAGCTTATATTGATGGATATCGTGTAGGTGGAAAAACGGGTACTGCTCAAAAGGTGAAAGATGGTAAATATTTAGAGAATAATTATATTGTATCTTTTATCGGATTTGCTCCAGCGGATGATCCAGAGATTGTTGTGTATGTTGCTGTGGATAATCCAAAAGGGGTTACACAGTTTGGTGGAGTGGTAGCAGCTCCAATTGTTGGGAATATCCTTCGAGATGCTCTTCCTGTTATGGGAGTGAAACCGAGAAAAGAACAAGTTGAGAAAGAATATAAATGGGGCGATACACCAACTGTGGAAGTTCCGAATTTAATTGGAATGAAAAAGAAAGACTTACAAACACAACTCGTCGATTTGCAGCTTGATATAAGTGGAGATGGAGAGAAAGTAATTAAGCAATCACCAGAAGCGGGAGCTAAAGTAAAAGAAGGCTCAAAAATTAGAATTTACTTCGGGAATTAAAGGTAACATAGTATGTTTTATGGTACAATTGGTGGAAGTGAGTTCTTTATAGAACAGTTACTTAATGTGAGACAATAAGTGTCTCATTCATAAATAGGCCAGTAGCACTTACCTCCTTATATAGGAGGTAATGTGTTGCTTACTGAAAAAAAGATAAATAAACAATGTAGAGAGGGTTTAGTGAAATGAAGTTGCATACACTTTTATCATGTTTGCATGATTTTCCAGTTGTTCCAAAAGAAAATCCAGAAATCACATCTATAGAAGCTGATTCACGTAAAGTGAAAGAAGGAAGCTTATTTGTATGTATGAAAGGATATACGGTTGATAGCCATGATTTTGCTAAGCAAGCAGCGGCACAAGGAGCGGCTGCTATTGTTGCGGAAAGACCAATTGATGTTGACGTTCCAGTTGTACTTGTGAAAAATACTTTTCGTTCGTTAGCGGTTTTAGCTGATTATTTTTATGGTCAACCGACACACAAGTTACATTTAATCGGAATTACAGGTACAAATGGAAAGACAACAACATCGCATATTATGGATGAGATTATGCGAGCACATGGTCATAAAACAGGGCTAATTGGGACGATTAATATGAAAATCGGTGATGAAACATTTGAGGTGAAAAATACAACACCAGATGCACTAACACTTCAACAGACGTTTTCAAAAATGGTTGAACAAGGTGTGGACAGCACGGTAATGGAAGTTTCGTCACATGCGTTAGATCTTGGTCGTGTACACGGATGTGATTACGATGTAGCGGTGTTTACGAATTTAACACAAGATCATTTAGATTATCATAAAACGATGGAAGAATATAAACATGCAAAAGGGTTACTATTTGCACAGCTTGGCAATAGTTATAATCATAATCGTGAAAAGTACGCTGTGCTGAATAGCGATGATAATGTAACAGAAGAGTATATGAGAAGTACTGCAGCAACAGTTGTAACATATGGTATTGATACAACAAGTGACATTATGGCAAAAAATATCGTTATGACGAGTGGCGGGACTACATTTACGCTTGTCACACCGTATGAAAGTGTAAATGTTACGATGAAATTAATAGGTAAATTCAATGTATATAACGTACTTGCAGCAACAGCAGCAGGACTTGTTTCGGGTGTGAAATTACAAACAATCATTGCTGTTATAAAAGAACTAGCTGGGGTTCCAGGACGTTTTGAAGTTGTTGATGGCGGACAAAATTATACAGTTATTGTTGATTACGCGCATACGCCGGATAGTTTAGAAAATGTATTAAAAACTGCAAAACAATTTGCAAAAGGTGATGTGTATTGTATCGTTGGTTGTGGCGGCGATAGGGATCGAACAAAGAGACCGATAATGGCAAGTGTTGCAACAAAATATGCAACTCATGCAATTTATACATCAGATAATCCAAGAAGTGAAGATCCAGCGGCTATTTTAGATGATATGGTACAGGGTGCAAGTGGGAATAATTATGAAGTGATTATTGATAGAAAAGAAGCGATACACCATGCGATCGCTAATGTGAAAGCAGATGATATCATTATTATTGCTGGTAAGGGTCATGAAACGTATCAAATTATTGGTAAAGAAGTTCATCATTTTGATGATCGTGAAGTTGCGAAAGAAGCAATTACAGGGCGTTTAAACAACGAAGAGTAACAACGTGAGAGGAGGACTACATGTGCTTGAGCAAGGTTTATTAGTAACGGCTGGGGTAGCATTCTTAATTTCTGTTGCCCTTTCGCCATTGTTTATTCCATTTTTAAGAAAATTAAAGTTCGGACAGAGTATTCGTGATGAGGGACCAAAGTCACATCAAAAAAAATCAGGGACACCGACAATGGGCGGTATTGTCATATATGTATCTATGATGGTCACTTCACTTATTATGGCGATTAAGTTTAATCATTTAGGTGCAGAGGTTTCGTTATTATTATTAGTGACATTTGGTTATGGATTGATTGGATTTTTAGATGACTACATAAAGGTAGTTAAGAAGAGAAATCTTGGTTTAACATCAAAACAAAAATTAGTAGGTCAGCTTGTTATTGCTATTGCGTTCTTTTTAATTGGAAAAGGGCAAGCATTTCACACATATATCATGATTCCAGGTACGGATGTTAAGTTTGAATTAGGTTGGGCGTATTTTGTACTTGTGCTATTTATGCTAATCGGTGGCTCGAATGCGGTTAACTTAACTGATGGTTTAGATGGTTTATTATCAGGAACAGCGGCTATTGCATTTGGAGCATTTAGTATTATTGCAGTAGCGCAAGAACAATTTGGAGTTGCGATATTCTGTATGGCAGTTGTCGGAGCAGTACTGGGATTTTTAGTATTCAACGCGAATCCAGCAAAAGTATTTATGGGGGATACAGGTTCCTTAGCTTTAGGTGGAGCTATCGCAGCTGTAGCAATTTTATTAAAACAAGAATTACTACTTGTAATTATTGGTGGAGTATTCGTAATGGAAACTTTATCTGTTATTATTCAAGTTATTTCGTTTAAAACAACAGGAAAACGTGTCTTTAAAATGAGTCCATTACACCACCATTATGAATTATGTGGTTGGTCAGAATGGCGCGTTGTTGTAACGTTTTGGTCTGTAGGATTTTTATTAGCTGTGTTAGGAATTTATATCGGGGTGTGGATGTAATTGAAAACTGTAACTGAATTTCAAAATAAAAATATTCTTGTATTAGGCATTGCAAAGAGTGGTTATGCAGCAGCTACTTTGTTGCAAAAATTAGGGGCGAATGTCATTGTAAATGACGGAAAGCCTTTAGCAGACAATGTACTTGCTGCAGAATTACAAGCAAAAGGAATGGACGTTGTATGCGGTGGCCATCCTTTAGAATTATTAGAGAGAAATATTTCTCTTGTCGTTAAAAATCCAGGAATCCCGTATTCTAATCCAATATTAGTTGCTGCGAAAGAAAAAGAAATTCCAATTGTTACGGAAGTTGAATTAGCATATCGTATTTCAAAAGCACCATTTGTTGGAATTACAGGGTCTAATGGTAAAACGACGACAACAATGCTGACATTTGAAATGTTAAAAGAGGGGCAAAAGCATCCTGTTATTGCAGGGAATATAGGAACTGTAGCTTGTGAAGTAGCACAGGATGCAAAAGAAAATGAAGTTGTAGTTACAGAGCTTTCATCGTTCCAATTGATGGGAGTAGAATCGTTCCAACCTAAAATTGCAGCGTTCTTAAACTTATTTGAAGCCCACTTAGATTACCATGGGACGAAGAAGGAATATGGTTTAGCAAAAGCAAATGTTTTTAAAAACCAAACAGAAAACGATTATAGTGTAATAAATGCGGATGATGCAGATGTGATGGAGTTATCTGCGGATACTAAAGGTCAAAAAATCCTGTTTTCGACAACGAAAGAAATTGAAGATGGTGCGTGTATAAAAGATAACGCTCTTTATTTCAAAGGTGAAAAAGTTGTTGAAGTAAGTGATATCGTTTTACCTGGTCAACATAATCTAGAAAATATTTTAGCTGCGATGAGTATTGCGAAATTATTAGGTACTTCTAATGAAGCAATTACGGTCGTGTTAAAACGTTTTACTGGTGTAAAACATCGTTTAGAATATGTAACAACGATTAACAACCGTAAGTTTTATAATGATTCAAAAGCAACGAATATGTTAGCGACTGAGAAAGCACTATCTGCGTTTACACAACCGATTGTGTTACTAGCAGGTGGGCTTGATCGCGGAAATGAATTCGATGATTTAATTCCGTATTTCAAAAATGTAAAAGCGATTGTAACATTTGGACAAACAGCTCCCAAACTAGTAAGAGCGGCAGAAAAAGCGGGATTAGATATAATTGAAAGTGTCGATACTTTAGATGAAGCAGTGGTGAAAGCTTATGCTCATTCTAAAGAAGATGATGTTGTTCTTCTTTCTCCAGCGTGTGCAAGCTGGGATCAATTTAAAACATTTGAAGAAAGAGGAGACATTTTTATACAAGCTGTGCATAAACTTATATAAAGTAAATCAAAACATCAGTAGGCTAACACCTACTGATGTTTTGTTACATAGGGCAAAAGGTTCTGCCTAAAGAGGTGGTGTTTGTGGGTAATGAAGAAAACGCCTGATTTTATTCTCATCATCGTAACACTTTCATTGTTGACAATCGGAATGATTATGGTTTATAGTGCGAGTGCAGTTTGGGCCTCTTATAAAATGGGGGACTCATTCTTTTTTGCCAAAAGACAATTACTGTTTGCGGGTCTTGGTGTAGTAGCTATGTTTTTTATTATGAAAATTGATTATTGGGTGTGGCGTACGTATTCAAAAGTAATTTTGCTAGTTTGCTTCATTCTTCTTATTCTCGTTCTTATTCCTGGAGTAGGTCTTGTTCGAGGAGGAGCACGAAGTTGGATTGGGATCGGAGCATTTTCGATTCAACCGTCAGAATTTATGAAGTTTGCGATGATTATTTTCTTGGCAAAGTTTTTAGCGGAACGGCAAAAATTGATTACATCTTTTAAACGTGGTTTATTACCGGCTCTTAGTTTTGTGTTTCTTGCTTTTGGGATGATTATGTTACAGCCAGACCTTGGGACAGGAACGGTAATGGTTGGGACATGTATCATTATGATATTTATTTCGGGAGCGAGGGTCTTTCACTTTGCGATGTTTGGTTTGCTTGGTGTAGCAGGGTTTGTAGGGTTAATCGCATCAGCACCGTATCGAATGAAGCGCATTACATCATATTTAGACCCGTGGGCAGATCCGCTTGGAAGTGGATTTCAAATTATCCAATCATTACTCGCAATTGGACCCGGTGGATTATTTGGACTTGGGCTTGGACAAAGTAGACAAAAATTTCTTTATTTACCTGAACCACAAACTGACTTTATATTTGCAATCTTATCCGAGGAATTAGGTTTTATTGGTGGTTCATTTGTGTTATTATTATTTAGTCTATTATTATGGCGCGGGATTCGTATCGCATTAGGAGCGCCAGATTTATATGGTACGTTTTTAGCAGTAGGTATTGTGGCGATGATTGCGATTCAAGTAATGATTAATGTTGGTGTTGTAACAGGACTGATGCCCGTTACGGGTATTACCTTGCCGTTTTTAAGTTATGGTGGATCAAGTTTGACATTAATGTTAATGGCAGTAGGTGTATTATTAAATATAAGTCGCCATTCTCGCTACTAAACCCTGTTTATAAGACAGGGTTTTTCGTATGTGTGTAAAAATGCAATATGTATATAGAAATAAATATAATGGAAATAAGAAAAGAGAAGCGGAGGAGTTAGTAGTGCGTGTATTAGTGAGTGGTGGGGGTACTGGTGGTCATATTTATCCAGCTCTTGCTTTAATTAGAGAAATAAAAAAGTTAAATCCAGAAGCAAGATTTTTATATATTGGTACGGAAAATGGACTAGAGAGTACAATCGTTCCAAAAGCAGGTATACCATTTCAATCTATTGTTATAAGCGGATTTAAACGAAAAATATCATTAGATAATGTGAAAACAGTAATGCGTTTTCTAAAAGGTGTACAGGATAGTAAACGATATATTCGTCGTTTTAATCCGGATATCGTAATTGGAACGGGTGGATATGTATGTGGACCAGTTGTATACGCTGCAGCCAAATTAGGTATTCCGACTATTGTACATGAACAAAATAGTGTACCAGGTGTAACGAACAAATTTTTAAGTCGTTATGTTGATAAAGTTGCTGTTTGTTTTGAAGCAGCTACAGAGCATTTTCCAGAGTCAAAAGTGGTAATGACAGGTAATCCGCGAGCATCAGAGGTAATGGATCAAAATGGAATGAAAGGGAAACGTTCAGTTGGGCTTTCTCTTCCTAAAAAGTCTGTACTTATATTTGGTGGAAGTCGTGGGGCTAGACCGATTAACGATGCCTTCGTTGAAGCAATTGAACAGTTTGGGAACAAAAGCTACGAAATACTATATGTAACAGGTGAAGTACATTATGACAAAGTGATGGAAGCCGTGAAGCAAAAAGGGAACCCGAACAATGTTATTATTAAGCCGTTCATTCATAATATGCCAGAGGTACTAACTGGTGTAGACCTTGTTGTTTCAAGGGCTGGGGCAACAACACTTGCAGAATTAACAGCGTTAGGAAAACCAAGTGTGTTAATACCGAGTCCGTACGTAACAAATAATCATCAGGAAAAGAATGCACGTTCAGTTGTTGATAAAGGAGCGGCAAAAATGTTACTTGAAAAAGATTTAACAGCTGAAACACTTATTCGTGATATTGATGAGATTTTATTGGATGCACAAACATTACAAAATATGAAGCTAGCTGCTAAGAAACTAGGTATTCCAGATGCAGCAAATAAGCTGTATGAAGTAATGAATAAGCTTGTAAAAAAATAAAGTGAGGCTTTAATCAGTGGGGAGTGATTCTCTCTCGTTGATTATTACCTTTCACTAATCGGATGTTTACTGGCATCCCGATACCGCCTAACTTCTTTGTTACCGCCGAATTTTGATTTAGGAGCTGTAATGCCCGTAAATAGAGGGATAACGTTAGGTGAACGCCCTGCATATTATTGTCATAAGGAGACTTAATATGGGGGAGATTGTCTATGGAACAATTAGTAAATGAGCTTATAGAAGCAGACGTTGGTCGTGTTTTAGTTAACGAGTCGTTAGCGCGTTATACAACTATGAAAATAGGTGGACCAGCGGATATTTTAATTGTGCCTAAGCATGTAGCTGGTATTGAAAAAACATTACAGTTAGTAAAGCAATACAAAACGAAGTGGACTGTAATTGGGCGCGGTTCAAACCTTCTTGTATCTGATCGAGGCATAGAAGGTGTTGTTATTCGTTTAGGAGAAGGATTAGATCACTTAGAGGTCGAAAAACATAAGGTAAGAGTTGGTAGTGGATATTCTCTTATTAAATTGTCAACTTTACTTAGTCGTCAAGGGTTAGCTGGATTGGAGTTTGCAAGCGGCATTCCAGGAAGTGTCGGTGGTGCAGTATATATGAATGCAGGTGCACATAAATCGGATATATCGAGTGTATTATCGAAGGCTCTCATTCTGTTTGAAGACGGTACAATTGACTGGTTAACGAATAAAGAACTGGAGTTTTCTTATCGGGCATCTGTATTGCAAACGAAACGACCTGGTATTGTTTTAGAGGCGGAGTTTCAATTACAGGCGGGAAAACGTGAAGAAATTGTACGTAGCATGCAAAATAATAAAGATTACCGCCGTGAAACGCAACCATGGAATCACCCGTGTGCAGGAAGTATATTTCGGAATCCAATCCCACATTTTGCAGGCGATTTAGTAGAAAAAGCAGGGCTTCGTGGTTATAGGATTGGTGGAGCTCAAATTTCTCAAATGCATGGCAATTTTATTGTTAATACCGGGGGAGCTTCAGCGCAAGATGTATTGTCCTTAATTGAATTAATAAAACATACAATTAAGGATAAATTTGATGTAGATATGCACACAGAAGTAGAAATCATTGGAAGATAACGGTTATTCGTTCCGCTCATTATCATTTATGTTATAATAAGAAGATAAGAACGGCATGAGGAACATGCCGTTCTTTATGTTACATAGGGGGATCGTACATGAATAATAGTAAAGTGATTAAACTACAAGATCGTGTACCAAAATTGAAAAATCAAAAGAAAAAAAACAAAAAAAATGTTAATCATCGATTGATTTTATACATATCAATTTTATTTTTATTAGTGCTCTTTTTAATTTATTTTCGGTCTCCGCTTAGTAATATAAAAAAGATTAGTGTGTTTGGAAATCATTATATGACGGATGAGCAAGTAATGAAGGATTCAGGCGTGACATATGATACAAGTTATTTCCGAGTGACAGCACATAAAGCTGAAGAAAACTTAACGAAGCGAAAAGAAATTAAAGCAGTAAATGTAAAAAAACGTTTTCCAAACAAGATTGATGTTCATATTGAAGAATATTTAACGATTGGTTATATAAATAAAGAGGGAAAATTACAACCGTTATTAGAGAATGGAAAAACACTTGATGTACTACCTAATGGAAAACTTCCTGTTGCAGCACCGATTTTCGAACCTTTTAAAGAAGAGAAAATGAAGGAGTTAATCGCTGAACTAGAAAAATTAACACCAGCTATTTTAAAATCTATTTCGGAGATTCGCTATTCTCCAACGAATGCGAATGAAGATCATCTTACTTTATATATGAATGAAGGTTATGAAGTGAGCACTACGATTCAAAATTTCGCAAAACGTATGGAAGCCTATCCGCTTATTTTAAAAACAATTGAGCCAGGTAAGAAGGTATTAATTGATTTAGAAGTAGGTGCATATACGAAAGAATTAGGTGCGGAAGAAAAAAAAGAATAGAATGGTAGTTTTCGTTGCTTATAGCAGAAAAAACAAAACAAACGTTCTATTATATGCATACGAATTTAGAAGAATGGTTCATTTGATGAAAAATATGTAAAAATTCTTAGATTCATACTAGTATTGGTACAAGTTTCACTTTTCTATGAGTACATCTTAGTGTAGACTTATACTTGGCGGTAAACTTTACACTCGAAATAGAATTATTTCAAGATAAGCAGTTATTCATAGTTTACTGCGATATTCTTAATTGAATGCTAAATAAAAATAAGAAAAATATAGGGTTAAAAAAGGGAAACGTATAAAGACGTTGAATATTTTTCTTATAAATAGTAAAGTTGCGATTGTTGTTCCATATATTGAGTTGTATGGTATAAATAAAGAAGGAGGTGCCAAAGAATGAACAGCAATGAAATATATGTTAGTCTTGACATCGGTACATCCAATGTTAAAGTCATCATTGGTGAAATGGTTAATGACAGCTTAAACATTATTGGTGTTGGAAATGTAAAATCAAATGGTTTAAAGAAGGGATCGATAGTTGATATAGACGAGACTGTTCGATCAATTAAAAAAGCAATTGAACAAGCTGAGCGTATGGTGGGAATCCATATTGAGCAAGTTGTAGTAGGTGTCAATGCAAACCAGGTACAGCTACTTCCTTGTCACGGAGTAGTCGCTGTTTCAAATGAAGATCGTGAAATCGGGAATGAAGATGTCTTACGCGTTCTAGATGCAGCACAAGTTGTGTCAATTGCTCCAGAACGTGAGTTTATTGATGTGGTACCTCGACAGTTCATCGTAGACGGTCTTGACGAGATTAACGATCCACGCGGGATGATCGGTGTAAGATTAGAAATGGAAGGTACACTTATTACAGGCTCGAGAACTTTACTACATAACCTACTTCGTTGTGTAGAAAAAGCAGGTCTTGAAATTGTTGATATTTGTCTTCAACCTTTAGCGGCTGCAACAGTTGCTATATCTTCAGATGAAAAAAATAGAGGAGTAGCCCTTGTTGATATGGGGGGAGGATCTACAACTTTATCTATTTTTAAAGACGGAGAGTTACAAGCGACGAGCGTATTACCATTAGGTGGAGACCATATAACGAAGGATATTGCAATTGGGTTGAAAACTTCAACAGAAAATGCAGATCAAATTAAGTTGAAATATGGACATGCTTTTTATGATACAGCATCTGAAGAAGAGATGTTTACGGTTCCTATTATGGGAAGTGATCAAACAGAACAATATTCTCAGTTGGAATTATCGGATATAATAGAGGCTCGTGTAGAGGAAATTTTAATGTTTGTTCAAGATGAAGTGCGTAAGTTAGGAGTAAAGCAAGTGGCTTCTGGTTATGTACTAACTGGCGGAATTGCTTCTATGCCAGGTGTTCTTGATCTTGCATATGATATTTTACATGAAAATGTTCGTGTAGCAACTCCTGATTATATTGGTGTGCGTGAGCCCCAATATACAAGCGGAGTTGGATTAATTAAACATTCTTATCAAAAAGCTAAATTACGTGGGAAAAATGTGCAGGAAAAGCAAGAGCATTTTGAAACAGTACCAGCACCAGCACCAACGCCGGTACAACAGCAACCTGCGAAACAAAAAACTCGTAATCAAAACAATAATAATCAAAATGATGACCGTATGATGTCAAAAGTAAAACGTGTATTCCGTTATTTATGGGATTAAAATTGGACACGAAAAATGAGGTTCTAGGGGGATTTCGACATGTTAGAGTTTGATACTACTCAAGATCAATTAGCGAATATAAAAGTTATCGGTGTCGGCGGTGGCGGAAACAATGCTGTAAACCGTATGATTGAACACGGTGTACAAGGTGTAGACTTTATCGCTGTGAACACTGATGCACAAGCATTAAATCTATCAAAAGCTGAAACAAAAATGCAAATTGGTGGAAAATTAACGCGTGGACTTGGTGCAGGCGCAAACCCTGAAGTAGGGAAAAAAGCTGCAGAAGAAAGTAAAGAACAGATCCAAGAAGCACTTCGTGGTGCGGATATGGTCTTCGTAACTGCTGGTATGGGCGGTGGAACTGGAACTGGTGCAGCTCCAGTTGTTGCTCAAGTTGCAAAAGAATTAGGTGCTTTAACAGTTGGTGTTGTAACACGTCCATTTACTTTTGAAGGACGTAAACGTGCAACGCAAGCAGCATCTGGTATTGCAGCATTTAAAGAAAATGTAGATACTCTTATTGTAATTCCAAACGATCGCTTATTAGAGATCGTTGATAAAAATACGCCAATGTTAGAAGCATTCCGTGAAGCTGATAACGTATTACGTCAAGGTGTTCAAGGTATTTCGGATTTAATTGCAACGCCAGGTTTAATTAATTTAGACTTTGCAGACGTAAAGACAATTATGTCTAATAGAGGTTCTGCTTTAATGGGTATTGGTTCTGGTAACGGGGAAAATCGTGCTGCAGAAGCTGCGAAAAAAGCGATTTCTAGTCCATTACTAGAAACATCTATTGATGGAGCTCAAGGTGTTATCATGAATATTACGGGTGGCGCTAACTTAAGCTTATATGAAGTACAAGAAGCGGCAGATATCGTAGCCTCAGCTTCAGATCCAGAAGTAAATATGATCTTCGGTTCTGTTATTAACGAAGGATTAAAAGATGATATCGTTGTAACTGTAATTGCAACTGGTTTTGATGATAGCATTGCAACTCAACCACCAAAACCAATTATTCGTCCGAATGCGAACCACACGCAACAACAGCAACAACCAGTAGCTCAACCTTCAAAACAACGTGAAGTAAAACGTGAAATGAAGCGTGAAGAGCCAGTTGTACATGAACGTCATTCAGATTCAGATGATATCGATATTCCAGCATTTTTACGTAACCGTCGTAGACGATAAAAAAAGGAGCTTTCATGCTCCTTTTTTGTTTTTTAAATGGAAAAGACCTGCTAAGCAGGTCTTTTTTTATTTCGTATATTTCAATATATTTTGTTGGTGAAAATAAGAGTATATCATTCTATGAATTTGTACTTTTATTCTTTACCGACAGATTATGTCTAGAAATCACAAAATAACAAAAAAACACCTCCGCAAATTGACACACTTTCCTATTGGATATGCATTATACTAGTCTCAACTTGAAAAAAGAGGTGAATTGTTTGGTTGTTTACGCCGACGTTGTTTGGTTGTTAAACGCCTGCATTGATTTTCTTTTGCTTTTATTAACAGCTACCGTGTTAAAAAAGAAAATCAAAAGATGGAGGCTTGTGTTAGGGGCATTTATAGGTTCAACTATTGTTATTTTTGCCTTTACTCCTTTTGCTTCTATGATGACACATCCAATTATGAAACTACTGTACTCGTTACTTATTGTGTATACAGCATTTGGGTTTACAACATTTAGAAATTATGCACAGACTGTTTTTACTTTTTACTTTGTAACCTTTATGGTTGGCGGAGGATTAATTGGAACTCATTTCTTTTTGCAAACGAATGAAATGGTAAATGGATTGGTTCAATCTCAGTCAATTTCTTACGGCGATCCAATTAGTTGGTTATTTGTTATTTTTGGTTTTCCGGTAATTTATTATTTTTCTAAAAAGCGTATTGAAAGCGTAGAGGTCACGAAAATACACTATGACCAAATTGTGAAAGTAAAAATTCAATTGGCCGAAGAAGAACTAGAACTGGCAGGTCTTATTGACAGTGGGAACCAACTTTACGATCCATTAACAAAAACACCCGTTATGATTATGCATGTTTCATCATTAGAACATTGCTTACCATCTTGGTTAACAGAACAAATTTATTCCAAAACAGAAATTCCTCAAATACCAGAAAATGATTCTGGTTGGGCGACAAAATTACGTTTAATTCCTTTCCGTGCAGTAGGAGTAGAAAGTCAATTTTTGTGGGCAATTAAGCCTGACAGTGTGCAAGTTGATCATGAAGGTAGTTCTATTGTTGTAAACAAAGTATTAATTGGATTAAATACACAACAACTGTCTACAAATGGGGAGTATCAATGTATTGTGCATCCAAAAATGTTGATTTCACAAAAAATGGTGATCGCTTAATAATGAGAGGCGGGATAATATGATGAAATTAAAATTTTATTTAGTATACCTTTGGTATAAAGTATTGCTGAAATTAGGAATTAAGACCGATGAAATTTATTATATTGGTGGAAGTGAAGCGTTGCCACCACCGTTAACGAAAGAAGAAGAGGAAGTTCTTTTGAATAAATTGCCAAAGGGAGATCAGGCAGCAAGGTCATTACTTATTGAACGTAACTTAAGGCTCGTTGTATATATAGCAAGAAAGTTTGAAAATACAGGGATAAATATTGAAGATTTGATTAGTATAGGAACAATCGGCCTTATTAAAGCGGTAAATACATTTAATCCAGAAAAGAAAATAAAATTAGCAACATATGCATCGCGTTGTATAGAAAATGAAATTTTAATGCATTTACGTCGAAATAACAAAAATCGTTCAGAAGTTTCTTTTGATGAACCGCTAAACATTGATTGGGATGGGAATGAACTGTTGTTGTCTGACGTGTTAGGTACAGATGATGATATTATTACAAAAGATTTAGAAGCTACTGTAGATCGTCACCTTTTAATGAAAGCATTACACCAATTAAATGATCGTGAAAAACAAATTATGGAACTTCGGTTTGGTCTTGCTGGAGGAGAGGAAAAGACGCAAAAAGATGTGGCGGATATGCTTGGGATTTCACAGTCATACATTTCGCGTTTAGAAAAAAGAATTATAAAAAGATTACGAAAAGAATTTAATAAAATGGTGTGAAGAATAAGACCAGCCGTTATGTAGGCTGGTCTTATTCTATTTAGTTGTATTAGGAAAGATAATTTAAATAAAAAATCGTGAAAAAACCATATGCATAAAATCCCCTTCAAAGGAAATACTTTACACTGTACAGCAACTCCCGATAGGAGGGAACACTTTGACGAGAAACAAAGTAGAAATTTGCGGTGTTGATACAGCTAAACTTCCAGTATTAAAAAATGAAGAGATGCGTAAATTATTTCGTGAAATGCAAAGTGGAGAGATAAGCGCAAGAGAAAAATTAGTGAATGGAAACTTACGTCTTGTACTGAGCGTCATCCAAAGATTTAATAACAGAGGAGAATATGTTGACGATTTATTTCAAGTTGGTTGCATTGGACTTATGAAATCAATTGATAATTTTGATTTAGGCCAAAATGTAAAATTTTCAACGTATGCTGTGCCGATGATTATTGGGGAAATACGCAGATATTTGCGTGATAATAATCCAATTCGCGTATCGCGCTCATTGCGAGATATTGCGTATAAAGCTTTGCAAGTAAGAGAAAAGTTGATTGCAGAAAATTCAAAAGAACCAACAGCAATGGATATTGCAAAAGTGCTAGAAGTAACTCATGAAGAGATAGTATTTGCTTTAGATGCGATTCAAGACCCAGTTTCATTATTTGAACCGATTTATAATGATGGAGGAGATCCTATCTTTGTTATGGATCAGTTAAGTGATGAAAAACAAAAGGACGAGCAGTGGGTTGAAGAATTAGCATTAAAAGAAGGAATGAAGCGTTTAAATGATCGAGAGAAAATGATTATTAGAAAACGTTTCTTCCAAGGAAAGACACAGATGGAAGTTGCAGAAGAAATTGGGATTTCCCAAGCGCAAGTATCACGTTTAGAGAAGTCAGCCATTAAACAAATGAATAAAACGATTCAAGGATAAGGTCTCACCAATTATGGTGAGACCTTTTTATATGTAATATGGTTTGTGCTCATAGTAGGGGATTAGTGTTCATATAATGAAACTAGCATGGTGTTTCGTATAGGTGGCTTCCTGTAAATATGAGAAACAGTTTCCAATTCGTCATATAAGGGAGAGGATAAAAATGGTGATACGAATTTCAGAGTTACAGATGAAGGATGTTATAAATATTTCAGATGGAAAAAGGATTGGGAATATTGGAGATATTGAAATTGATATGAACACAGGGAAAATTTGTTCTGTTATTATTTCCAAACAGACACGTATGCTAGGTATTTTTGGAAAAGATGTTGAGATTGTAATTCCTTGGAAGGAAATTGTGAAAATTGGGGAAGATGTCATACTTGTAAGAGTAAATCCTGTTAATTCTGTAACAGAATCAATACAAACACCGACAATTTCATAAAGAATATTACAAATTCCTCTTTTTTTTCTGTTAGGATTATGAAAAAATAAAAGTATGGTAAAATAGACAGGAAGTACCATGCTTTTTTCTGTTATTTTAATTAAAAGGAGCCGCTTTATTATGAGAGAACCATTTAAATATGTGGACGGTATACTGTATTTACAAGCGTGGAAAGAACTTGGAAACATTACTGCTGGATTTACGACAAAAGATGGTGGGATAAGTACGGGCTCCTTTCATGCGATGAATTTAGGATTACATGTGAATGATATCGTGGAGAACGTTCATGAAAACAGACGCATTTTAGCAAATAAGTTACAAAAACCATTAGAAAACTGGATTTGCTCTGAACAAGTTCATGCTCATCATGTTGAAAAAGTAGGGCAACAGGAAAAAGGAAGTGGCGTCTATTCATATGAGGACGGCATTTCAAAAACAGATGGCATTTATACGAGTAATGAAGATGTTCTGTTAACGTCTTGTTACGCGGATTGTGTTCCGCTCTATTTTTATGCACCATCACATGGTATGATAGGACTTGCGCATGCTGGATGGAAAGGCACTGTACAAGAGATTGCAAAGGAAATGATTCAAAAGTGGAATGCAGAAGGTATTTCAAGTGATGAAATTCATGTTGCAATTGGGCCGTCGATCGGATCTTGTTGTTATGTTGTGGATGATCGTGTATTAACAGCAGCACAGGAAGTAGTTAGCGGTGCTGTTCCTCATCAAAAAATTTCTGACGGGCAGTACGCAATTAATTTAAAAGAAATTAATCGTATATTATGTGTACAAGCAGGCATAAAAGAAGAGCATATTGTAATGTCATCTCTTTGTACAAGCTGTGAAGAGCAACTATTTTTCTCTCATCGTCGTGATCAAGGTAAGACAGGAAGAATGTTGAGTTTCATAGGTTTTAAGGAGGAAGGAAGCAAGTGACAGTACAAGAAAATTTAGTGATTGTAAACGAAGCTATTAAAGAATCTTGCGCTCGAGCTGGACGTTCGTTGCAAGATATTAAACTTGTTGCAGTGACAAAAACTGTAGGGATTGAAAAAACAAACGAAGTAATTGAAGCTGGAATTATCGATTTAGGTGAAAATAGAAATGAAGGTTTCTTACAGAAATACGAGCATTTCGGTTCAAAAGTTAATTGGCACTTTATTGGCTCATTACAAACGAGAAAAGTAAAAGAAATCATTAATGAAATTGATTATTTACATTCGTTAGATCGTCTTTCCCTGGCGAAAGAAATTCAGAAACGTGCTGATAAGAAAGTGAAATGCTTTATTCAAGTGAAAACCTCATCTGAAGAATCGAAGCAAGGATTGGCAATAGAAGAGGTTGTTTCTTTTATTCAAAGTTTGCAAGAATTCGATAAAATTGAAGTGGTCGGACTAATGACGATGGCTCCATTTACAGAAGAAGAGGAAGAAATCAGACGCTGTTTTAAGGAATTACGTATGCTACAAACAGAGGTGCAGGAGCTAGAGTTATTACATGCGCCATGTAAAGAATTATCAATGGGAATGTCCAACGATTACACGATTGCAATTGAAGAAGGGGCTACATATATTCGTTTGGGAACGATTTTAGTAGGAAAAGCGTAAAAGGAAGGAGAATCTTATTATGAGTTGGTCAAAAGTAAAATACTTCTTTTTTGATACACCGGAAGAAAAAGAAGCAGCTCAATATGGTTATGAAAAGGAGCAAACAGACATGAAAAAGCAGCAAGATCCACCAGAACAACAAGATGTTACGTTTCCGAAAGCGCAACCGAAGCAAAATGTTGTGAGTATTGAAACAGCAAAACAATCTTCAAAAGTTGTTTTATTAGAACCACGCACATATTCGGAAGCGCAAGGGATTGCGGACCACCTAAAAGGTAGACGAGCTGTTGTAATTAATTTGCAGAGAATGTCTACTGATCAAGCGGTACGTATCGTTGACTTTTTAAGTGGTACTGTATACGCTATAGGCGGGGACATTCAAAAAATAGGACCGAAAACATTTATGTGTACACCTGAAAATGTTGATATTGTTGGTGCAATTTCAGAGTTATTCGGTGAAGAAGAAGAAACAAATATAAAGAGGTGGTAATACGCCATGACAACAGTTTTAATGGTGTTAAGTTCTGCTATCGAGATTTACTCGTGGGCACTGATTATTTACATTCTCCTATCATGGTTTCCTGGTGCAAAGGAATCATCTTTTGGAGAGTTCTTGGCGCGAATTTGTGAACCGTATTTAGAACCATTCCGCAGATTTATTCCGCCGCTGGGTATGATTGATATTTCTCCACTCGTTGCGATTTTTGCGTTAAAACTTGCTAAAAGTGGTTTGTTCAGCTTGTTCGGCTATTTCTTATAGTAAGAGGTTAAATACATGAGCATTTACGAACATTTTAGGCCTGATGAAGAGGTCTTTGTAGATAAAGTGCTAGAGTGGAAGCGAACGGCGGAGTACCATCAAGTGAAATTAACAGATTTCCTTGATCCAAGACAGCAACAAATTGTTTCTATGGTAATTGGACAAGGAGATGTTGCTGTGCAATTTGGTGGTGCAACGCCTAATGCAGAGCGTAAAAGAGCACTCATTTATCCAGACTATCTAAAATTAAATGAAGAAGAATTTCAAGTAGAAGTATTAGAAATTGACTATCCTTCCAAGTTTTATACGCTAGAACATAGGCAAATATTAGGTACATTTATGTCTCTTGGTTTAACGAGAGAAAAATGTGGTGATATTTTGCTGCAAGAAAATCGTGCCCAAATTGTAGTTGCGAAAGAAATCGTATCGTACATTGAGATGAACTTACAAGCAATAGGAAAAGTAAAAGTCTCCTTATCAGCAGTACAAGGAGAACAAATTCTACAGATACATGAAACGTGGGGGGAGAAATCTGGAACGGTTTCTTCACTTCGTTTAGATGTTATGTTAGCTGAAATGTTACATTTATCTAGACAGAAAGTACAACCTTTAATTAAAAATGGTTTAGTAAAAGTTAATTGGAAAATAGTGGAACAAACTTCTTATGAATGTTATCCAGGAGACGTTTTCTCTGTTAGAGGATATGGCCGAAGTAAATTATTTTCTGTAGAAGGTAGAACAAAACGCGACAAATGGAGAATTTTGTATGGTATACTAAAATGATTGGTTTTTTAGAAGGAAATCCTCCTATTTTGTCGAAGAAAAGATATAATTGAAAGAGGAAATTTAGATAACTACTTGGAGGTGGCGTTGTGCCGTTAACACCATTAGATATTCATAACAAAGAATTTGGTCGCGGATTCCGTGGCTATGATGAAGATCAAGTAAATGAGTTTCTTGATCAAATTATCAAAGATTATGAATTGGTCATTCGTGAGAAAAAAGCTTTAGAAGAAAAAGTTGCGCAGTTAGAAGGGAAGTTAGATCATTTCTCTAATATTGAAGATACGTTAAACAAATCTATCGTTGTTGCGCAAGAAGCAGCGGAAGAAGTAAAACGTAATGCGCAAAAAGAAGCGAAATTAATTGTGCGTGAAGCTGAAAAGAATGCTGATCGTATTATTAACGAAGCATTAGTAAAATCAAGAAAAGTTGCTTTTGATATTGAAGAGTTAAAGAAACAAGCGAAAGTATTCCGAACTCGTTTCCGTATGTTATTAGAAACACAGCTTGAAATGTTAAACAACGATGATTGGGATAAACTAATTGAGTTAGAAGACGAAGTAGATGAACTGTTGAAAAAAGAAGAAACAGTGTAAGCTTGACGTTTTTCTCATTATTACATATAATTTTAAACAACATATTTATTAAGAAAAACGAAGATAGGGATAAGTACCTTTTCAAACCTTATATAGCGAACTGAGGACGGTGTAAGCTCAGGATAAGGAGATAGTGGGAATATCACCCTGGAGTTCCGCGCTGAACAAATAGAGTAAGCGTAGGCGTGTATTCGCGTTAAGAATATAAGAGGATTCTATACATATGTATATGATCTACTAGGGTGGTACCGCGGGAGACTTTCTCGTCCCTTTTTGGGATGAGAAAGTCTCTTTTTTATTCCGTTTTTTAAGTATTTCTTATATACATGTAAGGAGGAATTGAGCATGGAGTACAAAAATACATTACTGATGCCGAAAACAGAGTTCCCAATGCGTGGGAACTTACCAAAACGTGAGCCTGCAATGCAAGAAAAATGGGCTGAAATGAATATTTACGAAAAAGTACAAGAACATACAAAAGGTCGTCCTTTATTTGTATTGCATGATGGACCTCCATATGCGAATGGTGACATTCATATGGGACATGCATTAAATAAAGTATTAAAAGACTTTATTGTTCGTTATAAATCAATGACTGGTTTTAGTGCGCCATATGTTCCAGGATGGGATACGCACGGTTTACCAATTGAACAAGCTTTAACAAATAAAGGTGTAAAGCGTAAAGAAATGACAGTTGCTGAGTTCCGTAAGTTATGTGCAGAGTATGCATATGAACAAGTAGAACGTCAACGTGAACAATTTAAGCGTCTAGGTGTACGTGCAGATTGGGATAATCCATATATTACTTTAGAGCCCGCTTATGAAGCACAACAAATTAAAGTGTTTGGTGACATGGCGAAAAAAGGTTATATCTATAAAGGTCAAAAACCAGTTTACTGGTCTCCAACGAGTGAATCTGCTTTAGCAGAAGCTGAAATTGAATATCAAGATAAAAAATCAGCATCTATTTACGTAGCATTCCCTGTAAAAGATGGAAAGAACGTATTAGAAGGTGATGAAAAGTACATCATTTGGACAACAACACCTTGGACATTACCTGCAAACTTAGGTATTTCTGTTCACCCAGAGCTTGAATATAGCATTGTAAAAGTAAATGATGAGAAATATATCATTGCTTCTGAGCTGTTTGAGACAGTTGCAAAAACGTTAGAGTGGGAAAATGCTGAAGTTGTGAAAACAGTAAAAGGTAGCGAACTGGAGTACACAGTTGCAAAACATCCATTCTACGATCGTGATTCATTAGTAATGCTAGGAGATCACGTAACAACAGATGCAGGTACAGGTTGTGTTCATACAGCACCAGGACACGGGGAAGATGACTTCGTTGTTGGTAAAAAGTATGGATTAGAAGTACTTTGCCCAGTTGATGATAAAGGTGTATTAACAAATGAAGCACCTGGATTTGAAGGCTTATTCTATGATAAAGCTAACAAGCCAATTACAGAAAAATTAGAAGAAGTAGGCGCGTTACTGAAACTAACATTCATTACGCATTCATACCCACATGATTGGAGAACGAAAAAACCAATTATTTTCCGTGCGACAGCACAGTGGTTTGCATCTATTGAAGCATTCCGTAAAGAATTAATAGAAGCTGTAGCGGAAACAAAATGGGTACCAGCATGGGGAGAAACTCGTCTTCATAATATGGTTCGTGACCGTGGTGACTGGTGTATTTCTCGTCAGCGTGCATGGGGTGTGCCAATTCCGGTATTCTATGCTGAGAATGGCGATCCAATTATTACAGATGAAACAATTAACCATGTAGCAGATTTATTCCGTGAACACGGTTCTAACGTATGGTTTGAGCGTGAAGCGAAAGATCTATTACCAGAAGGATTTACACATCCAGGTAGCCCAAATGGCGAATTCCGTAAAGAAACAGACATCATGGATGTATGGTTCGATTCAGGTTCTTCTCACCAAGCTGTATTAGAAGAGCGCGAAGATTTACAGCGTCCAGCTGATTTATATTTAGAAGGATCTGACCAGTATCGTGGTTGGTTTAACTCTTCATTATCAACAGCAGTTGCTGTAACAGGTAAAGCTCCATATAAAGGCGTACTAAGCCACGGTTTCGTACTAGATGGTGAAGGACGTAAAATGAGTAAGTCGATTGGAAACATCGTCGTACCGAAGAAAATCATGGATCAATTAGGCGGAGACATCTTACGCTTATGGGTATCTTCTGTTGACTATCAATCTGACGTACGTATTTCAGATGATATTTTAAAACAAGTAGCAGAAGTGTATCGTAAAATCCGTAACACATTCCGTTTCTTATTAGGAAACTTAGACGACTTTAAGCCAAGTGAAAATGCAGTAGCTGTAGCTGAGCTTCGTGAAGTAGATCGTTACATGTTAGTGAAATTAAATGACTTAATTACAAAAGTTAAAGAAGCATATGAGACATACGATTTCGCTGCTGTGTATCATGCAATTCATAACTTCTGTACAATTGATTTAAGTTCATTCTACTTAGATTTTGCAAAAGATATTTTATACATTGAAGGTGCAAACCACGAAGATCGTCGTGCAATTCAAACTGTATTATATGATGTTCTTGTTGCGTTAACGAAACTTGTAACACCAATCTTACCGCATACAGCTGATGAAGTATGGCCATACATTCCAGGCGTAACAGAAGAAAGTGTACAATTAACTGATATGCCAGAAGCTGTACAATTAGATGACGCGGAAGCATTAAAAACAAAATGGGATGCATTTATGACATTACGTGATGACGTGTTAAAAGCACTAGAAGTAGCTCGTAATGAAAAAGTAATCGGTAAGTCATTAAATGCAAGCATTACGCTATATCCAACTGCAGAAATGAAAGCTATGTTAGAGTCTATTAGCGAAGACTTAAAGCAATTATTCATCGTTTCTGAGTATAAACTTGGTGGTATGATGGAAGAAGCGCCAGCAGATGCACCGAAGTATGAACATACAGCGGTTGTTGTTGCTCAAGCAACTGGTGAAACATGTGAACGTTGTTGGGTAGTTTCAGAAACAATTGGTAAAGATGCTGAACATGAAACATTATGTGAGCGTTGTGCAACAGTTGTGAAAGAAAACTATGTAAAATAATAAAAAACTGACTGCTATTTATGCAGTCAGTTTTTTATTTTGATGATATATCAAAATAACTTTCAGGCTCTTTCCTGTGAAGGAAAAATGTGTGTGAGGTAAGCAAATAAATTTCGGACACACTAACTGTACATTACAGCTAGGAGGAATGTACACGTGAATGAAATCTACATGGAAATAAAAGAAGAATTGCAATTGATGAGAAAAGAGTTGCAAGAGAGACTAGCTAAAGAAGTAATGCACAAATATGATGTCGAGTTCAGCCAAGAGCTTGGATATGAAATTAAGGAAGAGATAAAGAAAAAATTGCTATTACATGATATAAAAGAGGATTTAAAGGATGTAGAACGTGCATTATTTAAAATGGAAATAGACATGTACGGTATTTGTGAAGAGACCGGGAGATTAATTTCGACAAAGCAAATGAAAACAATGCCGACTGCCCGAACAATTCATGAATTTTTCTATGAAAAGGTAAATGTATGAATACGCACAACGATATTATATTACCTTTTTTTAATTTATTTTATTCTTCTATAAAGGTTCATTGTGAAAAGGTAGCAGCTATGCTAAAATTTTGAGGTACACTGTCTTTGTGGGGGAAATGAAAATGATATATTATGTAATAGCGTTATTTGTCATTGCTATCGATCAAATATCGAAGTGGTTAATTGTAAAGAACATGGAATTGGGTACGAGTATTCCGATTATCGACAATGTATTATACATAACATCACATCGAAATAGAGGCGCTGCCTGGGGTATTTTAGAAAATAAAATGTGGTTCTTCTACATTATTACAGTTGTTTTTGTAGTGTTTATCGTATTTTATATGAAAAAGTATGCGAAAACAGATAAGCTTCTAGGTATTTCGTTAGGCCTAATTTTAGGCGGGGCAATTGGTAACTTTATTGATCGTGTATTTAGACAAGAAGTAGTGGATTTCATTCACGTGTATATTTTCTCGTACAACTATCCAGTATTCAATATAGCTGATTCAGCGTTATGTATTGGTGTTGTATTAATTATTATTCAAACATTATTAGAAGGCAAGAAAGCGAAGGAGTAATTGAATGAGTGAAGTAGTACAAGTAACAGTTGTAGAAGAGCAAAAAAATGAGCGAATTGATAAATTCGTTGCAGGAATAAATAACGAATGGTCACGTTCACAAGTACAGCAATGGATTAAAGATGATGTTGTGACAGTAAACGGGAAAGCAGTAAAAGTGAATTATAAAGTAAAAGAAGAAGATGAAATTACAGTAACGATTCCTGATCCAGAAGCGTTAGATATTCAACCAGAAGATATGAATTTAGAAATTTATTATGAAGATGCAGATGTGCTTGTTGTAAATAAACCACGTGGTATGGTTGTACATCCAGCGCCAGGACATACAAGTGGTACGCTTGTAAACGGCCTTATGCACCATTGTACAGATTTATCAGGTATCAACGGTGTAATGCGTCCAGGTATTGTGCATCGTATTGATAAAGATACATCTGGATTATTAATGGTTGCTAAGAATGATATGGCGCATGAATCACTTGTAAATCAACTTGTAGCAAAAACAGTAACAAGACGTTACAAAGCAATTGTGCACGGTGTTATCCCGCATGATAAGGGGACTATCGATGCACCAATTGGTCGTGATAAGAAAGAGCGTCAAAGTATGACAGTTGATGAAAATGGTAAAAACGCTGTTACTCACTTCCAAGTGTTAGAACGCTTTAAAGACTTTACACTTGTAGAATGTCGCTTAGAAACGGGACGTACGCACCAAATTCGTGTTCATATGAAATATATTGGCTATCCACTTGCAGGAGATCCGAAGTATGGTCCCAAGAAAACGTTAGATATGAATGGACAAGCACTTCATGCAGGTATTTTAGGCTTTGAGCATCCTCGTACTGGTGAATATATTCAGTTTGAGGCACCGATTCCAGAAGTATTTGAAGAAGCATTAAATATTTTACGGAAATAGTATTGACAAATCACAAGAAAACTGAGATACTGACAACAGTTAAATAATGATCCTTTAACACAGCCCCGTGAGGTTGAGAAGGTAACGGTTTGAAATACTTAGGGTATGTTGTACCCTTTTTTCAAAAGTCCTCTCGCACACGCTGAGAGGACTTTTTTTATACCATTACTCTCACGCAAGAAAAAAAGCTTGGAGGTGTAGAGCATGCAAGAGAAAGCTGTCGTTTTAGATGACCAAATGATTCGCCGTGCTTTAACACGAATTAGTCATGAAATCGTGGAACGAAATAAAGGTGTCGATAATTGTGTTCTTGTCGGAATTAAAACTCGTGGAATTTTTATTGCACAACGTTTGGCAGAACGAATTGGTCAAATTGAAGGAAAAGAAATGGAAGTTGGAGAGTTAGACATTACGTTATATCGTGATGATTTAACACTGCAATCCAAAAATAAAGAACCACTTGTAAAAGGTTCTGATATCCCTGTAGATATTACGAAGAAAAAAGTTATCCTTGTGGATGACGTGTTATATACAGGAAGAACAGTTCGAGCAGCAATGGATGCTCTTATGGATTTAGGTAGACCATCTCAAATCCAACTGGCGGTTCTTGTTGATAGAGGTCATCGTGAACTACCAATTCGCGCTGATTATGTAGGAAAGAACATCCCAACATCAAGTGAAGAGCGTATCGAAGTTGATTTGCAAGAGACAGATCAACAAGATCGAGTAAGCATATACGATAAGTAAAGCCCTTTTAAATGTAGTCCTGTGAGGCTGCCAAAGGGTCTTGGCTTTCATATGTCAAATTTGGCATACGAAAGTGTAGGACTCTTTGTGCACAGGCACAAAGAGTTTTTTTATTGCAAAGATTTAAACTGAAGGAGGATGTAACAATGGAACAAAAGCCAGTGTTAGACGTTAATGAAGTACCGAAACCGGGAAAATGGTTATTTTTGAGTATACAACATTTGTTCGCGATGTTTGGATCAACAGTGCTTGTTCCGTTTTTAACAGGATTGAATCCATCAGTAGCATTAATATCAAGTGGATTAGGAACGTTAGCGTTTCTTCTTATAACGAAAGGTCAAGTACCTGCCTATCTAGGATCATCATTCGCCTTTATCGCACCGATTATAACAGCGAAAACGGCAGGTGGACCGGGAGCAGCAATGCTTGGTGGTTTGCTAGCAGGGCTTGTGTACATCTTAATCTCACTCGGAATTAAGAAATCAGGATCAGAGTGGATTATGAAATTACTTCCGCCAATCGTAGTTGGACCGGTAGTAATGGTAATCGGTTTAGCGTTAGCACATACAGCAGTTAATATGGCGATGAACGGTGCGGATGGCAAATATAGCTTTATACACTTTTCAGTAGCATTAGTAACATTAGCAATTACAATTATATGCTCGATATTCGGAAGAGGATTTTTCAGTATCATACCAGTGTTACTTGGCATTATCGGCGGATATATCTTCGCTTACTTCCAAGGGCTAGTAGACTTAAAGCCGGTAGCTGAGGCAAAATGGTTTGTTGTACCAGATTTCACAGTACCATTTGTCACATACACACCAGAGTTTTCATGGAAGATTGTACTCTTGATGGTACCAGTTGCACTAGTAACAATATCAGAACATATCGGACATCAAATTGTACTTGGAAATGTTATTAAAAGAGATTTAATTGAAAAACCAGGTTTACACCGTTCGATCTTCGGTGACGGAGTAGCAACATTAATCGCATCACTAATCGGCGGGCCACCGAATACAACGTATGGTGAAAACATCGGTGTGCTAGCAATTACGAGAGCATACAGTGTATACTTATTCATCGGTTCAGCAGTATTCGCAATCATGTTCGGATTTATCGGTAAGATTTCTGCGCTGATTCATTCGATCCCAACACCAGTTATGGGTGGGGTATCAATCTTACTATTCGGTGTAATTGCATCAAGCGGATTACGCATGATGGTAGATGATAAAACAGATTTAAGTGACAAACGAAACTTAATGATTGCATCAGTAATACTAGTAATCGGTATTGGTGGAGCGGTACTTCACGTAGGAGAATCGTTCCAAGTAGAAGGAATGGCACTAGCAGCAATTGTAGGTGTACTGTTAAATCTACTACTACCGGAAACGAAACAAATAAAACAACCTAAGCAGATTGCTTCATAATAATAACCTTTTAATTCAGTCCTGTGAGACAGAAAAGGGTGGCTTCTTCCTTGCACCCTAGTCTTACATGACTAGGGTATTTTTATACAAATGTTGTTATAAAAATACAAAAGTGGTAACATAAAAATCAGAAAGATGAGGGATGACGATGAGCCATTTGTTAACGATGAGTGAATTATCGGAAGTAGAAATTTCAGAAATCCTAAAAGACGCAGAAGATTTCGCGAATGGAAAAGAGAGCAAAACGACAGAGCAAACTTTTGTTGCGAACTTGTTCTTTGAGAATAGTACGAGAACGAGATTTAGCTTTGAAGTTGCTGAGAAGAGATTAGGACTAGATGTTTTAAACTTTTCAGCGGATGCATCTAGCGTACAAAAAGGAGAAACTCTATACGATACGATAAGAACACTAGAATCAATCGGAACAAAAGCGGTGATCGTCCGCCATGAGCAAGATCGCTACTTCGATGAACTAAAAGATCAGGTAAATATCCCAATCTTAAACGCTGGAGATGGATGTGGAAACCACCCAACGCAGTGCCTACTCGATCTTCTTACAATTAAACAAGAGTTTGGAAGATTTGAAGGATTAAAGATTGCGATAGTAGGAGATGTTCGTCATAGCCGAGTAGCACGTTCTAATGCAGAAGCATTAACGAAACTGGGTGCAACAATTTACTTTGCAAGTCCAGAAGAGTGGAAAGATGAAGACAGCACATTTGGAACATACAAACCATTGGATGAACTTGTTCCAGAAGTGGATGTAATGATGTTACTTCGTGTACAACATGAGCGTCATGATCATTATGAAACAGACATTATGAAAGAGTATCATGAGAGACACGGATTAACAGTGGAAAGAGAAAAGCGTATGAAAGAAGGAAGCATTATTATGCATCCAGCTCCTGTAAACCGTGATGTTGAAGTTGCAAGTGAACTTGTTGAGTGTGAGCGTTCACGCATATTTAAACAAATGGAAAATGGAGTTTACGTAAGAATGGCTGTACTAAAACGCGCCTTACCAAATGTATTAGGAGGAATGAAACATGAATTACTTGTTTAAAAATGGTCGTTATATGAATGAAGAAGGAAAAATCGTAGCAACAGATCTTCTCGTACAAGACGGTAAAATCGCTAAGGTAGCAGAAAATATTACGGCAGATAATGCTGAAGTAATCGAAGTGAACGGAAATTTAATCGCACCTGGATTAGTAGATGTACACGTACATCTTCGTGAACCAGGTGGTGAACATAAAGAAACAATTGAAACAGGTACACTAGCAGCGGCAAAAGGTGGATTCACTACAATTTGCTCAATGCCAAATACACGCCCAGTACCAGATTGCAGAGAACATATGGAAGACCTGCAAAAACGTATTAAAGAAAAAGCGCATGTCAACGTACTACCATACGGAGCAATTACAGTACGTCAAGCTGGTTCTGAAATGACAGATTTCGAAACATTAAAAGAACTTGGAGCATTTGCTTTCACAGATGACGGCGTAGGCGTACAAGATGCTAGCATGATGTTAGCGGCTATGAAACGTGCAGCGAAATTAAATATGGCAGTAGTTGCGCACTGTGAAGAGAATACGCTTATTAATAAAGGTTGTGTACATGAAGGGAAGTTTTCTGAGAAACACGGATTAAACGGTATCCCATCAGTATGTGAATCTGTACATATTGCAAGGGATATACTGCTTGCTGAAGCAGCAGATTGTCACTATCACGTATGTCACGTAAGTACAAAAGGTTCTGTACGTGTAATCCGTGATGCGAAACGAGCTGGAATTAAAGTAACAGCAGAAGTAACACCACATCACCTAGTGTTATGTGAAGATGATATCCCATCAGTTGATCCTAACTTTAAAATGAACCCACCGCTTCGTGGAAAAGAAGACCATGCAGCATTAATTGAAGGATTACTAGATGGAACGATCGATATGATCGCAACTGACCATGCACCGCATACAGCGGAAGAGAAAGCACAAGGAATTGAAAGAGCGCCATTCGGAATTACTGGTTTTGAAACAGCATTCCCACTTCTATACACAAACCTTGTGAAAAAAGGAATTATTACATTAGAGCAGTTAATTCAATTCTTAACAGAAAAGCCAGCTGATACATTCGGCTTAGAAGCAGGTCGCCTGAAAGAAGGTAGAACAGCTGATATTACAATCATTGATTTAGAACAAGAAGAAGAGATTGACCCAACAACATTCTTATCAAAAGGAAAAAATACACCATTCGCAGGTTGGAAATGCCAAGGATGGCCGGTAATGACAATCGTTGGTGGTAAGATCGCATGGCAAAAGGAGAGTGCATTAGTATGAAAAGACAACTTATCTTAGAAGATGGAACAGTATTAATTGGAAAAGGTTTCGGAGGCGAAATTGAAAAGTCAGGTGAGGTTGTATTTACAACAGGAATGACTGGATATCAAGAAACATTATCTGATCCATCATATTGCGGTCAAATCGTAACATTCACGTACCCATTAATCGGAAACTACGGCATTAACCGTGACGATTTTGAATCGATTCACCCATCTGTAAATGGCTTAATCGTAAACGAAATTTGTGATCACCCATCAAACTTCCGTAATGAAATTTCGTTAAATGATTACTTAAAAGAAAGAAATATCCCAGGGTTAGCAGGAATTGATACAAGAAAATTAACGAGAAAAATTCGTCAATACGGTACATTACGTGGACGTCTATGTAACATGGATGCAGATGTAGAATACATCGTGAGCCAATTAAAAGCGACAGTATTTACAGATCACGTGAAACGCGTATCAACGAAAGATCCATACCCAAGCCCAGGCCGTGGACACCGAGTTGTACTTGTAGACTTCGGAATGAAACATGGTATTTTACGAGAATTAAACAAACGTGACTGTGATGTAATTGTAGTACCTTACAATACAACAGCAGAAGAAATTTTACGCCTTAGCCCAGATGGAATTATGTTAAGTAACGGACCTGGAGATCCGAAAGATGTACCAGAAGCAATTGAAATGTTAAAAGACATTATCGGTAAAGTTCCTTTATTCGGAATTTGCTTAGGACATCAACTATTCGCTCTAGCATCTGGTGCGAATACAAGTAAGTTAAAATTCGGTCACCGTGGTTTAAACCATCCAGTAAAACATCTTGCAACTGGAAAAGTAGCAATTACATCTCAAAATCATGGTTACGCAGTAGAAGAAGAATCAGTTAAAAATACAGAACTTGAAATTACACATGTCGCTTTAAATGATGGAACAGTAGAAGGTCTTCGTCATACGAAGTTCCCAGCATTTACAGTGCAATACCATCCAGAAGCTTCAGCAGGACCAGAAGATGCAAATGATTTATTCGAAGATTTCTTAGAAATGATTGAAAACTTCAAGAAAGAAGGGGAAGAGTTATGCCAAAACGCCTAGACATTAACACAATTTTAGTAATCGGATCAGGACCAATTGTAATTGGGCAAGCAGCAGAGTTTGACTACTCTGGTACACAAGCTTGTCAATCTCTTAGAGAAGAAGGTTACAAAGTAATCCTTGTTAACTCTAACCCAGCAACAATTATGACAGATACTGCAACAGCAGATAAAGTATATATAGAACCATTAACACTAGAATTCGTAAGCCGTATCATTCGTAAAGAACGTCCAGATGCAATCTTACCAACATTAGGTGGTCAAACAGGTTTAAACATGGCTGTTGAACTTGCGAAATCAGGCATACTTGAAGAGTGTGGAGTTGAAATTTTAGGAACGAAATTATCAGCAATTGAGCAAGCGGAGGATCGTGATTTATTCCGTACATTAATGCAGGAATTAAATGAACCAATTCCATCTAGTACCATCATTCATACGCTAGAAGAAGCACATGAATTTGTAAAAGAAATTGGATATCCAGTTATTGTTCGCCCAGCATTTACAATGGGGGGAACAGGTGGCGGAATCTGTAGTAATGAAGAAGAACTAATTGAAATCGTATCAGGTGGATTAAAACATAGTCCAGTAACACAATGTTTATTAGAAAAGAGCATTGCTGGTTGTAAGGAAATTGAATATGAAGTAATGCGTGATTCAAATGATAACGCGATTGTAGTATGTAATATGGAAAATATCGATCCAGTTGGAGTTCACACAGGTGATTCTATCGTAGTAGCACCGAGCCAAACATTAAGTGACCGTGAATATCAAATGTTACGAAACACTTCATTACGAATTATTCGTGCATTAGGAATTGAAGGTGGATGTAACGTTCAGCTTGCACTTGATCCACATAGCTTCCAATACTATGTAATCGAAGTAAACCCGCGTGTAAGTCGTTCATCTGCACTAGCATCTAAAGCAACTGGATATCCAATTGCGAAGCTAGCGGCAAAAATTGCAGTCGGTCTAACATTAGATGAAATTATAAATCCAGTAACACAAAAAACATACGCTTGCTTCGAGCCAGCATTAGACTATGTCGTTTCAAAAATTCCGCGCTGGCCATTTGATAAGTTTGAATCAGCAAACAGAACACTGGGTACACAAATGAAGGCAACTGGTGAAGTTATGTCAATCGGACGTAACTTAGAGCAATCATTATTAAAAGCGGTTCGTTCTTTAGAACTTGGCGTTTATCACTTAGAGTTAGAGCATTTAAAAGAACTTGATAAAGAAACAATGAAAAAACGCATTATAAAAGCTGATGATGAGCGACTGTTTATTGTAGCAGAAGCAATTCGTCAAGGTGTAACGAAAGAAGAAATCAACGAATGGTGTGAAATGGACTTCTTCTTCTTACAAAAAGTTGAAAACATCGTAAATATGGAACGTGAAGTAAAAGCGAATGTAGGAAATATGGAAGTACTACAAACTGCGAAAGAAATGGGCTTCAGCGATCACTACGTTGCAGCAGCTTGGAATAAAACAGAGCGTGAAATTTACGATATGCGTAAAGAAAGCAATATAACTCCTGTTTATAAAATGGTAGATACTTGTGCGGCAGAGTTTGAATCTGCAACACCATACTACTACAGCACATATGGTGACGAGAATGAATCGGTTAGAACAGATCGTAAGAGTGTAGTAGTTCTAGGATCTGGTCCAATCCGTATCGGTCAAGGTGTTGAGTTTGACTACGCAACTGTTCACTCTGTATGGGCAATTAAAGAAGCTGGATATGAGGCAATCATTGTTAATAACAATCCAGAAACAGTTTCAACAGACTTCAGTATTTCTGACAAATTATACTTTGAACCATTAACAATTGAAGATGTAATGCACATTATCGATTTAGAAAAGCCAGAAGGTGTTATCGTTCAGTTCGGTGGACAAACGGCAATTAACTTAGCGGCGAAATTAGAAGAACACGGTGTGAAAATTTTAGGAACATCACTTGAAGATTTAGACCGCGCAGAAGATCGTGATAAGTTTGAAGCAGCTCTAACACAGCTTGGTATCCCGCAACCAGTTGGTAAAACAGCAACAACTGTAGAACAAGCGGTAGCAATCGCTGAAGAAATTGGTTATCCAGTATTAGTAAGACCGTCTTACGTACTAGGTGGACGTGCAATGGAAATCGTATATCGTCAAGAAGAATTACTGCACTACATGAAAAATGCAGTTAAAGTTCATGCAGAGCATCCGGTATTAATTGACCGTTACATGGTTGGTAAAGAAATTGAAGTAGATGCAATTTCAGACGGTGAGAATGTATTCATTCCAGGTATTATGGAACATATTGAACGCGCTGGAGTTCACTCTGGTGACTCAATTGGAGTATACCCACCACAAAGCTTATCTGAAAAACTAAAAGAACAAATCATTGAACATACAATTGCACTTGGAAAAGGTTTAAACATTGTTGGATTACTAAATATCCAGTTCGTAGTATTCAAAGATCAAGTGTACGTAATTGAAGTAAACCCACGTGCGAGTCGTACAGTACCGTTCTTAAGTAAAATTACGGGCGTACCGATGGCGAATGTTGCAACGAAAGTTATTTTAGGTCAAGACTTAGTAGAGCAAGGATACGGAACTGGTTATCACCCAGAAGAGAAAGAAGTATATGTAAAAGCGCCGGTATTCTCGTTTGCGAAACTACGCTCAGTTGATACAACATTAGGACCTGAAATGAAGTCAACAGGGGAAGTAATGGGTAAAGACTTAACGCTTGAAAAAGCATTATACAAAGGATTAGTTGCTTCTGGAATTAACATCCCAACGCACGGATCAGTAATCATCACAGTAGCGGATAAAGATAAAGAAGAGGCAATGGAAATTGCAAAACGTTTCCACGAAATCGGTTATAACTTATTAGCAACAGCTGGAACAGCACAATCGTTAGCAGAGCAAAATATTCCAGTGCAAGTGGTAAACAAAATTGATTCTGAAGACTATAACTTACTTGATATTATCCGTCAAGGAAAAGCACAGTTTGTAATCAATACATTAACAAAAGGCAAACAACCAGCGCGTGATGGTTTCCGCATTCGCCGTGAATCAGTAGAAAATGGTGTGGCTTGCTTAACATCACTTGATACAACGAGAGCAATCTTACGAGTATTGGAATCTATGACATTCTCAGCTCATTCAATGAAAGAAATTACGCAAACAAAGCGTCACGAGGTGGTACATGCATGATGCAAAAGCAAAATATGATTGTCGTTAACCAAAAAGAAATCGCAAAAAACATTTACGAATTAGTGCTTCAAGGAACGTTAGTACAGCAAATGAACGAACCAGGGCAGTTTGTACACATTAAGGTAGCAGAGGGCATTGCGCCCCTTCTGCGCCGCCCGATTAGTATTTGTAATGTAGATCAAGAGAAGAACGAATTTACAATGCTATATCGTGCCGAAGGACAAGGGACAAAAACATTAGCAACTAGAAAACAAGGTGAAATGATAGATGTACTAGGACCATTAGGACACGGTTTTCCTGTAGAAGAAGCAGAAGCTGGTCAAACAGCTTTACTAGTAGGCGGGGGAATTGGTGTACCACCACTTTATGAATTATCACAGCGCCTCGTTGCAAAGGGTGTACGTGTGATTCACATCTTAGGTTTTCAAACGAAAGATGTTGTTTTCTATGAAGAAAAATTTGCAGAACTTGGTGATACGTACGTTGCGACAGTAGACGGTACACACGGTACAAAAGGATTTGTTACAGATGTAATTGATAATTACGGAATCGAATTTGACATTCTTTATTCATGTGGCCCGTTAGCGATGCTTCGTGCATTAGAAGGACGTTACAAAGAGAAAAAAGCATATATTTCATTAGAAGAGCGTATGGGCTGTGGTATTGGAGCTTGTTTCGCATGTGTATGCCACTTACAAGAAGATCCAAGTGGACATTCTTACAAGAAGGTGTGTAGCGACGGACCAGTATTTCCAATCGGGGAGGTTGTACTATGAACAGATTGCAAGTTGAATTACCAGGATTATCATTAAAAAATCCAATTATACCGGCATCTGGATGCTTTGGATTTGGTCGTGAATATGCACAGTTTTACGATTTAAGTGTACTAGGATCAATCATGATTAAAGCGACGACAGAACAACCACGTTATGGAAATCCAACGCCTCGTGTTGCTGAAACACCAGGCGGCATGTTAAATGCAATCGGACTTCAAAACCCGGGATTAGACAAAGTAATGAATTCGGAATTACCATGGTTAGAACAATTTGACCTTCCAATTATTGCGAACGTTGCAGGCTCACAGGCTGAGGATTACGTAGCGGTTGCGAAGGAAATTTCTAAAGCGCCTAATGTCCATGCACTAGAATTAAATATTTCTTGTCCAAACGTAAAAACAGGTGGTATCGCCTTTGGTACAAATCCTGAAATTGCTGCTGATTTAACGAAGCGAGTAAAAGAGGTTTCTGAAGTACCTGTATACGTGAAATTGTCACCGAACGTGGCAAACATAGTGGAAATTGCAAAAGCGATTGAAAATGCAGGTGCAGATGGTTTAACGATGATTAATACATTGCTTGGTATGCGTCTAGATTTAAAAACAGCTAAACCAATTTTAGCAAACCGTACAGGCGGATTATCAGGTCCTGCGATTAAGCCAGTAGCAATTCGCATGGTATATGAAGTAAGCCAAGCGGTTAACATTCCAATTATCGGAATGGGCGGTATTGAAACAGCGGAAGATGTAATTGAATTCTTCTACGCTGGCGCAAGCGCAGTTGCAGTAGGTACAGCGAACTTTATCGATCCGTTCGTATGTCCGACAATTATTGAAGAGTTACCAGCATTACTAGATGAATTAGGATTTGATCATATTTCGGAATGTCAAGGAAGGAGCTGGAAGCAAATATGTCACAGTCGTTAATCGTTGCACTAGATTTTCCAGGGAAACAAGAAGTAGAACAATTCTTACACCACTTTGAAGGGGAAGAGTTATTTGTCAAAGTAGGTATGGAGTTATTTTACAAAGAAGGCCCTGCAATTATTACGTACTTAAAAGAAAAAGGACATAAGATTTTCCTAGATTTAAAACTTCATGATATTCCGAATACAGTAAAAAGCGCTATGCGTAGCCTAGCTAGTCTAGATGTTGATATGGTAAATGTTCATGCTGCTGGGGGAAGTAGCATGATGAAAGCTGCGATTGAGGGATTAGAGGAAGGTAAGCAAGAAGGAAAAGAGAGACCGATTTGTATTGCAGTTACACAACTAACAAGCACTTCGGAAGCTATGATGAAAAAAGAGATTGGCATTGAGAAAACGTTAGAAGAAGCGGTTGCTCATTATGCAAAATTAACGAAAGACAGTGGACTTGATGGCGTTGTTTGTTCAACACTTGAAGTTCCAAAATTACGTGAAGTATGCGGAAATGAATTTGTAACAGTAACACCGGGGATTCGTCTTGCAAGTGATGATGTTAATGACCAAGTGCGCGTAGCAACACCGAAACGTGCGAGGGAACTTGGCTCAAGCTACATCGTAGTTGGACGCAGTATTACGAAAGCAGAAAATCCGCTTGAAGCGTATAAAACAGTAAAACAACAGTGGGAAGGTGTAACAGTATGAAAAAAGAAATCGCATCGCATTTATTAGAAATTGGAGCAGTATTTTTACAACCGAATGATCCATTCACTTGGTCTTCAGGTATGAAATCACCAATTTATTGTGATAACCGTTTAACTTTATCTTATCCAAAAGTACGTCAAGCGATTGCAGCTGGATTAGAAGAGTTAATTAAAGAGCACTTCCCAACTGTAGAAGTTATTGCAGGAACAGCAACTGCTGGTATTGCGCACGCTGCATGGGTAAGCGATCGTATGGATTTACCAATGTGCTACGTACGTAGTAAAGCAAAAGGTCACGGTAAAGGGAACCAAATTGAAGGAAAAGCTGAAAAAGGTCAAAAAGTAGTAGTAGTAGAAGACTTAATTTCAACTGGTGGTAGTGCAATTACGTGTGTAGAAGCACTTCGCGAAGCTGGCTGTGAAGTATTAGGAATCGTATCAATCTTCACATACGAGCTAGAGTCAGGAAAAGAAAAATTAGAAGCAGCTAACGTAGCATCATATTCTTTAAGTGATTACAGTGCATTAACTGAAGTTGCAGCAGAAAAAGGTATGATCGGACAAGCTGAAACGAAAAAATTACAAGAGTGGCGTAAAAATCCAGCTGACGAAGCTTGGATCACAGCGTAACATAAAAAAGACGACTGCGGGGGAACGCAGTCGTCTTTTTTATCATTGTTAAAAATTCAAGTAAAGTCCTATCGATATTAAAGAAAATTCATATTATAATCTTTCTACTAAAAACTACTTAGCGCTTTCTGCAAGCTCATATCCTCTTACAAACAATAGAGTCATATAAGAAACAATAAATGAGAAGATGCTGTACATGCCAACCCAAAAGAAGAATTTTGGAGTGAAGGCGATAACACCTATTATTAAAAAACTAGCAAACGTTACAATCGGCATTACGTAATACGTTTTCGTCTTGCGTGTTCCAATAACAGAAACGATAAAGATAAGTAATGGACAAATTAATAAGACGAAAATCAATTCATTCATAGTTATGTCCCCTTTTCTAATGGAAGTAATCTGTACCTCGTAAACGTTTTTTAAATAAATATTCTCTTAATATAACTTCGCTAACATGTAGTTAATCCCTTTAGAAAGTCACTGGATTTCATAATAAAAAGCGTAAGCAAGAGAAAACTTGCTTACACTATAGAATAAACATCGCAACGATCGTAGTGACAATTAAGCCAATCACAACTGGTAAAAAGTTTCGGCGTGCGAGTTCAAATGGATCCACTTTACAAATGGCAGCGGCAGGAATAAGCGCCCAAGGAATTAAAGTCCCGCCTCCGGTCCATATGGCAGCAATTTGCCCGAGTGCTGTTAATGTAGCTGTTCCATGCCCAAGTGCTGTTCCGAAAAGATTGGCAATTGAACCAGCAAGTGATATACCAGAAAAGCCAGATCCATCTAATCCTGTTATGACACCAACGATAGTTAATGTTCCCGCCGATACGTATTGATTTAAAGGAACAGTTTGAGATAAGGCAATCCCTAAGTCGTTAATGATTCCATGTGAACCTTTCGGTAAATAGTCTCCGATAATTTTCACAAAACCGCTATCTCCTAAATAAAAGAGTGCAGCAATTGGAATAACTGGACCAAAGATTTTAAATCCAAATTGGAGCCCTTCTATAAAATAATCGGTTGTTTTATTTAGTCCATTACCTTTGTAGGCGATGAGGGAAATGATGATAATCATAATAACAGTCGTTCCGCCGATAAGTGCTGTTGCATCGCTTCCTTGTAGTTTAAATTGAATCATGCAAAGGATATCGATGATATATACGATAGGGATACATATAGCGAGCCATTTCTTTATGCGAGGAGATAATAAAATAGTAGTTTTAGATGGTTCCGTTGATGCAGGGGAGTTTTGCAAGGATAATCCTGTATCAAATTCTTTTCGTAAGAAGAAAAAAGCGACAGAAGTTGTAACAACGCCCATCACGATAACGAGGGGAACACTGGCAGAAACGACGCTGGAAACAGGAAGACCAGCCGCGTCTGCAGTTAATTTCGGTGCTCCTTGAATAACGAAGTCGCCAGATAAGGCGATGCCGTGTCCGAATAAGTTCATAGCAATGGCAACCCCAATTGGAGGAAGACCGACGCGTACAGCGACGGGGAATAAAATAGCTCCCATTAAGGCGACAGCTGGAGAAGGCCAAAAAAAGAAAGAAATTGTCATCATTAAAAGGCCGATAATCCAGTAGGCGAGGGTAGGGGTACGAATCATCTTTGTAAATGGTGAAATCATCGTATCATTTATGCCAGTATGAACGAGTAGATTGCTCATTGATACGATAATAGAGATGATTAATATAGTTGGTAAAAGTTCAGTAATAGCGTAAATGAAACTTTGAAAAATACCGCTAACGGCAAGAGGGATAGAACTTGTAGCGGTTAATGCTAATAAAAAGATAAAAACGATACAAATAATCGTCGTATCTTTCCGGAGAATAAAAAAAGTAATAATAGTGAGTAAACAAAGAATATAGAGAGCATGCAACAGCGTTAATTCAACTCCCATAACATTCACATCCTTTAGGCATTCGTGTAGTTTATTGTATGAAAGCAGTAAAAGTATGTGAGTATAGGAAAAAAAAGTGAAATTTCATGTACTGTAATGGTAAGAAGTAGAAATGGATGTTACAATACAATTAATCCTAAAAATGGAATTTAAGGAGGGCTTATGCGCAAAAAAATCGGGTTTTGGGGATTCATTATATCTTGTAGTCTATTAATCATTTTAAATCTATTTACAAACAATGAATGGATAAGTATCACCCCTCTTTTTGGGTTTGTTTTTATACTGTTATACCGATGGGATGACATGAAACAACATAGTAAGAAAAGCATTGGAATTATGATAGGTATCATTGTTGTTTGCTCATTTTTCATAGGGTTTATTTTAATAGAAGGACAGAAACAGATGGAGAAAATGTCTATTTTTCAAGAATGGATGTCTTCTGCAAAAGGTCTTTATATTGTAATTGTAGTTGTTATTTTTCTTAGGTTCACGATAAGAATATGGAGTTACATATTAAAGAGAGGATAGAATGGAGGTAGTAAGAATGAGAGGAAAAATAGGATATTATGGTGTGCTCGTTTGTTTACTATTATCAGTTATTTCAGGGCAATTTTTAAAAAGTGAATGGGTAGCAGTTATATTATGTATAGGAGTATTGATTTTTGCACCTATGTATCGCTGGAATGAATGGAAAGCATATAGTCGAAAAAAGAAAATGGTTTTCAGCATCGAATTTGTCATTATAATCAGCACAATTCCGTTTTTGTTATGGAAAGGAAATGAGATAATAGATGGAATTGTAATGTTTCAAGGGTGGTTGTTTATTGCGAAAATGCTATATTTAATATGCATTTTAATGTTGGTAGTGGTAGTCACTAAAATAATAAACGAAAAGCTATTCGTTAATGAATAAAAGAAAATACCACCTTATTCGGTGGCATTTCCTCATTTTACTGCATGAGCTTTTTGCATCTTTTTAATTAAACGAATTTGTCCACGATGATTGATTTCATCTTCAAAAACGTGAAACCACTTAAAATAGTTATTTGCTGGTTTGTCATACCAAAAGTCTGTCGTTTTAAATAACCATTCATCAGGTAACGATTGAAAAGTCTCGATTGTTTTGGAACGTACTTCTTGTAATGTATTTATGTAAAATTCTATAGCGTTTCCTTTTATTTTCTCACGTCCAAGATCGCCTAATTCAATGCCAGGTAACCAGCGTTCTAATTCAGCCTCCGTTGGTTCACGGTCTTCAAAAGTATGAATCTGGTAGTAAAATTCAATAGCAGCCATATGATACAATAACATGCCAATTGAATTTGCTTCCTTATCATATAAATAATCAAGTTCTTCAATTGTTAAACTTTCCACTGCTTGCATTGTTGTATAGCGAGCGTAATTCATCATGGAAACAAGCTTTGAAAATTCTACATGTAAACCCTCCAATTTATCAATTACAAAATTCAATTAAAATTCCCCCTCTTTAAACGATGACTCCAGAGAAAGAATTCTATGTGCAGAGAAAAACTCCTTTTAAAAAGTTCATGATTTTAACAAGGAATCACAATTAGTTCCCGATTTGATTTTGTAATAACTTCATATCCGTCTTTTGTGATGACAATATCATCTTCAATTCTACAACCGCCCCAGTTTGGTATGTAAATACCAGGTTCAACTGTAACAACCATACCTTCTTCTAAAGTAGCCTGACTTTCTTGGGATAGGCGAAGAGGTTCATGTATTTCTAACCCAAGACCATGACCAGTAGAGTGTCCAAAGTATTGACCGTATCCATGTTCTGTAATGTAATCTCTCGTTATATCATCGATACTTTTCGCAGTTTCTCCAGGCTTAATTGCTTTAGTTCCACGTTTTAACGCTTCTCGTACAACATTGTATATCTTTTTGAATTCTTCTGATGATTCTCCGATTGCTACAGTACGAGTTATATCGGAACAATATCCATCGTAAAGTGCACCGAAATCTAATGTAACGATGTCGCCTCGCTCGATTATTTTATTTGATGCAACTCCATGAGGAAGTGAAGAACGAACGCCAGAAGCTACAATGATTTGGAATGAAGAGGATGTAGCCCCTTTTTTTCGCATGAAAAATTCCAACTCATCTCGTACATCATTTTCACTTATTCCTGGTTTTAGAAACGTAATGATGTGGTGAAATGCTTCGTCAGCAATATTAGCTGCGATTTTCATTGTTTCTATTTCCGGCATGTCTTTAATAATACGAATATTTTCGATGATTTCGCACACTTGAACCATTTCCACATGTACGCATTTTTGTAAGTTTTTATATTGTTGCAATGTCATGTTGTTCTCTTCAATTCCGAGTTTTTGAATGTTTAATTTTGATACTTGATTTGCAATTTCTTTTTCTAAATTTCCTGTATGCATAATAATTTCAGCATCTTTTATTTGTGATTTCGCTTGATCTACATAGCGAAAATCAGTTATAAAAACAGCTTTATCCGCAGAGATTAAGACGACGCCAGCACTACCTGTAAAGCCTGTTGCATATTGGCGATTTTCTTTTTTGGTAATGAGTAACCCGTCAATTTCATAGTTTTGTAGTTGATTTTGGATTTTATTAATTTTTAAAGTCATGTTAATTCCCCCTATTCACAGTATTTAATAAAGCAAATAGTGTGCCAAAATGTATATTTGAAGAAAGGATAGTAGGGAAAACATATATTTTAAGGGAGATAAGAAAATAGCCCGCCATTTGTGGGAGACGGTTTGTTTATAAAATTCAGATTGCTTCAATAAATAGCAGGGGGATGAAAAAATATTGATTGGAGTTACACTTGTACTTTATTTACATGCTTTAAAAAATTTATACAAATGTAAAATGACACTGTCAATTTTTTTGACAATATTGAATGGATATAGCAACTAAATTGAAAATAAATAAAAAATGCGTTGCTTATAAGCAACGCATTTTTGTATTTACGCTTTTAATTTCATTACAATATCAGCATCTGGTGTTACATATACGGTTTGCTGATTGTCGTACGTAACAAAACCAAGTTTTGCACCACTCGGTTTTTTCACATGGCGTATTTTAGTGAAATCAACAGGTACAGAGCTAGACTCTTTCGCTTTACTGTAATAAGCGGCAATTTTGGCAGCTTCTAGTAAAGTTTCTTCAGCAGGCTCTAAAGAACGAATGACAACGTGAGAGCCAGGTATGTCTTTCGTATGTAACCAAATTTCATCACGGCGGGCAAACTTCGTTGTTAAATAATCATTTTGTTTATTGTTTTTACCAACGAAAATCTCTGTGCCATCACTTGCTAAATATTTATCTAATACTGGCTTAGTAGGCTTTTTCTTTGCGTTTTTCGTTTTGCGATTGCGCACATAACCTTCTTCAGCTAATTCCTCACGAATTTCTTCAATATCTTTTGAAGAAGCAGCTTCCATTTGTTGAAGTAAGCTATCAAAATAAAGAATTTCTTCATTGGTTTTTTCGATTTGTTCTTCTACAACAACAACTGAATTTTTCGCTTTTTGGTACTTTTGGAAATAGCGTTGCGCATTGTCAGATGGTGTTTTTAAAGGATCTAATGTAATTTTTACAGTTCCGCTATTTTCGTCGTAATAGTTAACGACTTCAATATCTTTATCCCCTTTTTTCAAAGCGTACATATTGGCTGTAAGTAGTTCTCCAAATAGTTGATATTTATCTGCCTTTCCGGCATCTTGCAGTGTTTTTTCGAGTTTAATGAGTTTTTTCTCGTTTTTATTTTTTTCGTTTTGCATAAAGCGTTCTAAATCATGAGCTTGTTGTTTTACACGATCACGTTCTGCTTTGCCAAAGAAGAAACGATCTAACAATTCGCTCACTGATGAGAATGTTTTTTCTTCTCCTTGCAAGTGTGTAAGAGGGAAAAGATAAAAGAATTCTTTTCCATTTGCAGTAATCATTGCTGGTGTATATGCATGAGATAGTAATGGTGTTTGTATAGAGAAAAATGCTTCTGATAATGCTTTCTCGTTTACCATACCGGCTTTCTTTACTACTTCTTTTGCAAATAATGGGGATATTCCCATGAAAGCCCCGACGAGTTGTTTATCCATATTTCCAGATAGAAAGTCTAGCGGTCTAATAAAATCATCTGCGGTTTCAATTTGCAGAGGATTGATTTTATGTTGGGCTGGTGGCGCGACGTACTCAGCACCAGCATATACAGTTCGGTGACGGTTTACGGCTAATGAAACGTGTTTTAAGCTATCTAAAATCACGTTTGTTTTCGTATCTAATAAGATAATGTTGCTATGTCTTCCCATTATTTCAATTACTAATGTTTTTAATGATTCGTCTCCGATTTCATTACGACTGCGAACTGTAATTTGGATAATCCGTTCTAAGTCGATTTGTTCAATTTTTTCAATAAATCCACCTTCTAAATGTTTACGAAGAAGCATACAAAACATCGGCGGTATTGCTGGCGAATCGTAGTTTTGATTCGTTAAGTGCATACGCGCATATGTAGGATGAGATGAAAGAATTAGTTTTTGGTTCTTTCCATTCGCTCGAATATGTAATAAAATCTCGTATTTTGAAGGTTGGTATATTTTGGAAACCCTTCCCGTGTAAAGAGAATTTTCAATTTCATGTGTAATCGCTCTTGTAAATAATCCATCGAATGCCATTAATGAACACTCCTTTCTAACTAAAAGTTAATTATAGCATTTTTTTGGACGAGGCTGAATAAGCTTTCAATAGAGTATGTCTGGAATCAGGAGGTCGATGGCAGGATGAACTGGTATGGAATGCGAGCACATGAAGTGGAAGAAAGAACGAATACGAATGTAAAGGTTGGACTTACGGAGAAAGAAGCAGAAGGGCGAATTAAGAAATTTGGTACAAATGAATTAGAAGAAGCAAAAAGGCCTTCTGCACTAATGGTATTTTTAGCGCAATTTAAAGATTTCATGGTACTCGTTTTGTTTGGAGCAACAATTGTTTCTGCGTTTTTAGGTGAATACATTGATTCTATTGCTATTGTTGCCATTGTTATTATCAATGGTATTCTCGGCTTTTTTCAAGAAAGAAAAGCTGAAAAATCATTGGAAGCTTTAAAGGAACTAGCTGCTCCACAAGTTACTGTAATGCGGAATGGAAAGTGGGTAAAAGCACCATCTAAAGCACTTGTTTTAGGTGATATTATTAAGTTTTCCAGTGGTGATCGTATTGGGGCTGATGTGCGTCTTGTTGAGGCATCAAGTTTATATATTGAAGAGTCTGCTTTGACAGGGGAGTCCGTACCTGTGCAAAAGAAGGTAGAAGCATTGCAAGGGCAAGAGGTTGCAATTGGTGATCAAAAAAATATGGCTTTTATGGGGACAATGATTACGCGAGGATCTGGAACAGGTGTCGTTGTAGCAACTGGTATGAATACAGCGATGGGTCAAATTGCAAATATGTTACAAAATGCAGAGCAAATGGAAACACCACTGCAAAGAAGGTTAGAACAGCTCGGAAAAATATTAATTATTGTAGCTCTTATTTTGACAGCGCTCGTTGTATTGGCTGGTGTGTATCAAGGGAATGAAGTATATCATATGTTTTTAGCTGGCGTATCGCTAGCTGTTGCGGCTATTCCAGAAGGGTTGCCAGCAATTGTTACAGTAGCTTTATCACTTGGTGTACAGCGTATGATAAAAAAGAGAGCAATTGTACGAAAGTTACCAGCCGTAGAAACGTTAGGTTGTGCTTCCGTTATATGTTCTGATAAAACGGGGACAATGACGCAAAACAAAATGATGGTAACACATATGTGGTCAGGCGGAGAATTGTGGAAAGTGACAGGGCAAGGATATGAACCTAATGGCTCTTTTATGAAAGGTGAAATAGAAGTGAATCCAGCTAAGACAAAAGCACTTTATCAGCTACTTACATTTGGTTCACTATGTAACAATGCAAATATTATTCAAAAGAAAAAGGCGTACGTATTAGATGGAGATCCAACAGAGGGAGCGCTTGTAGCTGCAGCAATGAAAGCTGGGATTACACGTGAGGCATTGAAAGGGAAATTTGAAATTATTCGTGAATTTCCATTTGATTCAACTCGAAAAATGATGAGTGTTATTGTACGAGATCGAGAGGGGAAGAAGTTTATTGTTACGAAGGGAGCACCGGACGTTCTTTTGCAAATGAGTCAAACGATTTTATGGGGGGATAAGCAGCAGCCGTTAAGTGAGTTATATAGAAGAGAAGTACAGGCGGCTATTCATAGCTTAGGTAGTCAAGCGCTTCGAACAATTGCAGTTGCGTTTAAACCTTTAAAAGTCACGGATTCTATTGAACATGAAAGAGACGTTGAAAAAGATTTTATGTTGGTTGGGATACAAGGTATGATTGACCCGCCAAGGCCAGAAGTGGCGCAGGCGGTAAAAGAGTGTAAAGAAGCTGGTATTCGAACGGTAATGATTACAGGTGATCATAAAGTGACAGCAATGGCGATTGCTGAACAATTAGGAGTTTTGCCACCAGATGGACGCGTTGTTGAAGGCGTAGAACTCGCGAATATGGATGTGGAGGAATTAGAAAATGTTGTAGAAGATACGTATGTATTCGCTCGTGTATCACCTGAGCATAAATTAAAAATTGTTAAGGCACTGCAAAATCAAGGACATATAGTAGCCATGACAGGCGATGGAGTGAACGATGCTCCAGCTATAAAAACAGCGGATATTGGGATAGCGATGGGAATTACAGGGACAGATGTTGCGAAAGAGGCCTCTTCACTTGTTTTACTAGACGATAATTTTGCTACAATTAAATCAGCAATTAAAGAAGGAAGAAATATATACGAGAACATACGTAAGTTTATTCGCTACTTATTGGCGTCAAACGTTGGAGAAATTTTAGTCATGTTATTTGCGATGTTACTTGCATTACCACTGCCGATGGTTCCTATTCAAATTTTATGGGTGAACTTAGTTACTGATGGTTTACCAGCGATGGCATTAGGTTTGGATAAGGCTGAAGGAGATGTGATGAAGAGAACGCCGCGCCACCCGAAAGAAGGGGTATTCGCTAGAGGGCTTGCGTGGAAAATAATAAGTCGAGGGTTTTTAATTGGGGCAGTGACGTTAGTAGCGTTTATTATTGCGTATAACCAACATCCAAATGAACTGAAATATGCACAAACTGTAGCGTTCGCGACGTTGGTACTTGCTCAGCTTATTCATGTATTTGATTGTCGTAGTGAGCATTCTGTCTTTCACCGCAATCCATTTGGGAACGTGTATTTAGTAGGGGCGGTTATCATTTCGTTACTACTCATGCTAGTGGTTATATATTATCCACCGTTACAACCGATCTTTAGCACAATGCCGATACAAGCAAGAGATTGGTTATTAATTGGAGGTTTGTCATCAATTCCGACTTTCTTACTAGTAGGTTCTTTATTAACAGGGAAAAAGGCGAAAAAGAAAAAGCCAATGTTATATAAGAAGGGATTAAACTTGAAATAGTCAATGTTATGAAAATGTGATATAATTTACAGAAGGTAGTAGAGCCTTGTCTCTATTACCTTTTTCATTGAGTTATTTTATGGCTTGGATGTGATAAAAATGATTTCTAGTATGACAGGGTTTGGAAGATCGAAAGTAGAAAGTGATACTTTTCAAATTACAGTAGAAATGAAATCGGTGAACCACCGTTTTTTAGAGATGAGTATTCGACTTCCTAAGCAAATGATGGTATTTGAGGACAAAATTCGTAAAATAATTGCACAGCAAGTTCGACGTGGACGCATTGAGGTGTCTATTAGTATAGCAGGTGAAGGACTTGTTGAAAGAAAATTAAGTGTGAATTGGTCACTTCTTGAGCAGTACCAATCGATGATGGAAGATATAAAAGGAAAGTTTCAATTACAAGATTCTATTACACTCGAGCAATTAATGGCAATGCCAGAAGTAACAGCAATTGAAGAAATAGAAAATGTAAATGAACATTTTGAGAACAGTTTATATGAGGCTGTTCGTCAAGCTGCTCATATGTTGAAAACGATGAGAGATGGCGAAGGAGAACGATTACATAAAGATATAGCGTATCGTTTACAAGAGATTAGCAATTGTGTAAATGCAATTATTCCACATGCACCAATTGTTACACAAAAATATCGTGAACGATTAGAAAATCGCTTAAAAGAATTACATAATCAAGAGTTAGATGAACAAAGATTGCTAACAGAAGTCGCAATCTTTGCAGAGCGTTGTGATATTCATGAAGAGTTAGTTCGTTTGCAAAGTCATTTAGAGCAATTTCATGAAACATTGCAGATTGAAGAGCCTGTTGGAAGAAAAATGGATTTCATCGTGCAAGAGATGCATAGAGAAATTAATACGATTGGTTCTAAGGCAAATGACTTAACAATTTCAAAATATGTTGTAGAAATGAAAAATAACCTTGAAAAAATTCGTGAACAAGTACAAAATATTGAGTAGCTTTCAAAAAATATATAAAGTTATACGTGGTGGAGAAATCGGATAGACTTACTAGGAGGCGCAAACTATGGCCATGCGGTTTTTAAATATTGGATACGGAAATATTGTATCTGCTCATCGAATTATTGCTATTGTAAGTCCGGAGTCAGCTCCTATTAAACGAACAGTACAGGAAGCACGCGAACATAATGCTTTGCTTGATGCTACGTATGGGAGAAAAACAAGGGCGGTTATTGTTATGGATGATGGGCATGTTGTATTAAGTCCAATTCAACCAGAGACGATTGCACATCGTTTGAATAATAAAGAAGATTTAAGTGAGGAAGGGTAGGTTTTACATATTTATGAGAAGTAGAAGAGGATTGCTCATCGTTCTTTCAGGGCCTTCTGGGGTTGGAAAAGGAACGGTTCGTAAAGAGCTGTTTAGCCATGAGGATACACGTTTTCAGTACTCTATTTCAGTAACGACACGTAAGCCGCGTGAAGGTGAAGTAGATGGTGTGGATTATTTCTTTAAAGAAAGAGAAGAATTCGAGGAAATGATTCGTAATGAAAGATTACTTGAGTGGGCTGAGTTCGTAGGTAATTATTACGGAACACCGATTGACTATGTTGAAAAAACATTACAAGAAGGAAAAGATGTATTCTTAGAAATTGAAGTGCAAGGAGCAATTCAAGTTAAGAAAGCTTTCCCAGAAGGTGTATTTATTTTCTTAGCACCTCCAAGTTTATCTGAACTAAAGAGCCGTATTGTCGGCCGTGGTACAGAGACTGAAGATGTTATTGAAAATCGTTTAACTGTAGCGAAAGAAGAAATCGAGATGATGGACGCTTACGACTATGTAGTAGAAAACGATCAAGTTGAATTAGCTTGTGATAGAATTAAAGCAATTGTGGTTGGCGAACATTGCCGCCGCGAAAGGGTAGCAAAATATTATAAAGAAATGACGGAGGGTCTATAATTATGTTAAATCCATCAATTGACTCATTACTACAAAAAATCGATTCTAAATACACACTAGTAACAGTGGCTGCAAAGCGTGCACGTGAAATGCAACTTGCTAATAACTGTGTTGTAGAGCAACCGGTTTCTCATAAGTGTGTAGGTAAAGCATTAGAAGAAATCGATGCGGAAGTATTAAGCTACGTACCAAGTGAAGATAAAGTTGCTGAATAAGCCTTTGCCTTCGACAAAATAAAACATAGACTTTATAATTTTCTATGTAACGGTAACAACCTATTTACAAGTAGGTTGTTATTTTTTTACGAAAGGAATGAAATATTGGTACTGACGAGCTGGGAATTCTATTTCAGTATTATAAGTTTGAAAAAGAAAGAGGACGAGTCATATGCTAAAAGGGAAAAAGATACTTCTATGTGTAACAGGAGGCATTGCGGTTTTTAAAGCAGCTGCGTTAACGAGTAAATTGACACAATCTGGCGCGATTGTAAAAGTAATGATGAGTGAGTCGGCAATGAAGTTTGTTACGCCTCTTACATTCCAAGCACTTTCTCGCCATGATGTATATACGGATACATTTGATGAGAAAGACTCGGCTGTTATTGCTCATATTGATTTAGCAGATTGGGCGGATGTTGTACTTGTCGCACCTGCTACTGCCAATTGTATTGGAAAGTTAGCTGGTGGTATTGCAGATGATATGATTACAACTACTTTGTTAGCTACTGCAGCTCCGGTATGGATTGCGCCTGCTATGAATGTGCATATGTATGAAAATAAAATTGTTCAAAAAAATATGATGACATTGAAAACGCTAGGATATACGTTTATTGAGCCTGGGGAAGGCTTTTTAGCATGTGGATATGTAGCAAAGGGACGACTAGAAGAACCTGAAGCGATTATCGCACGGTTAGAGGAAGCTTTCTCAGAACACAAACCATTGCAGGGAAAAAGAATATTAATAACTGCTGGCCCAACACGTGAAAAGGTTGATCCAGTTCGTTTTATGACGAATTTTTCTTCTGGAAAAATGGGGTATGCGATTGCAGAAGTGGCGGCGAATTTAGGCGCTGATGTTATACTCGTTTCAGGACCGACAGCATTAAATCCACCGTTACATGTAACGACAGTGCAAGTGGAATCTGCACAAGATATGTTAGAAGCAGTTCTTCAACATTATCAAAACGTAGACGTTGTCATTAAAACAGCAGCAGTTGCAGATTATCGTCCGAAATATGTTCATGATAATAAAATGAAAAAGCAAAATGGTGATGCTGTCATTGAACTCGAAAGAACGGTGGATATTTTAAAAACGTTAGGTCAGAAAAAGGATAAACAGTTACTTATCGGTTTTGCTGCTGAAACGACAAATGTAGAGGAATATGCAACGAAAAAACTACGTGAGAAAAATGCAGATATGATTGTCGCGAATGATGTAAAAGCGCAAGGAGCTGGATTTGGCACGGATACGAATATTGTAACGATGTATAGAAAAGATGGAAAAGTTATTGAGTTGCCACTTTTAATGAAAAAAGAGGTAGCTCGTGAAATATTAAAGCAAATTGAAATGATGTTAGAAGATGATCGTTTATGAAATTTGCAAGTGTAATTGTTGATGTACCTGCCCGTCAGACAGATCGACCATTTGATTACATTATACCTAAAAAATGGGAAGATATTGTACAGACAGGAATGCGGGTAGTAGTTCCGTTTGGGCCAAGAAAATTGCAAGGTTTTATTATTGGGATTAAAGATTCGGTGGATGTAGAAAGTAAGAAGTTAAAGACGATCCATGAAATATTAGATGTAACACCGGTTTTAAATGATGAATTATTAAAACTTGGATATTGGCTTACAAGTGAAACGTTATGCTACATGATTTCAGCTTTTCAAGTGATGCTTCCAACTGCGATAAAAGCAACGTATAAAAAACGTCTACAACTTTGTAAACAGGAAGAAATAGCACCTGAAATACTATATTTATTTCAGGATAAAGAAGCAATTGATTTTGAAGTAATCGAGCAACAGCCACATTTATACCGGACTATTCAACAAGAAATTAAAAATGGTACGGTTGAAGTCGTTTATCAAGTGAAAGATAAAGTACAAAAGAAGAAGCAAAGAGTTGTTCAGCCGGAGTTGCCAGAAGATAAATTAGAATTAGCGGCATTTGAACTGAAAAGTAAAAAACAACAAGATGTACTCTATTATTTTGTGGAAAATTATAAAAGTGTACCGTTGAAAGTAATTACAGAAGAGTTACAAATAACAGATGCTCCAATAAAAGCACTTGTTAAAAAGGGATTCATTTCAGAAAAGTATGTGGAAGTATACCGAAATCCGTATGACGATGATGGTTTTGAACAAACGAAACCATTGCCACTTACGGAGGAACAAAAACAAGTTATTACACCGATTTTATCATCAATTACAAATGAAACTTATAATCCATTTTTACTATATGGTGTTACAGGAAGTGGAAAGACAGAAGTATATTTACAATCTATAGCAGCAGTGCTCGAGAAAGGAAAAGAAGCTATCGTTCTTGTTCCTGAAATTGCACTAACACCCCAAATGGTGGATCGTTTTAAAGGTAGGTTTGGCTCGCAAGTTGCAGTTCTTCATAGTGCGTTGTCTGTTGGAGAAAAGTATGACGAGTGGCGTAAGATTTTAAGAAAAGAAGTGAAAGTTGTAGTTGGTGCGCGTTCAGCCGTTTTTGCGCCTTTTGAGAATTTAGGGATTATTATTATTGATGAAGAGCATGAATCAAGTTACAAACAAGAAGATAATCCAAGGTATCATGCAAGAGATGTGGCTGTCTGGAGAGGGCAATACCATAAATGTCCTATCGTTCTTGGTAGTGCGACACCAACACTTGAATCGTTTGCAAGGGCGAAAAAGGGTGTTTATGAACTACTAACAATGGAAAAACGTATGAATGAACAAGCTTTACCAACGGTAGAGATTGTTGACATGCGAGAAGAACTTCGTGACGGGAATCGATCAATGTTTTCTAAGGCGCTGCATGAAAAAATAGCAGATCGATTAGAAAAGAAAGAACAGATGGTACTCTTCTTAAATAGAAGAGGTCATTCTACATTTGTTATGTGCCGTGATTGTGGGTATGTTGTACAATGTCCGCATTGTGATATTTCATTGACATATCATAAAATGAATCATCGTTTAAAATGTCATTATTGTAGTTACGAAGAAAATATGCCAACTGAGTGTCCAGCTTGTCAAAGTACATACATTCGTTTCTTTGGTACAGGTACACAAAAGGTAGAAGAAGAAATTACAAAACTATTTCCAGAGGCGCGAGTCATTCGAATGGATGTAGATACGACAAGTCGAAAAGGAATGCATGAAAAATTATTAAAGGCGTTTGGGGAAGAAAAAGCAGATATATTACTTGGAACACAAATGATTGCTAAAGGATTAGATTTTCCGAAAGTAACGCTTGTTGGGGTTTTAACTGCAGATACGATGCTTCACTTACCTGATTTTCGTGCAAGTGAAAAGACATATCAGTTATTGACGCAAGTAAGTGGACGAGCGGGTAGACATGAATTGCCAGGGGAAGTTGTGATTCAAACGTATACGCCAGAACATTACAGTATAGAGTTAGCGAAGAACCAACAATATGATGTGTTTTTTGACCAAGAAATGCAAATGAGACGAACAAGACAATATCCTCCATATTACTATGTTGTACTCGTAACCGTATCTCATCCTGAATTATTAAAAGCGGTACAAGTGACGGAAAAAATTGCCTCGTATTTACGAACGCATTGCTCGCAGCAAACAATGGTGTTAGGACCAGTTGCTTCAGCAATTCCAAGGATAAAAGATAGATATCGTTATCAATGCATGATAAAATACAAACGGGAACCAAACTTAAAGAACGTGCTCAAAATGGTAAATGAACATTATCAAGCAGAAATGCAAAAAGAGCTACAAATCTCAATTGATTTTAATCCAACAATGTTAATGTAGCGGAGGGAAATATGGCAGTTTTAGAAATAGTAAAGCATCCAAATGAAGTGTTAGAAACACCATGCGAAAGAGTAATTAACTTTGATAAAAAGTTAGTGAAATTGTTGAAAGATATGCATGAAACAATGTTAATTGCGGACGGAGTCGGTTTAGCTGCGCCTCAAGTAGGTGTAAGCTTGCAAGTAGCGGTTGTTGATGTCGATGATGATACTGGGAAAATCGAGTTAATCAATCCATCAATATTAGAAAAACGTGGTGAACAAGTAGGTCCCGAAGGATGTTTAAGCTTCCCGGGACTTTATGGTGAAGTAGAACGTGCGGATTATATTAAAGTAAGAGCACAAAATCGCCGTGGGAAAGTATTTTTATTAGAAGCGGAAGGATTTTTAGCGCGTGCAATTCAACATGAAATCGATCATTTACACGGTGTTTTATTTACATCGAAAGTGACAAGATATTATGAAGAAAACGAACTAGAATAGGTGTTAAAAGGAGCGGTTTTTAAATGATAAAAGTAGTGTTTATGGGAACACCGGACTTTTCAGTGCCGGTGCTTCGTCGTCTTATTGAAGATGGCTATGAGGTAGTAGGTGTTGTGACGCAACCTGATCGTCCAGTAGGTAGAAAAAAAGTATTAACACCTACACCTGTTAAAGTTGAAGCGGAAAAACATGGTATCCCTGTGTTACAGCCGTTAAAAATTCGTGAAAAAGATGAATATGAAAAAGTATTGGCATTAGAGCCAGATTTAATTGTAACAGCTGCATTTGGTCAGATTGTACCAAATGAAATTTTAGAAGCACCGAAGTATGGATGTATTAATGTCCACGCTTCTTTACTTCCTGAACTTCGTGGTGGTGCACCAATTCATTATGCAATTATGGAAGGTAAAGAAAAAACAGGTATTACAATTATGTATATGGTAGAAAAATTGGATGCTGGTGATATCTTAACGCAAGTGGAAGTGGAAATTGAAGAGCGTGAAACGACAGGCTCATTATTTGATAAATTAAGTGAAGCAGGAGCACATCTTCTATCTAAAACAGTACCTTTATTAATTCAAGGTAAGTTAGAACCGATTAAACAAAACGAAGAAGAAGTAACGTTTGCGTACAATATAAAACGTGAGCAAGAGAAAATTGATTGGACAAAAACAGGTGAAGAAGTATACAATCACATTCGCGGATTGAATCCATGGCCAGTTGCTTATACAACTTTAGCAGGACAAGTTGTTAAAGTATGGTGGGGAGAAAAAGTGCCTGTAACTGAACCGGCTGAAGCAGGTACGATTGTTGCGATCGAAGAAGATGGTTTTGTAGTAGCAACTAGTAATGAAACAGGTGTTAAAATTACTGAATTGCAACCTTCTGGTAAAAAGCGTATGAGTTGTTCACAATTTTTACGTGGAACAAAACCTGAAATTGGAACGAAGTTAGGAGAAAATGCATGAGACAAAATGTTCGTGAATTAGCTCTTGATGGTTTAATTCAAGTGGAAAAAAGTGGTGCATATAGCAACTTACTTTTAAATAATTTAATTGAAAAAAGTGCAATTGATAGAAAAGATATTGGTTTATTAACTGAAATTGTATATGGAACGATTCAACGTCGTGACACATTAGATTATTATTTACAGCCTTTTTTAAAAAAGAAGGTTGAGGCGTGGGTAAGAGTATTGCTTCGCTTATCTTTATATCAAATGATTTATTTAGACCGAGTGCCAGAAAGAGCGGCTATTCATGAAGCGGTTGAGATTGCAAAGCGTCGCGGGCATAAAGGAATTGCTGGTATGGTGAACGGTGTATTACGTTCGATTCAGAGAGAAGGTGTACCTTCTGTAGATGAAATCAAGGATCCAGTAGAACGGCTTGCAATTGCGATGAGTCATCCAGTTTGGCTTGTACAAGAGTGGACTTCTGCATATGGCTTAGAAACTGCAGAGAAAATGTGCGAAGTAAATATGTTACCTCCTGTACCTACAGCGCGTGTGAATGTTGATAAGGTAACGGTAGAAGAAGCGATTGAGTTGTTGGCAAGTGAAGGTATAGAAGCAAAACGTGGTGACTTGTCAGATGATGCAATTCAGATTGAAAGAGGAAATGTAGCGCATACAGAAGCGTTTAAAAAAGGATTTCTTTCTATTCAAGATGAAAGTTCTATGCTTGTAGCACGCGCTTTAGAACCAAATGAGGGAGAGACAGTTCTTGATAGTTGTGCGGCTCCTGGTGGTAAAACTACGCATATAGCTGAGCGTTTAAAGGGAACTGGTAAAGTAATGTCTCTTGATTTACATGCACACAAAGTACGTTTAATTAAACAGCAAGCAGAGCGACTTGGGTTAGAAAATGTCGAAACAAAAGCGCTAGATGCTAGAAAAGTGCAAGAGCACTTTTCAAATGAAACGTTTGATAAAATATTGGTAGATGCACCGTGTTCTGGATTTGGTGTAATTAGACGTAAGCCTGATATTAAGTTAGGAAAAGATAAAGGCGATAGTGAAAGATTATCGACGATTCAACTTGCGATACTAGAAAAAATAGCACCGTTATTAAAACAAGGCGGTCGTCTTGTTTATAGTACGTGCACAATTGAGAAAATAGAAAATGAACAAGTAATAGATAAATTTTTAAAAGAACATCCTGAATTTGAATGGGATACTACGATAAAAGAACGTATGCCAGAAAAATTAAGTCCGTATATTAATGAAGGTCAAGTACAAATTTTGCCGCATTATTTTGCAACGGATGGCTTTTATATTGCTTGTTTAAGGAAGAAGGTGTAGCATCATGGAAACGACTGTAAGAAAACAAAAGAAAAATGTAGAAACGAAGAAACCATCAATTTACTCTTTACAAATTCATGAAATGCAAGATTGGTTAAAGGAACAAGGAGAACCGAAGTTCCGCGCTGGACAAATTTTTGACTGGCTATATAAAAAACGTGTAAAAAATTATGAGGATATGTCAAACCTTTCTAAAGGATTGCGTGATAAATTGTCGAATTCCTTTGATATTACTACTTTAAACACGTTAGTAAAACAAACGTCTTCGGATGGAACGATTAAATTCTTATTCCAATTATATGACGGGTATTCTATTGAAACGGTATTAATGCGACATGAATATGGAAATTCCATTTGTGTAACAACGCAAGTTGGTTGTCGTATTGGATGTACGTTCTGTGCTTCGACGCTTGGTGGACTAAAACGAAACCTAGAAGCTGGAGAAATCGTAGCGCAAGTAGTAGAAGTTCAGCGTGCGCTTGATGAAACAGAAGAACGTGTAAGTTCTCTTGTTGTTATGGGAATTGGAGAACCATTTGATAATTACGATAATTTAATGGGATTCTTACGCATCACTAACCATGAAAAAGGACTTCATATTGGTGCTAGACATATGACTGTTTCGACGAGTGGAATTATCCCGAAAATTTATAAGTTTGCTGAAGAAGAACTACAAATTAATTTTGCGATTTCATTGCATGCTCCAAACTCAGAATTACGTTCAAAATTAATGCCGATTAACCGTGCTTATAAATTACCGGATTTAATGGAAGCTATTAAATACTATGTAAATAGAACAGGGCGCCGTATTACTTTTGAATATGGATTATTTGGAGGAGAAAATGACCAAGTTGAGCACGCTGAAGAGCTTGCTGCGCTCTTAAAAGGTGTAAAATGTCATGTAAACTTAATCCCGGTAAACTACGTACCTGAACGTGATTATGTACGTACACCACGTGAGCAAATTTTCTTGTTCGAGAAAACGTTAAAAGATCGTGGAGTGAATGTAACGATTCGCCGTGAACAAGGTCATGATATTGACGCAGCCTGCGGTCAGTTGCGTGCGAAGGAGCGCAAAGAAGAGACGAGGTGACGAGATGAAAGCCGTATTTCTATCGGATAAAGGAAAAGTTCGTCAACATAATGAAGATAGTGCAGGAGTTTTTCACAATTTAGATGGAAATGTTTTAGCGGTAGTAGCAGATGGAATGGGAGGTCATCGAGCTGGTGATGTAGCTAGCTCGATGGCCATTCAATTATTCCATGATTATTGGAAGCAAACGCATAATATGAATGAACCGAAAAAAGTAGAACAATGGTTACATACTAGTGTTGGGATTATTAATGAGCGTATATATGAATACGCTCAGCAAAATGTAGAATGTAATGGTATGGGAACAACGCTTATAATAGCTGTTTGTACAACAAGTTTTGTGACGATAGGGCATATAGGAGATAGTCGTTGCTATATGGTATCAGAAGGAGAAATGACGCTTGTAACGGAAGATCATTCGCTTGTAAATGAGCTTGTGAGACATGGTGAAATTTCAAAGGAAGATGCAGAGTATCATCCGAAAAAGAATGTGTTATTAAGAGCGCTAGGAACAGAAGAAAAAGTTGGATTAGATGTTAAAACGTTGGTGCTTGAGGAAGATGATCAATTACTTCTTTGCTCTGATGGGTTATCAAACAAAGTTTCTATTGATGATATGCAACAAATTTTACAGTTAAATGAACAGCTTGAAGGTAAAGGGCAGCGTCTCATTCAATTGGCGAATGATCGCGGTGGAGAAGATAATATCACACTTGTTCTTATTGATTATGCGGGTTCGACAAACGAAAGTAGGTGAAGTGCAACGTGCTGATTGGAAAACGCTTAAATGACCGTTATAAGCTACTGAAAATGATTGGTGGTGGCGGAATGGCCAATGTATATTTAGCTCATGATGATATACTTGGCCGAGATGTAGCGGTAAAAATATTAAGACTCGACTACTCAAATAACGAAGAGTTTATTAAACGTTTCCATCGAGAAGCGCAGTCTGTTACAACGTTGTCGCATCCAAATATTGTGAATATGTATGATGTCGGAGAAGAAGATGGTATATATTATCTTGTCATGGAATATGTACCCGGGCAAACATTGAAGCAATACATAATTGAGCGAGGTATGTTACCTATAGGAGAAGCTCTTGATATTATGGAGCAGTTAACATCCGCCATGGCACACGCCCATCATTTTGAAATTGTGCATCGTGATATAAAGCCGCACAATATTTTAATTCGAGCTGATGGAATAATAAAAGTAACAGATTTTGGAATTGCGACAGCTACAAGTGCAACAACAATTACACATACAAATTCAGTACTGGGTTCAGTCCATTATTTATCACCAGAACAGGCACGTGGCGGGATAGCAAATAAACAATCGGATATTTATTCTCTTGGAATAGTTATGTTTGAATTGTTAACAGGAAGACAACCGTTTTCTGGCGAATCTGCTGTTGCTATAGCTTTAAAACATTTACAAAGTGAAATCCCATCACCAAAAAGATGGAATGAAAATATTCCGCAAAGTGTTGAAAATATTATATTAAAGGCAACTGCAAAAGATCCTTTCCATCGATATCAATCTGCCAATGCGATGAAGCGAGATATTGAAACTGCGCTATATCCAGAGAGGATAAATGAGCAACCATTTTACATACCAGAAGATATGGAAGCGACGAAAGCGATTCCGATTATTCAACAAGAACAATTATTTGAAAATGTAAGTGATGAAACGATTGTTTTAAAAGGGAGTAAGGTGGAAGAACCGATAAGAGCAGAAGCAGCTGAGTTAGATAAGAAGAAAAAACGGAGTAACAAGTGGCTTAAAGTTTTAATTTCAACATTTTTATTTTTAGCAATAGGAATAACATTAGCGCTTACGGTTATTCCAGGATTATTTATTCCGAAAGATGTGAAAGTGCCTGATGTGGCTGGTATGAAATACACGACAGCTGTAAATACGCTAGTAGAAAAGGGCTTTGAGGTGACGGAGCCTAATATTGTATATACAGATGATGTTGAAGTTGGGGATGTAATAAAAACGGAACCTGTAGCAGGAAGAGTCGTAAAAGAAAACGCTAAAATTACTATCTATCAATCAGGTGGAAAAAAGAAAAGTAAGATGGCGAATTTCACAGGGCAAAACTTTGAGAGTGTAAAAGCTGAGTTAGAAGAAAAATATAAACAAGTTACAGTAAATTATATTGAAAATGATAAGCCGAAAGGTGAAATTGTAGAGCAAATTCCGACGCCTGATCAAATGGTTATAGAAGCGGAGCAAGAACTGAAAATCTGGGTAAGTAAAGGTCCTTATCAAATTAGACCAGGTGACTTTTCGGGGTGGACTGAAAATAGTGTAACTGGTTATTTGAATGAGAGAAAACTAACGTCAGATATAAAACGAGAGTACTCAGATTCAGTCGAAAAAGGACTTGTAATTTCGCAATTTCCAAAACCAGGTACACCATTAAAAGAGGGAGATAAAGTAACTATTATTATCTCTGATGGTCAAAAGCCTAAAGTGACTAAAACGGTAAAAGTGGACAATATCTCTATCCCATATGAGCCTGCTGTAACAGGTGAAAAAAAGCCGCAAACAATAGAAATTTATAAAGAAGACATGCAGCAAAAAATGGATAGACCGGTTGAAACGAGAACAATTACTGAATCAGCGACTATTTCTTTAGAATTTGTAATTCAAGAAGGTTCAAAGGGACACTATAAAATTGTACGAGATGGAGTAACGATTATTGATAAAGAAGTACCATATCCAACTCAATAATAGTGAAAGTCTACTTATTATTATTGCCTGTTATGCTGTCTACAAAGTGGACGGTATAGCAGGCAAAAATATATGATTCAAAAAGCTAGTAAAGTGATGCAGCTGTAAATATTTTTTTGCATTTAATGGAAGATTTAATGTATATTAGCGAAAGTATATATGGTAGGTTTTGAAATCGTTATTTGGAAAATTTAAATCCATTCATTTTTAAATTCAGCATCACCTTATACAAAAAAAGGAGAATTCTATGCCAGAAGGAAAAATTATAAAAGCTTTAAGTGGGTTTTATTACGTGCAGCATGAAGAAGGGGTTACGCAATGTCGTGGGCGAGGTGTATTTAGAAAAAATAAAATTACACCACTTGTAGGAGACCAAGTTGTTTTTCAGGCAGATAATCCAACTGAAGGTTATGTGCTTGAAGTGTTTGATCGAAAAAATGAACTTGTTAGACCTCCTATTGCTAATGTCGATCAAGCGATCCTTGTGTTCTCTGCAGTAGAACCAGATTTTAATCCTGGACTGTTAGATCGATTTTTAGTGCTGATTGAATATCATAACATTAAGCCAATTATTTGTATTAGCAAGATGGATTTAGTAGATGAAAAGATGAAAGCAACTGTTGAAGCTTATGCGAATGATTATCGTGAGATGGGTTATGATGTTTTATTTACTTCTATTAATACGTCAGAAAGTATTGATATATTAAAACCATACTTAGAAAATTGTGTTTCTGTTGTTGCGGGTCAATCTGGTGTTGGGAAATCTTCAATGCTTAATGTGCTACGTCCAGAATTAGAGCTGAAAACAAATGATATTTCCTCCCATTTAGGACGCGGGAAGCATACGACAAGACACGTAGAATTAATTGCAATTGGGAGTGGACTAGTAGCAGATACACCGGGTTTTAGTTCACTAGATTTCATTGATATAGAAGTAGAAGATCTTACATATTGTTTTCCAGAGTTGAAAGAAGCGAGCCAATACTGTAAATTTAGAGGGTGTACACATCTTTCTGAACCGAAATGTGCTGTGAAAGCTGCGGTTGAAGAAGGGAAGATTACAGAATATCGCTATAAGAACTATAAACAATTCGTAGAAGAAATTAGAGAGAGAAAGCCGAGGTATTAGTTATGATTAAAATTGCACCATCGATTTTATCAGCAGATTTTTCAAAATTAGGGGAAGAGATTAAAGATGTAGAAAAGGGCGGAGCGGATTACATTCACGTTGACGTAATGGATGGACATTTCGTACCAAATATTACGATTGGACCATTAATTGTAGAAGCTATCCGTCCAATTACATCATTACCATTAGATGTACATTTAATGATTGAAAATCCTGATAACTATATCCCGACTTTCGCACAAGCGGGAGCGGATATTATTACTGTTCACGCAGAGGCGTGTCCACATCTGCATCGTACAATTCAGTTAATTAAATCTCACGGTATTAAAGCGGGCGTTGTATTAAATCCACATACGCCAGTTTCAGTGATTGAGCATGTATTAGAAGATATAGATATGGTATTACTTATGACAGTAAACCCTGGATTTGGTGGACAGAAGTTTATCCATTCTGTATTACCGAAAATTAAACAAGTTGCAGACATGGTGAAAGAGCGCAATCTAGAAGTAGAAATTGAAGTTGATGGTGGTGTAAATGCTGAAACAGCAAGACTTTGTGTGGAAGCAGGAGCAAATGTACTTGTAGCTGGATCAGCAGTATACAATCAAAAAGACCGCGGTGAAGCAATTCGCGTAATTCGTGGGTAGTGATGAACTTTTATCCTAGTAAGGTATTCATAGGATAGGGTAAAAATATGTAAAAAGGCAATCTACCGAATGGCAGATTGCCTTTTTACAATGGAAGGGGAAGAAAAAATGATTATTCATATTTTGGCAGGAGGACCTTCGGAATATTGCGCAGATTTTGCTCGATATGAGAATGAGGAAGTAGTGTGGGCTGCGGTTGATAGGGGAGTATACCGTCTATTAAAGAAAGGGATTACCCCGGCTGTTGCGTTTGGAGATTACGATTCAGTTACTGAAGAAGAATTAGTATGGATGGGACAGCAAACGAACGAATTACATATTGTTCCGCGGGAAAAAGATCAAACGGATTTAGAAATTGCAATCAACTGGGCATTAGGACAGAAGCCGGCACTAATTCGTATTTTTGGTGCTACCGGTGGAAGACTTGATCACGGTTTGGCAAATATACAAATGCTTTTAAAAGGGTTAGAAGTAGAGATAGAAATGTGTATTGTGGACAATAAAAATGAAATAACAGTTAAAAAAGTGGGTACACATATAATTGAAGAAAATAAAAATTTTCCTTATGTATCTTTTGTACCAGTTACTGAAATAGTGGAAGGGATTACATTGTTTGGTTTTAAGTACCCTCTTACTAATAAAACAATAGAGTGGGGATCAACACTTTGTATTAGTAACGAACTCGTTGAGGAAAAAGGTACTTTTTCATTTACTTCTGGCATATTAATGTTGATAAGAAGCACTGATTGAAGAAACAATTTTGCTCCTTACATCATATAGTGACCAAGTGGAGTAATGGGGATTAGGAGGGAAACCATGAGATTTTATACAATTAAGTTACCTAAATTTCTTGGTGGAATTGTTCGTGCAATGTTAAATACCTTCAAAAAAGATTAAAAAAGCACCTATCACCGGTGCTTTTTCCATTGTTATAGTAAAAAAAGAGCCTATTGGCTCTTTTTTTTATTATTAAACACGTTCGATTTTGCCAGATTTTAATGCTCTAGCAGAAACGTAAACACGTTGAACTTTTCCGTCGATGCGTACGCGAACTTTTTGAAGGTTAGCGCCCCACTTACGTTTTGTAGCGTTCATTGCGTGAGAACGAGAGTTACCAGAACGAGCTTTTCTTCCAGTAATAGCACAAACACGAGCCATTTATATTTCCCTCCCTTGATACCTTACCATACGTAATTTTTCAATGTTAGTCTTTTATGCGATGCTAAAAACACTACTATAATTTAACACAACTAAAAAGAGAATGCAACACCGTAGAAAAAAGAAATCAAGAAAATTTACTTGACACTATATGTCAATGAAGAAAAGTTAAAATCCATAAAAATTGCTTGACATATTATAGTGGTACATGTTGTATAATAACAATGGACTATTTTGCTCATCATAAAAAAGTGTAATTTAAAACATAAAATATGAGAGTGAAAAGAAAGAACGATGGAATTTTCTTTAAAAAGATTATATGATAGTAACTAAAGTAGTCTAGCTCACTTTCACCATTTATGAAGGGGGAAACGAGATGTCAATTGAAATTAAAACGAAGTACGGTCAAATTGATATTAGTACAGATGTAATTGCAACAATTGCTGGAGGTGCCGCGGTAGATTGCTACGGTATCGTAGGTATGGCATCAAAAAATCAGTTAAAAGATGGATTAACAGACATTTTACGAAAAGAAAACTTCACTAGAGGTGTTATTGTTCGTAAAGATGAAGATGAAGTACATATTGATATGTATATTATTGTGAGCTATGGTACGAAAATTTCAGAAGTGGCACATAATGTGCAGACGAAAGTGAAATATACACTAGATCAAACTGTAGGACTAGCAGTAGATTCTGTAAACATCTACGTACAAGGAGTTAAAGTAATAAACTTGTAATGTGCATTAAGGAGGAAAATCTGTGTCAATTCAAAAAATTGATGGAAAACGTTTATCACAAATGATCATGCAAGGAGCGAATAATTTAACAAATAATGTTCAGCTTGTTGATGCATTAAACGTATTTCCAGTTCCAGATGGCGATACCGGTACAAACATGAACTTATCTATGACTTCAGGTGCGCGTGAAGTGAAAGCAAATCCTTCACAGCATGCTGGTAAAGTCGGCGTAAGTTTAGCCAAAGGATTATTAATGGGAGCTCGTGGTAACTCTGGAGTTATTCTATCTCAGTTGTTCCGTGGTTTCTCTAAATCCATTGAACAAAAAGAAGAATTAACAACAGTTGATTTTGCTGCAGCACTAGAAGCTGGAGTAGAGGCGGCTTATAAAGCGGTTATGAAACCGATTGAAGGAACGATTTTAACGGTTGCAAGAGAAACGGGTAAATATGCAGTAACAGTTGCGAAAAAACAGCGCGACTTTGTTTTGTTTATGGAAGACGTTGTGAAAGAAGCAAACGCATCGTTAAATCGTACGCCAGATTTATTACCTGTATTAAAACAAGTTGGCGTTGTAGATAGCGGTGGTAAAGGTCTTGTAGTGGTATACGAAGGATTTTTAGCTGACTTAAAAGGAGAAACGATTTCTTCTGATGCACCGACGCAAACATCTATGAATGAGATGGTACGCGCAGAACATCACCGTAGTGTACAAAGCCAATTGAGTACAGAAGATATTAAGTATGGATATTGTACGGAGTTCATGGTGAAATTAGAGGCTGAAAAGGTGAAAGAGCATAATTTCTCTGAACAAAAATTCCGTGAAGATATTAGTGTATATGGTGATTCTCTACTAGTTGTGTCTGATGATGAAATTGTAAAAGTTCATATCCACGCAGAACATCCTGGAGACGCTATGAACTACGGGCAAAAATACGGTAGTTTAATTAAGATTAAAGTAGAAAATATGCGTGAACAGCATACTGCTTTATTAGATGAACCTGCTATGGTTCCTGAACAACCAGCTCAATCGAAAGAAAAACAACCATATGGTATCGTAACTGTGGCAATGGGGTCTGGTATTAAAACTTTATTTGAGAGCATCGGCGCAACGAAAGTTATCGAAGGTGGTCAAACGATGAATCCAAGTACGGAGGATATCGTGAAGGCAATTGAAGAAGCAAATGCTGAAAAAATCATTATTTTACCGAATAACGGAAATATTGTAATGGCAGCAGAACAAGCGGCATCAGTTGTAGATCAAGAAGTTATTGTTGTTCGTTCGAAAACAGTTCCTCAAGGTATGGCAGCAATGTTAGCATTTAACCCAGTTGGAACGTTAGAAGAGAATGAAGAAAACATGCAAGAAGCTTTATCTCATGTGAAAACAGGTCAAATTACGTATGCTGTACGTGATACGGAAATTGATGGTGTAGCAATTCAAAAAGATGACTTCATGTGTATTGCAGATGGAAAAATTGTATCTACAAATGCTGAAAAAGTAGGAGCTGCGAAGCAATTACTAGAAGCGCTTATTGATGAAGATTCTGAAATCGTAACGATTCTACAAGGTGAAGATGCAACTGACGAAGAAGTAGCGGAGTTAGTTGAATTTGTAGAAGAGAAATTTGAAGATGCAGAAGTAGAAGTGCATGCTGGAAACCAACCAGTGTATTCTTTCATCTTCTCTGTAGAATAAGATAAGATTCGTTTTGAAAATAAATGGATTACTTACTTGCTAATGGATAAGGAGTAGTAATATGAAGTTTATTACTAGTTTTTATTCAAAAGGCTAGCATATTGAAGAGAGAAAAGAGCCTTGCTGCTAATAGTGAGGCTCTTTTTTACTTGTTTTATATAAGGGATTTGAGTAGTTTCTCTTAGAATGCCTATGATAGAATATATAAGGTGAAAGAGAGCGATTACAGATGCTAATTGGTACTCAAATAAAATGCAATAAAGAAAATAATGTGACGGGGTGTGAGAATCTTGAATGATGTTGTACAAGTTCCTGTTACGGATGTAAAGGGGATCGGAGGAGAAACATCTGAGTTACTACATGAGATGGGGATTTATACAGTTTCTCATCTATTAGAACATTTTCCGTACCGTTATGAAGATTATGCGATGAAAGATCTTGCTGAAGTAAAGCATGATGAACGTGTAACGGTTGAAGGGAAGGTTCATAGTGCTCCTTTGCTGCAATATTATGGTAAGAAGAAATCGCGTCTAACAGTTCGTGTTCTCGTCGGTCGTTATTTAATTACGGCGGTATGTTTTAATAGGCCTTACTATAAGCAAAAATTAACGTTAGATGAAACGGTAACGATTACTGGTAAATGGGATCAACATCGTCAAACAATTGCTGTATCAGAACTTCATTTTGGGCCAGTTGTACGTCAACAAGAAGTGGAGCCAGTTTACTCAGTAAAGGGGAAACTTACAGTAAAACAGATGCGTCGTTTTATTGCTCAAGCGTTAAAGGAATATGGAGATTCTATAGTCGAAGTGTTACCGGATGGTTTGTTAGGCCGGTATAAATTATTACCAAGATATGAAGCACTTAAGGCTTTGCATTTTCCGGTAGGACAGGAGGATTTAAAGCAAGCGCGTCGCCGTTTTGTATATGAGGAATTTTTCTTATTTCAGCTGAAAATGCAAACGCTGAGGAAAATGGAGAGGGAAAATTCAAAAGGGACGAAGAAAGAGATTCCGTCAGTAGAATTACAAGAATTTATCGATGCACTGCCGTTTCCGTTAACGGGTGCGCAGCGCCGAGTTGTAGATGAAATTTTAAAAGATATGACATCTCCTTATCGGATGAACCGACTATTACAAGGTGACGTTGGTTCTGGGAAAACAGTTGTTGCTGCGATTGGCCTTTATGCATCGAAATTAGCTCATTATCAAGGTGCTTTAATGGTTCCTACAGAAATTTTAGCTGAGCAACATTATCAGTCGCTTGCTGAAACGTTTTCGCATTTTGGTATGAAGGTGGAACTGCTAACAAGTTCTGTTAAAGGTGCGAGACGACGAGACATTTTAGCGAAGTTAGAACAAGGAGAAATAGATATTCTTGTTGGAACGCACGCTTTAATTCAAGATGAAGTTATATTTCATAGGTTGGGTCTCGTTATTACGGATGAACAGCATCGATTTGGTGTAGCGCAGCGCCGAGTTTTACGGGAGAAAGGTGAAAGTCCAGATGTATTATTTATGACAGCGACACCAATTCCGCGTACGCTTGCAATTACTGCATTTGGAGAGATGGATGTTTCAATAATCGATGAGATGCCAGCAGGGAGAAAGGTGATTGAAACATACTGGGCAAAACATGATATGTTAGATCGCGTCCTCGGTTTTGTTGAGAAGGAGATAAAAAAAGGAAGACAGGCATACGTTATTTGTCCTCTAATTGAAGAATCTGAGAAACTTGATGTGCAAAATGCTATCGACTTACATAGTATGCTGACGCATCATTACCAAGGGAAATGCCAAGTTGGATTGATGCATGGGAGATTATCGTCTCAGGAAAAAGAAGAGATAATGGGACAGTTTAGTGAAAATAAAGTGCAAATTCTTGTATCGACAACAGTTGTTGAGGTTGGTGTGAACGTACCGAATGCGACTGTGATGGTTATTTATGATGCAGAACGTTTCGGTTTATCGCAGCTTCATCAGCTTAGAGGGCGTGTCGGGCGTGGTAGTGAACAATCATATTGTTTATTAATAGCAGACCCTAAATCAGAAACAGGAAAAGAAAGAATGCGCATAATGACTGAAACAAATGATGGATTTGTATTGTCAGAAAAAGATTTAGAATTACGAGGTCCTGGAGATTTCTTTGGGAGTAAGCAAAGTGGCTTACCGGAATTTAAGGTTGCTGACATGGTACACGATTATCGAGCGTTAGAAACAGCAAGGCAAGATGCGGCGATACTAGTAGAGTCAGAAGCATTTTGGCACAATGATCAATACGCTGCCTTGCGTACGTATCTTGATGGGACAGGTGTGTTCCAAGGAGAGAAGCTCGATTAAAGGGAGTCAACAAAAAAATTGTTGCATTCTACTTTCAATGATTATATACTACTGTTAGTACCTAGTCATAAAAATGGATGGTGCGGTATGAAGAAAAGAAGAAGTAAAAAAGAAAGACAAGAATTATTACAACAAACAATCGAATCAAATCCTTTTATTACGGATGAAGATTTAGCGGAAAAATTTCAAGTGAGTATACAAACAGTACGACTGGATCGTATGGAATTGTCTATTCCTGAATTAAGAGAGAGAATTAAACATGTAGCTACAAAGCAACATGAAGAAGATGTGAAATCTTTACCGTTAGAAGAGGTTGTCGGAGAAATTATTGATATTGAATTAGATAGACATGCAATCTCTATCTTTGAAGTAAAGGTAGAACATGTATTTAAAAGAAATCAAATTGCCCGTGGGCATCATCTGTTTGCGCAAGCAAACTCACTAGCTGTTGCGGTTATTGATGAAGAATTAGCTTTAACTGCAAAGTCTACCATTCGATATATTCGCCCTGTAAAATTAGGAGAGCGTGTTGTTGCAAAAGCGCGTGTTGAAGACGTAGAGAATGATAAGGGACGGACGGTTGTCAAAGTGCGTAGCTTCGTTGGAGAAGAACTTGTTTTTACAGGCACTTTTGAAATGTATCGATCTAGTAATTATAGTGAGGAAGGTAACAACTTATGAAAATCGCAATAGATGCAATGGGCGGAGATCACGCTCCAAAGGCTGTAGTATTAGGGGCAATGAAAGCTATTAAGGAATATTCTGATTTACATATTACGTTAGTAGGGAAAGAAGAGGAAATTCGTCAATACTTAACGAGTGATGAACGAATTACTATTCTTCATACAGACGAAAAAATAGAATCGACGGAAGAACCAGTAAGAGCGGTTCGTCGAAAAAAACAAGCTTCAATGGTACTTGCGGCACAGCAAGTAAAGGATGGAGAAGCAGACGCTTGTATATCCGCAGGTAGCACAGGAGCTTTAATGGCAGCTGGATTATTTGTTGTCGGTCGTATGGAAGGAATTGAGCGACCAGCTTTATCGCCTACAATGCCAACTGTAGATGGAAAAGGTTTTGTTATGTTAGATGTTGGAGCAAATGTTGATGCAAAACCGATTCATTTATATCAATATGCAGTAATGGGATCTGTTTATGCTGAGAAGGTAAGAGGAATTGAAAATCCTCGTGTTGGACTATTAAACGTTGGAACAGAGGATGGAAAAGGAAACGAGCTTTCAAAGCAAGTATTTGCAATGCTTAAGGATGCGCCAATTAATTTCGTTGGGAACGTTGAATCGAGAGATTTATTGCAAGGTGTAGCAGATGTTGTTGTATGTGATGGTTTCACAGGGAATGTAGCGTTGAAATCATTAGAAGGAACAGCACTTGCGCTATTCTCTATGTTGAAAGAACAACTAATGAGTTCGTTTACGAGCAAATTAGCAGCGGCGGTATTAAAGCCAAAACTTATGGTATTAAAAGATAAAATGGATTATTCGGAGTATGGGGGAGCTGCATTATTTGGATTGAAAGCACCTGTCATTAAGGCTCACGGTTCTTCTAATGACCAGTCGATATTTAGTGCGATTCGTCAAACGAGAGAAATGGTAGCGAAAGAAGTAATTCCTACAATTTCAAGCGTAATGGAGAAAGAGTCACTCCAATAAGAGGAGGATTTGAAATGGGAAAAATAGCATTTCTTTTTCCAGGCCAAGGTTCACAGGCAGTTGGAATGGGTAAACAATTAGCAGAGAATAATAAAGAGGTTGCAAAAGTGTTTGCAAAAGCAGATGAGGTGTTACAAGATTCACTTTCAGAAGTGATTTTTGAAGGACCGCAGGAAAAGCTTACATTAACAACAAATGCTCAGCCTGCATTATTAACAACGAGTTTTGCTATTTTGACAGCTTTGAAAGAGTATGACATTACACCTAACTTTGTCGCTGGTCATAGTTTAGGTGAATATAGCGCTCTTGTAGCAGCTGGTGCATTAACTTTTGAAGATGCTGTATATGCTGTAAGGAAACGTGGCGAATATATGGAAGAAGCTGTTCCAGACGGGGAAGGTGCGATGGCAGCTATATTAGGTGCTGACCTAGATATGCTGAAACAAGTTACAGAAGAAGTAACAAGTGAAGGATATGCAGTGCAAATCGCTAATATGAATAGTACGAAGCAAATTGTGATTTCTGGAACGAAGCAAGGTGTAGAGGTTGCTTCTCAAAGAGCGAAAGAAAATGGTGCAAAGAGAGCAATTCCACTAAAAGTAAGTGGGCCTTTCCATTCTTCACTTATGAAGCCGGCAGCTGAGAAGTTCCAAAGTGTTTTAAATGAAATTACAATTCATGACACGAATATTCCTGTTATTGCAAATGTTACAGCGGATGTTATTACACGTGGTGCAGACATTCAAGAAAAGTTAATCGAACAGCTTTATTCGCCTGTATTATGGTACCCGTCTATTGAATGTATGGTGCAGCAGGGAGTAGATACATTTATTGAAATTGGACCTGGAAAAGTACTTGCTGGACTTATGAAGTCGATTGATTCATCAGTGAAAGCATATGCGATATATGATGAAGAGACATTAAAAGATACCATTTCAAATTTGAGAGGAGAAAACTGATGTTAAAAGGGAAGGTAGCATTAGTAACTGGCGCTTCACGTGGAATTGGTCGCGCGATTGCGATCGATTTAGCGAAACAAGGGGCAAATGTAGTAGTGAATTATGCAGGTAATGAACAAAAAGCAAATGAAGTAGTAGATGAAATTAAGAAATTAGGTTCTGATGCAATTGCGGTAAGAGCAGATGTTGCAAATGCTGATGATGTTACAAATATGGTGAAACAAACAGTAGATACATTTGGACAAGTTGATATTCTTGTAAATAATGCTGGTGTAACAAAAGATAATTTATTAATGCGTATGAAAGAAGAAGAATGGGATACAGTTATTAATACAAACTTAAAAGGTGTATTCTTATGTACAAAAGCAGTATCTCGCTATATGATGCGTCAACGTCACGGTAGAATTATAAATATCGCTTCGGTTGTTGGTGTTATAGGAAACCCAGGGCAAGCTAATTATGTTGCTGCTAAAGCGGGTGTTATTGGATTAACAAAAACATCTGCAAAAGAGTTAGCAAGTCGAAATATTACAGTGAATGCAATTGCGCCGGGCTTTATTGCGACTGATATGACAGATGTACTAGATGAGAATATTAAAGCAGAAATGTTAAAAGTTATTCCAGCTGCTCAATTTGGTGAAGCGCAAGATATCGCGAATGCTGTAACGTTTTTTGCTTCTGATCAAAGCAAATATGTTACAGGTCAAACGTTAAATGTTGATGGCGGTATGGTAATGTAATAAAAGAATCGATTTCACCTAGTTTTTTTGGTCAATATTTAATATAATATTTGAGGGGAGGTGAATGGAATGGCAGATGTTTTAGAGCGCGTAACAAAAATCATCGTTGATCGTTTAGGAGTAGAAGAGACTGAGGTAGTACCAGCTGCAAGCTTCAAGGAAGATTTAGGAGCAGACTCCCTAGATGTAGTAGAACTTGTAATGCAATTAGAAGATGAATTCGAAATGGAAATTTCTGATGAAGATGCTGAAAAGATTGCTACTGTTGGCGATGCTGTGACTTACATAGAGAGTCATCTATAATGCTTAAGTGAAGTCCCGTTTTTTAGCGGGGCTTTCTGGCTTATATCTGGAGGGACCTATGCCGTACCGAAAATATAGAGAAAAAAAATACGAAACAAAATATCGTGAAGCATTTAAAGTGTTTCAAGAAAAGATAGGTATTACGTTTACAGATGAAAAATTATTGATTCAAGCATTTACGCATTCATCGTATGTGAATGAGCATCGAAAAAAACCGCATGAAGATAACGAGCGTCTTGAATTTCTTGGAGATGCAGTATTGGAACTTACTGTATCGCAGTATCTGTTTCAAAAATATCCGACAATGAGCGAAGGAGAGTTAACAAAACTACGTGCAGCTATTGTATGTGAGCCATCTCTTGTTCGTTTTGCGAACGAATTGTCATTTGGTAGCCTTGTTTTATTAGGAAAAGGTGAAGAAATGACAGGTGGACGTGAACGACCGGCTTTATTAGCGGATGTCTTTGAAGCGTTTATTGGTGCCCTTTATCTTGATCAAGGGTTAGAAACAGTTTGGGAATTCTTAAAAGAAATTGTATATCCGAAAATTAATGAGGGTGCTTTTTCTCATGTGATGGATTATAAGAGTCAGTTACAAGAATTGATTCAGCGTGATGGTAGTGGCAATGTTGAGTATCAAATTTTGCAAGAAAAAGGACCAGCTCACAATCGAGAATTTGTGTCACGTGTTACGTTAAATAACGTAGCTTTAGGTCTTGGTAGTGGTAAGTCGAAAAAAGAAGCAGAGCAACAAGCTGCTGCAGAAGCATTGAAAAAATTAAAAGAACAACTATAAGGAATCCCCCTTTGAATGAGGGGGATTCCTTATGCATAGAATGAAACTTTCTTTTTGTTTGTGAATAAAAGGAAGGGAAATCCGTATGATAGCTCGTTTTTGTATAGATAACAGTTATAGCAACGGAGAATAGGAGGAAGGCCTTTCGTGTTTTTAAAAAGATTAGAAATAGCAGGATTTAAGTCTTTTGCTGAGCGTGTATCTGTTGATTTTGTCCCAGGTGTAACTTCTGTAGTAGGCCCTAATGGAAGCGGGAAAAGTAATATTACTGATGCGATTCGCTGGGTACTTGGTGAACAATCTGCAAAATCATTACGTGGTGCAAAGATGGAGGATATTATTTTTGCAGGCAGTGATACGAGGAGAGCGGTTAATGTTGCTGAAGTAACAATAACTTTAAATAATGAAGATCAACGTTTACCAATTGAATACAATGAGGTGTGTGTAACACGTCGTGTATCTCGTTCAGGTGATAGTGATTTTTATATTAATAAACAATCATGTAGATTGAAAGATATTATCGATTTATTTATGGACTCTGGTATGGGAAGAGAAGCTTTTTCAATTATTAGCCAGGGAAAAGTGGAAGAGATTTTAAGTAGTAAGTCAGAAGAGCGTCGAGGTGTATTTGAAGAAGCGGCAGGCGTACTGAAATACAAACTTCGCAAAAAGAAAGCTGAAGGGAAGTTAGCAGAAACACAAGAAAACTTAAATCGTGTACAAGATATAATTCATGAATTAAGTAGTCAAGTAGAACCTTTAGAAAGACAAGCTTCTATTGCGAAAGATTATCTTGAGAATAAAGAAGAATTAGAGAAAGTAGAAGCTGCGCTTATTGTACATGAAATTGAAGAATTGCATGAGAAATGGGAAGCGCTTCGAAATCAGTTTGGGCATAATAAAGACGAAGAAGCTAAAATGTCAACGGATTTACAAAAAAGTGAAGAAGAGCTTGAGGAATTACGAGGACAATTACAAGCGGTAGATGAGTCTGTAGATTCGTTGCAAGAAGTACTTCTTCTTTCTAGTAAAGAGCTAGAAAAACTAGAAGGACAGCGCGAGTTGTTAAAAGAGAGAAAGCAAAATGCTACGACGCATTGTGCGCAACTTGAGCAGTTAATTGTTGAATTAACAGAGAAAGCTAAAAGTTACGATGGTGAAATTGCGTCAAGTACAGAAGCTTTAATGCAATTTGTGAATGAAGTAAAAGAGTTAGAGCAAAAATTGCATGATAATGAGCAACTGCTTGCTACTTTTGCTGACAATTTAGAGGAACAGATTGAGAATTTAAAAGGTGACTATATTGAACTTTTAAATCAACAAGCTAGTCATCGCAATGAATTATCTATGATTGAAGAACAATCTAAACAGCAAACGTCTAAAAACGAGCGGCTGGATGAAGAGAATGCGAAATATGTAGAAATGCGTATGGAAATTACAGCGAAAAAGACGAAACTTGTAGAAAATTACGAACAAGTGAAAGAAAAAGTAGCTGGCATCCTCTCAAACATACAGAAGACAGAGGCGGCGCTCGGGAAATGTAAGACGCAGTATAGTGAAAATGAAACAAAACTGTATCAAGCATATCAATTTGTGCAACAGGCACGTTCTCGAAAAGAAATGCTTGAAGAGATGCAAGAAGATTATTCTGGCTTCTATCAAGGTGTACGTGAAGTATTGAAAGCTAGAGAAAATAGGTTGCAAGGTATCGAGGGTGCTGTTGCGGAACTGTTAACGGTACCTAAAGAATACGAAGTTGCAATGGAAATCGCTCTAGGTGCAGCGATGCAGCACATTGTTGTACAAACAGAGGAACATGCTCGTAATGCAATTGCATTTTTAAAGCAAAATAAACATGGGCGTGCAACGTTTTTACCGCAAGCTGTTATTAAAAGTAGGTCGTTATCATTTGAGCAATTACGCATTGTAAATCAACACCCATCGTTTGTAGGTGTGGCGGCAGAACTTGTGCAGTACAATAATAAATATGAAAATGTAGTTTCAAATTTATTAGGTACTGTTATTGTTGCGAAAGATTTACGCGGAGCAAATGAGTTGGCGAAACAACTGCAATACCGTTATCGCATTGTAACAATCGAAGGGGACGTAGTGAATCCTGGCGGTTCTATGACTGGTGGAGCGGTAAAACAAGCGAAATCTTCTTTATTAGGACGCCAACGTGAACTGGAAGAGTGGACTCGCAAGTTAACTGATATGGAAGAAAAAACAACGAAGTTAGAAAACTTTGTTAAAGCAGTAAAACAAGAGATTCAAGAAAAAGAAGTGAAAATACGCGAACTAAGGCAAACTGTAGAAGCAGAGCGTGTAGATGAGCAGAAATTAAGAGAAGAGATTAATCGTTTAGAATTAGAAGAACATCGTATTAATGACCGCTTGTCTATTTATGATTTAGAGATTGAAGGTTTTTTACAAGATCGAGTAAAAACACAAGGGCGTAAAGAGGCGTTAGAAGGGATTTTAACGAATCTTCAAGCTGATATCACAGAGTTAGATAGTAAAATTGCAGCTTTAACAAAACAAAAAAGTGAGCAACATTCTTCAAAAGAAAAAGTTCAAAAAGAAATGACTGAGTTAAAAGTGCTGGTAGCTGAAAAGCAACAACGCTTATCTAATCAAAAAGAAAAAGTTGAACGATTTACGAAGGAAAAAGAAGAAACGGATGCGACACTTGTAAAAACGAAAGAGGATTTAGCTTTCTTAAAACAAGAAATGACATCTAATTCAAGTGGTGAAGAGCAAATTACGAATATGATTGAGAAGAAAGCGTATGATCGTAATCAAACTTCAGAATTAATTCGCTCTCGTCGCGAACAACGTGTCTCGTTGCAAGAGAGAGTAGAACATTTAGAGCGTAATTTGAAAGAAACGACAGGTAAACATAAATATATTATTGAAATGTTGAAAGATCAAGAAGTGAAAATAAACCGACTTGATGTAGAGTTGGAAAATAGATTACAACATTTACGTGAAACATATACGATTTCATTTGAAGCGGCAAAACTAAAATATACAATGACAATGCCTGCAGAAGATGCGCGTAAGAAAGTAAAATTAATCAAATTATCCATAGAAGAGTTAGGTACAGTGAACCTAGGGGCAATTGATGAATATGAACGCGTAGCGGAGCGTCATACATTTTTACTAGAGCAGAGAGACGACCTAGAAGAAGCGAAAACGACATTGCACCAGCTTATTACCGAAATGGATGAAGAAATGAAAAAACGCTTTTTTACTACGTTTGAAGGCATTAGAATGGAGTTTCAATCGGTATTCTCTGAGTTATTTGGAGGCGGAAGAGCGGATTTAGTAATGACTAATCCAGAGGATTTACTAAATACGGGTATTGATATTGTAGCACAACCGCCAGGGAAGAAATTGCAGAACTTAGGTTTACTTTCAGGTGGAGAGCGTGCTTTAACGGCAATTGCGCTTTTATTTGGTATTTTAAAAGTGCGCCCAGTACCGTTCTGTGTACTAGATGAGGTAGAGGCCGCCCTTGATGAAGCGAATGTAGCTCGTTTTGCACAGTATTTAAAGAAATTTAGTGATGAGACGCAGTTTATTGTAATTACACATAGAAAAGGTACAATGGAAGAGTCTGATGTGTTGTACGGTGTAACAATGCAAGAATCAGGGGTATCTAAACTTGTTTCGGTTCGTTTAGATGCCGGAGAAGAACTTATTGCAAGTGAATAGGAAGGATGGGAAAGTATGAGTTTTTTTAAAAAACTAAAAGAAAAAATTTCAAAACAAACGGATACAGTTACAGAGAAATTTAAACACGGATTAGAAAAAACTAGAAATTCATTTGCGGATAAAGTGAATGATTTAGTGTATCGTTACCGTAAAGTGGACGAAGATTTCTTCGAAGAGTTAGAAGAAATCTTAATCGGTGCAGACGTTGGCGTCGCAACGGTAATGGAATTAATTGATCAATTGAAAGAAGAAGTACAACGTCGTAACATTCAAGATCCAAAAGAAGTACAAGCTGTTATTTCAGAAAAACTAGTAGGAATTTACAAAGGTGACAGCGATTTTAGTAACGAAATTAATATGCAAGAAGACCAATTAACGGTTGTTTTATTTGTTGGTGTTAACGGTGTAGGAAAAACGACGACAATTGGTAAACTGGCGCATAAGTTTAAATCAGAAGGTAAGTCAGTCTTATTGGCGGCAGGAGACACATTCCGTGCTGGGGCGATTGAACAATTAGAAGTATGGGGCGATCGCGTTGGTGTAGAAGTGATTAAACAAGGATCTGGATCTGATCCAGCGGCGGTTATGTATGACGCTGTACAAGCTGCAAAAGCACGTAAGGTAGATGTATTACTATGTGACACAGCAGGACGCTTGCAAAATAAAGTAAACTTAATGAAAGAGTTAGAGAAGGTGAAGCGTGTAATTGAGCGTGAAGTACCAGGTGCTCCTCATGAAGTATTGCTTGTTATTGATGCAACAACAGGACAAAACGGTTTAAGCCAAGCGAAAATATTCCGTGAAGCAACGAATGTAACAGGTATTGTTTTAACGAAGTTAGATGGAACTGCTAAAGGTGGTATTGTATTAGCGATTCGTAACGAAATTGATGTACCGGTGAAGTTTGTTGGATTAGGAGAGCAAATGGATGACTTGCAGCAGTTTGATCCAGAACAATATGTGTATGGTTTATTTGCGAACTTAGTAGAAACAGAAGAAGCGTAAGCGAAAGAAGCGGTATTTCCGCTTCTTTTTCTATAAAAATATATGATGTTAAGAAAAAAACTTGACACTCTTTTGGACTCCATGTAAACTAACTTATGTAAAGGGAAATCACTTAACAAAGGATGATCCAACATGCTCGAAAAAACAACGAGAATGAACTATTTATTTGATTTTTATCAATCGTTGTTAACGCAAAAACAAAGAAGTTATATGTCGCTTTATTATCTAGATGATTTATCTCTTGGTGAAATTGCGGAAGAATTTGATGTAAGTCGCCAAGCCGTGTATGATAACATTAAACGGACTGAAGCGATGCTTGAAGAATATGAAGAAAAATTAGTATTACTTCAAAAGTTTCAAGAGCGACAGCGACTTGTTGCAAAGCTAAAACAGCTAATCAGCGAAGAAGAGCATGTGAATGAAGAAATGAAACAAGTTGTTGAAGCTATCGAAAAATTAGATTAGGAGGGCGGCAATATGGCATTTGAAGGATTAGCCGACCGACTTCAACAGACAATGCAAAAAATCCGCGGCAAAGGAAAAGTTTCTGAAGCCGATGTGAAAGAAATGATGAGAGAAGTTCGTCTAGCTCTTTTAGAAGCAGATGTTAACTTTAAAGTAGTAAAAGATTTTGTGAAGCGTGTGTCTGAACGTGCTGTCGGACAAGATGTAATGAAAAGTTTGACACCTGGACAACAAGTAATTAAAGTTGTACAGGAAGAACTTACAGAACTTATGGGCGGAGAGCAAAGCAAAATTGCTGTTGCTAATAAGCCACCGACTGTTATTATGATGGTTGGTCTGCAAGGTGCGGGTAAAACAACGACGACAGGTAAGCTTGCGAATTTGCTTCGTAAAAAGCATAATCGTAAACCGATGCTTGTTGCAGCGGATATTTACCGTCCAGCAGCGATTAAACAGCTTGAAACATTAGGGAAGCAATTGGACATGCCTGTATTTTCTTTAGGAGATCAAGTAAGTCCTGTTGAAATTGCGAAACAAGCGATTGCAAAAGCAAAAGAAGATCATCATGATTATGTTTTAATCGATACAGCGGGTCGCCTGCATATTGATGAAGAACTAATGGATGAATTAGCGAAAGTTAAAGAAGTTGCGAAACCGGATGAAATTTTCCTTGTTGTCGATGCGATGACGGGACAAGACGCGGTAAATGTTGCACAAAGTTTCCATGAACAGTTAGGTTTAACAGGTGTTGTATTAACGAAATTAGATGGTGATACCCGCGGTGGTGCTGCATTATCTATTAAGGCTGTAACAAACACACCGATTAAATTTGCTGGTATGGGTGAAAAACTAGATGCAATTGAAGCGTTCCATCCAGAGCGTATGGCATCCCGTATTTTAGGGATGGGCGATGTCTTAACATTGATTGAAAAAGCGCAAGCTACAGTTGATGAAGAGAAAGCAAAAGAACTTGAGCAAAAAATGCGTACGCTTTCGTTTACGCTTGACGATTTCCTAGAACAACTTGGACAAGTGCGTCAACTTGGACCGCTTGATGAATTGTTAGGAATGCTTCCTGGTGCAAATAAAATTAAAGGGCTGAAAAATGCGCAAGTTGATGAAAAACAAATTGGGCATATTGAGGCAATTATTCGTTCTATGACTAAATTAGAACGAGAACAACCGGAAATAATCAATGCTAGTCGCAAAAAGCGCATTGCCAAAGGTAGCGGTACAACTGTACAAGAAATCAATCGTCTAATTAAGCAATTCGATGACATGAAAAAAATGATGAAGACGATGACGGGAATGCAAAAAGGCAAGAAAAAAGGACTAGGTGGATTGAAGTTTCCATTCATGTAAGGAAAAAAAGATGGCTCTGTTAAGAAAAAATACTTTACAAAGCAATAGTCTTTTTGCTAATATAATTATCTGTGTGAAATAAATTCGGAGGTGCTTTATAAATGGCAGTTAAAATTCGTTTAAAACGTATGGGAGCTAAAAAAACTCCTTTCTATCGTGTAGTTGTTGCAGATTCTCGTTCTCCTCGTGACGGACGTTTCATTGAGGAAATCGGAACTTACAATCCAGTTGCTCAACCAGCTGAAGTTAAGATCGACGAAGAAGCAGCATTAAAATGGTTAGGAAATGGTGCTAAACCATCTGATACAGTTCGTAACTTATTCTCTAACCAAGGTATCATGGAGAAATTCCACTTATCTAAACAAGGTAAGTAATTGAGGCAATGACTATGAAGAAGTTAGTCGAGACGATTGTCAAGCCTCTTGTCGATCATCCTGAAGATGTAAAAGTTACACAGGAACTTTGCAACGGAGAGATAAAGTATCGATTAACTGTACATCCTGAGGATGTTGGAAAAGTCATTGGAAAGCAAGGGAGAGTTGCGAAAGCGATTCGAATGCTCTTGTATTCAGTGGGACATCATAATGATGAAAAAGTAACACTGGAAATTCAATAAACGTAAAAAGGGCGAGGAGTTATTCCTCTCCCTTTTTTAACATTTAAATAGAGATTGCATGTTCCATCTATGAAATGGAGATGCTTAATTTATATAGAAACCAGGGGTGACATACTATTTATGACAAAGTGGTTTAACGTAGGGAAAATTGTAAATACTCATGGAGTAAGAGGAGAAATCCGTGTGATTTCTCGTACTGATTTTCCAGAAGAGCGATATAAAGTAGGAAACACGCTATACATATCGAATGAGAAAGACACAGACTATCTTCCAGTGAAGGTAACTTCTCATCGCCAACATAAGACATTCGATTTATTAACATTTGAAGGATATAACAATGTAGATGAAGTAGAGAAGTTTAAAGGTTCTTTAATAAAAGTACCGGAAGAGCAGTTAGGTGAACTTGCTGAAGGTGAATACTACTATCACGAAATTATTGGTTGCAGCGTTGTAACGGAAGAAGGAGAAGCGCTAGGGACAATCAAAGAGATTCTCTCTCCTGGTGCAAATGATGTTTGGGTGATTAAACGTCCGAAGGGTCAAGATCTCTTAATTCCTTATATTGATGACGTTGTACTTCAAGTTAATATTGAAAATAAATTAGTAACCATTCATGTAATGGAAGGATTGCTATAATGAAAATTGATATTTTAACGTTGTTCCCAGACATGTTTACCGGTGTATTTGGATCTTCTATATTAAAGAAGGCACAAGAAAAGGAAGCGGTAAACCTTCGTGTTGTTAACTTTCGTGATTATACAACAAGTAAGCATAATAGCGTAGACGATTATCCTTACGGCGGAGGAGCTGGTATGGTGCTTACTCCTCAGCCTATTTTTGACGCTGTAGAAGATTTGACGAAAGAGACAGAGCGTAAGCCGAGAGTTGTCTTAATGTGTCCGCAGGGCGAAAGATTTACGCAGAAGAAAGCGGAAGAGCTTGCAGGGGAAGAACATTTGATCTTTGTATGTGGGCATTATGAAGGGTATGACGAACGAATTCGTGAGCATCTCGTAACGGATGAGATTTCTATTGGTGACTATGTATTAACGGGCGGAGAATTAGCTTCTATGGTTATTACTGATAGTGTTGTACGTCTCTTGCCAGGCGTGCTAGGAAATCATGCTTCACAAGTAGAGGATTCGTTTAGTACAGGTTTATTAGAGCATCCTCATTATACACGTCCGGCTGATTTTCGTGGTATGAAGGTACCGGATGTATTAATGTCAGGGAATCATAAAAATATTGACGAATGGCGACATAAGGAATCTTTGCGCCGTACGTATACGCGTAGACCTGATTTGTTAGATGATAGAGATCTATCTAAACAAGAGAAAAAATGGCTTGAGGAAATAAAGCGAGAGCAGTAATAACTTCATATATTTGCTATTGCAACAGGCCTAGTAATATGCTATTATAACATTTGTGCTACTGAAATCAGTAGCCGTATTAACGATGTTCCGCTGTAATTTATTAAGACTTTATAAGAGCATCTGTTTAAAGGAGAGAATTTAATATGCAACAATTAATCGCAGAAATTACAAAAGGCCAATTAAAAACTGACCTTCCTTCATTCCGTCCTGGTGACACTTTACGTGTACACGTAAAAGTTGTTGAGGGAACTCGTGAAAGAATTCAGCTTTTCGAAGGTGTTGTAATTAAACGTCGTGGTGGCGGAATTAGTGAAACATTCACAGTTCGTAAGATTTCTTACGGTGTAGGTGTTGAGCGTACATTCCCAGTTCACACGCCAAGAATCGCGAAAATCGAAGTACTTCGCCGTGGTAAAGTACGTCGTGCTAAGTTATACTACTTACGTAACCTTCGCGGTAAAAAAGCACGTATTAAAGAAATTCGATAAGACATGTATGGGAGCTTGTAAATGCACAAGCTCCCTTTTTCCAATCTATATGAAATTTTGGTATAATACGAACAGCTTACATAACCGTGGAGGGGAAATGCATGAAAAAAGAGAAGAGTTCACTTTGGGAATGGATTAAAGCAATTTTGATTGCTGTTGTATTAGCTGGTGTTATTAGACAGTTTTTCTTTGCGCCAATTCTCGTAGACGGGGTATCGATGGCACCTACTTTACATGATCGTGATCGAATGATTGTAAATAAAATTGGTTATCACATTGGAGATCCGAAACGATTTGATATTATCGTATTTCGAGCAACAGAAGATAAAGATTACATTAAGCGCATTATAGGCCTACCGGGCGATGAAATAGAGTATCGTAATGATAAGCTGTATGTTAACGGAAAGGCTTATGAGGAGCCGTATTTAGACAAGCAGAAAAAGCAAATTGCTGACGGACCGCTTACATATGATTTTAATCTTGAAGAAATGACAGGCAAGAAAACCGTTCCAAAAGATCAATTATTTGTTTTAGGTGATAATCGTCGTTTTAGTAAAGATAGCCGTTCAATCGGTACGATTTCAATGGATCAAGTAATTGGTAAAGCTAATATGTTATATTGGCCGTTAGAAGACGCACGTATTGTGAAATAAATGAAAAAGAAGGTGGCAACATGGTAATTCAATGGTTTCCAGGGCATATGGCGAAGGCTAGACGCCAAGTAACGGAGAAATTAAAATTAATTGATGTTGTAATTGAACTTGTAGATGCTCGATTACCATTATCATCTCGAAACCCAATGATTGATGAAATCATTACACATAAGCCAAGGCTTGTTGTTTTAAATAAAGCGGATATGGCAGATGACCGTTTAACAAAACAATGGATCGCATATTTTAAAGAAAAAGGTCATATGGCAATTTCGATTAACGCGCAAGCTGGACAAGGTATGAAAGAAATTGCAGCAGCTTGTAAAGTGCTTGTTAAAGAAAAATTTGATAAAATGGTTGCAAAAGGTATTAGACCGAGAGCGATTCGTGCATTAATTGTAGGTATACCAAATGTTGGTAAATCTACATTAATTAATAAGTTGGCAAAGAAAAATATTGCTAAAACAGGAGATCGTCCAGGTGTGACAACAGCTCAACAATGGATTAAAGTTGGGAAGGAAATGGAATTGTTAGATACGCCAGGTATTCTGTGGCCTAAATTTGAAGATCAATTAGTGGGTCTTCGCTTAGCGACGACGGGTGCAATTAAAGATTCAATTTTAAATTTACAAGATGTAGCTGTTTACGCATTACGTTTTATGGAGAAACATTATCCAGAACGCTTGAAAGAACGCTATAATTTAAATGAGATTCCAGAAGATATTGTGGAATTATTCGATGCAATTGGAAAAAATAGAGGCTGCTTAATGGGCGGCGGAATGATTGATTATGATAAGACATCTGAGCTTGTACTTCGTGAGCTTCGTGGTGGCAAACTTGGAAAAATGACGTTTGAAACACCGGAAGAGTTTGCAGAGCAAGTAGAAGATGTGGAAAAAATAGAAGAAGTATAAGACGTGCGTTTGTGCGTCTTTTCTTTTTGGATACGTTTAAAAAGGAGTTTGTATAAATGCAAAAAATGACGATAAAAGAAGCGGAAAATGTATTGAAAGAAATTATGAATGAAGAAGATGATCGCTTTCAACTGTTAATGAAAGATGAGCGAAAAGGCGTTCAAAAGCTCGTTTTGAAGTGGTATAAACAAAAAGAGTTAGAACAGAAAGAAAAAGAGAATTTTTTTGAAATGTCCAAGTATGAAAATGCTTTGCGTGAAAAAGGGGTCACATATATCGCGGGTATTGATGAAGTAGGGCGTGGCCCGTTGGCTGGGCCTGTTGTGACGGCAGCTGTCGTCCTTCCAGAGGATTTTTATATTCCAGGGTTAAATGACTCAAAAAAGCTGAGTGAAGCGAAACGTGAGCGTTTTTATGATGAAATAAAAGTACAAGCAATTGCAATTGGAGTAGGAATTGTATCACCGCAAGTTATTGATGACATTAATATTTACCAAGCAACGAAACAAGCAATGTTAGATGCAGTTGCAAATTTATCTTGTACACCCCAACATTTATTAATTGATGCGATGAAGCTTCCTACACCAATTCCGCAAACCTCAATTATTAAAGGTGATGCGAAAAGTATTTCTATTTCAGCTGCATCTATTATTGCGAAAGTAACGAGAGATCGTATGATGAAAGAACTGGGAGAAAAGTATCCTGAATACGGATTTGAGCAACATATGGGATATGGCACAAAGCAACATTTAGAGGCAATTGAAGTGCATGGAGTATTAGATGAACACCGAAAGTCATTCGCGCCAATTAAAGATATGATTCAAAAATAAGCTGTAAATATACAGCTTATTTTTTATTTTGGCATATAAACATTACTATTTTCGAAAAAGAATAAAGCGATTTCAGTTTTCTGACACTTTATTGTAGACAGCGTGCCAATCATCTTATACAATGGCAATGTAATGTTTTTTAAACATTAAAAAACTTTTCGAGTAAAACAGGAAAACAGGGGAGGATGGGACCATGAATATCCATGAGTACCAAGGTAAGGCAGTCCTTAGAAGCTATGGGGTTAGCGTTCCGAACGGGAAGGTTGCATTTACAGTAGAAGAAGCTGTAGAAGCAGCGAAAGAACTAGGAACAGATGTATGTGTAGTGAAAGCACAAATTCACGCTGGTGGACGCGGCAAAGCTGGCGGAGTAAAAGTTGCAAAAAATTTAGATGAAGTTCGTACATATGCAGAAAGCATTTTAGGAACTACACTTGTGACACATCAAACAGGTCCTGAAGGTAAGGAAGTAAAACGCTTACTTATCGAAGAAGGTTGCGATATTAAAAAAGAATATTATGTAGGTCTAGTTTTAGATCGTGCAACTTCTCAAGTTGTTTTAATGGCGTCTGAAGAAGGCGGAACAGAAATTGAAGAAGTAGCAGAAAAAACACCTGAAAAAATCTTTAAAGAATATATTGATCCAGCAGTAGGCTTACAAGGTTTCCAAGCACGCCGAATTGCATTTAACATCCATATTCCAAAAGAGCTTGTAGGACAAGCTGTGAAGTTTATGATGGGCTTATACCGTGCGTTTATCGAAAAAGATTGCTCTATCGCTGAGATTAACCCACTTGTTACAACAGGTGAAGGTAAAGTTATGGCATTAGATGCAAAATTAAACTTTGATTCTAATGCGTTATATCGCCATAAAGACATTTTAGAGCTTCGTGATCTTGATGAAGAGGATTCAAAAGAAATTGAAGCTTCAAAATACGATTTAAACTACATTCCTTTAGATGGAAATATCGGTTGTATGGTTAATGGTGCAGGTTTAGCGATGGCTACAATGGATATCATTAAACATTACCACGGTGACCCAGCTAACTTCTTAGATGTTGGTGGCGGTGCAACTGCTGAAAAAGTTACAGAAGCATTCAAAATTATCCTTTCTGACAAAAATGTAAAAGGTATCTTCGTTAACATTTTTGGTGGTATTATGAAGTGTGATGTTATTGCAGAAGGTGTTATTGAAGCAACGAAACAAGTAGGTCTTGAGTTACCTTTAGTTGTACGTCTTGAAGGTACAAACGTAGAACTAGGTAAGAAAATTTTAAATGAGTCTGGCTTAAATATTGTTGCAGCAGAATCTATGGCAGACGGTGCACAAAAAATTGTTTCACTAGTGGGCTAATAGAAAGCGGGGGAGAAAAATGAGCGTATTAGTTAATAAAGATACAAAAGTTATTGTTCAAGGTATTACAGGTTCTCAAGGTTTATTCCATACAAAACAAATGATTGAATACGGTACGAAAATTGTCGGTGGTGTAACACCAGGTAAAGGCGGCACTGATATTGAAGGTGTACCAGTATTTGATACAGTAGAAGATGCAGTGAAAGCAACAGGCGCAAACGCTTCAGTTGTATACGTTCCACCCGCTTTTGCGGCAGATGCAATTATGGAAGCAGTTGATGCAGAAATTGATTTAGTAGTATGTATTACTGAAGGAATTCCTGTATTAGATATGGTAAACGTAAAGAGATATATGGCTGGTAAACATACACGTTTACTTGGACCAAACTGCCCAGGTGTAATCACACCAGATGAATGTAAGATTGGTATTATGCCAGGATATATTCATAAAAAAGGTCATGTTGGTATCGTATCTCGCTCTGGTACATTAACGTATGAAGCTGTACATCAATTAACACAAGAAGGTATTGGCCAATCTACTGCTGTAGGTATCGGTGGAGACCCTGTTAACGGTACAGACTTTATTGATGCGTTAAAAGCATTTAATGAAGATGAAGAAACACATGCTGTAATTATGATTGGTGAAATCGGCGGTACAGCAGAAGAAGAGGCAGCTGAATGGGTAAAAGCTAATATGACAAAACCTGTTGTAGGCTTCATTGGTGGTCAAACAGCGCCTGCTGGCAAACGTATGGGCCATGCTGGTGCAATCATTTCTGGTGGTAAAGGAACTGCTGCTGAAAAGATTAAAACAATGGAAGCTTGTGGCATTAAAGTAGCTGAAACTCCAGCAGTTATGGGAGAAACGCTAATCTCTGTTTTAAAAGAAAAAGGTCTATTTGAGACTTGCAAAAACTATTAATCTGTTGAAAGACACCTTCTTACTTGAGGGTGTCTTTTTACACTTTTTTCTGTTTACATAATAAAAATTATGGGTAAGGAGAATCAAGATGAAAAGAGAGCGGTTATTACATCTTCATTACTTGCTAGCAGATTATTGGAAAGCGATGGAGAGGCTACTATATGTCGATCCAGAATTAAAGAACATATATAATTTTAACGAAAAACAAATGGAGCACTACACTGGAATATCCTCGAAAAAATCTTCAGAACTAGTGAAATTTCTTCAAAGTTCAAATCTTCCGCAATATATATCTTATTTAGAGAAAAATCGTATCTTTTATATAACGATATGGGATGAAAATTATCCACAATTATTACGTGAAATACAAGACCCTCCCTTCGTTTTATATGGAAAAGGAGAGAAAGATTTTCTAAATAAAGTAAATAAATTAGCAGTTGTTGGAACGAGAGAACCATCATTATATGGTCATGAGAGCTTGAAATTTATTTTACACCCTTTATTAGAAAGAGAGTGGCTTATTGTCAGTGGGTTTGCAAAAGGGATAGATACAATGTCTCATGAGATTACAGTAAGGCATCATTGTCCCACTATTGGGATATTAGGGCATGGATTGTCGTTTATGTATCCGAAAGAAAATAGACATTTATATGAAATGTGGAAGGAATATATATTGTTATTGACAGAGTATCCTCCGCACTATGCACCGAAAAAATGGTATTTTCCAAAAAGGAACCGGATTATTAGTGGTATAAGTAAAGGTGTTTTAGTTGTAGAAGCGAAATCGAGAAGTGGGACACTTATTACTGCAGACCTTGCGTTAGAGCAAAATAGAGAGGTGTTTGCGCTTCCTGGACCTATATTTATAGAGGGGGCATCGGGAACAAATCATCTTATTCAACAAGGCGCAAAATTAGTAAGAAATGCAGAAGATATCTTGGAAGAGATTTTAAATTAACCTTATATTTTTAAATTTTTATTAAACAATTATTGACAAATGGTAGATTGGCACTGTATGGTATATTCATTCTTGATTGACAAAAACAAGAGAAATCAATAAGATTAATGAAGACTTGAATCCACCTCTTAAGGAGGCACTAGCATGTCAGATTACCTCGTGATCGTGGAGTCGCCTTCTAAGGCGAAGACCATTGAGAAATATTTAGGGAAAAAATACAAAGTTGTCGCGTCTATGGGACATGTTCGCGATTTGCCAAAAAGTCAAATGGGGATAGAAGTAAAGAACAACTTCACCCCGAAGTATATTACCATTCGTGGTAAAGGTCCCGTCTTAAAAGATTTAAAATCAGCGGCGAAAAAAGCAAAGAAAGTCTATCTCGCGGCCGATCCAGACCGCGAAGGGGAAGCAATTGCTTGGCATTTAGCGAATACGTTAAATGTGGACGTTGAATCAGATTGTCGGGTTGTGTTTAATGAGATTACGAAAGATGCAATCAAAGAATCATTTAAACATCCTCGTGCAATTAATATGGATTTAGTAGATGCACAACAAGCAAGACGTATACTTGATCGTCTTGTTGGTTACAATATTAGTCCTTTATTATGGAAGAAAGTAAAAAAAGGATTAAGTGCAGGGCGTGTACAATCTGTAGCAGTTCGTTTAATCATCGAACGTGAAAAGGAAATTCAAAGCTTTGAACCTGAAGAATTCTGGACAATTAAAACAGAATTTGTAAAAGGAAAAGACACATTTGAAGCAAGCTTTTACGGTGTAGATGGGGAAAAGGTTCAATTAACGAATGAAACGCAAGTGAATGAAATAATTGAACAGATGAAAGACAATGCGTTTTCAGTTGAAAATGTAACGCGCAAAGAGCGAAAACGTAATCCTGCATTACCGTTTACAACATCTTCCTTGCAACAAGAAGCAGCACGTAAGTTAAACATGCGAGCAAAGAAAACGATGATGCTTGCACAGCAATTGTATGAAGGGATAGATCTTGGAAAACAAGGAACTGTAGGTCTTATTACGTATATGAGAACTGATTCAACACGTATCTCAGAAACAGCTCAAACAGAGGCTCGTACTTACATCACTGAAGCGTATGGTACGGAATACATAGGAACAGAAAAGAAGAAAGAAACGAAAAAGTCAAATGCACAAGATGCACATGAGGCAATTCGTCCTACTTCGGTAATGAGAAAGCCAGAGGAACTAAAAAGTTTCTTAAGTCGTGATCAACTTCGATTATATAAATTGATTTGGGAGCGATTTGTTGCAAGTCAAATGGCGTCTGCTATAATGGATACTGTGACAGCGAGACTCATTAATAACAATGTTCAGTTCCGTGCAAGTGGATCGGTTGTAAAGTTCCCAGGATTTATGAAAGTGTATGTAGAGTCGAAAGATGATGGTGCTGAAGAAAAGGATAAGATGTTGCCGCCTTTAGAAGTAGGGGAAACTGTATTTTCGAAGGATTTAGAACCGAAGCAACATTTTACACAACCTCCTCCGCGCTATACAGAGGCTCGTCTAGTAAGAACACTTGAAGAACTTGGAATTGGAAGACCGTCGACTTATGTACCTACACTTGAAACGATTCAAAAACGTGGATATGTAGGCTTGGATAATAAACGCTTTGTTCCGACTGAACTTGGTGAAATAGTAATTGAACTTATTTTAGAATTTTTCCCGGAAATTATTAACATTGAATTTACTGCCAATATGGAGCAAAGCCTTGATGAAGTGGAAGAAGGAAATGCCAATTGGGTGAAAATTGTTGATGATTTCTACGTAGGATTTGAACCGCGCTTAGAAAAAGCGGAAAAAGAAATGCGTGAAGTGGAAATTAAAGATGAGCCAGCTGGGGAAGACTGTGAATTATGCGGACATCCAATGGTCTTTAAAATGGGTAAATACGGGAAGTTTATGGCTTGTTCGAATTTCCCTGATTGTCGTAATACAAAACCGATTGTGAAAGAAATCGGTGTAACTTGTCCGAAATGTGAAGAAGGACAAATTATTGAGCGTCGTAGTAACAAAAAGAAACGCCTTTTCTATGGATGCGGTACGTATCCAGAATGTGACTTTGTATCTTGGGATAAGCCGATTGGTCGTAAATGTCCGAAGTGTGAAGGCATGCTTGTAGAGAAGAAGTTGAAAAAAGGCGTGCAAGTACAATGTATTTCGTGCGATTATGAAGAAGAACAACAAATGTGAGCGTAACTGCTCACATTTTTTTCGGGAAGAAAAGGAAAGGTGATATATATGACAACACAAGTAGTAAACGTCATTGGCGCAGGTCTTGCAGGAAGTGAAGCGGCTTACCAAATTGCAAAACGTGGTGTCCAAGTTAGATTATATGAAATGAGGCCGGTAAGGCAAACGCCAGCTCATCACACAGATAAATTTGCTGAATTAGTATGTAGTAACTCACTTCGTGCAAACACTTTAACAAATGCAGTTGGAGTTATTAAAGAGGAAATGCGTTTAATGGATTCTGTAATTATTCGTGCGGCAGATGAGTGCTCTGTACCAGCTGGAGGTGCGTTAGCTGTAGACCGTCATGAGTTCGCAGCTAAAGTAACAGAATACGTAAAAAACCATCCGAATGTAACGGTAGTGAACGAAGAGCTTACTGAAATTCCAGAAGGACCAACAATTATTGCAACAGGTCCACTTACATCTCCTGATCTTGCTGCACAATTAAAAGAACTAACAGGTGAAGATTATTTCTATTTCTACGATGCGGCAGCACCAATCGTAGAAAAAGACAGTATTGACATGAATAAAGTATATTTAAAATCGCGTTATGACAAAGGCGAAGCTGCATATTTAAATTGCCCAATGACAGAAGAAGAGTTTGACCGTTTTTATGAGGCTTTAATTGCTGCTGAGACAGTGCCTTTAAAAGAGTTTGAAAAAGAAATTTTCTTTGAAGGTTGTATGCCAGTAGAAGTTATGGCAAGTAGAGGGAGACAGACGCTAGTATTTGGACCTATGAAACCTGTTGGATTGGAAGATCCAAAAACAGGGAAAACGCCATATGCTGTTGTTCAGTTACGTCAAGATGATGCAGCAGGAACTTTATACAATATCGTAGGTTTCCAAACGCATTTAAAGTGGGGACCACAAAAAGAAGTGCTACAGTTAATACCGGGACTGGAAAATGCAGAGATTGTACGTTATGGTGTAATGCATCGTAATACGTTTATTAATTCACCTAATTTGCTTCGTCCAACATATCAATATAAACAACGTGATGATTTATTCTTCGCTGGTCAAATGACTGGAGTAGAGGGATATGTTGAATCAGCAGCATCAGGATTATTAGCAGGAATTAATGCTGCACGTCTTGTGCAAGGTGAAGAGCCAGTTGTATTACCGTCAGTAACTGCGATGGGCAGCATGGCAAATTACATTACGGCAACGAACGCTAAAAACTTCCAACCGATGAATGCGAACTTCGGTCTATTTGCACCGTTAGAGAAGAAGATCAAAAAGAAAGCGGAACGAAATGAAGCATACGCAACACGCGCTTTAGAAACAATTCAAAATTTTGTAAATATTTAGTTAAATTTCTTGCAAAGGCTACTAAGTTGTGATACGATTTAGTAGCCTTTATTGAGGTGAGTTGTGTGAATGTGAAGAAATTGTTACAATTATTCGTTGGATATTTACAAATTGAAAGAAATTATTCAAAATATACAATTGCAAGTTATCAAAATGATTTAGAACATTTTGTGCAATTTATGGAGCGAGAAGGCATATCCTCTTTTTTAGACGTTACATACGCGGATGTTCGTTTGTACTTAACGACGTTGCACGATGAAAAGTTAGCCCGTAAATCTGTCGCAAGAAAAGTATCAAGCTTACGAAGTTTATATCGTTTTTTGATGCGTGAAGGTTATCGGAAAGATAATCCGTTTGCACTTGCGTCACTCCCCAAAAAAGAATTGTCAATCCCAAAGTTTTTATATGCTGAAGAGTTAGAGGAATTATTTGAAGTTTCTGACACGGGAACGCCATTAGGTCAAAGGAATCAAGCTTTATTAGAGTTGATGTATGCGACTGGAATCCGTGTGAGTGAATGTGTCAATTTACAACTTACCGATATTGACTTTGCGGTGGGAACAATTTTGGTAATGGGAAAAGGAAAAAAACAAAGGTATATTCCGTTCGGAAGCTATGCGCAAGATTCTTTAATTACTTATATAGAGAATGGGAGAAAACAGTTAGTTAATAAGACTGACGAAGACTCTCGTATGGTGTTTTTAAATGCGAAAGGTACACCGCTAACAAGTCGTGGAGTGCGTTATGTTTTAAATGAACTCATTAAAAAGGCTTCACTGACAATGCGAATAAGTCCCCATATGTTAAGGCATACATTTGCTACACATATGTTAGATGAAGGGGCGGATTTACGTACTGTACAGGAGCTATTAGGTCATGAGAATTTGTCGACCACACAAATTTATACGCATGTCTCTAAAGAAAGATTGCGTTCTGTTTACATGAAGCATCACCCGCGGGCATAAATTGCTTTAAAAGCTATAAAAACAAATAAAGGAGTTTTTTCTATGGGGAATTTCCACGCTACAACGATATTTGCAGTTCATCATAATGGAGAATGTGCAATGGCTGGAGATGGTCAGGTGACAATGGGAAATGCTGTTGTAATGAAACATACAGCTCGTAAAGTTCGCAGACTTTTCCAAGGTAAAGTTTTAGCTGGTTTTGCAGGTTCAGTTGCTGATGCATTTACTCTTTTTGAAATGTTTGAAGGAAAATTAGAAGAGTATAATGGCAACTTGCAGCGTGCAGCTGTTGAAATGGCAAAACAATGGCGTGGCGATAAAATGTTACGTCAACTAGAAGCGATGCTCATTGTCATGGATAAAACAACTATGCTCCTTGTTTCAGGTACAGGAGAAGTGATTGAACCGGATGATGGTATTTTAGCAATTGGATCTGGTGGGAATTATGCACTTTCTGCAGGTCGTGCTTTAAAGCAATATGCAAGTGAACACTTAACAGCGAAACAAATTGCGAAAGCGAGTTTAGAGATTGCTGGCGATATTTGTGTTTATACGAATCACAACATAATTGTTGAAGAATTGTAGAATCGTAAGGGAGGCATTTTATATGCATTTACATTTTACTCCGCGCCAAATTGTGGAAAAATTAGATCAATACATCATCGGTCAAAAAGACGCAAAGAAAGCGGTTGCTGTAGCGTTGAGAAATCGATACCGTCGCAGTAAATTAGCTGAAAATTTACGTGATGAAATAGCACCTAAAAACATTTTGATGATTGGACCGACAGGTGTTGGGAAAACAGAGGTAGCACGACGAATGGCGAAACTCGTTGGAGCACCTTTTATTAAGGTTGAGGCTACAAAATTTACAGAAGTTGGATATGTGGGTAGAGATGTAGAGTCGATGGTACGTGACCTTGTGGAAACATCGGTTCGTATTGTAAAAGAAGAAATGGTAGTGAAAGTTCAAGATAAAGCAGAAGAGCAAGCGAATCAACGTCTTGTTGAAATTTTAGTGCCGAGTCCGGAGAAGCAATCTGGATTTAAAAATCCATTAGAGATGCTTTTTGGGGGCGCTCAAAATTCGAGTCAAACGTCTGATACACAAGAAGATGGTGAAATTGAAAAGAAACGTCAAGATGTGGAGAGAAAGCTTGCTGCAGGGCTTCTTGAAGACGAAATTGTATCGATTGAAGTGACTGAGCAACAGTCGTCAATGTTTGATATGTTACAAGGAACTGGCATGGAGCAAATGGGAATGAATTTCCAAGATGCGTTAGGGAGTTTTATGCCGAAAAAAACAAAAAAACGTAAACTTTCTGTAAAAGAAGCAAGAAAACTCTTGACAAATGAAGAGGCACAGCGCTTAATTGATATGGATGAAGTTACACAAGAGGCTGTTTATCGTGCTGAACAGCTCGGGATTATTTTTATCGATGAAATTGACAAAATTGCTGGTAAGCAGTCGAATAGCGTAGATGTATCACGTGAAGGTGTGCAACGTGACATTTTGCCAATTGTAGAAGGGTCGAATGTTGCGACAAAATACGGATCAGTAAAAACGGATTATATTTTATTCGTTGCAGCTGGAGCGTTCCATATGTCTAAACCGTCGGATTTAATTCCGGAATTGCAAGGGAGATTTCCGATTCGAGTAGAATTAACGAAATTATCGACAGACGATTTTGTTAAAATATTAATCGAGCCTGACAATGCGTTAATTAAACAATATATGGCATTATTAGCGACTGAAGGTATAGAAATTGAATTTTCAGACGAAGCTATTCGTAAGATTGCTGAGATTGCTTATCAAGTTAATCAGGATACAGATAATATTGGAGCAAGAAGACTTCATACGATTATGGAGAAGCTCCTTGAAGATTTATCGTTTGAAGCATCTGAAATTACGTTAGAGAAAATAACGATAACCCCTCAATACGTTGAGGAGAAATTAGCATCAATTGCTAAAAATAAAGATGTGAGCCAGTTTATTTTGTAATAGTGTCATCAGGTGACTCGCCCTAGTTTCCAAGTGATGAAAAAATATGTGAGTAACATGTAGGAGGAACTTTTGAAATGGAATTATTAGCAAAAACAAGAAAATTAAATGCGTTATTACAGAGCGCAGCAGGGAAGCCTGTAAACTTTAGAGAAATGTCTGACACAATGTGTGAAGTAATCGAAGCAAACGTATTCGTAGTTAGCCGTCGTGGTAAATTACTAGGTTATGCAATTCACCAACAAATCGAAAACGAACGCATGAAGCAAATGCTTGCAGAACGTCAATTCCCAGAAGAATATACACAAAGCTTATTCAACATTACAGAAACATCTTCAAACTTGGATGTGAACAGTGCTTACACAGCATTCCCAGTAGAAAACAGAGAATTATTTGGTCAAGGTTTAACTACAATCGTACCAATCGTTGGTGGTGGTGAGCGTCTAGGTACATTAGTATTAGCTCGTCTAGGTCAAGAGTTCTTAGATGACGATTTAATCCTTGCTGAGTACAGCTCAACTGTTGTAGGTATGGAAATCTTACGTGAAAAAGCAGAAGAAATCGAAGAGGAAGCACGTAGTAAAGCTGTTGTTCAAATGGCGATCAGCTCATTATCTTACAGTGAGTTAGAAGCAATTGAGCACATCTTCGAAGAATTAAATGGAACAGAAGGTTTACTTGTTGCAAGTAAAATTGCTGATCGCGTAGGAATTACTCGCTCTGTAATCGTAAATGCACTACGTAAATTAGAAAGTGCTGGTGTTATTGAGTCTCGCTCTTTAGGTATGAAAGGAACATACATTAAAGTGCTAAACGACAAGTTTCTACAGGAACTTGCTAAATTAAAAACAAACTAATTTATAAAAAACTCTCCTCGATTGAGGAGAGTTTTTTTGTGCAATGATTGATGGTGCTTGTGAAAAGTGGCATAAGCGTGTTTTCTGGGAAAACTATTAATTGTATTTTGCTTTTTTGCTTAAAAGAAATGAAGGTTGGTAATACTAGAATTCGAGTATGAACAAAGAAAGTTTTACATTGTTCGCATTTTCGACTTGATTGTAATATTTCAGTATGATATAGTAAGCAGTGGTGTCAGTACAAAGTACACACGTTTACTGATTTAAGTGTTGGTGCTACGTTTGTAGTTTCGCTTAGAGATGAAGTAAACGGAGGATATCAAAAACCATTTAGGAGGAACTATATTATGTCAGTAATTTCTATGAAGCAATTGCTTGAAGCTGGTGTTCATTTCGGACATCAAACTCGTCGTTGGAACCCAAAAATGAAGCGTTACATTTTCACAGAGCGTAACGGTATCTACATCATCGACTTACAAAAAACTGTGAAAAAAGTTGAGGAAGCTTACAGAACGATGCGTGACATCGCTGCTGAAGGTGGAGACATTTTATTCGTAGGTACTAAAAAACAAGCACAAGAAGCTATTAAAGAAGAAGCAACTCGTGCGGGTATGTACTTCGTTAACCAACGTTGGTTAGGTGGAACTTTAACAAACTTCCAAACAATCCAAAAGCGTATCAAGCGTCTTAAAGACATCGAAAGAATGCAAGAAGATGGTACTTTCGAAGTACTACCTAAGAAAGAAGTTGTTCAACTTAAAAAAGAGTTAGAGCGTCTTGAGAAATTCTTAGGCGGTATTAAAGATATGAAAGGTCTTCCAAGTGCATTATTCGTAGTAGACCCTCGTAAAGAGCGTATTGCAGTTGCTGAAGCACGCAAATTACACATTCCAATCATCGGTATCGTTGATACAAACTGTGATCCAGACGAAATCGATCACGTTATCCCAGCAAACGATGATGCAATTCGTGCTGTAAAACTTCTTACATCTAAAATGGCAGACGCGATCCTTGAAGCAAAACAAGGTGAAGAAACTGTTACTGCGTAACAAAGTTGGAAAGGTGATAAGGGGTTCGGCCTTTTATCACCTTTTTTAAGGTATAAACACCTTTATAAAAAGTATAAATACATATTTTAGGAGGATGAAAAGTATGGCAATCACTGCTCAAATGGTAAAAGAATTACGTGAAAAAACTGGCGCAGGTATGATGGACTGCAAAAAAGCTTTAACAGAAACTAACGGCGACATGGAGAAGGCAATTGACTTCTTACGTGAAAAAGGTATTGCGAAAGCTGCTAAAAAAGCAGACCGCATTGCTGCTGAAGGTTTAACTTTCATCGAAACAAACGGTAACGACGCTTTAATCTTAGAATTAAACTCTGAAACTGATTTCGTTGCGAAAAACGAAGGTTTCCAAGCATTAATTAAAGAACTAGCTGCTCACTTATTAGCTAACAAACCTGCTAACGTTGAAGAAGCTATGACTCAAACAATTGAAGGCGGCAAAACAGTAGAAGAGCACATCAACGAAGCAATCGCTAAAATTGGTGAAAAACTTACACTTCGTCGTTTCGAAATCGTATCAAAAACTGATGCAGATGCATTCGGCGCTTACCTACACATGGGTGGACGTATTGGTGTATTAACAGTTCTTGAAGGTTCTACTGATGAAGCAGCTGCTAAAGATGTAGCAATGCACATTGCAGCAGTTAACCCTAAATACATCGACCGCGATGCTGTAACAGCTGAAGAAGTTGAGCATGAGCGTCAAGTATTAACACAACAAGCATTAAACGAAGGCAAGCCTGAAAAAATCGTTGCAAAAATGGTTGAAGGCCGTCTAGGCAAATTCTTCGAAGAGATTTGCTTACTTGACCAAGCATTCGTTAAAAACCCTGATATGAAAGTTCGTCAGTTCGTTGAGTCTAAAGGCGGAACATTAAAAGGATTCGTTCGCTACGCTGTTGGCGAAGGTATCGAAAAACGTGAAGACAACTTTGCTGAAGAAGTAATGAACCAAGTAAAAGGTAGTAACTAATACAGATTAGGGAACACATTGTGTTCCCTTTTTTAAAATAAAGATGTAAGCAATTGGAGGTTCATTATGAGTAAACCGAAATATAATCGTGTCGTTTTAAAGTTAAGTGGAGAAGCTTTAGCTGGAGAGCAAGGATTTGGAATTAATCCAACTGTTATTAAGTCAGTTGCAGAACAAGTAAAAGAAATTGCAGAACTTGATGTAGAGGTTGCTGTTGTTGTTGGTGGCGGTAACATTTGGCGTGGGAAAATTGGAAGTGAAATGGGCATGGATCGTGCAGGAGCAGATTACATGGGCATGTTAGCTACAGTTATGAATTCATTAGCTCTTCAAGATAGCTTGGAGAATATTGGAATCCAAACTCGTGTACAAACTTCAATTGAGATGCGTCAAGTGGCAGAGCCTTACATTCGCCGTAAAGCAGTTCGTCACTTAGAGAAAAAACGTGTTGTTATCTTTGCAGCAGGTACAGGTAATCCATACTTCTCTACAGATACAACAGCAGCATTACGTGCAGCGGAAATCGAAGCAGACGTTATTTTAATGGCGAAAAATAATGTGGATGGCGTATATAGCGCAGATCCATCTATTGACCCAACGGCTACGAAATACGAAACGCTTACTTACTTAGATGTATTAAAAGAAGGTTTAGGTGTAATGGATTCTACAGCTTCTTCTCTATGTATGGATAATGATATTCCATTAATTGTATTCTCGGTTATGGAAAAAGGTAATATTAAACGTGCCGTTTTAGGCGAAAATATTGGAACAGTTGTAAGGGGGAAATAAATATGGGACAACAAGTATTGAAGTCTTCAAATGAAAAAATGGAAAAAGCAGTTGCTGCTTATTCTCGTGAATTAGCAACAGTTCGCGCTGGTCGTGCAAGCTCGTCTGTATTAGATAAGGTACAAGTTGATTACTATGGTGCACCAACACCAGTTGTGCAATTAGCGAACATTACAGTTCCAGAAGCACGTTTACTTGTAATTCAACCTTATGATAAAACTTCTATCGGTGATATCGAAAAAGCAATTTTAAAAGCAGATTTAGGCTTAAACCCTTCTAATGATGGAACTGTAATTCGTATTGCATTCCCTGCATTAACAGAAGAGCGTCGTCGTGATCTTGTTAAAGTTGTGAAAAAATATGCTGAAGAAGCAAAAGTTGCTGTTCGTAACGTACGTCGTGACGGAAATGATGATCTTAAGAAGCTTGAAAAAGCTGGCGAGATTACAGAAGATGATTTAAGAGGATATACTGAAGATATCCAAAAAGAAACAGATAAATATATTGCAAAAGTTGACGAAATCGCAAAAAACAAAGAAAAAGAAATCATGGAAGTGTAATAGCGATTACTTCGCAAATATGACCCTCTTCTTAAGGGGGTCTTTTTACACTTTTAGGCATACGTCTGCTTGTTGGAGGGTATGAATGATGTTTAAAAACTTTCCTTTTTTTAAAGGTAAAAAGGACACATCGTTTGATCATCTCGTTGAAGAAGTGAAAAAAGGATATATCCCAGAACATATTGCCATCATTATGGATGGGAATGGAAGATGGGCAAAGAGGAGAGCAATGCCTCGTATTGCGGGACATCATGAAGGTATGCAAGTTGTAAAGAAAATTACAAAATTTGCAAGTAAACTTAATGTGAAAGTGTTAACTCTCTATGCTTTTTCAACTGAGAACTGGAAAAGACCGAAAAAGGAAGTTGATTATTTAATGAAGCTTCCAGAAGAATTTCTAGGTACATTTTTACCAGAATTGATTGAAGAAAACGTACAAGTCCGAGTAATAGGGCAAAAAGATCGTCTTCCTACGCATACACGCAGAGCGATGGAGAAAGCCATGGAAGATACGAAAGAGAATACGGGATTAATTCTTAATTTCGCGTTAAACTATGGAAGTCGAGATGAAATCGTTTCTGCTGTGCAACATATGATGAAAGATAACGAGGAAGGAAAAATTCGTTCTGAAGAGGTAAGTGAAGAAATGCTTTCTTCCTACTTAATGACGAGTTCTTTACCTGATCCAGAGTTGTTAATCCGAACAAGCGGAGAGCTACGTATTAGTAATTTCATGTTATGGCAAATTGCGTATTCGGAGTTTTGGTTTACAGACGTGTATTGGCCAGACTTCAAAGAAGAACATTTGCTAAATGCAATTACTGACTTTCAACATAGAGGGCGCAGATTCGGAGGCGTGTAGAAAGAGAGGGTTTGGTAGTGAAACAGAGAATTATTACTGGAGTGGTTGCTGCCGCGCTATTCATTCCCATCGTAATATACGGTGGCGTGCCTTTTACGGTTTTAGTGTATGCACTTGCTTCTATAGGTTTATATGAATTAATTCGTATGAATAAGCTTACGCTTATTTCAGTACCGACAGTTTTAGCTGCAGTATTATTGTGGATTCTTTTAATTCCAAGTAGTGCATCAGAACTGTTTACATGGATTGGATTAGGTAAATTGGAAATCACATTTGTGATTGTTTTATTACTTTTATCATATACAGTCCTTTCTAAGAATACATTTACTTTTGATAATGCTTCATTTTTACTGATGGCAACGACATATGTGGCAATGGGATTCTTATATTTAAATGAAACGAGAATATTAGGAATTAAATATGTGTTTTGCGCATTATTTATTATATGGGCTACTGATTCAGGCGCATATTTCGTAGGAAAAGCATTAGGCAAGAGAAAATTGTGGCCAGAAATTAGTCCAAATAAAACGATTGAAGGTTCATTAGGCGGCATCGTTTGCGGAATTATCGTGGCACTTGTTTACAACGCGTTCTTCCCAGTTGAATCGAATGTAGTAATTTTAATTGTGCTGACAATTATCATTTCTATTTTTGGACAAATTGGTGATTTAGTACAATCTGCTTTTAAACGTCATTATGGCGTAAAGGATTCAGGTACAATTTTACCTGGACATGGTGGTATATTAGATCGAACAGATAGTTGGTTATTCGTTTTACCAATTCTCTACTTCTTATTACAATACAATTAATAAATGAACGAGGGGTTGGAGTCATGAAAAACATTAGTTTATTAGGTGCGAGCGGATCAATTGGTACACAAACTTTAGATGTATTACGCTCGCACCCAGACCAATTCCGTCTCGTTGCTTTTTCTGTAGGGAAAAATATTGACTACGCAGTAAAGGTAATTCAAGAATTTTCTCCGCAAATCGTCTCTGTGCAAAGAGAGGAAGATGTTTCAAAATTACAAGCTGTTTCTGGTAATACAAAAATTGTATATGGTAGTGAAGGGCTTTTAGAAGTAGCATTACATCCAGATGCGGAGATTGTAGTAAATGCTGTTGTAGGTAGCGTAGGGTTGTTACCAACACTTCGTGCAATTGAGGCGAAAAAAACAATTGGAATTGCAAATAAAGAAACGTTAGTAACTGCAGGACATCTTGTAATGGAAGCAGCACGAAAACATAATGTTTCGTTACTTCCAGTAGATAGTGAACATTCAGCTATTTTTCAATGCTTGAATGGTGAAAATGAGAAAAGAATTTCTCGTCTTATTATAACGGCTTCTGGTGGAAGTTTCCGTGATAAAACGAGGGATGAATTGCATCATGTGACCGTAGAAGATGCGCTTCGACATCCAAACTGGTCAATGGGTTCGAAAATTACAATTGATTCTGCTACAATGATGAATAAGGGACTAGAAGTAATTGAAGCACATTGGCTTTTTGGTATCCCTTACGAGCAAATCGATGTTGTTTTACATAAAGAAAGTATTATCCATTCTATGGTTGAATTTGAAGATCGTAGTGTAATGGCGCAGCTTGGTTCACCTGATATGCGAGTACCAATTCAATACGCACTTACATATCCTGATAGATTGCCTCTTTCAGACACAAAACAGTTAAACTTATGGGAAATAGGGACGTTGCATTTTGAGAAAATGGACCAAGAAAGATTCCGTTGTCTACGTTTTGCGTATGAAGCTGGAAAAGCAGGTGGAAGTATGCCAGCTGTAATGAACGCAGCGAATGAAGTAGCTGTTGAAGCCTTTTTACAAAAGAGAATTGGTTTCTTAACAGTAGAAGACCTCATTGAAAAAGCAATGAACCATCACAATGTCATTGCACGTCCGAGCTTAGAGGAAATTCTGGAAATTGATGCAGCCACAAGACGGTTTGTGATGGAACAAATTTAGCAAAGGTGGTTATGGAATTGAATACAGCGATTGCCTTTATATTAATTTTCGGTGCACTCGTATTTTTCCATGAGCTAGGACATCTATATTTCGCAAAAAGAGCAGGTATTTTATGCCGCGAGTTTGCGATTGGTTTTGGTCCGAAAATATTCTCATTTGAAAAGAATGAAACGGTGTATACGATTCGATTACTGCCCCTTGGTGGCTATGTAAGAATGGCTGGCGAGGATGCGGACACAGTTGAGTTAAAGCCTGGGAAAAAGGTTGGCCTTGTATTAAATGAAAAAGACGAAGTTGTGAAATTAGTTTTTGATGGATATGAAAAGTATCCAAATGTTCGTGTCATTGAAGTCGAACAAGCTGATTTGGAGCACAATCTAACAATTTCGGGCTATGAGGAGTACGAGGAAGAGCTTCAAACGTTCCGAGTGAATGAAAAAGCTCGTATTATTACTGCGGGGGAAGAAATTCAAATTGCTCCGTATAATAGACAATTTGGTTCAAAAAAATTAGGGCAACGCGCTTTAACAATCTTTGCGGGTCCTGCAATGAACTTCATTTTAGCATTTGTTATTTTTGTGATTCTTGGATTTGTACAAGGGGTTCCTATTGACAAACCAATGGTCGGAAAAGTGATGGATAATAGTGCAGCACAGCAAGCTGGATTGAAAGAGAATGATACAATTCAAGCGATTGATGGAAAAAACACAAGTACATGGAAAGATGTTGTTGACATTGTACGTGAAAATCCGGATAAAGAAATTACGTTACAAGTAAAGCGTGATAATGAACAGTTTAATGTGAAAGTAACGCCAACACTCGATAAAGAAGGAAAAGACGAAGTTGGTAGAATTGGTGTTTATTCCCCTGTAGAGAAAACAGTAATGGGTTCTATTAAATCAGGATTTGAACAAACATACCAATGGACGAAACTAATTTTTGAATCTCTTGTGAAATTAGTAACTGGTCAATTTTCTATTAATGAGTTGTCAGGTCCAGTAGGAATTTATAATCTAACAGATCAAGTTGTAGATTATGGATTTACGCGTGTACTAAGTTTAGCGGCAGTTTTAAGTATTAATCTTGGTTTATTCAATTTATTACCAGTTCCTGCTTTAGACGGTGGCCGTTTATTCTTCTTCTTAATTGAGGCGTTACGAGGAAAACCAATTGACCGTCAAAAAGAAGGAATGGTTCACTTTATTGGTTTTGCATTATTAATGTTATTAATGTTAGTTGTAACATGGAATGACATTCGTAAGTTTTTCTTGTAAAATAGAATGAAACTTATAATGAAATAGAGCCCGTAGAATAAAATCCCTCACCTAATTCGAGGTGAGGGGTTTTACTGCGTGTAAGAGTAAAATGAAGAGGTGCAAATAAATGAAACAAAGTATGGTATTCAGTCCTACATTACGTGAAGTTCCAGCTGATGCTGAAATTAAGAGTCATCAATTATTACTTCGCGCAGGTTTTATGCGTCAAAATGCTTCTGGTATTTATAGTTTTCTACCATTTGGGTTAAAAGTATTACACAAAGTAGAACGTATCGTTCGAGAAGAAATGGAGCGCGCAGGAGCTGTGGAATTATTGATGCCAGCTATGCAAGCTGCAGAATTATGGCAAGAATCAGGTCGTTGGTATTCTTACGGATCTGAATTAATGCGTATGAAAGATCGTAACGCTCGTGAGTTTGCTTTAGGAGCGACGCATGAAGAAGTAATTACTGATCTTGTACGTGATGAAATAAAATCATATAAAAAATTACCGTTAACATTATATCAAATTCAAACGAAATTCCGCGATGAACAAAGACCTCGTTTCGGTTTATTACGTGGAAGAGAGTTTCTAATGAAAGATGCATACTCTTTCCATGCTACACAAGAGAGCTTAGATGAAGTATACGATCGCTTATACAAAGCATATTCTAACATTTTTGCTCGTTGTGGTTTGAACTTCCGTGCAGTTATTGCTGATTCTGGAGCAATGGGCGGAAAAGATACACATGAATTCATGGTATTATCTGATGTTGGTGAAGATACAATTGCATACTCTGATACATCTGATTATGCAGCGAACATTGAAATGGCTCCTGTTGTAGCTACGTATACGAAGAGTGACGAAGCGGAAATGGCACTTGAAAAGGTTGCAACGCCAGATCAAAAAGCGATTGAAGAAGTATCTGCATTCTTAAACATTGAAGCTGACAAGTGTATTAAGTCTATGGTATTTAAAGTAGATGAGAAATTAGTAGTTGTACTTGTTCGTGGTGATCACGAAGTAAACGATGTAAAAGTGAAAAATGTATACGGCGCTTCAGTTGTTGAGCTTGCTTCTCATGAGGAAGTAAAAGAATTATTAAATTGTGAAGTTGGTTCATTAGGACCGATTGGTGTAACAGGTGATATCGAAATTATCGCTGACCATGCTGTAGCATCAATTGTCAACGGATGTTCAGGAGCGAACGAAGAAGGATTCCATTATGTAAATGTAAATCCAGAACGTGACTTTAAAGTAAGTCAGTATACAGATTTACGCTTTATTCAAGAAGGAGACCAATCTCCAGACGGAAACGGAACAATTCTTTTTGCACGTGGAATTGAAGTTGGTCATGTATTCAAATTAGGAACTCGTTATAGTGAAGCAATGAACGCAACATTCCTAGATGAAAATGGGAAAACACAACCACTTATTATGGGTTGTTACGGTATCGGTGTATCTCGTACAGTGGCAGCAATTGCAGAGCAGTTTAATGATGAGAACGGCTTAGTTTGGCCGAAAGCTGTAGCACCGTTCCATGTGCATGTAATTCCAGTAAATATGAAATCTGATGCACAACGTGAAATGGGTGAAAACATCTACAACTCATTACAAGAAAAAGGCTATGAAGTGTTATTAGACGATCGTGCAGAACGTGCAGGTGTTAAATTTGCAGATGCAGATTTATTCGGCCTTCCAGTTCGTGTTACAGTTGGTAAAAAAGCAGACGAAGGTATTGTAGAAGTGAAAGTACGTGCTACAGGTGAGTCTGAAGAAGTAAAAGTAGAAGAACTTCAAACATATATTGCAAATATTTTAAAATAAGAAGAGGTACCTCGTAATGGGGTACCTTCTCTTTCTTTGTAAACGTATTTTGTAAAAGAAGAAGTGAGAAATCTTTCTTTGTAGTACGTTTCAATTTATAATAGCAAATGGAAGGAGAGTGCTTATGTCTTTAACAAATGAACAACAAGAGCGATTTCAAATTTTGCTCCAGCAGTTGCAAATACCAGACGACCTTATAAATCAATATTTACAAGGCGGTGGTATTGAAAGGCTCGTTATTGATAAAGCGAATAAAAGTTGGCATTTTGATTTACAAGTGCCACGTATTTTGCCTACAGAATTATATGAATTGCTAGAAACAAAGCTTAAGCAATCATTTTCTCATATTGCAAGAACAACATTTGCATTAGAAACAGAGAATAAACAATTTACAGAAGAAGAAGTGAGGGCGTATTGGCCGCTTTGTACGGAACGAATTACATTTTCACCTATGTTTGCTTACTTAAAGAAACAGCTTCCGCAGGTGAATGGAGTGAAGTTGCTAATAAATGTGAATAATGAGCTGGAGTCTACTGCTTTAAAGAAAAACGTTGCGAAACCAGTAGGGGATCAATACGAAGCTTTTGGATTTCCACGTTTCCAGTTAGACACACATATACAGCAAAATGCAGAAGAAATGCAAAAGTTTCGTGAGCAAACGCAGCAAGAAGACCGCGAGCGTGTTATACAAGCTATGGAAGAAATGGCGAAGAAGCAAGCTGAAGAAAGTAGCGTTGTGTATGAAGGACCGATTACACTCGGGTATCTTATTAAGCCAGATGAAGAGATTACACCGATGCGAGAAATTCAAGATGAAGAAAGAAGAAAAACGGTTCAAGGATATGTCTTCCATGTAGAGACAAAAGAGCTTCGTAGTGGACGTACGTTATTAACTTTAAAAATAACGGATTATACGGATTCTATTATGATCAAAATGTTCTCGCGTGACAAAGAAGATATTCCAATGCTGCAATCCTTGAAAAAAGGAATGTGGGTGAAAGCCCGTGGTTCAGTTCAAAACGATACATTTGTTCGAGATTTAGTAATGATTGCGAATGATATTAATGAAATAACAGGTCCGTCTCGTAAAGATAAAGCGCCAGAAGGCGAAAAGCGTGTAGAACTTCATCTTCACACTCCCATGAGCCAAATGGATGCTGTTACTCCTGTTTCTAGGCTTGTTGCCCAAGCTGGTAAATGGGGACATGAAGCTATTGCGGTTACAGACCATGCTGTGGCTCAGTCGTTCCCGGAGGCATATTCTGCGGGGGAAAAGGCTGGAGTTAAAGTTATATACGGTGTAGAAGCGAATTTAGTTAATGATGGTGTACCGATAGCGTATAACGAAGCGCATCGTTTACTTGCGGAGGAAACGTATGTTGTTTTCGACGTTGAGACGACAGGTTTATCAGCTGTATACGATACAGTCATTGAGTTGGCTGCCGTAAAAGTAAAGGGTGGCGAAATCATTGATCGTTTTGAATCTTTTGCAAACCCACATCAACCATTATCAGCGACGATTATTGAATTAACAGGTATTACAGATGATATGTTAACTGATGCACCAGAAGTGGACGAAGTGTTTAAAAAGTTTGAGGAATGGATGGGTGACCATACCCTTGTTGCCCATAACGCAAGCTTCGATATGGGATTTATTAACGTAGGTTTTAAAAAGGCTGGGTTAGAAAAAACGAATAACCCTGTTATTGATACGTTAGAACTTGCACGATTCTTATTCCCAGAAATGAAAAATCACCGATTAAATACGATGTGTAAAAAACTTGATATTGAATTAACGCAACATCACCGTGCGATTTATGATACAGAAGCGACGGGATATTTACTTGTGAAAATGTTGAAAGACGTAATTGAAAAGGGATTTGAATATCACGATCAATTAAATGATAGTATGGGGCAAGGGGATGCGTATAAGCGTGGCCGTCCAAGCCATCTGACGTTACTTGCCACATCAGATGTTGGATTGAAAAATTTATATAAACTTGTTTCATATTCTCACCTTAATTACTTTTACCGTGTACCACGAGTACCGAGGTCACTATTAAAAAAATATCGTGAAGGAATTTTAGTAGGAACGGCTTGTGATAAAGGTGAAGTGTTTGAGGCAATGATGCAAAAAGCTCCTGAAGAGGTAGAAGAAATTGCACAGTTTTATGATTACATTGAAGTAATGCCTCCAGAGGTGTTGCGTCATTTAGTAGAGCGTGAACTCGTTCGAGATGAGGGACAATTAAAAACAATTATCTCTAACTTAGTAAAACTAGGCGAGACGTTAGATAAACCAGTTGTTGCTACAGGGAACGTGCATTACTTAGATCCAGAAGATGCAATGTATCGTAAAATTTTAGTCAGTTCGCAGGGCGGAGCCAATCCGTTAAATCGACATTCATTACCGCCAGTACATTTCCGTACAACTGATGAAATGCTAGAGTGTTTTTCATTTTTAGGTGAAGACAAAGCGAAAGAAGTTGTTGTGACGAATACACAAAAGGTTGCGTCATTAATTGGTGATGTTCGTCCAGTAAAAGATGATCTATATACACCGAAAATTGAGGGTGCCGATGATGAAACACGTGATATGAGTTATAAAATGGCACGCAGTATATATGGTGAAGAACTACCAGAAATTGTAGAGGCTCGTTTAGAAAAAGAATTGAAAAGTATTATTGGACATGGATTTGCCGTTATCTATTTAATCTCACATAAGCTTGTGAAAAAATCGTTAGTCGACGGATATCTAGTAGGTTCGCGTGGTTCGGTAGGTTCATCGTTCGTTGCAACGATGATGGAAATTACAGAAGTAAACCCATTACCACCACACTATGTCTGTCCAAAGTGCAAGCAATCTGAATTCTTTAATGATGGTTCCGTAGGCTCTGGTTTCGACTTACCAGATAAAGATTGTCCGACATGTAATGTGGCATATGTGAAAGATGGACATGATATTCCATTCGAAACGTTCCTTGGATTTAAAGGAGATAAGGTACCCGATATCGATTTGAACTTCTCCGGGGAATACCAACCACGTGCCCATAACTATACGAAAGTACTGTTCGGTGAAGACTATGTATACCGTGCTGGAACGATTGGTACAGTTGCGGAAAAAACCGCTTATGGATATGTAAAAGGTTATGCAAATGATCACAATTTAACAATTCGAAATGCAGAGATTGATCGCTTAGTAGCGGGATGTACAGGGGTAAAACGTACAACTGGACAGCATCCAGGTGGTATTATCGTTGTGCCAGATTACATGGATATCTTTGATTTCTCACCAATACAGTTTCCTGCTGATTCAATTGGTGCTGAGTGGAGAACAACGCATTTTGACTTCCACTCGATTCATGATAATTTATTGAAACTTGATATACTAGGACACGATGATCCGACCGTTATTCGTATGTTACAAGATCTAAGTGGTATTGATCCGAAAACAATCCCAACGGATGATCCAGAAGTAATGAAAATTTTCTCTGGTCCAGAAACGTTAGGGGTAACGGAAGAACAAATTAACTGTAAAACAGGTACACTTGGTATCCCGGAATTCGGTACGAAGTTCGTAAGACAGATGTTAGAAGAGACAAAACCAACGACATTTTCAGAATTGGTCCAAATTTCTGGGCTGTCACATGGTACTGACGTATGGCTTGGTAATGCAAATGAGTTAATTTATAACGGTACATGTACGCTGAGTGAAGTTATCGGTTGTCGTGATGACATCATGGTATATTTAATCTATCAAGGTTTAGATCCATCATTAGCCTTCAAAATCATGGAGTCGGTTCGTAAAGGTAAAGGTGTACCAGAAGAATGGGAAGATGACATGAAAGGTAATAATGTGCCAGGTTGGTATATTGATTCATGTAAGAAGATTAAATACATGTTCCCTAAAGCCCATGCGGCTGCTTACGTACTTATGGCTGTGCGTATCGCATACTTTAAAGTACATTTTGCACTTTTATTCTATGCGGCATATTTTACAGTCCGTGCAGATGATTTTGATGTAGAGGCGATGGCGAAAGGTTCAGCATCCATACGTGTAAAAATTGATGAAATTGCTCAAAAAGGATTGGATGCAGCGCCGAAAGAGAAGAGTTTATTAACAGTACTAGAAATGACACTGGAAATGTGTGAGCGTGGATATTCATTCCAAAAGGTCGATTTATACCGCTCGCATGCAACTGAGTTTATTATTGATGGGGATACTTTAATTCCTCCATTTAATGCAGTGCCTGGTCTTGGTACGAACGCAGCCTTAAGTATTGTGGAAGCGCGCAAAAATGGAGACTTCTTATCAAAAGAAGACTTACAGCAGCGAAGTAAGGTTTCGAAAACAATTATTGAGTATTTAGATAGCCAAGGTTGTTTAGGAGATTTGCCAGATCAAAACCAATTATCACTGTTCTAATAGGTAGGAAAAGTCTTTGCAAATCAATATTTGCTATGGTATACTATAAACCGAGATAACCATGTCATGTATATTTTGTGAAAAAGAGAGTGGGGAAACCCACTCTTTCGTGTTACTATCTACATTTTATTCATGTAGATAGTAAAGACATTTCTGTCGTATATACATATTTTGTTACAAGTTTTACTTCTTAAATTTGGTAATACTAAGACAGATATTCCCTGCTTAACGGCAGGGGCTTTTGTTAGCTAACGAGAAAGAATAAGATAGACCGTCTTTGTGAACGGGATCTTTTCTTGTAAATGGTACATGGCGGCAGGAAGGAGGCTGTTTATGGATAAGAAAGTCACAGAAGTTGTAGAAGCATTTGCGCAGCCAATCGTTGAAGAGTTAAATCTTGAACTTGTAGATGTAGAGTATGTGAAAGAAGGACAAGACTGGTTCTTACGCGTATTCATCGATTCTGAAAAGGGAGTCGACATTGAAGAATGCGGTGCGGTAAGTGAACGTTTAAGCGAAGCTTTAGATAAAGAGGATCCAATTCCTCACCTTTACTTTTTGGATGTATCATCTCCTGGAGCAGAACGCCCATTAAAGAAAGAGAAAGACTTCCAGCAAGCGGTAGGAAAACAAGTGGCAATTAAAACATATGAGCCAATTGATGGCGAAAAGATGTTTGAAGGAAAGTTACTTTCCTACGACGGTACTACAATTACACTACTATTAACAATTAAAACACGTAAAAAAGAAATCCAAATTCCAATGGATAAAGTTGCAAATGCGCGACTTGCTGTTACGTTTTAGTAAGAAGGGGGATCTTCATGAGCACTGAGTTGTTAGATGCTTTGCTCGTATTAGAGTCAGAAAAAGGTATTAGTAAAGATATTATTATTGATGCGATTGAAGCAGCATTAATCTCTGCTTATAAACGCAATTTTAACCAAGCACAAAACGTTCGTGTGAGCTTTAACCCAGAAGTGGGAACAATTCAAGTTTTAGCACGTAAGGACGTTGTTGATAATGTGTTTGATCCACGTCTTGAAATCTCTGTAGAAGAGGCAAGACAAATTAATCCAAACTACCAAGATGGCGACGTACTAGAAATTGAAGTAACGCCAAAAGATTTTGGTCGTATTGCAGCGCAAACTGCAAAACAAGTTGTAACACAACGAGTTCGTGAAGCAGAACGTGGTGTTATTTACTCAGAATTTAGTGATCGTGAAGAAGACATTATGGTTGGTATTGTACAACGCCAAGATGCTCGTTTCATCTACGTAAGCTTAGGCAAAGTAGAAGCTTTATTACCTGTAAGTGAGCAAATGCCAAATGAGCAATATAAGCCACATGATCGTATTCGCGTATTTATTACAAAAGTAGAAAAGACAACAAAAGGACCACAAATTTACGTATCACGTACACATCCTGGTCTTTTAAAACGTTTATTCGAAATGGAAGTTCCAGAAATTTATGATGGAACTGTAGAAATTCGCTCTGTAGCGCGCGAAGCAGGAGATCGTTCTAAAATCTCTGTGCATGCAGAAAACATTGATGTTGATCCAGTTGGTTCTTGCGTAGGACCGAAAGGACAACGTGTACAACGTGTTGTAGATGAACTAAAAGGTGAAAAGATTGACATCGTTCGCTGGTCAAATGACCCAGTTGAATATGTTGCAAATGCTTTAAGCCCATCACAAGTTGTTAAAGTACTTGTAGATGAAGATGAAAAAGCAACAACTGTTGTTGTTCCAGACCACCAGCTATCGTTAGCTATCGGTAAGCGTGGACAAAATGCACGTCTTGCAGCTAAATTAACAGGCTGGAAAATTGATATTAAAAGTGAGTCTGATGCGAAACAACTTGGAATTGTTACAGAAGAAGATAGCGTAATCGCATTCGGATTCGATTCAGTTGAAGACGAAATCGAATAGAGGTGATGAGTATGAGCAATCGAAAAGTTCCGTTACGAAAATGTATTGCGACGCAAGAGATGAAATCAAAACGAGAGCTGGTTCGCATTGTTCGTTCCAAAGAGGGCGAAGTGTCTATTGATTTATCTGGAAAAAAATCAGGACGAGGTGCATATTTGTCAAAAGATAAAGAATGCATTATACAAGCCCAAAAGAAAAACATTTTGGAACATCATCTAAAAGCGAAAATCGACAGTTCTCTGTACGAAGAGCTTCTTGAGCTTGTTGAGAAGGAGTCGAAATAAGTGTCCGATTGGAAATCGTTTTTAGGACTAGCAAATCGCGCTCGAAAAATCATTTCGGGTGAAGAACTCGTTTTAAAAGAAGTACGAAGTGGTAAAGCAAAGCTCGTATTGCTTTCTGAAGATGCGTCAGCGAACACTACTAAACGTATCACTGATAAAACGACGTACTACAACGTACCAATGAAAAAAGTCGAAAATCGACAACAATTAGGGCATGCGATTGGGAGAGACGAGCGAGTCGTTGTAGCTGTGTTAGATGAAGGCTTTGCGAAAAAGCTACGTAGCATGCTCGATACAAATTACCGGGGGTGAAGGTATGAGTAAAATTCGAGTACATGAATATGCAAAAAAAAATAATATCTCAAGTAAAGATCTTATGACAAAACTTAAAGAGATGAATATCGAGGTTTCGAATCATATGACAATGTTAGAAGACGAAGTAGTAAATAAATTAGATAATGAATATAACACTGGAGCGGAAAAACCTTCTGTTGCAGATGAGTTTGAAGTAGAAGAGAAAGTTGTTCGCAGTAAAAAGAACAGCAATAAGAAAAAGAAAAAAGGCAAAGGAAATGAAGACAAACGTCAAGATAACTTTGCTGGAAGACAACAAACACAAATAGTAGAAACACCAGATAAAATTACTTTCTCTGGAAGCCTTACAGTAGGTGAACTTGCTAAAAAGTTAAGCAAAGAGCCATCTGAAATTATTAAAAAGCTCTTCATGCTAGGAATTATGGCGACAATTAACCAAGATTTAGATAAAGATACAATTGAGTTAATCGCTACTGATTACGGTATTGAAGTAGAAGAAGAAATAGTGGTAAGTGAAACTGAGTTTGAAACATTCATGGATGAGCAAGATGATGAAGAAAACTTAAAAGAGCGTCCAGCTGTTGTTACGATTATGGGACACGTTGACCATGGTAAAACAACATTACTTGACTCTATTCGTAATTCAAAAGTAACTGCTGGCGAAGCTGGTGGAATTACTCAGCATATTGGTGCATACCAAGTTGAAGTAAATGATAAGAAAATTACATTCTTAGATACGCCTGGTCACGCGGCATTTACAACAATGCGTGCTCGTGGTGCGCAAGTAACTGATATTACAATCCTTGTTGTTGCAGCTGATGACGGTGTTATGCCACAAACAGTTGAAGCGATTAGCCATGCAAAAGCAGCTGGAGTACCAATTATTGTTGCTGTGAATAAAATGGATAAACCAGCGGCGAATCCTGATCGTGTAATGCAAGAATTAACAGAATATGAATTAGTTCCAGAAGCTTGGGGCGGAGACACAATTTTCGTACCAATTTCTGCAATTCAAGGCGAAGGCATTGACAACTTGCTAGAGATGATTCTTCTTGTAAGTGAAGTAGAAGAATATAAAGCAAACCCAAATCGTTATGCAACGGGTACTGTAATTGAAGCACAGCTTGATAAAGGTAAAGGAACTATCGCGACATTATTAGTTCAAAACGGTACGCTTCGAGTTGGAGATCCAATTGTTGTTGGAACTTCATTCGGACGTGTTCGTGCAATGGTAAGTGATATTGGTCGTCGTGTAAAAGTTGCTGGTCCATCAACTCCTGTTGAAATTACAGGTTTAAATGAAGTACCACAGGCTGGAGATCGTTTCATGGCATTCGCTGATGAGAAGAAAGCTCGTCAAATCGGTGAATCACGTGCACAAGAAGCGTTAGTTGCACAACGTGGTGAGAAATCTAAATTAAGCCTTGAAGATTTATTCCAACAAATCCAAGAGAGCGATGTAAAAGAAATCAACTTAATCGTAAAAGCAGACGTACAAGGTTCTGTTGAAGCGATGGCAGCATCACTTCGTAAAATTGATGTTGAAGGCGTAAAAGTTAAAATCATTCACACTGGTGTAGGTGCGATTACAGAATCTGATATTATTTTAGCTTCTGCATCTAATGCAATTGTAATTGGATTTAACGTACGTCCGGATGTGAACGCGAAGCGTACAGCTGAATTAGAGAACGTTGATGTTCGCTTACACCGCATTATCTACAAAGTAATCGAAGAAATTGAATTAGCAATGCAAGGTATGCTTGATCCAGAATTCGAAGAAAAAGTAATCGGTCAAGCGGAAGTTCGTCAAACATTCAAGGTAACAAAAGTTGGAACAATTGCAGGTTGTTACGTAATTGACGGTAAAATTACACGCGATAGTGGCGTTCGTATTATCCGCGATGGTATAGTAATTTTCGAAGGACAACTTGATACGTTAAAACGTTTCAAAGACGACGTAAAAGAAGTTGCACAAAACTATGAGTGTGGTATTACAATTGAGAGATATAATGACCTTAAAGAAGGGGACATCATTGAAGCATACGTTATGGAAGAAGTGAAGCGATGATTGTCGCTTCACTCTCATTCGAGTGTATGATTTACGATGTACATTCTTTAAAAGAGAAACGGGCAATTTTGCAACGAGTGCTAACTCGTGTGAAACAGCGCTATAATGTAGCTGTTTCTGAAGTTGGGCATCAAGATGTATGGCAACGTACAGAAATTGCGATTGTTTCCGTATCCTCAAATCGTGTTATCTGTGAAAAAGAAATGAATCGTGTACTGGAGTACATCGATTCATTTCCTGAAATTGAACGTACGATAACACAATTGGAATGGTATTGAATGAGGTGAAGAGTTATGAAATTACGTGCAAACCGTGTAGGCGAGCAAATGAAAAAAGAATTAGGCGACATCATTAGTCGTAAAATTAAAGACCCACGTATCGGATTTGTTACAGTAACAGATGTACAAGTGAGTGGTGATTTACAAATTGCCAAAGTATATATTTCTGTTTTAGGTGACGAAGAACAGAAAGAAAATACGTTAAAAGGTTTAGCGAAGGCAAAAGGCTTTATTCGTTCAGAAATTGGCCAACGTATTCGTCTTCGTAAAACACCGGAAATTACCTTTGAGTTTGATGAGTCTATCGGATATGGTCATCGAATTGATACACTTTTACATGAAATTAATAAAGACGGTAAACGTGAAGAATAATGGATAGACATTTGTCTATCCATTTTTTCAATGCAAAATAAGTTTTGGATATTTACTACGAAAGAATTATGATGAGGTGAACATATATGGAAGGTGTAGTATTATTACATAAGCCAAAAGGCATGACATCACATGATTGTGTATTTAAATTAAGAAAGGTATTGAGAGAAAAGAGAATTGGTCATACGGGAACATTAGACCCAGATGTAACAGGAGTATTACCAATTTGCGTCGGAAGAGCAACAAAAATTGCACAATTTTTAACAAGTGAAACGAAAACATATGAAGGTGAAGTAACATTAGGATTTTCAACGACAACTGAAGATGCTTCTGGTGAGGTTGTTGAAACGAAAAATATAGATCGTGCTATTACTCGTAAGGAAATAGAAAAAGTTCTTGCTGAATTAACAGGCACGATTGAACAAAAGCCACCAATGTTCTCGGCTGTAAAAGTAAACGGGAAAAAATTATACGAATATGCAAGAGCAGGACAAGAGGTGGAACGTCCAGTTCGTACAATTACGATTCATGAGTTCGTATTACTTGATGATCGTGAAGTTTTTGAAGGAGAAAATATTTCATTCCGTTTCCGTGTAACGTGTAGTAAAGGAACATATGTAAGAACGTTAGCGGTAATGATTGGGGAGAAACTTGGTTTCCCATCACATATGTCTCACCTTGTAAGAACGGCATCTGGTGAATTTTTATTAGAAGATTGCATATCATTTGAAGAAATTGAAGAAAACGTGCAAAATGGAACAGTAGAGTCTATCTTCATTTCAATTGATGAAGCATTAAGTAAGTTTCCAAAAATGGTTGTAGATGAAAAGCAAGCAGAGAAAATTAAGAATGGTATGTTCTTAAAGAATGAATTAGAAATAACGGCACCATTTATTACAGTGTTTGATAAAAATGATCGTTGCTTAGCAATTTATGAACATCATCCGAAACATCCTGGCATGTTAAAGCCGATGAAAGTACTTGTGAATAATCAAGAACTAAAGCTATAATGAATTATTGGAAGGATTATTACAGAAAAAGGTGAATTCAAGCGTGAAACTTATTCATTTAACTCATCCACATGAACAAAATAAATTAGAATTACCACCTACTGTAATGGCATTAGGATTTTTTGATGGCATTCATTTAGGACATCAATGTGTAATTCGAACTGCGAAAAAAATAGCGGACGACAGAGGATATAAAAGTGCAGTTATGACATTTCATCCCCACCCATCTGTTGTTTTAGGGAAAAAGGATGCGCATGTGGAGTATATTACACCAATGCGTGATAAAGAAAAAATAGTCGAAAGCTTAGGAATCGATATATTATATGTGATTAAATTTGATGAATCATTTGCAGGGTTATTACCGCAACAATTTGTAGATGATTATATTATTGGTTTAAATGTAAAGCATGTAGTAGCAGGGTTTGATTATTCATATGGACGTTTAGGAAAAGGAAAGATGGAGACTTTACCATTTCATGCAAGAGGGGAGTTTACACAGACTGTGATTGAAAAAGTTGAATTTCAAGAAGAGAAAGTAAGTTCTACAGCATTACGAAAGTTAATTCGAAATGGCGAAATGGAACAAATTCCATCTATTTTAGGTAGAGCCTATACTGTAGCGGGAACAGTTATACACGGCGACAAACGTGGACGCCAAATTGGTTTTCCAACAGCTAATGTAGGTTTAAGTGATGAGTATTTATTGCCACCTGTAGGTGTTTATGCAGTGAGATTAAAAGTTCACGATGAATGGTACGATGGTGTATGTAATATTGGATATAAACCGACTTTTAAAGAAGATGAGCGTCAATTATCAATTGAAGTGCACTTATTTGAATTTAACAAAGATATATACGACCAAAATGTTACAGTAGAGTGGCATATGCGTATAAGAGAAGAGAAGAAATTCAATGGCATTGATGAGTTAGTTGAACAAATCGCAAAAGATAAGAAAACAGCACAAGAATATTTTGCGAGCGAAAAGAATATACTTGCTTTTTCAAATGAAAAGTAGTATTCTATGTTATGTACTTTATGACAACCATTGCTTGGCATTGCGACTCACCGACGCTTGCTAGGTAATTGGGGGTTTAATTAATAGGAGGTGAAATAGGATGGCTTTAACACAAGAGCGTAAAAACGAAATCATTGCACAATTTAGAACTCATGAGACTGATACTGGTTCTCCAGAGGTTCAAATTGCTGTCCTAACGGAGCAAATTAACACTCTAAACGAGCACTTACGTACTCACAAGAAAGATCATCATTCACGTCGTGGTCTATTAAAGATGGTTGGTAAACGTCGTAACTTACTAACTTACCTTCGTAATAGCGATATCACACGTTACCGTGAATTAATCACAAAGCTTGGCTTACGTCGATAGTCAAAGAAGCGGGAATATTCCCGCTTTTTTGTTAGGTAAAAATATATCTTCTACGCTTTATAGCTTACTTAATTTTAGGCAATACTAGAGGTAGAATATTGTGATATACTATCCATTTACATAGAAGAATTGAATACTTTAAATTGAGAGGGGTACTTAAATGAGTCAAGAAAAGCAAGTCTTCTCGATAGATTTAGCTGGTCGCCAGCTAACAGTTGAAACTGGTCAGCTTGCCAAACAAGCGAACGGAGCAGTATTAGTAAGATATGGCGATACAGCGGTTCTATCTACAGCAACTGCATCAAAAGAAGCTAAAAATGTAGATTTTTTCCCACTTACAGTAAACTATGAAGAGCGTTTATATGCAGTCGGAAAAATTCCTGGCGGTTTTATTAAGCGTGAAGGTCGTCCAAGTGAAAAAGCAATTTTGGCAAGTCGTTTAATCGACCGTCCAATTCGTCCGCTATTCGCAGATGGTTTCCGTAACGAAGTGCAAGTTGTCAGCATTGTAATGAGTGTTGATCAAGATTGTTCTTCTGAAATGGCAGCTATGCTTGGTTCTTCATTAGCGTTATCGATTTCAGATATTCCATTTGAAGGTCCAATCGCTGGTGCGACAGTTGGTCGTATTAATGGCGAATTCGTTATTAATCCAACAGTAGAACAGCAAGAACAAAGTGATATCCACTTAGTTGTAGCTGGTACGAAAGATGCGATTAACATGGTTGAAGCAGGAGCAGATCAAGTGCCTGAAGAAACAATGTTAGAAGCAATTATGTTTGGTCATGACGAAATTAAACGTTTAATTGCATTCCAAGAAGAGATTGTACAAGCTGTAGGTAAAGAGAAATCAGAAGTGAAACTTTATGAAGTTGACGCTGATCTTAATCAAGCTGTACGTGAAATGGCTGAGAAGGATATGCATTCTGCAATTCAAGTACATGAGAAACATGCACGTGAAGATGCAATTAACGAAGTGAAAAAGCGTGTAATTGAGCATTACGAAGCTGAAGAAGCTGACGCTGATACATTAGGACAAGTAAATGAGATTTTATATAAAATTGTAAAAGAAGAAGTACGTCGTCTTATTACAGTTGAAAAAATTCGCCCAGATGGCCGTAAAGGTGACGAAATCCGTCCTTTAGCATCAGAGGTTGGTATTTTATCTCGTACACACGGTTCTGGTTTATTCACACGTGGACAAACACAAGCATTAAGTATTTGTACATTAGGTGCATTAGGCGATGTGCAAATTTTAGATGGTCTTGGTGTAGAAGAATCAAAACGCTTTATGCACCATTACAATTTCCCATCATTTAGTGTTGGTGAAACAAGACCGATGCGTGGACCAGGTCGTCGTGAAATTGGTCACGGGGCACTAGGAGAGCGCGCACTTGAGCCTGTAATTCCATCTGAAAAAGATTTCCCATACACAGTACGCCTTGTATCTGAAGTATTAGAATCAAATGGTTCTACTTCACAAGCAAGTATTTGTGGTAGTACTTTAGCAATGATGGATGCGGGTGTTCCACTTAAAGCTCCAGTTGCAGGTATTGCAATGGGTCTGGTTAAATCTGGTGAGCATTACACAATTTTATCTGATATTCAAGGTATGGAAGATCATTTAGGTGATATGGACTTTAAAGTAGCAGGTACAGCACAAGGTGTAACTGCACTGCAAATGGACATTAAAATCGATGGTTTATCACGTGAGATTTTAGAAGAGGCATTACAACAAGCGAAAATTGGTCGTGTGCACATTCTAAATCATATGTTATCTGTTATTGCAGAGCCACGTACTGAATTATCAGCTTACGCTCCAAAGATTATTACAATGACAATTAACCCAGATAAAATCCGTGACGTTATTGGACCAAGCGGTAAACAAATCAATAAGATTATTGAAGAAACTGGTGTTAAAATTGACATCGAGCAAGATGGTACAGTATTCATTTCATCAATAAATCAAGAAATGAACGACAAAGCTAAGAAGATTATCGAAGATATCGTTCGCGAAGTACAAGTAGGTGAGATCTACGAAGGAAAAGTGAAACGTGTTGAGAAATTCGGTGCTTTCGTTGAATTATTCAGCGGTAAAGATGGATTAGTTCATATTTCTGAACTTGCACTTGAGCGTGTAGGTAAAGTAGAAGACGTTGTGAAAATCGGTGATGTAATTACAGTTAAAGTTATCGAGATTGACAAGCAAGGTCGCGTAAATCTATCTAGAAAAGTATTGCTAAAAGAAGAGCAAGAAAAAGAAGCTGCTAAAGAAGAAGACAAACAAGAGCAGCAATAAGTAAAAGCCAGTTAAACTGGCTTTTTTTGTTATGTAAAAAACATGATGTTCATATATTTTTATGTCGGTATAGGTATAGTTTTCATTATAACGCTCAAATTAACAAAGATAAGAAGAAAATGTTTTTATATAGTTAATTTGGGAGGGTTTATATGAAAGTTCGTATATTGGCATACATATGTATATTTTCTTTATATGTCAGTTTAGGCTCTTATTCTGTTTTTGCACAAGATAACTTGCATGAAGAAATTCAAAAGCATGCAAAACAGTATGAGATTGCACCTCAAAATGCGATGATTGATAAAATATGGAAGGCAACACCTGGATATAATGGAAGACAAGTGGATATTGAAGCATCGTATAATAATATGAAGAAGCTAAAGGAATTTGATCAAAAATATCTTGAATTCAAAGAAGTCTCACCGAGTGTTCATTTGGAAGATTTATCACCAGCTCCAATTTATAGAGGGCATCCAAATAAAAAGATGGTAGGATTAACAATAAATGTGGCATGGGGAAATGAGTATTTGCCTCGCATATTAGAAATCTTGAAAAAGCATGATGTGAAGGCCACTTTCTTTTTAGAAGGACGTTGGGTGAAAGAAAATTTGCGGTTTGCAAAAATGATTGTCGATGCAAAACAAGAAGTTGGAAATCACTCATACACACACCCTAATATGAAAACGTTATCCTCAGATGAAATACGAGATCAGTTACAAAAAACAAATCGAATGATAGAAGTAGCAACGAATCAAAAAGTAAGATGGTTTGCCCCGCCGAGTGGAAGCTTTCGAGATGAAGTCGTAAAGATTGCAGATGATTTTCAAATGGGAACGATTATGTGGACTGTAGATACGATTGATTGGCAGCGACCTGAGCCAGATGTACTATTGCAGAGAGTAATGAGAAAAATACATCCAGGTGCTATCATATTAATGCATCCTACTTCGTCTACAGCAGAGGCTTTAGATATAATGATTACAAAATTGAAGGAACAAGGATATAAAGTGGGGAATATAACTGAATTACTGGATGAAAAACGTGTGGATTAAATACATTTGCATGACATTCATCCTTAAACTTGTTATCATTAAATAATAGCGTTTTATTTAGAGAAACTGGCAGTAGGAGGAAAGTTTTTGATTAAAAAATATACTTGTAAAAATGGTGTAAGAATAGTTATGGAGAATATACCAACTGTAAGATCGGTTGCAATTGGTATTTGGATCCATGCGGGATCAAGAAATGAAAATGAAAAAAATAATGGGATTTCTCACTTTTTAGAGCATATGTTCTTTAAAGGGACAGAGACACGTAGTGCACGAGAGATTGCAGAATCATTTGATAGCATTGGTGGTCAAGTGAATGCATTTACTTCAAAAGAATATACTTGTTACTATGCAAAAGTATTAGATGAGCATGCTAAATATGCTTTAGATGTTTTAGCAGATATGTTCTTTAATTCAACATTTGATGAGGAAGAACTGAAAAAAGAGAAGAATGTCGTATGTGAAGAAATTAAAATGTACGAAGATGCGCCAGATGATATTGTGCATGATATGTTAACGAAAGCAACATATGAAACGCATCCACTTGGATATCCTATTTTAGGAACAGAAGAAACGCTTAATACGTTTACAGGTGATACGTTACGTCAATATATAAAAGATCATTACACACCTGAAAATGTAGTTGTATCAGTTGCAGGAAATATTGATGAAGCATTTTTACAAACAGTGGAGCAATATTTCGGTAGTTATGAAGGAACAACAAACCGTGAACAAGTACATAGCCCAATTTTCCATTTTAATAAGGTAGCCCGTAAAAAGGAAACGGAACAAGCTCATTTATGTCTAGGATATAAAGGTTTACAAATGGGACACGAAGATATTTATAACTTAATTGTATTAAATAATATTTTAGGCGGTAGCATGAGTAGCCGTTTATTCCAAGAAGTACGTGAGCAACGTGGATTAGCTTACTCGGTATTTTCTTACCACTCTTCTTATGAAGATACAGGTATGTTAACACTTTACGGTGGAACAGGTAGCCAACAATTAGATACACTGTATGAAACAATGCAAGAAACATTAGAGACATTGAAAAATACAGGTATTACAGAAAAAGAGCTTATGAATAGTAAAGAGCAATTAAAAGGAAACTTAATGTTAAGTTTAGAAAGTACAAATAGCCGTATGAGCCGTAACGGTAAAAATGAATTGCTTCTTCGTAAACATCGTTCACTTGATGAGATTATTGAAAGTGTAAACACTGTAACAAAAGAAAATGTGGACGGATTAATTCGCAACATGTTTACTGATGAATTCTCTGCGGCACTTATTAGTCCAGATGGAAAACTTCCAAAAGGAATAAAACTATAATCGATTTTTATGATGTATCTGATAATAACCTTCTCTCTTTTTAAATGAGAGAAGGTTATTTTTTTTATACATATAGAATAGGTACTAATTATAGACAATGCAAATGAAAAATTCAGTAGTGGGAGTGGAGTATGTATGCGATTAAGTGAATTAAGTGGTAAAGAGGTTGTAGATATAGAAAAAGCGGAAAAAATGGGAGTCTTAGGTTATATGGATTTAGAGATTAATGAGAAAGACGGACAAATACAAACACTTATAATACCTGTAGGGAAGTGGGGAGGTTTTAAAAAGGAACCACAAGAAGTAAGGGTGGCATGGAGTCAAATAAAGAAAGTCGGACATGATATGCTTCTTTGTGATAGTATAGATCGTTCAAATTCGGAGTGAAGGATGGCCATTTTGGTCATCTTTTTTTGTATCTACATAGAAACCTGATAAATCATATGTGCATTTGGATTTTCAATCACCATAAACTCGTACATTACATATGATGTGGAGGAAAAAGAAAAAGTAGGCACTTTTCTTATAAATGACAGAAAAAGAAGGTGAATTAGGGAATGTTGACTGAGATGCATATTGCTGTCATAGGAGGAGATGCAAGGCAGCTAGAAGTAATTCGTAAGCTAGTTGAATTGGATGCGAAACTTTCTTTGATAGGGTTTGATCAGTTAGATCATGGTTTCACAGGGGCAGCAAAAGAAAGTATACAAAATTTAGATTTCACTTCTGTAGACGCAATTATTTTGCCGGTTGCAGGTACAAATGCCAAAGGAGAAGTAGATACTATTTTTTCAAATGAAAAAGTTTCAATAACGAAAGAACAAATTGAAAATACACCAGAACACTTTACTATATATTCGGGTATTGGTACACCTTACTTGGAAAATCTCGTATCTACTACGAACCGAAAACTTGTTAAATTATTTGATCGTGATGATGTGGCAATATACAATTCTATTCCAACTGTAGAAGGTACATTAATGATGGTAATTCAACATACCGACTATACAATTCATGGGTCCAATGTAATGGTTCTAGGATTTGGTAGAACAGGAATGAGTGTTGCGAGAGCATTTCAATCATTAGGAGCCCATGTCAAAGTTGGAGCAAGACGATCTGAACATATTGCACGTATTACAGAAATGATGTTTTCTCCTTTTCATATGCAAGACATAGAGAAAGAAGTAGGAAATATCGATATTGTAATCAATACAATTCCGCACCTCGTTGTAACAGCGAATGTTATTGCAAAAATGCCAGCTCATACGTTAGTGATTGATTTAGCTTCTAAACCAGGCGGTACTGACTTTAGATATGCGGAAAAAAGAGGAGTCAAAGCGTTGCTAGCACCTGGATTACCAGGTATTGTTGCTCCCAAAACGGCTGGGCAAATTTTAGCAAATGTTCTTTCTCAGTTATTAGCAGCAGATGCAATTGCAAAGGAGGAGGAAAAGAAATGAGTTTGAAGGGGAAACGAATTGGTTTCGGATTTACGGGTTCACATTGTACGTATGAGGAAGTTATGCCGCACTTAGAAAAATTAATTGCTGAAGGGGCAGAAGTACGTCCCGTTGTTTCATACACTGTTCAATCAACAAATACTAGATTTGGAGAAGGAGCAGAGTGGATTAAGAAAATTGAAGAAATAACAGGTTTTAAAGCAATTAATTCAATTGTTGGAGCAGAGCCACTTGGACCTAAAATTCCATTAGACTGCATGGTAATCGCTCCTTTAACAGGAAATTCTATGAGTAAATTTGCAAATGCAATGACAGACTCTCCAGTACTAATGGCAGCAAAAGCGACGTTAAGAAATGGCAAGCCTGTCGTATTGGCGGTTTCGACGAATGATGCATTAGGATTAAATGGGGTAAATCTCATGCGCCTAATGGCAACAAAAAACATCTACTTCGTTCCATTCGGTCAAGATGCACCAGAGAAAAAACCCAACTCAATGGTAGCTCGCATGGAGCTGCTGGAAGACACAGTATTAGAAGCACTGCAAGGAAAGCAATTGCAACCGGTGGTCGTAGAAAAATTCAGATATATGAATTAAAAAACGAAAAAAAACGGACAATTTTTGATGAAACCATCATTCTTACTGTAGAATATGATAAAATTAACGTTATTAAGATTAGAAGGGGTATTGTATACTCCTTCTGATTCTAAGTTATAGAAGGATTGGTATCTAGAAAGGGGCATAGTGATGGAAAAGCAAAAAACTTTTCATGTCGCTGTAGTTGGAGCAACCGGCGCAGTTGGTGAACAAATGTTAAATACTTTAGAGAAACGAGAATTTCCGATTGGGAAGTTAACGTTACTTTCATCTAAACGATCTGCAGGTAAGAAACTTGTATTTAAAGGCGAAGAATTTACAGTTCAAGAGGCAACTCCTGAAAGCTTTGAAGGAGTAGATATCGCACTATTTAGTGCTGGTGGATCTGTATCGAAACAATTAGCGCCAGAAGCAGCAAAACGCGGTGCGATTGTTGTTGATAATACAAGTGCATTCCGTATGACAGAAAACGTGCCACTTGTTGTACCTGAAGTAAATGAAAATGACTTAAAAGAACATAATGGCATTATTGCAAATCCAAACTGTTCTACAATTCAAATGGTAGTAGCTCTTGAGCCAGTTCGTCAGCAATATGGTTTAAAACGAGTAATCGTTTCCACATATCAAGCTGTATCAGGTGCTGGTGCGGCAGCTATTGAAGAACTTCATGAACAATCACAAGCAATCTTAAATGGCGAAGAAGTTAAGGCAAATGTTCTTCCTGTATCAGGTGATAAGAAGCATTTCCCAATTGCTTTTAATGCGATTCCACAGATTGATAAGTTCCAAGATAATGGATTTACATTTGAAGAAATGAAAATGATTAACGAAACGAAAAAAATTATGCATATGCCTGAATTAGAAGTAGCGGCAACATGTGTACGTTTACCAGTTGTATCAGGACACTCTGAGTCTGTTTACATCGAAGTAGAAAAAGAAGGCGTAACAGTAGCAGAATTAAAGAGCTTACTTGCAAATGCGGAAGGTATTGTTCTGCAAGATAATCCAGAAGAGCAGTTATATCCAATGCCAGCTACTGCAGTAGGTAAAAACGAAGTATTCGTTGGAAGAATCCGTAAAGATTTAAATAACGATAAAGGATTCCATCTTTGGGTCGTATCTGATAACTTATTAAAAGGCGCTGCATGGAATTCTGTTCAAATTGCAGAGCGCTTAGTAAAATTACAATTAGTGTAAACGGCTAAGAGAAGGTGCAAAATATGAAAATAATTGTTCAAAAATTTGGTGGCACATCAGTACGTGATGACAATGGACGTAAGCATGCGCTTCATCATATAAAAAAATCATTAGCTGCTGGTTATAAAGTAGTTACTGTCGTATCTGCTATGGGTCGTAAAGGTGAACCATATGCAACGGATACGTTATTAAGTCTTGTAAATCAAGAGGAATCTACTATTTCTAAACGTGAGCAAGATTTATTATTATCGTGCGGAGAGTTAATCTCTGCAATTGTTTTCTCTAATATGTTGAATGAGAACGGTATAAAAGCAGCAGCATTAAATGGTGCACAAGCTGGTTTTGTAACGAATGATGACTTTACGAATGCAAAGATTATTGAAATGAATTGCGATCGTATACATGAAGAGTTAGAAAATGTAGATGTAATCGTCGTTACAGGATTCCAAGGGCAAACGAAAAAAGGTGATACGACAACACTTGGACGCGGAGGTAGCGATACTTCAGCTTCAGCATTAGGTGTTGCGCTTCATGCTGAATACATCGATATATTCACTGATGTAGAAGGTGTTATGACTGCGGATCCTCGTATTGTAAAAGATGCACGTCATCTTCAAACTGTAACGTATAACGAAATTTGTAACATGGCTTATCAAGGTGCGAAAGTCGTTCATCCACGTGCAGTTGAAATTGCGATGCATGCAAAAGTACCGCTTCGTGTACGTTCTACGTATTCTGAGAGTGAAGGTACGCTTATTTCAGCATATGACGGTGCTACAAGAGGTCGTGATGTAGAAGAACGTCCTGTTACAGGTATTGCCCACGTATCAAACGTAACGCAAATTAAAGTGCTTGCAAAAGAAACGGCATATGATTTGCAGCAACATGTGTTTAAAGAAATGGCGAACGAAGGAATCAGTGTCGATTTAATTAACATTTCACCTACTGGCGTAGCATATACGGTGAGTGATAATGTATCAAGTCATGCAGTTAAATTATTAAAGAACCTTGGATATGAGCCAATTGTGACAGAGCATTGTGCGAAAGTATCTATCGTTGGAGCTGGAATGGCAGGATACCCAGGGGTTACTGCGAAAATCGTTACAGCTTTAGCAGAAAAAGGTATTCAAATTCTGCAATCGGCAGATAGTCATACAACAATTTGGGTTCTTGTAAAAGAAACTGATTTAGTGGAGGCTGTAAATGCATTACATAGTGCGTTTGAGCTTTCAAAAGAAAAGCAACTGGAACAATAAGGAGTGAGACCATGATAGATTTTGGGACAATTGCAACTGCGATGGTAACACCGTTTGATATAAACGGTAATATCGATTTTGCGAAGACAACGAAATTGGTAAATTATTTAATTGATAACGGTACAACAGCAATCGTGGTAGGAGGAACGACAGGCGAATCTCCTACATTAACTTCAGAAGAGAAAGTAGCGTTATATCGCCATGTCGTATCTGTTGTCGATAAAAGAGTGCCCGTAATCGCTGGAACAGGTAGCAATAATACGCATGCTTCTATTGACTTGACTAAAAAGGCAACAGAAGTTGGTGTGGATGCAGTAATGCTAGTAGCACCGTATTATAACAAGCCGAGTCAAGAAGGAATGTATCAGCATTTTAAGGCAATTGCTGAAAGCACGCCGCTTCCGGTTATGCTATATAACGTTCCAGGACGATCTATTGTACAAATCTCCGTTGATACAGTTGTTCGTTTATCAGAAATAGAAAACATTGTTGCTATTAAAGATGCCGGCGGCGATGTGTTAACAATGACAGAAATCATTGAAAAAACAGCGGACGACTTTGCGGTATACAGCGGTGATGACGGTTTAACGTTACCGGCTATGGCAGTTGGAGCGAAAGGTATCGTTTCGGTAGCATCTCATGTCATCGGAAACGAAATGCAAGAAATGATTACAGCATTTCAAGCAGGAGAGTTTAAGAAGGCGCAAAAATTACATCAATTACTTGTAAGAGTAACTGATTCGTTATTTATGGCGCCAAGTCCAACTCCAGTAAAAACAGCGTTACAAATGGTTGGATTAGATGTAGGTTCTGTACGTTTACCACTTCTTCCATTAACAGAAGAAGAAAGAGTAACGTTACAATCTGTAATGCAATCTATTCCTCGTTAATAAAAATGACCTAGTGTGGAACTAGGTCATTTTTTTATTGATATGAAAATGTTTGAATCTGTTTTAATGTGAATCTTTTGTAAAATGATTTTAGGCTCGCCTTTCTCGTCTGTATATGACCCTATATAGAAAACATTTTATGTTGAAAACGAGTATATTACGCTACGCGTTCTCTACTGGCTAAAGTATGATATGGTCCTTTCGTTAATTTTGTTTCAACCTCTTGTTCTCGATAGTGACTGTCAAATCCCGCT
>NZ_JBKFAQ010000008.1:165221-261889 GCF_053345735.1 Bacillus sp. D48C
ACAGAAAATACTTTCGGTTATGTTTTTATAGGAATTGCCTCAAATATGACGTAATCTATAAAAAAGCTTCATTTTATAAGTGTTTTTGTGCGATTCAAGAAAAAAATCTAGGAAATCCATCAAATGAAAGTAATTTAAAGTATTTAGGGTAGTTTTTTCCAAATAACATGGAGTATAAAAGCAGCGGAAATAAGCCATATACTTTTAGTGCTGTTCCTTTCTTTTACTTTTTCTTTCGCACGATTTAACTTGTGTTCTATTTCTTGTATCAGGTATAATATGGCTAAGTAGCTTAGTACGGGTATGCTTAGCAAAATTGGTAAAAATTATAATTTAATTACATTTTCATATCATATCGAATAAGATATTTGATTTATATAATGAAAGAGAGGTGAAACCTGGTTTAAAAAATAAACAAGGACATGATATCGCATAACGGTAAGGACATTCGTCTTGGACGGTGAATATATGGTGGTTGTAGAGTTTCCCCTGGTGTCTCTGCAATTTTAGTGAAATCAGTGTTTGCAAGATTTTTAAACCAGGCAACAACATGAAGAGAAAAGAGAATGAGTCTGTTAAAGTATTTGCTCTTGGTGGAGTAGGTGAAATCGGGAAAAACATGTACTGTGTTGAAATTGATTCTGAAATCTTTATTGTGGATGCAGGGTTAATGTTCCCGGGAGATGAAATGTTTGGAATTGATATCGTTATTCCTGATATTACATATTTAGTGGAAAACCAAGAGCGAGTAAAGGGTTTATTTATTACTCACGGTCATGAAGATCATATTGGTGGTATTGTTTACGTACTTCGTAAATTATCTATTCCAGTGTATGCAACGAAATTAACAGTAGGACTTATACAAGAAAAACTTGGCGAAGCGGGTATGTTAGGTCGTGTAGACTTAAAAACAATCGATTCAAATTCAACAGTAGAGTTTAATACTACAACGGTGTCATTCTTTGGAACGACACATAGTATTCCAGATTCTGTTGGTGTTTGTTTCCATACATCAAAAGGTGCAATCGTATATACAGGAGACTTTAAATTCGATCAAACTCCAATTGGAAATAGTGGAGCAGACCTTGGGAAAATGGCTCAAATTGGAAATGAAGGCGTACTTTGCTTATTATCTGATAGTACAAACGCAGAGCGCCCAGGTTATACAGGTTCTGAAAAAGAAGTTGGTGTAGAAATTTCTAAAGTGTTCTACGGCGCAGAAGGTCGTATTATCGTTGCTTCATTTGCATCGAATGTACATCGTATTCAACAAGTATTTGATGCAGCTGCCGAAACAGGGCGAAAAGTAGCGGTAGTAGGACGTAGTATGGTGAAAGTAGTAGACATTGCAAGACGTCTTGGTTATTTAGATGTTCCAGAAGGTATGGTTATTTCATTACAAGAAGTAGACAACTTCCCAGAGAAAAAGGTAGCTATTTTAACGACAGGTAGTCAAGGTGAACCGATGGCTGCTCTATCTAGAATGGCAAAACAAGCACATAAACAAATTTCAATTCGTAAAGGTGATACTGTTATCATTGCTGCTTCGCCAATTCCGGGTAATGAAATATCTGTATCAAAAATTATTGATTTGTTATTTAGAGCTGGAGCTGAAGTTGTTTATTACGGCGAAAGAAAAGTTCATGTTTCAGGTCACGGTAGCCAAGAAGAATTAAAATTAATGTTAAATTTAATGAAACCGAAGTACTTTGTACCCGTACATGGTGAGTTCCGTATGCAAAAAGCACATGCGTATTTAGCTGAAGATGTAGGTATTACAAGAGAAAATATCTTTATCGTAGAAAAAGGCGATGTAATTGCTTTTGGTGACGATGAAGCGAACTTAGTCGGTAAAGTACAAGCTGGTAATGTTTTAATTGATGGATTAGGTGTAGGTGACGTTGGAAATATCGTTCTTCGAGATAGAAAGATGTTATCTCAAGATGGAATATTAGTAGTAGTTGTAACGCTTGGTAAAGATGAAAAGAAAATTATCTCTGGTCCAGAAATCATTTCACGTGGTTTCGTATATGTTCGTGAGTCAGAAGCGTTAATTGAACGATCTACAGAGATTGTACGTATGATTGTTGAGCAGTCAATTAAAGAATATTCGATTGAATGGTCAATGTTAAAACAAAATATTCGTGAATTATTAGGACAGTTCTTGTACGAAGAGACAAAGAGAAAACCTATGATTTTACCGATTATTATGGAAGTATAAAAAAGATCACCCTTATGGGTGATCTTTTTTTTCTTTTTAACCCTATCGAATGAAATTTATAACTTAAGAAATAATAGTTATATACGAGTGAAAGGGGATGCGAAATGACAGAACGTGATCGATATACAAATGAAGAAAAAGAAACTGAGCCAAAAGAAGCTGGAAAAGAGGCTTCAATAGTAGAAAAAATTCAACAGCTTGGACAGACAAATGTACCACAGATGAATGAATCACGTATTCATTGTTTAACGATTATCGGACAAGTGGAAGGTCATGTTCAATTACCGCCGCAAAATAAAACAACAAAATACGAGCATATCATTCCGCAAATTGTTGCGATTGAACAAAATCCGAAAATTGAAGGTTTGCTTTTAATATTAAATACGGTTGGAGGTGACGTTGAAGCTGGACTAGCAATTTCAGAAATGGTAGCTTCACTTTCAAAACCAACAGTATCTCTAGTTTTAGGTGGGGGACATTCCATCGGTGTACCGATTGCTGTTTCTACTGACTATTCGTTTATTGCGGAAACTGCGACGATGACAATTCATCCAATTCGTTTAACAGGTCTTGTCATAGGTGTGCCGCAAACATTTGAGTATTTGGATAAGATGCAAGAAAGAGTTATTCGTTTTGTGACGAAGCACTCGAAAGTAACAGAGGATCGTTTTAAAGAGCTTATGTTTGCGAAAGGAAATTTAACGCGAGATATTGGGACGAATGTAATTGGTGGAGATGCAGTAAAGTACGGTCTTATAGATGATGTTGGTGGTATTGGAAATGCGATTCGAAAATTAAACGAATTAATAGATGTTCGCGCGGAAGGTAGTGCAGAAGGGACAATGTTACAATGATTTTATATACAATTATGCCAGAGCAACTTGTGTATCCGGCCGATTATTCACAATGTAAAAGTCAAAAAGTTGTAAATATAAATGGTGTGGAATTAATGGTTTCTGAAGAGGAACATGGGTGTTATTCTATTGTACGTGTGCTAAGTACGGACCCACTTCACTATTTAGAGTTTGAGCCCGGTCAGAAAATAACCTTTTAGCAAAAAGAAGGATTTTGTTTAGAAGCTATGGTATAATATAAAAAACAAGACGGTTGAGCAGCCATGAGTAGGCTGCTTTCTTCTGTTTATTTAGCATTTTACAAGAAGTGTAAAAATAGAAGATATAAAGACCTGAAAAATAGAGAAAACAGACATATAAATAGAGCATTTTTAGGGGAGCTTTACTTATATGTAGAACACGAGGTGAAGAAATGGCAAAACAAAAGCAAAGAGGGACGAAGGCAAAGGCAAGACGTACGATAAAGCCAACTTTGTATTATGAAATCGTCGGTTTAACTCTTTTTGCACTTTCAATCATTACGATTTTACAGCTAGGCGTTGTAGGGAAATCGTTTGTGTTATTTTTTCGCTTCTTCTTTGGTGAGTGGTACATAATTGGTGTGTTAGGTGTAATAGCTTTATCGGTTTCCTTTGTTATAAAACGCGGATGGCCGAACCTTTTAAATAAACGGTTAATTGGATTTTATTTAATTGTATTGGCAATATTAATGTTTAGTCATATTACATTATTTAACCTTCTTACAAAAGATGGAGCAGTGCAAAATACTTCTGTTATTGTGAGTACGAAAGATAACTTCTTTCTTGAAATGAAAAAAGGGCCAGATAGCGTTCATTTAGGCGGTGGTATGTTTGGTGCGCTTATGTTCGCGACATGTTACTTCCTATTCGACGAAGTAGGAGCCTATATCATTGGGATTATTTTAGTTATTCTCGGGGTACTCTGTATAACAAATAAACATATTGGAGAAGTGTTAGCTCCAGTTGGTAGAATTCTTAGAAGTCAATTTCAAGTGATGCAAGTGGATTATAAAGATTGGAGATCCAAAAGAACGGCTGAACAAACAGAAAAGAAAAAAACAACAAGAAGTACAAGAAGCAAACGTGCTGCAGAACAAGAAGAAGTGATTGAGCCGATGGAAGAAATCCAAATTGATCCGCCAATTATTTCAAATTTCACTGAGAATTATCCTGCAAATGAAGAAGAGGATAAACGAATTGAAGTAGAGCAAGAAGATTTGATCACTTCACCGTTTATTGAAGAGACTCCACCAATTGAAGAATCAAAGAAAAAGCGTGGAGAAAAAATCGTTGAATCGTTAGAGAGTGAAGCGCAAGCACCTCCTATGCAATTTTCAAATGTAGAAAATAAAGATTACAAGCTTCCTTCACTTGATATATTAAAATTTCCAAAGAATAAGCAAGTTACAAATGAAAATGCGGAAATTTATGAGAATGCTCGTAAATTAGAACGTACATTCCAAAGTTTCGGAGTGAAAGCGAAAGTAACAAAAGTGCATAGAGGTCCTGCAGTTACAAAATATGAAGTGTATCCTGATATGGGGGTAAAGGTAAGCAAAATTGTCAGTTTAAGTGATGATTTAGCCCTTGCATTAGCTGCAAAGGACATTCGTATTGAGGCGCCAATTCCCGGGAAATCAGCTGTAGGGATCGAAGTTCCGAACTCAGAAGTTTCGATGGTAACGCTGAGGGAAGTTCTTGATTCTAAGGCTAACAATCATCCGGAAGAGAAGTTGTTAATTGGTCTTGGCCGAGATATTACAGGTGAAGCTGTATTAGCCCGTTTAAATAAAATGCCCCATTTACTCGTAGCTGGTGCGACAGGGAGCGGGAAAAGTGTATGTATTAACGGTATTATTGTTAGTATTTTAATGCGTGCAAAACCACATGAAGTAAAATTAATGATGATTGACCCGAAAATGGTAGAGTTAAATGTATATAACGGTGTGCCTCATTTGTTAACACCAGTTGTAACTGATCCGAAAAAAGCATCGCAAGCATTGAAAAAAGTTGTGAGTGAGATGGAACGTCGTTATGAATTGTTTGCTCATAGTGGTACACGTAACATTGAAGGATACAACGATTATATAAAAGAGCATAATAGTCAATCAGAAGCGAAACAACCCGAATTACCGTATATTGTAGTAATTGTGGACGAGTTAGCAGATTTAATGATGGTTGCTTCGTCTGATGTAGAGGATGCGATTATGCGTCTAGCGCAAATGGCTCGTGCTGCTGGTATTCATTTAATTATTGCAACGCAACGTCCGTCAGTTGACGTTATTACGGGTGTTATTAAAGCGAATATTCCATCACGTATTGCATTCGCTGTATCTTCTCAAACAGATTCTCGTACAATTCTTGACGGTGGTGGTGCAGAGAAGCTACTAGGTCGTGGCGACATGCTGTTTATACCAATTGGTGCATCGAAACCTGTACGTGTACAAGGTGCATTTTTATCAGATGATGAAGTTGAGAGAGTTGTAGAATATGTTATTGGACAGCAAAAAGCACAATATCAAGAAGATATGATTCCGCAAGATGTTCCTGATACGAAGCAGGAAGTAGAAGATGAATTATATGATGAAGCGGTTCAACTTGTAGTGGAAATGCAAACAGCATCTGTTTCTATGCTACAACGTAGGTTTAGAGTAGGTTATACGCGAGCTGCTCGTCTAATTGATGCAATGGAAATGAATGGTGTAGTAGGTCCATATGAAGGTAGTAAACCGAGAGAAGTACTCATTAATGATGTACAAGAAAAAAGTTCTTAAAAAAGCCTAATTGTTTTTACAATTAGGCTTTTTTATATAGTGTTTTTGTTATATACTATACTCAGCAATAAAGAAAGGGCTTACATTTAGAGGGTATCTTTAGAATACGAATACTTTGAGTATGTTTTATGTAAATGTTCGATATTTAATGCAGAAAAATGTTGGATTTTGTTGACACGTATGAGAGCAAGTGGTAAGATTACTTCGAAAAGAATCACTGCCTCATATAATCTTGGAGATAAGGTCCATAAGTTTCTACCTGGCAACCATGAATTGCTAGACTATGAGGGGAAAAGTGTGTAACAAAGGATGTAAAGGATCTTTGTGCCGAACTTTTTCTCGAAATGAGGAATGTTTATGGTGCAAAGTTTTTTTTATACAGTAAAGAGTGAAAATTTCATTTTAAAAAATTATTATTATTTATTCGACAATTGCGCTTATTTTTAGTGGTTAGTCATTTGTACTATGTTGTAAGTTGAAAAAAGAGAAAAGAAGTCTTACATCAGAGGTCGAATAATTGAAATGCGGGGGAGTCTTATGTCAGTAAAATCCGATAGTCGTCACCTATATTTACGGGTGATTGATCACATCAAAGAAAAAATTAAAGATGGGGCTTATAAAGAACGACAAAAGTTACCATCAGAGTTTGATTTAGCGAAAGAACTTGGCGTAAGTAGAGCGACTTTAAGGGAAGCGTTACGTATTTTAGAAGAAGAAAATGTTGTCATTCGTAGACATGGTGTAGGGACATTTGTAAATGCAAAGCCATTATTTTCTTCTGGAATAGAACAACTTTCTAGTATTACAGATATGATTTCTAGTGTGGGGAAAACACCAGGAACGATCTTTTTATCATCATCTACTACAACTTTAACAGAAGAGGAAAAAGAGAAGTTTAATAGTGAAGATGGTTTCAATGCAGTGATGATTGAACGCGTGCGTACAGCAGATGGGGAACCTGTTGTATATTGTATCGATAAACTTGCAAAAGAAATATTGCCAGATTTATCGGGTTACAATGAGGAGTCATTATTAACGGTGATACATAATAACACGCATAAGCGCATAACATATGCGGTTGCTCACATTGAGCCAATTGGCTATCACCCTAAAATCTCACCGATTTTAGAATGTGAGCCTGAAACAGCACTGCTTGTATTAAAACAAATGCACTATGATCAAAATGATGAGCCAATCTTATATTCTATCAATTACTTTAGAGCTGATAAGTTTAGCTTCCACGTATTAAGAAAGCGTATGTAGGTAAGTTCCTTTTTAGGGAGGTGACAGCAAGAAGTAAGGGACAGCAGCGAAAGAATAAAAAAATATATATCATTTTTGGAGGGGTTTCTAGTATGAAGAAAAAAGCAGGTCTTTTATTATCATTAACATTAGCAGCAAGTACAGTTTTAGGTGCATGTGGTAACTCGGATAAGGCAAGCAGTGATAAGAAAGACACGAAAGACTTCAAGGTCGGTATGGTAACGGATGTTGGGGGCGTTGATGACAAATCGTTCAACCAATCGTCTTGGGAAGGACTAAAAAAGTTTGGTAAAGATAACGGATTAAAGGAAAAGACAAATTATCGTTACCTACAGTCTGAAAAAGAAGCGGATTATATTCCAAACTTAAAGAAATTTTCAAAAGATAAGTATGATTTATCTTTCGGAATTGGTTATAAATTAGAAGGTGCAATTAAAGAAGTAGCAAAAGAATCTCCAAAACAACAATTTGCAATCGTTGATACTGTAGTAGATGCACCAAACGTAACGAGCATTACATTTAAAGATCATGAAGGATCATTCCTTGTAGGTGCGGTAGCAGCTATGTCAACAAAATCGAATAAAGTAGGATTTGTTGGTGGGATGAAGAGTGATTTAATTAGTAAATTCGAAAATGGATTTAAAGCGGGTGCAAAAGCAGTAAATCCAAACATTGAAATCGTATCTGAATATGCAGAAGCATTCGATAAACCTGAAAAAGGTACAGTTCTTGCATCAGCAATGTATGGTCAAGGCGTAGACGTAATTTATCATGCTGCTGGTGGTACAGGTAACGGTGTATTCACTGAAGCGAAAAACCGTAAGAAAAAAGGTGAAAATGTTTGGGTAATCGGTGTTGACCGTGATCAAAACCAAGAAGGTATGCCTGAAAACGTAACATTAACTTCAATGGTAAAACGTGTAGATATCGCTGTTGAAAAAGTAGCGCAAGAAGCGAAAGACGGTAAGTTAAAAGGCGGTAAAGTAGAAGCGTTTGGTTTAAAAGATGACGGTATTGGTATTTCAAAAACAACTGATAACGTGAAAAAAGTTAACCCTGAAATTTTAACAAAAGTAGAAGAATTTGAAAAGAAAATTACAGACGGTGAAATTAAAGTACCGGCTACAGATAAAGAGTATAAAGAATATGAAGCTTCTCTAAAAAAATAAATAGAGAAATAGCAAAGGTTAGTTCATAGAACTAACCTTTGTATGTATAAAACTTCCGAATTGCTTAATAAGTTAATAGTGTAATAGGGAATGTTCCCTGTTAAAAGGAGGAACACAATGGAATACGTAATTGAGATGAATAACATTACGAAAGTATTCCCAGGCATTGTAGCGAATGATGATATTACGCTGCAAGTAAAGCAGGGTGAGATACATGCTTTACTTGGAGAAAATGGTGCAGGGAAATCCACATTGATGAATGTACTATTTGGTTTGTACCAACCAGAACAAGGTGAAATTAAAATTAAAGGAAAGTCTGTAAATATTACCAATCCGAATGTGGCAAATGACCTTGGTATTGGAATGGTTCATCAGCACTTTATGCTTGTTCATAATTTTACAGTTACAGAGAATATTATTCTCGGAAATGAACCGAGGAAAAAAGGGAAAATTGCTGTTGAGGAAGCTGCTAAAGAAATTCAAAAACTGTCTGAACAATACGGTTTAGCTGTAGATCCATATGCGAAAATACAGGATATTTCAGTGGGTATGCAACAGCGTGTTGAGATTTTGAAAACTCTTTACCGCGGTGCAGAAATTTTAATATTTGATGAACCGACAGCTGTGTTAACACCACAAGAAATTCATGAGCTAATTCAAATTATGAAAAAGCTTGTGCAAGAAGGAAAATCTATTGTTCTTATTACACATAAGTTGAAAGAAATTATGGAAGTTTGCGATCGTTGTACGATTATTCGTAAAGGAAAAGGAATTGGAACGGTTGACGTTGCAAATACGGATGAAAATAAACTTGCAGAATTAATGGTCGGACGTCAAGTGAATTTTAAAACAGAAAAAATAGACGCGAAACCAAAAGAAGAGGTACTTTCAATTGCAAATCTTGTTGTTCACGATGCACGTCAACTACCTGCTGTAAAAGGCCTTGACTTAACTGTTCGTGCGGGGGAAATTGTTGGGATTGCAGGGATTGATGGAAATGGACAAAGTGAATTAATAGAAGCAATTACTGGTTTACGAAAAGTTGAGTCAGGTTCTATTGCAATTAAAGGGAAAGAAATAACAAATTGGCCTGTTAGAAGAATAACAGAAGAAGGAATTGGTCATATTCCAGAAGATCGTCATAAACACGGACTCGTCCTTGATTTTTCTGTTAGAGATAATATAGTTCTGCAAACGTACTATAAGAATCCGTTTTCAAAGAAAGGGATTTTAAATTTCAGCAAAATTACAGAAAAAGCAAAGGCTCTTATTGAACAGTTTGATGTACGTACACCTAGTGAGCAAACTTTAGCACGCGCTCTATCTGGGGGAAATCAACAAAAAGCAATTATTGCACGTGAAGTAGACCGTGATCCAGATTTATTAATCGCAGCACAGCCAACACGTGGTTTAGATGTAGGAGCAATTGAATTTATTCATAAGAGATTAATAGAGCAAAGGGATAAAGGGAAAGGTGTATTACTTTTATCACTAGAGTTAGATGAAATCTTAAATGTTAGCGATCGAATTGCTGTTATTTATGAAGGGAAAATTGTAGCAATAGTTGATGCGAAAGAAACGAATGAACAACAGCTTGGATTGTTAATGGCTGGGGGAACAAAGAAGGAGCAGGTGGGTACAAATGGCTAAAAAACTTTTAACAGAACGAACGATAAATATTTTAGTCCCAGTACTATCCGTTATTTTTGGCTTACTTGTCGGAGCGATTGTAATGTTAGTTAGTGGTTATGATCCAATTGTAGGTTATAGTGCACTTTGGACAGGGATGTTCGGTAGCGCAAGTGCGATTGGTGAAACGCTTCGTACAATGATACCGCTTATTCTTGCTGGTTTATCAGTGGCGTTTGCATTTCGTACAGGTTTATTTAATATCGGGGTAGAGGGTCAATTGCTAGTTGGTTGGCTTGCAGCGGTTTGGTTCGGTTATGCAGTTTCACTACCAGCTTTCCTTCATATTCCATTATCTATTTTATTCGCAGCATTGGTAGGAGGAATTTGGGGCTTCATTCCTGGATATTTAAAAGGAAAGTTTCAAGTTAATGAGGTTATTGTAACAATTATGATGAACTATATCGCATTATATGTAACATATGACATCATTAAGCGCTTTTTACATGAAGGTAATGATAAAACGTATGACATTAAAGAGAGTGCATCACTATCTTCAGACTGGCTTGCTAGCATTACTGATGGTTCGCGTCTTCACTGGGGAATTATTGTAGCAATATTAATCGCTATTTTAATGTGGTTCTTATTAGATCGAACAACTTTAGGCTACGAATTAAAGTCGGTAGGATTTAATCAGCATGCTTCTCAATATGCAGGTATGAAAGTTTCTCGTAATGTAGTATTCTCCATGACAATTGCTGGTGCATTTGCGGGGATTGGTGGAGCGATGGAAGGATTAGGAACATTCCAGAGTATGACCGCGATGTCTTCGTTTACAGGAGTAGGATTTGATGGGATTGCCGTAGCATTACTTGGAGGGAATAATCCGTTTGGTATAATCCTTTCAGCTTTATTATTTGGTGGTTTGAAAAGTGCTTCCCCTCAAATGAACTTTGAGGCAGATGTACCATCAGAGCTTATTAATGTAATTATTGCATGTATCATCTTCTTTGTTGCATGTAGTTATGTGTTAAGATGGGCGCTTACACGCATGAGCAAGGAGGGGAAATAAATGAGCTTTTTAGATATATTAGCCATTCTTGTGACAGGTACGTTATATACATCGGCACCTATCATTTTCACAGCACTAGGTGGAGTATTTAGTGAACGATCGGGTGTTGTAAATATCGGATTAGAAGGACTAATGCTATTTGGTGCATTTATTGGAGTTGTTACAAACTTATTAATGGGTGATACTTGGGGAACGATGACCCCGTGGATTGCGTTATTATTTGCGGCAATTGGTAGTGGATTATTTGCATTACTTCATGCGGTAGCTTCTATTACATTCCGAGCAGATCAAGTTGTAAGTGGTGTAGCAATTAACTTCTTATCTCTTGGTTTAACGGTATTTGCAATTAAGAAGATTTTTGATAAAGGGCAGACTGACTTTATTCAGTATCGTATTGAAAAGATTGATATTCCAGGCCTTTCGGATATTCCGGTTTTAGGGAAAATATTTTTCTCGAATGTACCAATAACGTCGTATATTGCCATTATTTTAGCATTCGTTGTTTGGTATGTTATTTATAAAACACCGTTCGGTCTTCGTCTACGTGCTGTTGGTGAACACCCAATGGCAGCGGATACGATGGGGATTAACGTATATAAAATGCGCTATATTGGAGTCTGTATTTCAGGAGTGTTTGCTGGAATTGGTGGAGCGATTTTTGCAATGTCAATTTCTAATAACTTCTCAGGGGCAACTATTACAGGACAAGGTTTCTTAGCTTTAGCTGCTATGATTTTTGGGAAGTGGAATCCACTAGGCGCACTAGGTGCAGCTCTATTCTTTGGTTTTGCGCAATCTCTTAGTGTAACGGGCGGAACAATTCCTGTATTAGATCAAATTCCAAGTGTTTTATTAACGATATTACCATATGTATTCACAATATTAGCGCTTGTTGGTTTTGTAGGTCGTTCTGAAGCTCCGAAAGCATTAGGAACTCCTTATGAAAAAGGAAAACGATAAGTATTTTATAAGTATAAAAAAGCTCGCACATTAGTGTGGGCTTTTTTACATAGAATATATTTAATACGGAATTTTACTATGTTCCTTACATATTAAAGTTTTTAGAAAGAATCATATGTAAGCATAATAAGGGAGAAAAGTTGATTTTTTATTTCTAAAAACTGTATATTGAAGAGGAATATTCCTATATACGTAAAGGAGGGCTATAAATGAAACTAATGGAACAACAACTACATGAGTTAGGTGGTTTGCGCGTACATATTATTCCGACTGATAAATATAAAACGAATACCTTTGTATTTCGTTTTAAAGCGCCTTTAAATGAGGAGACGGTGACAGAGCGTGCCCTATTGCCATACGTATTGCAAAGTGCCACAGAAAAATTACCTTCTGTAATTCGTCTTCGTCAATATTTAGAAGAATTATACGGGTCTTCTTTAGCGGTAGATGTAAGTAAAAAAGGGGAAGACCATATTATCTCCATTTATGTAGACATTGCAAATGAAGTTTATTTACATGATGCACCACCGTTATTTGAAAAAGCGCTTTCTATGTTGTCTGATATTGTGTTACATCCAGCAACCGAGGGGAACGGTTTCCTATCTTCTATCGTAGAAAGTGAAAAAAGAGCACTGTTACAGAGAATTGAAGCTACTTATGATGATAAAATGCGTTATGCAAACGAGCGTTTAATTGAAGAAATGTGCAAAGTAGAACCGTATCGTTTAAGTGCAAATGGAAAAAAAGAGAGTGTTGCTTCTATTACAAATGAAAGTCTGTATCAATATTATCAAAAGGTGTTAGCGGAAGATGAGATGGATCTATATATTATTGGTGATATTTCAGAAAACGCCGTTGATCTTGTAAGTAAGTATTTTTCTATTTCAGCTCGTCCAGTGAGAGAAAGAAATGTACTCCTTCATAGACGAAATAATGAAGAAAAAGAAGTTGTTGAAAAACAAGAATTAAAACAAAGTAAATTACACATCGGTTATCGTACATTTGTCACATATAAAGATGAAGATTATTTTGCATTGCAATTGTTCAATGGATTGTTTGGTGGTTTTTCTCATTCGAAGTTATTCGTAAATGTGCGTGAAAAAAATAGTTTAGCGTACTATGCAGCATCGCGCTTTGAAAGTCATAAAGGTTTATTATTTGTTATGTCAGGAATCGAAGCGAAAAATTATGAAAAAGCAGTTGAGATTATTAAAGAACAAATGCTTGCGATGCAAAACGGAGAGTTTTCTGAAGAAGAAATACATCAAACAAAAAGTGTCATCCAAAATCAAATATTAGAGGCGATTGATACACCGCGTGGATTTGTAGAAATGCTATATCATGGTATTATTTCAGATCGTACACGTCCAGTTGAAGAATGGCTTACAGGTATAGAAAGTGTAACAAAAGAAGAAATTGTAAAAGTAGCTAAAAATATTGAACTAGATACAATTTACTTTTTACAAGGAACGGAGGGAGAGTAAATGGAAAAAATTGTTTATGAGCAATTAAAAGAAACACTCTATTATGAAAAACTTCCTAATGGATTAGATGTATATGTTTTACCGAAACAAGGATTTAATAAAACATTTGCGACGTTTACGACGAAATATGGTTCAGTAGATAATACATTTGTACCATTGGGGAAAGAAGAAATGATTCGTGTGCCTGATGGGATTGCACATTTTCTTGAGCATAAATTATTTGAAAAAGAAGATCACGATGCTTTCCAATTGTTTAGTAAACAAGGAGCATCGGCAAATGCTTTTACATCCTTCACACGAACAGCTTACCTTTTTTCATGTACTTCAAACGTAGAACAAAATTTAAATACATTGCTAAACTTCGTGCAAGAGCCTTATTTCTCTGAAAAAACAGTTGAAAAAGAGAAGGGGATTATTGGGCAAGAAATTCAAATGTATCAAGATAACCCAGATTGGCGTTTGTACTTTGGGTTAATTGATAGCTTGTTTGTAAAACACCCAATTAAAATTGATATTGCAGGCACAATCGAATCTATTAGTAAAATTACGAAAGATTTATTATATGAATGTTATGAAACATTTTATCATCCGAGCAATATGTTATTATTTGTTGTGGGTGCAATTGATCCAGAGAAAACAATGGATTTAGTACGTGAAAATCAAGCGGAAAAAGATTATAAAAACCAGCCAGAAATTGTGCGTTCATTTGAAGAGGAACCAAATGAGGTAAATGAAAAGAAAAAAATTATTTCAATGCCTGTGCAAACACCGAAATGTTTAGTTGGTATTAAAGCGACTAATTTAAAAGAAAAGGGGCAAGCGCTTTTAAAACAAGAAATTGCGCTTACGTTACTCTTAGATTATTTATTTGGAAAAAGTTCTGTTCATTACGAAGCTTTATATAATGAAGGACTTATTGATGATTCATTCTCGTATGACTATACAGAAGAAAATAACTTCGGTTTTGCAATGGTTGGTGGTGATACGAAACAACCTGATGAATTGGCAGATCGTTTAAAAGATATTTTATTAAAAACAGATTATGATCAATTAGATGCGGCGGCATTAGAACGAGTGAAGAAAAAGAAAATTGGTGGTTTTTTACGCTCGTTGAATTCACCAGAATATATTGCAAATCAATTTACACGATATGCGTTTAATGAATCTAGTCTATTTGATGCATTGACTGTATTAGAAGGGCTGACGGTTCAAGACTTACAAGAAGTAGCAAAATTATTGTTATCAGAAGAAAAAATGAGTGTTTGTCAGGTGTTACCGAAAAAATAACATTTTAAAGATACCCTCATCTTATCATTGAAAAATTGTAAGATGAGGGTATTATTTAGTTGTGTGAAAATTGAACTTGTAGAGATAAGAGAGGGAATTTATGAAAAAGTATGCGTTAGTAACTGGAGGGAGCGGAGGGATTGGCTCTGCTATTTCGAAACAATTAATTCAAGATGGATATACAGTTTATGTTCATTACAATAACAGTGAAGGAAAGGTATTGGAATTGCAGAAAGCATGGGGAGAAGTTATCCCTGTTCAAGCGAATTTGGCTTCTAGTGATGGAGCAGAGCAATTGTGGGGACAAATTGAACACCCTATTGATGTTATTGTATACGCAGCTGGGAAGAGTATTTTTGGACTAGTAACAGATGTAACAAACGAAGAATTGGGTTATATGGTAGAACTTCAAGTGAAGAACGTATATAAATTACTTTCAATGGCACTTCCGCCTATGATCGGGAGGAGAAGTGGTAATATTGTAATTATTTCATCTATATGGGGACAAATAGGGGCTTCTTGTGAAGTGCTGTATTCAATGGTAAAAGGGGCGCAAAATTCATATGTGAAAGCTTTAGCGAAAGAAGTTTCTTTAAGTGGATTACGTGTGAATGCAGTAGCACCAGGAGCAATTGAAACGGAAATGTTAAGTGTTTTTTCTGAAGAAGATAAAATGGGAATTGCTGAAGATATACCATTAGGTAGAATAGGATTACCAGAAGAAGTAGCAAAAACAGTTTCATTCCTCGTATCACCAGGAGCATCATACATAACTGGACAAATCATCGGAGTGAATGGCGGTTGGCACTGCTAAAAATTTCTTACATAAAAAATGAACAGTTGCACAAATTAAGGATGATTTTATTACTCAATAGTGAGGTGCTTAATTATGTCAGTATTAGATAATTTTGATCAGTGGAAGAGCTTTTTAGGAGATCGTTTAGAGCAAGCGCAAGGAAAAGGTTTAGACGGCGGTGCGGTATCAGATATGGCATTTCGTGTTGGCGACTACCTTGCTAATGAAGTAGAAGGGCGCAATGACCAAGAGAAATTATTAGCTGAGCTTTGGAAAGTTGCTGATGAACAGGAGCAACATACAATTGCAAACTTAATGGTTAAGTTTGTACAACATAAGTAAAAGTAGAGAGGAGATTCTCCTCTCTACTTTTTTTGTATAATAATTACACAGGATAGATTATACATTTAGCTTCCCTATTAAGGTGAAATCATATAATATAGTACGTAGGTGTAAAGTAAGCAAGGGGAGTGATCTTGGATGATTGAATGGTATTTTGAATATGAAATACATAAAAACCGACCTGGCTTGCTTGGTGACGTTTCTTCGTTAATCGGTATGCTCGGCATTAATATTGTCACAATTAATGGTGTAGATAATGCACGACGTGGGTTACTTCTTATGTGTGATAATCAAGAGCAAATCTCTAGACTTGAATCAATTTTAAATACGATGGATAACATAACGGTAACGAAATATCGTCCGCCCAAGCTAAGAGATAAGCTAGCGGTTAGGCATGGTAGGTACATACAACGAGATGCAGATGATAAGAAAACATTTCGATTTGTGCGTGATGAATTAGGCTTACTTGTAGACTTTATGGCAGAAATTATGAAAAAAGAAGGCCATAAACTAATTGGGATACGCGGAATGCCTCGTGTCGGAAAAACAGAATCCATTGTTGCTGCAAGTGTTTGTGCAAATAAAAGGTGGTTATTTGTATCATCTACTCTTATTAAGCAAACTGTTCGTAGTCAATTAATTGAAGATGAGTATAGCGATGACAATATTTTCATCCTAGATGGAATTGTGTCAACGAAGCGTGCCAACGAAAGACATTGGCAGCTCGTTCGTGAAATTATGAGATTGCCTGCAACGAAAGTTGTGGAACATCCTGATGTATTTGTGAGTCAGTCAGAATACACATTGGATGATTTTGATTATATTATCGAGTTGCGTAACGATTATGATGAAGAAATTCAATATAATTTAGTAGATGAAATTGAGCAAGGTACGCAAAATAATTTCTCTATGTTTGACTTTTAAAGAAATATTGAGGTGTTAGTAGTGACGGAATTGGGACAAAAGCTGAAAGAAGCAAGAGAAGCGAAAGGCTTGTCTATTGATCAGCTGCATGAAATTACAAAAATTCAAAAACGCCATCTAGTGGCAATTGAAGAAGGCAATTATGATGTATTGCCAGGAGCTTTTTATGCGCGTGCATTCATTAAACAATACGCAGATGCTGTTGGATTAAATGGAGAGGAACTGCTTGTAGAACATCAGAGTACGATACCACAATCTGAAAGGCGTGAAGTTCCACAAGTATCAACGGGACAAAAAACACAAGAAACAATGCAAAAATCTTCATCATGGCCAGTTGCAGATCACATGCCGAAAATCTTAGTTGCGCTGTTAGTAATCGCGGTTGGAGTCGTAATCTGGTTTGTGTTTCAAGCGTTAACTGGAAAAGATGATGAAAAAGTTCCGAGTGCTCAAAGTGAGAAAATTGAAGTTCAAAAAGCGAAAGATTCTCCGTTAGATACGAAGAAAGCGGAAGAGCCAAAGAAAGAAGAGCCAAAGAAAGAAGAACTAAAGAAAGAAGAACCAAAGAAAGAGGAGCAGCCAGCACCACCAACTGGACAGCAAGAAGTGAAAGTAGTTGGAACAACTGGTAAGGTATCTACTTTGGAAATTCATAATAATAAAACGTTAGAATTGGAAATTTCAGCGAAGGGTGCAAGTTATGTAGATGTTAAGGATGATGCGGGTAATGAAATTCTAAACACTACAGTACAAAGCGGTCAAACAGAGAAACGCGATGTATCAACATTAAAAGAAGTACGACTTAATATTGGAAGTGCACCGAATGTTGAAATTAAACTGAATGGCCAAGTGCTTGCTTTCCCGTTAGATCCACAAAAAGAATATCACCAAAGATTGGTGATTAAAAACCAAGGGATAGAGCAACCTGCACAATAACAGTCATCGCTTCGATGACTTTTTTTTCGATGAACAAATGTTTTTGATATGATGGAGGAATAGCTGTGAATTTACCAAATAAAATTACAATATCTAGAATCTTCTTAATTCCAATTTTTATGGTAATTATGTTAGCGCCCTTTGATTGGGGTTCATACAAAATTGGTGATGTTGATTTGCCAATTCAACATTTAGTAGGGGCACTTATCTTTATCATTGCTTCAGCTACAGATTGGATTGATGGACATTACGCAAGAAAGTATAATCTTGTAACGAATTTAGGAAAGTTTCTTGACCCATTAGCTGATAAATTACTTGTTTCAGCAGCACTTATTACATTGGTAGAGATGCAATATGTACCGGCTTGGATTGTTATTGTAATTATCAGTCGTGAGTTTGCTGTAACAGGTTTACGTCTTGTACTTGCTGGAACAGGGGAAGTAGTTGCGGCAAATCAGCTAGGGAAAATTAAGACATGGACACAAATTATTGCGATTGCAGCATATTTATTACACGATGTACCTTTAAATTTAATCCATATTCCAGTTGCTGATATCTTCATATGGATTGCATTAATCTTTACTGTTATTTCAGGATGGGATTATTTCTGGAAAAATAGAGCTGCTTTTGTAAACTCAAAATAGAAGTTTATGGGGGAATTAGGATGAATGCTGAGATTATTGCGGTTGGAACTGAATTATTACTTGGACAAATTGCAAATACAAATGCCCAGTTTTTATCTGAAAAGTTAGCTTCAATTGGAATTAACGTGTACTATCATACTGTTGTTGGTGATAATAATAAGCGACTGCAAAAGGCGATTGAAGCTGCGGAAGAACGTGCTGATATACTTATTTTTACAGGTGGATTAGGACCGACAAAAGATGATTTAACGAAAGAAACGATAGCGGCTAGTTTAGATGAAGCGCTTGTGTATGATGAAAAGGCATTAGCCTTAATAAGTAATTACTTTAAGCGTACAGGCCGTGAATTTACGGAGAATAATAAAAAGCAAGCGCTCGTCTTAAATGGAGCAACAGTATTTGCAAATGACCACGGTATGGCGCCTGGTATGGGGGTAAATAAGAACGGAAAAGTTTATATTTTATTACCAGGGCCGCCAAAAGAAATGAAACCAATGTATGTAAGTTACGTGGAGCCTTTTTTACGTAATTTTACAACAGGAGAAAACATTTATTCCCGTGTGCTTCGTTTCTTCGGTATCGGGGAGTCCCAATTAGAGGTGAAAGTTCAAGATTTAATTGATGGACAAACAAACCCAACAATCGCCCCGCTAGCAAATGATGGAGAAGTGACATTACGTTTAACCGCTAAGCATCAAAATGTTAGCGAAGCGGAGAAACTAATTCAACATGTGGAAGATTTGATTTTAGAAAGGGTAGGAGAATTTTTCTACGGATATGACCAAGAATTTTTGCATTATAAGGCAATCGAGTTATTGAAGAGAAAAGGGTTAACTTTAGCATGTGCAGAAAGTTTAACAGGTGGTCTTTTTGGAAATCAAGTAACTGAAAATGCTGGTGTTTCTTCTGTATTTAAAGGCGGTGTCATTTGTTATCATAATGATGTGAAGCAACATGTATTGCGTGTGCCTGAAGAAGTGTTGCATACTGATGGTGCAGTTAGTAAAGAATGTGCTCATTATCTTGCTGAAAATGTTAAGGATTTATTAAAAGCGGATATCGGAATTAGTTTCACTGGGGTAGCAGGGCCAGATGCTTCAGAACAGAAAGAGCCAGGAACAGTATTTGTTGGATTGGCGATTAAAGGTGAACAAACTGCAGTTTTTCCTCTTAATTTAAGTGGAAGTCGTCAACAAATTAGAGAACGCTCGACAAAATATGGATTTTATCATTTATATAAAAAGCTAGAAGAGATATAAGTTTCTTCTAGCTTTTTTTATAGTTAAATTACGTATTTATGTAATGGAAAATAAAAAAATCGAATAAATGTTCGATTTTTGTTGGCAAATTGAATTGAAAATAGGTATAATAAGATTAGCAATTCAGTTAAGGAGGAATTTTGAATGAGTGATCGTCAAGCGGCATTAGATATGGCGTTAAAACAAATAGAGAAGCAATTTGGTAAAGGTTCAATTATGAAATTAGGAGAACAAGCGGAACGTAGAATTTCTACAATTTCAAGTGGTTCTTTAGCACTTGATGTGGCATTAGGGGTAGGCGGATACCCACGTGGCCGTATTATCGAAATTTACGGACCTGAAAGTTCAGGTAAAACGACAGTTTCATTACATGCAATTGCAGAAGTACAACGTCAAGGTGGACAAGCAGCATTCATCGATGCGGAGCACGCAATGGATCCTGTATATGCACAAAAATTAGGCGTTAACATAGATGAATTACTATTATCACAGCCTGATACAGGGGAGCAAGGATTAGAAATCGCGGAAGCTCTTGTACGAAGTGGTGCGGTTGACATTATCGTAATTGACTCTGTAGCAGCTCTTGTACCGAAAGCAGAGATTGAAGGCGACATGGGTGACTCACACGTAGGTTTACAAGCACGTTTAATGTCACAAGCACTTCGTAAGCTTTCAGGAGCAATCAACAAATCAAAAACAATTGCAATCTTTATTAACCAAATTCGTGAAAAAGTTGGGGTTATGTTCGGAAACCCAGAAACAACTCCAGGTGGTCGTGCGTTGAAATTCTATTCAACTGTCCGTCTTGAAGTGCGTCGTGCGGAGCAATTAAAGCAAGGTAACGACATCGTTGGTAATAAAACAAAAGTAAAAGTAGTGAAAAATAAAGTAGCGCCACCATTCCGTGTTGCTGAAGTTGATATTATGTACGGAGAAGGTATTTCAAGAGAGGGTGAAATCTTGGATATGGCTTCTGAGCTTGATATCGTTCAAAAGAGCGGTGCTTGGTATTCTTATAATGAAGAACGTTTAGGACAAGGTCGTGAAAATTCGAAGCAATTCTTAAAAGAGAATACGGACTTAAGAGAGGAAATTGCCTTCTTTGTTCGTGATCATCACGGAATTGGTGAAGATTCTGGTGTGGAAGACACGGAAGATGCAACTCTTCAAGATTAAAAAATAAAAGACACGGGTCCCGTGTCTTTTATTTTTTTACCTTCTATTAAAGGGGTATCTATCGTAGTGGTTAAAATATTTTTTTGACTCAAATGGGATGTGTAAAGAGGAATATTCATACGTTTTAAGGGAATAAAATGGTATTTACTAAGGTTTTCCAGGATAGTATGCTATCAATTTTTCAAATTCAGATAACATTAAGGACTGAAGGTAAAGAAAGTAAAAGTAGACAACGCTTGACAATGAAAATTACGATAGATACAATGAGAATGTATATTTTTTCTTATATACGATATACTCTTCTCAAGAAGAGAAGTAATATTCGGAGTAAGGTTTAAATCTTACCGAAATAATAATATGACATTTTAATTGTGAAATGAAGAAAGTCCCTTAAAAAAGCGGGACGACGGTCTTTGCTGTATATTGTAATTTAATGTACATGCCGACAGTCTTTTTTCATTCATAGCAAGGGGAGGTGAAATCATGAGTAGTACAGTTTGGATACTCATCTCCATTTTGCTTGCAACAACAGTCGGTGCAGTTGTTGGCTTTTTTGTTCGAAAGTCTATTGCTGAAGCGAAGATTAATGGTGCGGCTAATGAAGCGAAACGTATTTTAGACGAAGCGAATCGTGAGGCTGAAGCACTTAAGAAAGAAGCGCTTTTAGAAGCAAAGGATGAAATTCATACACTTCGTACAGAAGCTGAATTAGAAATTCGTGACCGTAGAAGCGAATTACAAAAACAAGAAAATCGTTTAATGCAAAAAGAAGAGAACCTTGATCGTAAAGACGAAACGCTCGATAAACGCGAGCAGCAGTTAGAGAAGAAAGAGGAATCTCTTGTAGCGAGACAACAACAGATTGAAGAGTTGGAAAGCAAAGTGGGAGAGTTAGTTCAAAAGCAACAAACAGAATTAGAGCGCATTTCCAATCTGACACGCGAACAAGCGAAAGCAATTATTCTTGGTAAAGTAGAAAATGAAGTTTCTCATGAAATCGCTGTTATGGTAAAAGAAAGTGAAGTTCGCGCGAAAGAAGAAGCGGATAAGAAAGCAAAAGAGATTTTATCTCTTGCAATGCAAAGATGTGCAGCTGATCATGTTGCTGAAACAACCGTTTCGGTTGTAAATCTTCCAAATGACGAAATGAAGGGACGTATTATCGGGCGTGAAGGTCGTAATATTCGTACGTTAGAAACGTTAACGGGTATTGACTTAATTATCGATGATACACCAGAGGCGGTAATTCTTTCTGGATTCGATCCAATTCGTCGTGAAACAGCTCGTATCGCTCTTGATAAACTAGTACAGGACGGACGTATTCACCCAGCGCGTATTGAAGAGATGGTCGAAAAATCAAGACGTGAAGTGGACGAGTATATTCGCGAAGTCGGAGAGCAAACAACGTTTGAAGTGGGTGTTCACGGATTACACCCAGATTTAATTAAAATTTTAGGTCGTTTAAAATACCGTACAAGTTATGGACAAAACGTCTTAAAACACTCTATGGAAGTTGCATATTTAACTGGACTTATGGCAGCAGAGCTTGGTGAGGATGAAAAACTAGCAAGACGTGCTGGTCTATTACATGATATCGGAAAAGCGATTGACCATGAAGTAGAAGGTAGCCACGTTGAAATTGGTGTTGAACTCGCAACGAAATATAAAGAGCATCCTGTAGTTATAAACAGTATCGCATCTCACCATGGTGACACAGAACCAACTTCTATCATTGCAGTTTTAGTTGCAGCAGCAGATGCTTTATCAGCTGCAAGACCGGGAGCTCGTAGTGAAACGCTTGAAAACTACATTCGTCGTCTTGAAAAGTTAGAAGAGATTTCAGAGTCTTATGAAGGCGTTGAAAAATCATTTGCAATTCAAGCAGGACGTGAAGTTCGTATTTTGGTAAAACCAGATACAATCGATGACTTAGAAGCTCATCGTTTAGCTCGTGATATCCGAAAACGTATTGAAAATGAACTGGATTACCCAGGACATATTAAAGTAACTGTTATTCGTGAAACACGTGCAGTGGAATACGCAAAATAAAGTGGTGAAACACCACTTTATTTTTTTGTGTTGGAATTGGATAAAATAAAGACAGTTATTTAGCATAAAAGTGAAACAAACTTATAATAAACATATTATAAGGAATTTACTTGATGCTATAGCAATAAAAAATGCAGTACATAGAAAGGGTAAGACATATGAGAATATTATTTGTTGGGGATGTAGTAGGATCTCCTGGTAGAGGTATGATTCAACAGTACGTACCGGCATTAAAGAAAAAATATACACCTACAGTAACAATCATTAATGGAGAAAATGCAGCAGGTGGCCGTGGGATTACAGAAAAAATATATCGAAACTTTTTAGAGTGTGGGGCACAAGCAGTTACACTTGGAAACCATGCTTGGGATAATCGTGAAGTATTTGAATTCATCGATGATGCAAAATATCTTGCAAGACCAGCTAACTTCCCAGAAGGAACTCCAGGAAAAGGACTTATCTTTGTGAACTGTAATGGAACAGAAGTTGCAGTTATTAACTTACAGGGGCGTACTTTCCTTCCTCCGATTGATTGTCCATTCCGTAAAGTGGATGAATTAATTAATATTGCGAAAAAACGTACGAATATTATCTTTATTGATTTCCATGCGGAGACTACAAGTGAAAAACAAGCGCTAGGTTGGTATGTAGATGGACGTGCTACAGCAGTAGTAGGTACGCATACGCATGTCCCTACAGCGGATAACCGTATTTTACCAAGCGGAACGGCATATATTACAGATGTTGGGATGACAGGGCCATATGATGGAATTTTAGGTATGGACCGAGAAGCAGTATTGAAGAAGTTTTTAACGAACTTACCGGTACGATTTGAAGTAACAAGTGGTAGAACGCAATTAAGTGCAGTGTTAATTGATGTGGATCCAAATACAGGAAAAGCAAAGAAAATTGAGCGCATTTTAATTAATGACGATCAACCATTTTTTGAGTAAATTTCCGTTAAATTTTAGATAAGTTATTATATTTTAATTTTTTAGAAAAATTACGAAAATTTAGCAGGAATACGCGCCATTCCTCGTGAATATAAGTTAAAGTGAAATAATTGCTAATACTTTTTAAAGAAACGAGGAGGAAACGCGGAATGGAAATATTAAAAGTTAAAGCAACGTCGGTCCCTAATTCTGTAGCTGGTGCACTTGCAGGTGTTATTCGCGAACGCGGAACAGCAGAAATTCAAGCTATTGGTGCAGGTGCATTAAACCAAGCGGTAAAGGCAGTAGCAATTGCAAGAGGGTTTGTAGCGCCTAGTGGTTTGGACCTAATTTGTATCCCAGCGTTTACAGATATTATGATTGATGGCGAAGAGCGTACAGCAATAAAATTAATTGTAGAACCTCGTTAAGTTTAAACAACCTGTTTGCAGTATGCAAACAGGTTGTTTTTATAATGGAGGAATGAAAATGAAAATTTTTGATGCTCATTGTGATGTGCTCTTTCAGTTATGGAGTGCAAAGGGAAAAAAGAATTTTAAAAACGATCCGCAATTACATATTACATTTCAACAGTTAAAGGAAAGACAAGGAAGTATACAATGTTTTGCAATATATGTGCCAGAAACAGTGACGTATGAAAAACGATTTGAAGCGGCATTACAAATGATAGATATTTTTTATAATGAAATTCTATCGCTACCAGGTGTGAGATTTATCCGAACGAAAGAGGATATAAATAGATTAAAACAAGACGAGGTTGGCGCGCTATTAACGTTAGAAGGGTGCGAAGCAATTGGCAAAGAAGCGATGAAATTACGTTTGTTTTATCGGTTAGGTGTACGTTCTTTCGGATTAACATGGAACTATGCGAATTTGTTAGCTGATGGGGCGCTAGAGACGCGTGGAGCAGGTTTAACTACTGTTGGTAGACAAGTTGTACAAGAGTTGAATACTTTGCAATTATGGACGGATCTATCACATTTAAATGAGAGAAGTTTTTGGGATGTGATAGAAATTGCAAATAACCCAATTGCATCCCACTCAAATTGTTATAAACTGTGTGAGCATCCACGCAATTTAAATGACGAACAAATTAAAGCGCTTATACAGAGAAATAGCATAATCGGTGTTACTTTTGTACCGCAGTTTCTAACAAGTGAAAGACAAGCAAATATAACAGATATAGTAAAACATATCGAATATATTTGCTCGCTAGGTGGAGAAAACAATATAGGGTTTGGTTCAGATTTTGATGGGATTGTAGATACGGTTGTCAATGTATCTGCCTACCGAGATTATGAAAATGTCATGAATGAGCTTTATAAATACTATGCTGCATCTACTGTAGAAAGATTTTTATATGATAATTTTGTTGAACATATGAGTTTTTAAGTTTTTGGTTTAAAATTCAGAATAATTAAAATTAATTCATTTGATTTTATTGCTTTTTTTAAGACCTAATACTAGAATGAAAAACAAAATAGCTTTATACTAAAGATTCAGGGAAATCAGAAGAGGCATAATTTGCGTCCGTTGTAGTTTATTTGCATAAAAAATGCTAAACTATTACTGTAAAAAAATACACTACAATGAATGCAGCCAAAAGGGGTGTAGGAGATGATTAGTCAACTTTCATGGAAAGTTGGAGGCCAACAAGGTGAAGGAATTGAAAGTACAGGAGAAATCTTCTGTATTGCATTAAACCGATTAGGATATTACCTATACGGTTACCGCCACTTCTCATCACGTATAAAAGGCGGCCATACAAATAATAAAATTCGTGTAAGTACAACAGAAGTACGAGCGATCTCAGATGATTTAGATATTTTAATTGCTTTTGACCAAGAAACAATTGATTTTAACTTCCACGAACTACGTCCAGGTGGAATTGTAGTTGCGGATGCGAAATTTAATCCAACAATACCTGATAATACAGATGTAAATCTATATGTGATACCGTTTACAGATATTGCTTCAGAATTAGGCACATCATTAATGAAAAACATGGTTGCTGTTGGAGCATCAAGTGCAGTATTAGGATTAGACGAAACAGCTTATTTAGATGTTGTTGAAGAAATCTTTGGTCGTAAAGGAGAGCAAGTCGTTCAAAAGAATATGGACGCAATTAAACGCGGCTCTCAATATATGAAAGAATTACTAGGTGAGAAAGTAAACATGATGCAGCTTGAAAAAGCTGATGGTAAAAAACGCATGTTTATGATTGGAAACGACGCAATCGCATTTGGTGCGGTAGCTGGTGGTGCTCGTTTTATGTCAGCATACCCAATCACACCTGCATCAGAAATTATGGAATACTTAATTAAAAAATTACCGAAAGTCGGCGGAACAGTAATCCAAACTGAGGATGAAATCGCAGCTTGTACAATGGCAATCGGTGCAAACTATGCTGGTGTTCGTACATTAACTGCATCTGCTGGTCCTGGTCTTTCATTAATGATGGAAGCAATCGGTTTAGCAGGTATTACAGAAACTCCATTAGTAATTGTTGATACACAACGTGGTGGTCCAAGTACGGGATTACCAACGAAACAAGAACAGTCTGACTTAATGGCGATGATTTACGGTACGCATGGTGAAATTCCAAAAATCGTAATGGCGCCAAGTACAGTTGAAGAAGCTTTCTATGACATTGTAGAAGCATTTAACTTATCTGAAGAATATCAAGTTCCTGTTATTTTCTTAACAGATTTACAGCTTTCGTTAGGAAAACAAACAGTAGAACCACTTAAATTAGATAAAGTGGAAATTCGTCGTGGTAAGCTTGATTTAGAAGCGGAATTACCAGAACGTGAAAATAAAGCATACTTCAAGCGTTATGAAGTAACTGAAGACGGCGTTTCACCGCGTGTTTTACCTGGTATGAAAAATGGTGTTCACCATGTTACAGGTGTAGAACATGATGAAACTGGAAAACCATCGGAATCAGCAATAAACCGTAAAGATCAAATGGACAAACGTTTCCGTAAAATGGAAAACTTGAAGTTTAATACCCCTGTTTATAAAAATGTTAAGCATGAAGAAGCAGACGTATTGCTTGTTGGATTTAACTCAACTCGTGGTGCGATCGAAGAGGCAATGACGCGTTTAGAACAAGAGGGTATGAAAGTAAACCATGCTCATGTACGTTTAATTCACCCGTTCCCAACAGCTGAAATCGATCCACTTGTGAAAAAGGCGAAGCGTGTTGTAGTAGTAGAAAACAATGCAACAGGTCAGCTTGCTAACATTATGAAAATGAATCTTGGTAATGGTGAGAAAATTTCTAGTCTTTTAAAATATGATGGAAACCCATTCTTGCCGAAAGAGATTTACAACGAATGCAAAAAAGGGGTTGTATTAAATGGCAACATTTAAGGACTTTCGTAACAGTGTAAAGCCAAACTGGTGCCCAGGTTGCGGAGACTTCTCAGTGCAAGCTGCAATTCAACGTGCGGCAGCTAACGTTGGTTTAAATCCAGATGAACTTGCTGTTATTTCTGGTATTGGCTGTTCAGGCCGTATTTCAGGTTATATTAATTCATATGGTGTGCATAGTATTCATGGTCGTGCCCTTCCGATTGCACAAGGTGTAAAAATGGCAAATCGTGATTTAACAGTCATCGCTTCAGGTGGTGATGGTGATGGATTTGCGATTGGTATGGGACATACAATCCATTCTATTCGTCGTAATATCGATATTACGTACATCGTAATGGATAACCAAATTTACGGGTTAACAAAAGGGCAAACTTCACCACGTAGTGAAGCTGGATTTAAAACGAAAAGCACACCGCAAGGTTCAATTGAACCATCACTAAATGTAATGGAAATGGCTTTAACAGCTGGTGCGACATTTGTGGCGCAAAGCTTTTCGAGTGATTTAAAAGAATTAACACAAATTATTGAAGCTGGTATTAACCATAAAGGATTTTCATTAATTAACGTATTTAGCCCATGTGTTACTTACAATAAAGTAAATACCTACGATTGGTTTAAAGAGAATTTAACGAAACTAAGCACAGTAGAGGGATATGATCCATCTAATCGCATGATGGCTATGCAAACTTTAATGGAAAATAACGGTTTAGTAACAGGTTTAATTTATCAAAATACTAAGCAACCATCATATCAAGAACTTGTTAAAGGCTATAGTGAAGAGCCTTTAGTGAAATCTGATTTAAATATGGATCAGAAAATGTTTGATGAGCTTGTTGCTGAATTTATGTAATATAAGAAGAGGAGGTTGCCATGTGGCAACCTTTTTTTATTAGAAAAATATAGGGTAGTCTTATTTACTTAGAAAATTCAGAATGGTAAAATAATATATAAATCGTTGTATGAAAATGGCAAGTTCATTGCTTATGAAATGTAAGATAATAAAGGGCCTCTGTATTGTTAAAATTGGCGAAACAGGTCATACTATGGTAATGTTTATAGGGATAAAGCAATATGCTTTTGGGTAGGACAACAAGAAATAATAAAAAGGGAATGTCTATTTGCGTGGGGAAGACTTCATTCTTATGAATGATTAGATTGATTACTCAAGTTTCAAAGGACAAGTTATCTCTCAAGCTATCTAACCATTTTTGAGGTGAGTCTAGGCGCATTAAAATGGACTATAGAGTGTGTATAGTTAAGGGTGAAAGGAGATTACCGATGAACGAGCAACAACGATTAGCAAGTCAACAAGCAAATTCCTCTACGAAAAAAGAAGAGAAAGATTATAGTAAATACTTTGAAAGTGTATATCAACCACCTTCCTTAAAGGATGCGAAAAAGCGAGGGAAAGAAGAAGTTAAAATTGAACGGGATTTTGGCTTACCTGAAGAGTTTCGCAATTTTGGTACAGGAAGAAAGTTCTATATTCGTACATATGGTTGTCAAATGAATGAGCATGATACGGAAGTAATGGCAGGTATTTTCACAACGCTTGGATATGAACCAACTTTTTCGACTGAGGATGCAGATGTAGTTTTATTAAATACTTGTGCAATTCGTGAAAATGCTGAAAATAAAGTGTTTGGTGAACTAGGCCATTTAAAGTCACTAAAGCGAAGAAATCCGGACCTTTTAATTGGTGTATGTGGTTGTATGTCTCAAGAAGAATCTGTTGTAAATAAAATTATGCAAAAAAATCAGCATGTAGATATGGTATTTGGAACGCATAATATTCATAGATTACCGTACATTCTAAAAGATGCGATGTTCTCGAAAGAGACGGTAGTTGAAGTATGGTCAAAGGAAGGCGACGTAATTGAAAACCTTCCGAAAGTACGTCGTGGTGATATTAAAGCTTGGGTAAATATTATGTATGGCTGTGATAAGTTCTGTACGTATTGTATTGTACCGTATACGCGCGGAAAAGAGCGGAGCAGACGTCCAGAAGATATTATCCAAGAGATTCGTCATTTAGCTGCGAATGGTTATAAAGAAATTACATTACTTGGACAGAACGTAAATGCATATGGTAAAGACTTTGAAGATGTAGAATACGGTCTTGGTGATTTAATGGACGAACTTCGTAAAGTTGATATTGCCCGTATTCGTTTTACAACGAGCCATCCACGTGATTTCGATGATCACTTAATTGAAGTGCTTGGCAAAGGTGGCAACTTAGTAGAACATATCCATTTACCAGTTCAATCTGGAAGTACAGATATGCTGAAAATTATGGCGCGTAAATATTCACGTGAGCATTATTTAGAACTTGTAAGAAAAATTAAAGAAGCAATTCCAGATGCAGTATTAACAACAGATATTATCGTTGGTTTCCCAAATGAAACAGATGAGCAATTTGAAGAAACGATGTCGTTATATCGTGAAGTAGGATTTGATACTGCCTTTACATTTATTTATTCTCCTCGCGAAGGTACACCAGCTGCAAAAATGAAAGATAATGTACCTATGGAAGTGAAGAAAGAACGTCTTCAACGCTTAAATACACTAGTAAATACGTTGGCAATTGAAAAGAATAGTCGTTACAAAGGTCAAATTGTAGAAGTGTTAGTTGATGGGGAAAGTAAAAATAATCCGGAAGTACTTGCAGGTTATACTCGCACGAATAAACTTGTAAACTTCGTCGCTTCAAAATCTTTAATTGGTCAGCTTGTGAAAGTAAAAGTAACGGAAGCAAAAACTTGGTCTCTTAACGGGGAATTAGTTGAAGAGCCGATTGAGGTGAAATAATAGATGAAAGTATATTCGAAAGATGACATTGTTGAACAAGCAAAAGAATTAGCAAAAATGATTTCTGAAACAGAAGAAGTTGATTTTTTTAAGAAAGCAGAGGCGCAAATTCATAAAAATGAAAATGTAAAGCGCGCAATCGATGAAATTAAAGCACTGCAAAAACAAGCAGTAAACTTGCAGCATTACGGGAAGTGGGAAGCTTTAAAAAAGGTAGAAGCTGAAATTGATGCATTGCAAGATAAGTTAGACAGTATTCCAGTCGTACAAGAATTTAAATCTTCACAAACATATGTAAATGACTTATTACAGTTAGTTGCTAGTACAATTTCTAACAACGTAACAGATGAAATATTAATTTCAACTGGTGGCGATGTACTTAAGGGTGAAACTGGCGCAGCGGTAGAAAGTAAAAAAGGAAATTGTGGTTGTTAAAGAGATGTCATATTGACATCTCTTTTTTTTAGTTGATTAAACGTAAGTTCTTCTCAAAAAAAGAATGACACATTCCGCTATTGTCACGCATATGATTAAGTGAATAGTGATTGAGGAGGGTTACGAATGTCCGAATTTAGAGAGATTATTACAAAAGCAGTGGTTGGAAAAGGACGTAAGTATACAAAGTCAACGCATACATGTGAATCGAATAATGAACCAACAAGTATTTTAGGGTGCTGGGTAATTAACCACTCGTACGAAGCAAGAAAGAATGGGAAGCATGTGGAAATTGAAGGTTTCTATGATGTGAACACTTGGTATTCATTTGATGGAAATACAAAGACTGAAGTTGTAACAGAACGCGTGAACTACACGGACGAAGTAAGCATTGGTTATCGTGATAAAAACTTTTCTGGTGACGATTTAGAAATTATTGCTCGTGTTATTCAGCCACCAAATTGTTTAGAAGCGCTTGTATCACCAAACGGTAATAAAATTGTTGTAACTGTAGAACGTGAATTTGTAACAGAAGTAGTTGGAGAAACGAAAATTTGTGTAAGTGTAAATCCTGAAGGCTGCGTAGAATCAGATGATGATTTCCAAATTGCTGATGATGAATTTGAAGAATTAGATCCGAACTTTATCGTTGATGCAGAAGAAGAGTAATAGAAAGCTAGGGAGAAGTTCTTCCTAGCTTTTTACTTTACATAAGTGGCGCTGAATGAACATGATTCTTTATGAAATATGTTATAATGAAGATAGACTCCTGAAATAGGAGATATGGATGTCCGTGAAATGTGACATATATGAAAATTGATTACTATGTAAGAATTATGGAGGAAAAGTATGACGCAATATACCCCTATGATACAGCAATATTTAAAGGTTAAGGCAGACTATCAAGATGCCTTTTTATTTTTCCGATTAGGCGATTTTTATGAAATGTTCTTTGAAGATGCCGTTAAAGCAGCTCATGAACTTGAGATTACATTAACGAGCCGAGATGGTGGCAGTAGTGATCGTATACCGATGTGCGGTGTACCGCATCATGCAGCTAAAAACTATATTGAACAACTTGTTGAAAAAGGATATAAAGTTGCTGTTTGTGAGCAAGTGGAAGATCCAAAAACAGCTAAAGGTGTAGTGCGCCGTGAAGTAGTACAACTAATTACGCCAGGAACGATGATGGAAGGGCGTACAATTGATGAGAAAGAAAACAACTTCTTAGCCGCATTAACACATTTTGAAGATGGATCATATGCTTTAGCTTGTAATGATTTAACGACTGGACAAAATACAGTAACGTTATTGACTGGTTCAGTAGAAGATATTTTATTGGAAGTGTATGCAACTGGTTCGAAAGAAATTGTTGTAGATTCTTCATTTTCTAAAGATGAATTAAATAAATTAACTGAAACGTTAAAAATGACAATTTCATATGAAGATGCAACGGCAATTCCTGAAGGATTAGAACATCTTGTGAAAAATGTTTCGCAAGCAAAGTTAATTAAAGCAATTGGACGCTTATTTAACTATGTGATAAGAACGCAAAAACGTTCATTAGATCATTTACAACCTGTAGAAATTTATTATACGAATCAATTTATGAAAATTGATGTGCATTCAAAGCGAAATTTAGAGCTGACGGAAACACTTCGAACGAAAGAAAAAACAGGATCATTATTATGGCTATTGGATAAAACAAAAACAGCTATGGGTGGTCGTATGTTAAAACAGTGGATGGAACGTCCACTTATTCAGAAAGAAAAAGTTGAAGAGCGTTTAGAAATGGTTGAAACATTTGTAAATGATTACTTCTTACGTGAAGATTTAAAAGAAAAATTAAAAGAAGTATATGATTTAGAACGTTTAGCAGGAAAAGTTGCATTTGGTAATGTCAATGCACGGGACTTATTACAGTTAAGACGATCTTTACTTCAAGTACCAGCTATTTTAGAAGCGATTAGTTTGTTAGATAATGCTTATGCAGCAAGGTTAATTCAAGGCGCGGATCCATGTGAGAGCTTAACTGAATTACTAGGAAGAAGTATTCAAGAAAACCCACCGCTTTCTATTAAAGATGGAGATATTATTAAAGACGGTTATAATGACAAGCTTGATCAATATCGTTACGTTAGTAAAAACGGAAAAACGTGGATCGCTGAGCTTGAAAAACGAGAGCGTGATATTACAGGAGTTAAATCGTTAAAAATCGGGTACAACCGTATTTTCGGCTACTACATTGAAGTGACGAAGGCGAATCTTGCAGCACTTCCAGAAGGCCGCTACGAACGAAAACAAACGCTTGCTAATGCTGAACGTTTCATTACAGATGAATTGAAAGAAAAAGAAACGTTAATTTTAGAAGCAGAAGAAAAAATTGTACAACTAGAATACGATTTATTTACAGCGCTTCGTGAAGAAGTAAAAGTATTTATTCCGAAATTACAACATTTAGCAAAAGTAATTAGTGAATTAGACGTACTGCAAAGTTTTGCGACAGTTAGTGAAGAAGAACAGTTTGTAAAACCTGTACTAACAACGAAGCGTGAAATCTTTATTAAAGATGGTCGTCATCCTGTCGTTGAAAAAGTATTGAACGGGAAATTGTATGTACCGAATGATTGTATTATGCCAGAGAAGATGGATGTCTTTTTAATTACAGGACCGAACATGTCTGGTAAAAGTACGTATATGAGACAGTTAGCACTTGTAACGGTTATGTCACAAATTGGTTGTTTCGTACCAGCGACAGAAGCAGTATTACCTGTATTTGACCAAATCTTTACGAGAATTGGTGCAGCAGATGATTTGATTTCAGGTCAAAGTACATTTATGGTCGAAATGTTAGAAGCGAAAAATGCAATTGCAAACGCATCAGAAAGAAGTTTAATTTTATTTGATGAAATTGGACGAGGTACATCTACGTATGATGGCATGGCACTTGCACAGGCAATCATTGAACATATTCATGACCAAATTGGGGCAAAAACGTTATTTTCTACACATTATCATGAATTGACTGTGTTAGAAGAGAGTTTAGATCAACTGAAAAATGTACACGTTTCAGCAATTGAAGAGAATGGTAAAGTAGTATTCCTTCATAAAATTCAAGATGGAGCAGCAGATAAAAGTTACGGAATCCACGTTGCGCAACTTGCAGAGCTTCCAGATAGCTTAATTGCCCGTGCGAAAGAAGTGTTAGCACAACTAGAAGGACAAGAAGAAATTATTATTCCAAAGCGTGTAGAAGTGAAAGTGCAGGAGCAAGAAGTTATTCCAGAACCTGTAGTTGTAAAAGAAGAGCCAGTAGAAGTACTAGAGGCGAAAGTAGAGACTGAGGAAGAATCACAACTATCTTTCTTTGGAGGAGAACAGTCTTCGAAGAAACAAGACAAGCTTGCGTTAGATCAAAAAGAAACAGCAGTACTGGCGCAAATTAAAAAAATTGATTTACTTGATATGACGCCTTTAGAAGCGATGAACGAACTGTATCGCTTACAGAAAAAGTTAAAGAAAGGATGAGTAAGTAGATGGGGAAAATTCGCAAACTCGATGACCAACTCTCTAACTTAATTGCGGCAGGAGAAGTAGTAGAGCGTCCTGCTTCAGTCGTAAAAGAACTTGTGGAAAATTCTATCGATGCGAATAGTACATCTATTGAAATCCACTTAGAAGAAGCTGGTTTATCGAAAATTCGCATCATTGATAATGGAGATGGCATTGCAGAAGAAGATTGCATCGTAGCTTTTGAACGACATGCGACAAGTAAAATTAAAGATGAAAACGATCTGTTTCGCATCAGAACACTCGGTTTCCGTGGTGAGGCATTGCCGAGTATCGCCTCAGTTAGTGAATTAGAATTAATCACTAGCACAGGTGATGCACCTGGTACACACCTTATTATTAAAGGTGGAGACATTATAAAGCAAGAGAAAACCGCGAGCCGAAAAGGAACAGATATTACAGTACAAAACTTATTCTTTAATACACCAGCGCGTCTTAAATATATGAAAACCATTCATACAGAGCTTGGTAATATTACAGATATTGTGTATCGTATTGCAATGTCACATCCAGAAGTATCGTTAAAGCTGTTTCATAATGAAAAGAAATTGCTTCATACGTCAGGTAATGGTGATGTAAGACAAGTACTTGCATCGATTTACAGCATTCAAGTTGCGAAGAAACTTGTTCCGATTGAAGCTGAATCTTTAGATTTCACAATTACAGGCTATGTAACATTACCAGAAGTAACGAGAGCATCTCGAAATTATATGTCAACAATCGTAAATGGCCGTTACGTTCGAAACTTTGTATTAATGAAAGCAATTCAGCAAGGATATCATACATTACTGCCAGTCGGACGATATCCAATCGGATTTTTATCGATTGAAATGGATCCAATGCTTGTTGACGTTAACGTACATCCTGCAAAATTAGAAGTTCGTTTTAGTAAAGAACAAGAATTGCTAAAGCTTATCGAAGAAACATTGCAAGCTGCATTTAAAAAAATACAGCTCATTCCAGATGCAGGCGTAACAACGAAGAAAAAAGAAAAAGACGAGAGTGTGCAAGAACAGTTCCAGTTTGAGCATGCGAAGCCGAAAGAACCATCCATGCCGGACATTGTTTTACCAACTGGCATGGATGAAAAACAAGAAGAACCGCTGCCTGTGAAACAGCCAGCACAACTGTGGCAACCGCCGAAACAAGAATGGCAACCACCACAGTCGCTCGTAAGAGAAGAACAAAGTTGGCAGCCATCTACTAGACCGATAATGGAAGAACCAATTCGAGAAGAAAAATCGTGGGACAGTAATGAAGAGGACTTTGAATTAGAGGAATTGGAAGAAGAAGTTCAGGAAATAAAAGAGATTGAAATGAACGGTAATGACTTACCGCCACTTTATCCAATTGGACAAATGCATGGAACATATATTTTCGCTCAAAATGATAAAGGCTTATATATGATTGACCAACATGCCGCGCAGGAACGTATTAATTATGAATACTTCCGTGATAAAGTAGGAAGGGTAGCGCAAGAAGTACAAGAACTGCTTGTACCGTACCGTATCGATTTATCTCTTACTGAATTTTTACGTGTTGAAGAGCAACTAGAAGAACTGAAAAAAGTCGGTCTATTCTTGGAGCAATTTGGCCATCAATCCTTTATCGTCCGCTCACATCCAACGTGGTTCCCGAAAGGACAAGAAACAGAAATTATCGATGAAATGATGGAGCAAGTTGTTAAACTAAAAAAAGTTGATATTAAAAAATTACGTGAAGAAGCAGCCATCATGATGAGCTGTAAAGCATCGATTAAAGCGAATCAATATTTAACGAACGATCAAATATTTGCTTTACTGGAAGAACTACGTACAACAACAAACCCGTATACATGCCCGCACGGAAGACCGATTCTTGTGCATCATTCTACTTATGAGTTGGAGAAGATGTTTAAGAGGGTTATGTAGAGTGAATAAACTACATTTCAAAAGGGGGCAACATTTACTGTTGCTCCCTTTTAATATGTAGATTTAATTGTTAAACGAGAATATGGTGAAGTAATTTTGCAGTTTATTTCTTGGCTGCGTTAGCTTATATTTATCTATGTATAAAAAAGCGCTGTATACAGCACTTTTTAAAAGGTGCATGAATAGTATAATGAAGATTTTTACATTATTAAAGACATAACTATGCATGGCCTAATATTGATTCTTATTTGGTTAATTGTCATAAGGATCTATACGATTATTTATTTTTATTATTATTAATTTTTTCAGTGTATAGAACTTGCTCTTTGTAGTGTTTCTTAATTGGAAAGTTATGTGTACCTGTGCCGTTCTTGAATTTTTTATCAATGGGGTTCTTTAGAGGAACTGTTGTGGTTTCAGTAAATTCATATGGGTAATTTATTTTAGATTTATCTTCAAACATGAAAATGCCTCCTTTTAGGATTTCCTAAATTCTTTACTATAACATGATATGCATATAGATTTTTTTTGGACTAGTTATTTATATAGGTTAATGGAATTTAATTACATAACCACTGAAGCCTTTTAAAGGAAAATAATTTGAGAAAGAAATGGTATGAATAGCCGTTGGCTCCTATTGTTATTTTTTTGTTTGACAGCGCAGTGAATAATGCATATAAATTCAATATAGATTGTTTTTATAATATGGTTTATATGAGATTTTCTTGATAATATAATGTGGAATATTATAGTATTATTAGGTTATTAGGAACATTTAATGCTGTTTCATAACTGAAAGGGAATTGAAAAAAAACTGAAACTTTTCTCATAAAAATTCAATCTAACTTGAAAAATGAAAGGAAAATGAAATTTTCCAAAAGATATTCTTTGTTAAGATAAAAAGCATACATACAAAAAGTATTGGTATATCTTAAAAATGTATTTTCAAGATATAGTGGGGGAAAAGATGAGATTAGAAAAACAATTAATAAAAAAGATGTATTATGAAACATTCCTAATGGAGAATGAAACAAAACCAACTCTTGACGTACTTGGACAAGCTTATGTAAACGATGAAAAAAATGAGATTTCTGATGGGTCTTATATTCGTTTTGCACAAGGTGAATTTTATTATCGTCATCAAGATTTTGAAGCAGCTATTTTTAAATGGGAGAAGGTTAGTAATGAATTAGCACCATGGGCACAAAAAAATATTGCGGATGCTTATTTCGAACTTAATCAATTATCATATGCTGAAAATATTTATACTTCTATTACTACTGATAATAAAATATTGATGATTGAAATTAGACTACAATTACTTTCTCTTTACATTGAGCAAAATAATTTTGACTCAGCTTTCGGTGTTATTAAAGAAGCAGTTTCTTTAAATCCTGATTATCCGAATGTCACAAAAATTGCCCGTTCCTTTTATGAGGAACAGCAAGATTTTGATAGTGCAGTAGAGCTTGCTGTGAATGAGTTAATTCGAATAGAATCGTATCCGTGGTTTGAGGTATTAAAAGGATATATTGATAAAGGGTTTACTAAACATATTTCACCAGATTATTTTTATAATGCATTAGCTACATTAAATAATGTAGATCAAGTACAGTTTACGCAAATGGTTTCATCACTTTGGAACAGTTATAAAGATGAACAAAATTATTTATTATGGCTTAATACAATAAATGAATTTTTCTTACATATTGAAATACATTCGTCCGATATATGGAACAAAGTTTCTGCTTTTTACGAAGAAACTTACTTTGCATTAATTCAAGGTCAATATACGCTTAGACAATTAAACGATATCATACCCAATCTGTTAGCAAATTGGTTAAAAGTAGTTAATCCATCTTATGCTGTATTTCCATCTGCAGCTGTATTGGCATGGGATGAGATTTTCCCTTCCAAAATAGATTTAGCAAATATAGAGCATGCGGAAAACTTACTGTCACATTCTATTAATCATGTAAATGGCTTAGAGTACAGCTTACACCTTTTTGAATCTATTACAGAGTGGGCACAAAAGCACAATATAGAAATAGGTCACCGATTTAAATGGTTAGTTGACGAACTCGCAGATTTAAGAACAAATCGTATTTTAGTAACGGGAACTTCAGGAAATGGAAAAACTACATTTATTAACTCTATATTAGGAGAAAACATATTAGAAAAATCAATTTCAAATGTAGTAGTTTTAAAAAATGATGCTCATATAGAAATAAACGCTATAACAGACTCAGCAATTACAACAACGGAAGATGTCTCTGATTACCATAATATGATGTCTCAGCACCATCAAACATATAGAGATAGAGCGTGTGTTGAATTTAAATTACCATGCAGATTTTTAAATGAAAATAAACTTACATTTGTAGTGACACCTGGCTTTAATAGGAATAACGACACTAGAGATGAGATATTCGAATATTTAAATTCTGTAGACGAATTACTGTTCGTATTGAATGCGGATTCACCTTTTACTGACAAAGAACGTGACATTCTATTAAGTATTCAAGAACATACGCCAAATTTACAAATTCATTTCTTATTAAATAAAATCGATAACATTTACAGTGAAGCAGAAGTGAAAAGGGTATTACATGATACGGCAACGAGAATAAACACATATTTCCCGCATGCGAGAATTTTCCCTTATTCCTCGTTATATACAAGTAGTAAACAATTAAATGATTTAACTGAGTTTATTCATTTTAACTTTAATCATAAAAATATCGATGCAGAACGTACTGAAAAGTTATTATTTTTCATTCGAAAAACAATTACATATCTTTTGGATAAACGTGTTGAGAAAGAAAATAATCTAGTAGATGCTATTAATTGGAATGAAGATATGCTAGTGAAACTAAACGGTAGCATTAATAACCTTACTGCATTTGAGAGGGAAAAAATTCATTTCATTACACAATCATATCGTTCAATGAAGACTGAAATTACAAATGATCTTACTGAAAATATTCCGAAGATATTAAAGAGCTGTTCTAATTTAATTAGTGAAGAAAGTGATTTCGGGCACATGGATACGGAACTAAATAAAGCAATGAATGAAAAAGTGCATAAATATTTAGAACAAACTGTATTACCTAATCTCGCTCTTTCTATGCAAAATTGGATTGCAACTTCTAATAATGAGCTTCTTCAAAGTCAAACGTATTTAGAAGAACTTAGTGAAGGGCTTAATTCACTATTTGGAGAAAATAGAATACAGTTAGAATGTGATTTTAAAGTGCTTGATGACTGGCGCAGAGATACTGACAGGATGACGACTAGAATACAAATGGATGAAGTAAATATTTTACGTCGATTTACGCCAGCACAATTTTTGTTGAAAAGTGCCGGTAAATTATTTGGAGTTCTTCCTAAAAATAAATCTATGCTATATAACAAATACAAACAGTATGTAGAAAATGAAGATTATACTGAAGTAACGGCTTCTATTATGAAGAAATTTTTCTTGCAATTTGAGCTGTTTGAAAACACACAAGAGCGAGATATTAATATATTCTTTAGGAATCCATTTAACTCCTTAAAGCAAGCTGTAGAAAACACGCATTTAGAAATACAAGAAAAACAAGAGATATTACATAAGATGAAATCAAATCCTGAAATCTATCATGATTCTATCATGCTCTTTGAATTGAGATTGCGTCAATGTGAAGTAATTTTAAATATAGGTGATGATAATACCTATACGGATGTAGCTTTAGAAACAAGCGTAGAATAAAAGTAAACACATCAGATTTTATATATGAAAAATCTGATGTGTTATAAGAAAGTAAAAAGGAGCAATTGTAATAAGTTGCTCCTTTTTCATATATAGATTATTTTTCTGTTTCTTTAATTTTAGTTTGTACTTCGCCAGTTTTAATTTTATTACTTTCTGAGAAGCGTAATAAATCGCCTTCAATAATTTTGTCAGACATTCGTAATTCATTTTGTGCACGTTTAATGAGGGCTTGAGCTTCTTTTTTTGGTAAATCTACAATTTCCCCTGTTATACGGTCGTAGAAAGTGTTGTTTTTGTATGCATACTTATCTGTAACGAAGCTACCATCGCGTAAAACAACAAAGCCAGTATATTCATCTGAAAACATATCATGGCCAAAACGGATATCATTCGTAGAACCAACACCTAATAAATTTAGAATAGTAGGTTTCATATCGATTTGTCCCGTAGGCTTTGAAATAGTTTGACCTTCTGTTTGTCCAGGAATATGAATATATAAAGGTGTACGTTGTAAATTTAAAGTATCAAATTCTGTTATTTGATCTTTGTCTAAAAACTGTGCCATTGCACGATTATGTTTTTCGGAAATGCCATAATGATCACCGTATAACACAATAATAGAATCATCATACATTCCCTCGGCCTTTAAACGCTCAATAAATTTTTTAATTGATTCGTCTAAGTAACGTGCAGTTACGATGTAACGATCGAATACGCCATTACCAGAGTTGTATGGTTCAATGAATTTTGTATCTTCATCATACGTGAATGGATAATGGTTTGTTAAAGTAAGGAAACGAGCATAGAATGGTTGATCAACAGTTTTTAATATATCTACTGATTGATCAAAGTATTCGATATCTTTTAATCCCCAATTTAAATTTGTTTCTGGCGTAATTTTGTAATCAAGCTCATTATAGTAACGATCATAACCAAGAGCGGAGTACATAATATTACGATTCCAAAATGTTGCGTTATTCGCATGGAATACAGAAGTGAAATAACCTTGCTGACGTAAAATTTCTGGAGTCGCAGTATAATCATTGTTACCGTGTGTGAAGAATACAGCCCCTCGATTTAATGGATACAACGACGTATCGATTAGAAATTCAGAATCGGATGTTTTCCCTTGACCAGTTTGATGGAAAAAGTTATCAAAGTAATAACTTTCATTTATGAATTCATTTAGGAATGGTGTAACTTCTTGCCCATTGACTGATGCGCCTATTAAGAAGGTCTGCAAGGATTCAAGAGTGACGACAATTACGTTTTTTCCTTTCGCTGCACCAAACATATTAGGGTTTGGCTCGCTTTGGTTTGCTTTTACGTAGTTTTCAGTTTCTTGTAATTTACTACTATCAGCAAGTGCTTTTTGTGACCCAGCTTTTACTTGCAGTGTTAAGTCATATACTTGGTGAGTATATAAGCCTAAATTTTTGACAAGCATTACCCGGTCGAATGATCTCGTTAATAATTCAGGGCGCTCTTTTTCTGCAAGCTGTAGATTCGCAAAGAATACACCAATCGTTAAAAGAAAGTATAACAAGCGTGTAGAATGAGTTACACGTTCTGTTTTAAAGACCAATGATTTCTTTTTTAATAAAATAAAGAAGAAAACAATGTCTACGAATGCGAGTATAATTTTGTAGTTTAATATCTCTATAATACTGCCGCCTAATTGGCCAAAGTTTGAGGTTTGTCCAAGTACTGGTAATGTAACGAAATCACTATAAAAATCATAGAACATTACATTTCCAACAAGCACGATCGTTAATAAGAAATTAATACATAGCGCTATATAATTTCGCTTTTCACCAGTTGCAAATAATGCTAATCCAACAAATGCTAATGATGCGGCTAGAGGGCTAATAAACAAAATAAGCTCTTGCGTTGAAGACTCAATTTTTAAATCAAAACTGAATCGCGTAATAAGATATGTTTTTAACCATACTGCTAAAGCCATTATTATAACAAAACTTATATTTTGCATTTGTAAATTTATTTTATTCTTCATTTTTACACCTTCTTTATACAATTTATTTAATTGAAGTTATATATTATGTTTTTATAACTATTAGAGTTTAATGAACCATTTAGATTATGTTTTCTAAAGGGAATAATTTGAAGTATTCATATACATACAATGGGGATTTTTAAAGCGTAGTAGCATAAATATAACTCTTTTTGAGAAACGGGCAGAACAAGTCATAGTTGTAGTGAAATTGACTTATAGACATCCTACCATATTAAACACTATGATGATGTTACAAAATATCGAACAAATGAAAGTGAAAATGGATAGAGACTTTTAAAACTGTTGACATTCAATTTATTAGAATTGAATGTCAATCGTTTTAAATATACAGTTATGTTACATATGTATTTTGTAAAATTCCGTTTCTTTGCCAGTTAATCATTAGCCGGGAAGGATAGGAGGGATTATTAAAACACTTTTACTATATATAAGTAAAAGTGTTTTGGAATTGAAAATATTTGACTGACATCTTAATGATAGAAATTAAATGTCAGATAAGTACTTTCCAACATACAGACCACTTGCAGCAGCTTGAGATAAGGAATGAGTGACGCCGGAACAATCTCCAACTAAAAATAGTCCATGCACACTTGTTTCAAAAGAGTTATTGATTTTTATCGTAGGAGCATAGAACTTTCCGTCAATTCCATATAGTAAAGTATGTTGATCAATAGGCTCTTGTATAAATTGTTCTAAACGTAATAAAAATTCTTTCAGCCCTTCAATATATAATTGAGGAACTTCTTGATTCAAATCTCCATAATCCCCCTGTAGTGTAGGTTGTATACGATTATGTTCCATGCTGTTTTTCGCCGTAGGTTGTTTCTTTAATAAGTCCTCTAAGCGCTGTATAACAATCCGATCTCGTCCTTGGTTAATGCCTTTAATAATTGAACTTGCGTATACATTTGCTTCTTTGAGAGTTGGAAAATAGCGAGGAATAAATAAAGTGAAGTTTAAATTAGAAGTGCCAGTTCCTTGCTCTCGAAAATTTTGACCGTCAGGCATAACTAAACCTTCTTCGTACTTTCGAATGATGCGTCCTTTTGGATTCATACAGTAAGTAGTTGCTGTGAAATGCTCACCTTGATAAGAAAGTTTTGTTTCAAAAGTATCTTTTAATATAGAACGTAATTGATGTTCTTTCATTTCTACTCTAATTCCTAAATCTACACGTGTTTGCTCCTGAGAAATACTTAGAGAACTGCATATTTCTTTTAACCAATCGGCCCCTGAACGCCCAGTTGCAAATACTAGTTGCTTAGTTTGAACTGTTCCTTGATTTGTCTCTATTGTAAAATAATCTTCCTGTTTCAGAATATGTTGTACATCTATTTGAAATTTGATCTTTATTTTCGTCAGTAAAAATTCATAGAGCTGCTGAAAAATGTTATTGGAAAGGGGAGTACCAAGATGTCTTACTTCTGTTGTTAGCATTTGTAAACCACACGCTTCAGCTCTTTTAGTGAGACTTGAATTTTCAGTACAATATTTTGAGACAGAACTTCCACCAAACTGACATAGAATTTCATCTACTTCAGCCATGAGCTGTATAAAGCCCTCTTTACCGACTTTTTGCTCAAGTTCTCCGCCAAATCCGTTTGTATAATTAAATTTCCCTTCAGATCTTCCTAAACCACCAAACCCGAAATATTTATCACATGTAGTACAATTACACACTTTTCCTTCGTCTAAAGGACAATGGCGATCTTCTAGCGCTTTACCTTTATCAAGAATTAAAACTTTTTTGTTACTTTTAGCTAGTGAATAAGCCATAAAAATGCTACTTACTCCAGCGCCGATAATTGTAACATCATACATATTCTTTCACCTGCTAACGAATAGTTTGTTTTTTATTTTTCTAGTGTATAACAATTTTATGAAGTTAAGAAATAGCTTTTATTAATAAAGTGGGAGTTTTTGAACTTGATGCTGTATTAACTTCTCCGAGTGGTGGAGTTAATACAAAAATTTTTATTTGAAAGAAGAAATAGTTTGAAAAATCACTATGTCATATGATTAATAACATCTTACATAGAAAAAAACAGACCTTTTAAGTGAAGAGGTCTGTTAATGATTTTAAATCTTATTTAGCAAACACATGGTTACCAATTACTGCTACTGTTTGACGTGTCGTAATCCACTTGTCTGTTGATGTTTTTGGATTGTAGAAATAAATCCAGTCAGAATGTACTCCATTTGTGGAGATAGCCTCTTCTACAGCCATTTTTGCTTCTGCACTTGCAGGCTGATTAATTCTGCCATCTGTAACAGGAGTAAATGCATATCCGTATTTAATAGGTTCATAAATAACACCTGTTATTGTATTTGGAAAACCTTTTGCATTTACACGATTTAGTATAACTTTTGCTACTGCTACTTTTCCTTTATAGGATTCGCGACCTGCTTCAGCAGTAACTAAGCGTGCCATTAAGTCTTTTTCTTTTTGTGAAATGCTTGAGTTAATTTTTAAATGTTGTCCTGTATAAAGCTTGTTTCCGACTGTATTGTTAATTTGTTTTATAGATTGGACGGTGACATTGTAACGCTTTGCTATCGTTTCTAATGAATCCCCCGGTTGTACTTGATAAATAATTTGTCCAGAAATGCTCGCAGGCTTGGCGTTTTGAGGAACAGTGATTTCATTTGATTTCACGGACCCTGGAATATGTAACTGTTCGCCAATAAAGGTTTTATCGTTTCCTTTATTATTAGCCTGTTTAATGGATTGTATTGAAACTCCGTATTGTTTACTAATGCCCCAAAGTGTATCGTTCTTTTTTACTGTATGAATGGTAGAAGCTTCAGCTGTACTTTGACTACATACGAATGTAATTGCAGCCGCGGATAAAGGGATTATATGTTTTATTTTTAGTAATTTCATTGTAAATCCTCCTAAGAAAAAATTAAGGTGAAACTATTAAGTAATGTAGTTCAGAATGTGTATATGCGTAATATATTAATGTAAGTATATTAGCACATATAAAATAAATAATCACTATAAGTTTCATATTCGTGTAGTGTAGAGTCAGAATATGAAATATTGCATATGAAAATACATTGAAGTTCATATTTCTGATTACTATAATCTATTTAGTAGAAAGGGAATACGTTATAGAAATAAAATCATTATAGATTAATATAATGATTAATAATTATTAATAGGAGGATTGATGTAATGAAAATATTTCAAAAAATGTATGCGTCAACTGTAATCATTACAACACTTTTAGGAACAGGAGGTACTATCAATAGTGTACATGCTGATTCTATAGAACAGCAGAGTAAATTAGGGATAGAACAAGAAACAGATAAGCAAATCATTGTAAAATTTAAAGCAGATTTGGATTTTCCATATGAAGATGGTATTGAAAAACAAATACAATCTCAAACGAATGATAAAGTAATAAAAGATCTTTTGACAGAATATCCAGATGTAACATTTACTCGTTTATTCACATCTGTAAGCCCGGAACAAATACAAAACCTTGAAGTGAAAGCACCTAATCATGTATCTACAAGTTTATTAAACTACTATATTCTTCAAAATCAAAATAGTGGGTATGAAGAAGAAATAGTAGATAAGTTAAAGGCATCTTCTTTAATAGAAGATGCGTATATGAAGAAACAAGAGAAAATAATGCCACCTGAGGTGCAATCATCAAGTGTAGCTCTTAATCCTAATAAAAATCCTAGATTTAAAAAACAAGGTTATCTTGAAGCAGCCCCATACGGTATTAATGCGCCTTTCGCCTGGGGAGTTCAAGGCGGTAATGGAAATGGTATCACTTTTGTTGATATGGAATACGGATGGCTATTAAATCATGAGGATTTATTACATCAAAATATTGAATTAATGTCTGGAAGAAATATAAATCAGCATGTCGGTCATGGGACGTCTGTACTAGGAATTGTATCCTCTGAGGACAATGAAGTCGGGAATATTGGGATTGCGCCAAAAGCGAAAGCAAAGGTTATCTCTCAAATAAGAGATAACGGACAGTATAATACGGCTGATGCAATATTAAGCGCTGTAAATCAGTTAGAAGCTGGGGATGTTTTATTGTTAGAGGCGCAAGCATCCTTTGATGGATATGGTGATAAATATTTACCTGTTGAAGTACAACCAGATATTTTTGATGCAATTCGTGCTGGTACAGATAAGGGAATTGTAATTATAGAGGCTGGAGCAAATGGGTGGAATGATTTAGATCAGTTCAAAGATAGAAAGGGTAAGCAAGTCTTAAATCGTAATAGTAAAGATTTTAAAGATTCGGGTGCAATTATGGTAGGAGCTGGCTCTTCATCTTTCCCTCATGAACGTATGTGGTTTTCGAATTATGGAAGCCGTATTGATGTGTACGGATGGGGAGAAAATGTAGATACAACTACAGCCGAGCAAAGTAGAAGTGCTGTAAATCTTTATACTTCAAGCTTTAGCGGAACATCTAGTGCTTCGCCAATTATTGCTGGGGCAGCGACTTTAGTACAAAGCATTGCTAAAGAAAATTTAGGACAACCATATAGACCTAGTGAACTAAGAGCAATATTAAGCAACCAGAGCACAGGAACAAAATCTAAAGATCCATATGCAGATAAAATTGGTGTTTTACCAGATTTGAAGTCTATACTAGTAAACTTAGGCTATGAACAAAGAAAACTAAACGGTGGGAATGAATTACAAGTAACAGAAAATGAACCAAATAATGAGCCTAGACAGGCAAATAAAGTTAACTTTCATACACCGGTGAAAGGAACGCTACATAATAGTGATAGAGTAGATGTATTTACTTTCCAAATTGACTCGCCGGAAAATATTAATATTTCTCTACTAAATGAACAAAATATCGGAATGACATGGGTACTTCATCATGAATCAGATTTAAATAACTATGTAGCATATGGTGAAAATGAAGGAAATGTAGTTAAAGGAACTTATAATGCAAAGCCAGGAAAATATTATTTATACGTCTATAAATATGAGAATAAAGATGGTTCATATGTATTGAACATAAAATAAGCAAAGGGAACTTCAGATGAAGTTCCTTTAAATTTTTCTAATTTAGTATATGTGAATGATTTTTTAACTTTACTTCTATGCAATATTTCATATTGATGAAATGTTATTTATTTTTTATGAACTAGCCTATATTATATTCAATAAGTTTGATATAAAAACAGAAAAAGAGAGTGATAATAATGAGAAATAAGAAGTTAATTTTGAAATTATTCATATGTAGTACAATATTTATCACATTTGTATTTGCTTTACATGATAAGAGAGTAGTTGCAGCTAGCTCTGTTAATGAGCTTGAAAATTGGTCGAAATGGATGCAACCTATACCTGATAATATTCCGTTAGCACGAATTTCAATTCCAGGAACACACGATAGTGGGACGTTCAAGTTGCAAAATCCGATTAAGCAAGTGTGGGGAATGACGCAAGAATATGATTTTCGCTATCAAATGGACCATGGAGCTCGCATTTTTGATATAAGAGGACGTTTAACAGATGATAATACGATAGTTCTTCATCATGGGCCATTATATCTTTACGTAACACTGCATGAATTCATAAATGAAGCGAAACAATTTTTAAAAGATAACCCGAGTGAAACAATTATTATGTCTTTAAAAAAAGAGTATGAGGATATGAAAGGGGCAGAAGATTCATTTAGTAGTACGTTTGAAAAAAATTATTTTGTTGATCCTATCTTTTTAAAAACAGAAGGAAATATAAAACTTGGAGATGCTCGTGGGAAAATTGTACTACTAAAAAGATATAGTGGCAGTAATGAATCTGGAGGATATAATAATTTTTATTGGCCAGATAATGAGACGTTTACCACAACTGTAAACAAAAATGTAAATGTAACAGTACAAGATAAATATAAAGTGAGTTATGATGAGAAAGTAAAATCTATTAAAGATACAATCAATGAAACGATGAACAATAGCGAGGATTTAAATCATCTATATATTAATTTTACAAGCTTGTCTTCGGGTGGTACAGCATGGAATAGTCCATATTATTATGCGTCTTATATAAATCCCGAGATCGCGGCATATATTAAACAAGAGAATCCAAAAAGAGTTGGTTGGGTTATCCAAGATTATATTAGTGATAAGTGGTCACCGATTCTCTATCAAGAAGTTATAAGAACTAATAAGTCGCTTTAATTTTTATCATAATTTCATAGAAACAATATAACTCTATTAAAAGTCTTGTGGAATTCCCATAAGACTTTTTAGTATTTGATAGTATGAGAATCAAGTTCTTCGAATATAATTATAAGATTAATAAAAAAATGTCGATAAATGTCGATTGTTGTTGTAATATAAAACAAGTAAAATATAATATATAGATGGAGTGATTTTGTTGTCTTTTATTAAAAATAGTAAAATTGGAACGAAATTAAATGTGTTAGTCATTATATCGAGTTTGGCTTGTATCATGTTATCTTCACTCGGGTTTTTAGGGCTTCAAAAAGGTGAAAATGCATCTTCTAGTATGTATGAAGAAAGACTATTACCAATTGAATGGATAGGAATTGTAGAATCAAATTTTTACCATGTTAATATGAATTTTATGGAGATTATGATATCGAAAGATGAAAAAAGAATGAAAGAACTCATAATAGAAATGGATAAGACTAGAAAAGAAAATGATGAGCTGTTAAAACAATTTGAAACTAGAATTAGTTCTCATAAAGAAAAAGATTTGTATAATGCGTTTCAAAGTCAATTTAAAGATTTAAGAGTACAAATGAAAAAAGCACAAGATTTGGGACTGACTAATAATGAAGAAGCCTATAGCTATTATTTAAAAGAAATTGACCCTAATATGGAAAAAACAATTCAGTCTATTCGTGAACTTATTTTATATAATAATAATGCTGCTGAACAGCTACAAAAAGAGAATGTTAATAGTGTGAAAAATACAATCATAACATTTGTAATTATTTCATTTGTTGGAATCATAATAATCATTTTTATTGGTTTTATAACAAAAAATGCTATAAAAAAACCAATTGTATTATTACAAAAAGATATGGAACGAGTATCTGCTGGAGATTTAACAATTCGAACTTCTTATAAATCCGAGAACGAATTAGGCCATATTGTACAGTCCTTTAATAGTATGTTAGATAACTTGCAACAATTAGTCGGTCAGGTGAAGGTTACGGCGAAAGAAGTGATTGTTTCAACTGAAAATATGCTACAAGAGACGAAAACGGCAGCACATATATCAAACGAGGTTGTTCGAACTACTTCTGAAATAAATAAAGAAATAGAGGGACAAGTGACTAGTATTCAAGAAAGTTCAACTTCAATGGAAGAAATTGCAACTGGTGTTCAAACAGTAGCTGAATCTTCAGCGATGGTTGCTGAAGTTGCTGTTGCAACAATAGACCAAGCAAACTCTGGTAGTGAAGTTATAAAACAATCTATTCATCAAATGAATAGCGTGAATGAAGTTGTCGAAGAAACTTCTAAGGTCATTGATAGACTTGTTACGCGTACACAACAAATTGAAGAAGCGTTAGATGTTATTACTAATATTGCGGAACAAACGAATTTACTTGCTTTAAATGCTGCAATTGAGGCAGCACGTGCTGGAGAAAATGGAAAAGGATTTGCAGTAGTTGCAGCTGAAGTAAGAGGTCTAGCTGAGAAATCTAAAACATCTGTAAATGATATAAATAATTTAATACGTTTTATACATCAAGATACAGAGGATACAGTTCATGTAATGAAAAAAGGTCAACAACAGGCTAGTGGTGGTAAAGAAGCAGCGCATAAGGCAGAACTCGCATTTTCATCTATTATGCAAGATATTAATAGAATAACGACCCAAATTCAAGAAGTGTCTGCTGCCACAGAAGAAATGTCTGCTGGGACAGAAGAAGTAAATGCCTCTTTGTCAATAGTTTCTGAAACTGCAACACAAGTCGCACAAGAAACGAATCGAACGGTACAATCAATTCAAGCACAAGCCACATTGATTCAAGAAATAACGACGAAATCTAATGAAATGAAAAAGAAAGTCGAAAATTTAGAAATGCTAATTTCACAATTCATTATTGAAGAATAAGTCTATTAACATTTATCCCGCTATTTGCCGGGCAGTAAGACCCCTACCTCAAAATTCAGCGGAAGCAAAGAAGTTAGGTAGGGGCCTGCTGCCCGTAAAAGCCCGATTGGTGAAGACTGATTAAAGTTTCACTTTATCATTAGTATAAACTTTAAGATACTCAACATAGTGCTGTGTTGTATAATTTGAAAAAGGACCTTCATAGGTTCTTTTTTTGTAAATGGTGTGAACGATACTTTTCATTATGAAAAAATCAAACTTTTAAATCGGGTTAATTTCAAGTGGAAAATGGATATAATTAACCTTGCGAAAAAGCAACTGGTCCTAAGTGATCAGTTGCTTTTTATTTTTAAAGTGGATGAGTAAAAAAACGCGAAAGTGGTTGGTCCGCTTTTTACAAACATCTATTATGATAAGAGAAGAAAGGTAGTATGTTATCAGCGTTTTAAAGAGGAAGGTTTTTATGTAAGTTCTTTAATTAAAATAGATGGGTCTTAGAGAGGTGAAAAGACAATGAGTTTTGCAATTTCACTAGTCGTTATTATTGTAATTGTATCGCTATTTGGGACTGTACTAGTTGCAAGAAACGTGGAGGAGAATTACGGCAAGTCTACAAAAAGAAATGTGAAAAACTTATCTGCAATCTATATTCTTCTTCTTTTTGTTCTACTGGTTGGGGTAACATGGTATGTGGTAATGATTTGATAGTTTGTGAAAGAACTGAAATGAGAGTATGAAGTTGGAATTTCAGAAGCTATCGAGTAATCAGAAAGAGAACTATTTTGGATATATCCATTTACGGATAAGAAAATGTGACTAATTAATACTATTTTTACGGTGAATACTGTTAGTAAAAAATGAGGATAGTTCGTTTTGAAAGGAGGGAACTAGATGGAATGGAAACCAAATCGTGCAGATAAGACACCTGTATATAAACAAATTGCTGATTATATTGAAAGAGGCATTTCTTCAGGTGAATTTCCTTCTGATAGTAAGTTACCTTCTGAGCGTATATTGGCAAAGGGATTACAGGTGAACCGGAGTACAATAGTAGCTGCGTATGAAGAATTAAAATCACTTGGAGTAGTAGAACGGCAAAAGGGAAGCGGAACACGGGTCAATACAGACATATGGGGTGTCTCACATAAACGAATACCGAACTGGGGTAGGTACGTGGAGGACGGATCATTCTTACCTAACGTACCACTCGTTCAACAAATTCGAACGGAAACACAAAAAGATGATTTAATTAATTTAGCAAGTGGTGAACTGTCACCAGAATTAATTCCAAGTGATAGATTTCGAACAATTTTGTCGGAGAAAACATTTATGGAAAACCTCGGTTATGACCATCCACTTGGAAATGAGATGTTGAGAAAAACAATTTCAGCACATGTTCAGCAATATAAACAAATTGAAGCAGATTCAAGCTCTATTCTTATTACGTCTGGAGCACAACAGGCGCTTAATCTTATCGTTCAATGTTTATTAAAACCTGGCGATGCGATCGCGATTGAAGATCCTTCGTATTGTTTTTCGCTTCCAATGTTTAAATCGGCCGGTTTAAACATATTTCATTTACCTGTTGATGAGCATGGAATGAATCCAGATGACTTAATCGATTTGCACAAAAAGCATCGCATTCGGATGGTATTTTTGAATCCAGATTATCAGAATCCAACGGGTACTGTACTTTCATTAGCGAGACGTAAAAAGATTTTAGAACTGTCTTCTGAGTTCGGTATACCAATTGTAGAAGATGATCCGTATAGTTTAATTTCTTTTAATGGAGAAGTGAATCCGACATTAAAATCAATGGATCAAAATGGAAATGTTCTTTATATAAGTTCATTATCAAAAATTGTTGCATCAGGATTACGTATTGGATGGATAATTGGTCCTATACGAGTAATTGAGCGTTTAGCAGATGCAAAGCAACAAGTTGATTTTGGCCATAGTGTATTTACGCAGTGGGTAGCAAATCAATTTTTAGAATCAAAGGATTTTCATACACATATTACGATACTTCGTGGACAATTAAAGCAAAGAAGAGATGAATTAATTACAGAGCTTGAAGGAACATTGGGAGACCGAGTTGAATGTTTCGTGCCAGAGGGTGGAATACATGTATGGTGTAAAGTGAAAGGAAAGTTTGATGAATATCACTTATTAGGTGAATCTATACGGAATGGTGTCGCATTTGTTCCGGGCAGTGTTTTAGGTTCGAAAAATGAATATATACGATTTACGTTTGGTAGAGCGAATATAGAACAAATTCAACTTGGAATTAAACGGTTTGCTTACACGCTAAATGAGATTTCATAATATGGATGTGTGATAGTGAAATGAGGGAAATAAATGAAGTACGTGACGCTTTTACTTCAAGTAGGCGTGCTATATGTATTTAGCTTAGTGGGTATGTGGATTCAGGAAATATTCCATCTATCAATACCGGGAAGTTTAATAGGGATGTTAATACTGTTCCTGTTTCTTTTCACTCGCGTTCTACCGTTAAAGTGGTTTGAGTTAGGTGCGGAAAAGTTAATCGTATTTTTACCGTTATTTTTAATCCCTTCGACAACAGGGCTCATGGAATACGGATCGTTTCTTTTAAGTAAGGGGAGTATTATATTCCTTTTAGTAGTTGCAAGTACTATAGTAACTTTAATTGTTTCAGGTTATATAAGTCAATTATTAGTAACATCAAAAAAATAAAATCGACAAGGTGCACGATTCAAATGGTCTTAATTATTATTACTGTAGCAATTTATTTCTTGGCGACAAATCTATATAAAAAATTTACGTTTGCATTTACGTTACCGGTGTTAACAGTTACGGCAATTATGATTTGTTTATTTTTGATTTTTGGTATTTCTCATCATGAGTATAGGGAAAATGGTGGAGACATTCTTTCAAGCTTATTGAGCCCTGCAATTGTAGCATTAGCCATACCTCTATTTAAAGAGCGAAAGATACTGATGAAAAATTTTTTATCGATACTTATCGGAGTAGTGATAGGTATAGTGGCTGTAACGAGCATGAATGTAGTGATTGGCGGAATTTTAAATATAGATAAGGAACTTATATTAACTACTTTACCACAGTTAGCAACGATGCCTATTGCCCTTTCATTAGCGGATCAAATTGGTGGTATTCCATCTATGACTTCTAGTTTTGTAGTTGTTGCAGGGATAACAGGTGCTATTGTCGGACCGACAGTACTTAAGTTTTTCAGTATAACAAGTACGATTGGAAAAGGAGTTGGAATGGGCTGTGCATCACATATTATCGGTGTGAGTCGTTTAGTGAAGGAAGGCGAGAAAGAAGCGACTATCGGTTCGGTAACGATGATTGTAACTGGAATACTCATTAGTATACTAATACCGTATGGAACGAAATTTATTTTTTAAATGTAATGGAGATGATAACAATGACAACATGGTTTATAGTTACATTATTTGTTTTTGGAGCTATTAAAGTATTAGTTTCTAGTATGCCCACTTCTGTTGTAGAATCAATTATTAGTAAATTTGAGTTGCATCAAAAACTTGAGGCGGAAAATACTTCTATATCAATAGATGGAAAAAATATAGAGGGAGAAATGAAACTACAAGTTATTCATGAATTTAATGAAGCTTTGTTTTTAGATAAACATTATTTCCCGCCGCACGGAGAAGGGACACCAATAGTCATTGATACGAAGAAAGGGAATAAAGAGATTAGGTTTTCTCTATATAGCTATGAGGAACATATTGATGTCATTAAGCAATATAAGAAGAAAGTCGTTGCCTATCGTTTACGCTCTAAAAGCCTACAAACACTGGCACCATTAGCAATAATGGAAGAGTATGCTTAAGAAGGGACCTATAATGGTCTCTTTATTTTTTTATCCAATTATATATGTTCCAAATAAAAGAATGGAAAATCATATAACCAAATAAAGAATATGTATGGTTCCAATTCGTACTGTGTATAAATAAACCTAAACTTTCAGCAATCTGTTCAAAAAGGCTAGCACAAATACCAATTGAAATAATAAATAGAATTCTAGAAACTTTAGATAGTTTTTTTGAAATGTGTATAAAGATAACTGTTAAAATCGGCAGTACGAATAATGTAAAAGCTATATTAACCGAAAATGTGGATGAGAAGGGTCTAGCTGGAAAGGAATATATTTGTTTATGAACAAAAAAAGCATCTAAACAAGTTCCAATAATAGCAGAGAGAAAGATTGTAACTACTAATGCTAGAAACTCATTCTTCTTCTCGGAGGAGGACATTTTTCTTTGCGAGAATTGCGAGTTCAATTTTTTCGAGTGTTTTGCAGTAGTCTTCTGTAATTTGTCCATTTATATTTTCCTCCTTATCAACTAAATAATGTACAACTTGCCAATCGGTAAACCAATCTTCACTGTCAACTTCCTCATGCTTCATATCTCGCCATGCATAGATGAGTGCAGGGCTGTATATGCGATAAGCGTCATTTCGTAACTGGCATTTTTTTATTCGGCGCTTATAAAACTCACGGGAAAAAGATTCATTTACACTTGAAAATAAATGGGGCCAGTAATCTTTCCTTGATCCCGTGTGTGGATGGTGTTGGGCCCAGCTTATTATTTGAGATAAAACATGTGTATCTCGAAATAATAATGAATATAATCTTTTTCCAATTAATATTCGTTCATGTAAGGAAGTGAAATGTTTCATTGTATCACCAAATAGTAACACTTTTTGTTTCTTATCATTTTCGTAGAATGGGAAAAGGATATGATTAAACTGAAAGAAATCAAAGAGTTTAAATCCAATACTATTGAGTACGGTCTTTTTAAATTGTACATTTTGAATCACTCTTTTTTCTAAGTAGTTTTGTTCATTAATAATAGTTGCAATGGCTAATGTTTTTTTGTTGCCTGTTTTCCAAAAATCGTTCCACATCGTTTCCATAAATGTAGAAACATTTAGGTGAGGGAGAAGGTGAAATAACTTTTGTGATTTCTTTACACTTTGTTCGTAAAGTAAAAATTGAGGGTATACATCTTGGAAAATAAGCCAATTCCCTCTTTCTAAAAAAGAAAAAAATATGAATTGATCTTTCTCTGATAAGATTCTCGTATATAAATCGCCCTTTAAATCAGTCATATTCCAACCGCCGTTACGTGATACCATATGTCCAAGCAGTGCCCAATGTATTTCTGGATATTGAATGTAAAATTGGTAGTATGCGCGTGTTCTTGTAACATTATTTTTATTTAGCTGTTCTGTTTGTATTTTTATTTTGTTGATGATGAGTTGCTCTTCTTTCGTTAATTTATACAAGGTATCAGAAGGAATAAGCTTGCTTTTTTGTTTCAATTCATTTTTTACATCGAATAGGGAGAGGGGCAGTGCTTTGGAAGGTCCGTTATATGTATGATTTGAATTGCTTTGGTCCATTCCGTTACCTCCCTTTTTCATAAATTTAAACATGATTATTGGCTATGAATCATTCTATTTATCCCGCTATTTGCCGGGTAGTAAGATCCCCACCTCAAAATTCAGCGGAAGCAAAGATGTTCGGTGGGGGATCAACCGCCCGTAAAAGCCCGATTGGTGAGGGCTGATAATTAGTGGGGGATGAACAATATCCCCACTGATTAAAGTTTCACTTTATTTTATTACGAGTATAAGAAATAAATGAGCGGTGTTTTTTTACAAGGAATTTATTTATCATGCAAACAGTATAAAAAATCTTACTGTTGTGAGGTGAAATGAAAAACAGAAACGTTGTTTAATAGTTTCTGTTTTTTTATTTTGTCAATTAAATGTAACAAACGACGATTATGATTTGAATCAATTGAAAATAATTCAATAAATACTATTTAAATTGAGATGTTTCGTAGGAGGAAAAGGAATGTTAAATAAAATAATTTTAATTACTGGTGGTACAGGTTCGTGGGGGCATGAACTTATAAAACAACTATTAGAAAAATCACCGAAAGAAATTAGAATTTTTTCAAGAAATGAAACGGTTCAGTTTGAAATGCAGCAACAGTTTATAAATGATGAAAGGTTAAAATTTATTATTGGAGATATTCGTGATAAAGATCAACTAGTCTATGCTTGCCAAGGTGTACATTATATATTTCATCTTGCAGCTTTAAAACACGTTCCAGTATGTGAGTATTATCCTTATGAAGCTATAAAAACCAACATACATGGTACGCAAAATGTAATTGAAGCCTCTATACAGATGCGAGTTGAAAAAGTTATATATGTTTCAACGGATAAAGCAGCTGATCCATCAAATACGTATGGGATGACAAAAGCAATTGGTGAAAAATTAATGGTTCATGCGAATATACAAACGAAGAAAACAAAATTCATTTGTGTTCGTGGTGGAAATGTTTTAGGGACGAGTGGAAGTGTAGTACCGCTTTTTAAACAACAAATTAAAAAATCTTCACAAGTAGGGATTACCGATGCGAATATGACTAGATTTTTCTTAACAGTTGAAGATGCTGTTGGATTGTTATTTAAAGCCGTATATCAAGGTAGAGGCGGGGAAATCTTTGTTATGAAAATGCCGGCATGTAAAATAACAGATTTAGCAGAAGTGTTAATTGAAGATTCGGAAAAAAGGAACGTTAAGGTAAAAGAGGTAGGGATAAGACCAGGTGAAAAATTAAGTGAAATGCTTTTATCTGAGGTAGAGAGTAAAACAAGTATAAGTTTTGATCAAAATTATTTTGTGGTACTACCGACCATTCCTATAGAAGGACTTCAAGAATATTATTCTAGCTATCCGCTAGTGGATGTGAAGAGTTTTAGTTCTCAACAAGACTTACTTGCAAAACATGAGGTGAAACAAATGCTATTAAAAGGAGGATTTTTGCGATGAAAAAAAATGCGAGCCTTTTAATAACTGGTGCAAATGGTTTTACAGGACGCCATGCTTGCCAATATTTTTTAGAGCAGGGCTTTCATGTAATTCCTATGTTTCAAAATCGTGCACATAGAGAAAAAATTAGAAATGGTATTACTTGTAATTTAACTAATAAGAGCGAAGTAATAAAGGTAATGAAACAAATAAAGCCAGACTACGTATTGCATTTAGCAGGAAGGAATTCGGTCATAGAATCTTGGACATCTGCTCTTGAATATATAGAGATTAACGTAATAGGAACGTTATATTTATTAGAAGCAATTAAGCAAGAAGCATCGTATTGTAGAACATTAGTTATAGGATCTGCTTTGCAAGCAGATAGTATGGACGAAATGAAAATTTCAAATCCATATAGTTTAAGTAAAACGATGCAAGTCATTATTGCAGAGGCTTGGGGAGAATTAATGGATTCAAATATTATCATTGCAAAGCCTTCAAATTTAATTGGTCCAGGGGTATCGAATGGCATTTGTTCGATTCTCGCAAAGAAAATGATAGATATAGAATCAGGTAGAAGTAAAGCTATTATTGAAGTAAACAGTTTGAAAGATAGTAGAGATTTTCTAGATGTACGTGATGCGGTTAAAGCGTATCATGTGTTATTACGAGATGGAATAAATGGAAAACAATATAACATCGGATCAGGAGTAAAACGATCTTTATTAGATGTACTAGAACAATATAAAGAATTAACACAGCTAAATTTTTTTATAGAGGAAACAGAGAAAAGTGGGAGCGACTCAAATGAGAGTTTAGTAATAGAGGAAATAAAAAGGTTAGGTTGGATCCCAGAAATTGAATTTCATCAATCATTAAAAGATGTACTTGAGTATGCGAAGTGTAGTGACATCTGCATGCAATGAAAAACAAAAAAGGGTGTAAGAAATATATGAATGGTTATGAAGTAATAGATAATCAAAATACGCTATTTCTTTCAATTGTTGATACGCTGGACTGGAAAGATGAAGAAGCGCATGTATTGCGTCTTTATGAGGCAATACATAAATATCAAGCGTATGTAGAAGAAAAAAGGGTTAATCGAATAAAGTCAGCATTAGAGACCGAAACTAGGTATGTGATTCAAATCTTTGCTCAATATGAGTGTAGTGAGTATGGAAATGATTTTTATGAACTCATTAAAGATCTTTTACAAGATATAGAGGTGGAGTTAAAGATTTATATAAAAAATAATAAGTTTATTTACATTTAAAAGGTAAATATAAAGCTAGATTTTTAATAATAAAGGTGGGTATAAGTTATGAGCAAAACGATTCTTTTTACTGGGGGCGGTACAGCCGGACACGTTATGATTAATATTGTATTAATTCCTAAATTTATAGAGCAAGGATGGAGAGTCGAGTATATTGGATCCAAAAATGGAATTGAAAAATCATTAGTGAAAAATGTTAAATACAATAGTGTTTCAACGGGCAAGCTTAGGAGATATTGGGATTGGGAGAATTTTAAAGATCCTTTTAAAATTATAAGCGGTTGTTTACAAAGTTATAAATTAATTAAGAAAACAAAGCCTGACGTTATCTTTTCAGCAGGAGGATTTGTTTCAGTTCCTGTAGCTATAGGAGCATGGTTAAATCGTGTGCCTATAATTATACGTGAACCAGATAGCACATTAGGACTTGCCAATAAAATAGCATTACCTTTTGCTACAAAGCTATGCACAACATTTCCTCAGACAGGAGAAAATGTAAGTAATGAGAAGAAGGTTTATGTAGGACCGATTGTAAGGGAAGAAATTGAGAAGGGTAACGTATTAAGAGGAAGAAGATATTGTGAATTTCAACAAGATAAACCAGTGTTATTAATTATGGGTGGGAGTCAAGGTGCTAAATGGATAAATGATATGGTAAGGAAATGTTTAGATACAATACTATTAAACTTTAATATTATTCATATATGTGGTAAAGGGAAGGTAGACCCATCTATTGGCATGGAGGGGTATATGCAATTTGAATATATAGGAGACGAGTTGCCGCATATACTAAATATGGCAAGTGTTGTAGTTTCCAGAGCGGGTTCTACTGCTATTTCTGAATTGTTATTTTTGAAGAAACCGATGTTGCTTATCCCGTTAACTAACAGTTCCAGTAGGGGAGATCAAGGTTTAAATGCTGAATATTTTTCACGGCAAGGATATGCGGAAGTAATACTCCAAGACAGAGTAAATACGAATACATTTATACATGCAGTAAATAAGTTGTATACAAATCAGGAGAAATATATTCAAAACATGAATGAATATAAAAAAACAAATGATGAGGGGATTCATCAATTAGTAGATATAATAAATGATGTGGTGAAGTAATAGAAATGTAAATGGAAAAACAAAAGGAAAGAAGGTATCTTCTTTCCTTTTTACTATATTTGTTCAAATTTATTGTTAGTTATTCCAATTAGCTATGTAATATGGGTGAATGCCGTTTTCTAATAGCTCAGTAAATGCATCAATATGAATAGGCTTACTGTAATAATAACCTTGAATAAACTGACATTTATTTTTTTGAAGGAAATTTACGTGCTCTTTTGTTTCTACACCTTCAGCAATGACAGACATTCCTAGTGTATTTGCTAATGTGATGATTGTTTTAATAATTTCCATTCCATCATCACATGTTTCAGACATTGTAATAAATTCTCTCGGAATTTTTAATGTATCAATTGGATATAAAGGTAAGTAGGCTAGCGAAGAATAACCTGTACCAAAGTCGTCGATTGAAATGTGAATCCCTAGACTTTTTAGTGTACGCAGTTTTATCAATGTTTCTCGTTCATCCATCATTGCAATTCGCTCTGTTAATTCAAGATCAAGAGAGCTTGCTGGTAAACCTGTATTTGTTAAAGTAGAAGAAATAGACCTTACAAAATCCTCTTGTTCAAATTCTTTAGCAGATAAATTTACACCTATTTTTAAATGTGAATATCCGAGTCCGTGCCAACGTTTCATTTGCTTACAAGCCTGCTCTAATGTCCATTTTCCTATTGAAATAATTTGTAGTGTTTCTTCTGCAATCGGAATAAACTCGTATGGAGAAATAATACCTAATTCAGGATGATTCCACCTAATTAAAGCTTCTGCACCGATGATTTTATTAGATTCACTATCAACTTGAGGTTGATACAAAAGGAACAATTCTTCATTTTGTAGTGCGTTTGGTAAATCTTTTTCTAATCGTAATCGTCTTTCAATTTTTTTAGCGATTACATCGTCATAAATAGAGAGAGAGTTAAGCTCTTTTGCTTTTGCATCATACATTGCAACATTGGCGTTTTTCAGGAGTGTAGCGGTATCGATTCCGGAATGTGGATAAATAGCGATGCCGATACTCAGTGATAAAGTTAATTTATGCTCATGTATGATAAATGATTTTTTCATGCATTCAAATAATTGGTTACATAATTGGAATAAGTAATCTTCGTCAGTATAGTTTTCAATTATGATTGTAAATTCATCGCCACCGATTCTTGAAAGATGAGTATGTGATGGAAGACATGATTGGAATCGCTTTGCTACTTCTTCTAATATGTAATCTCCTGACGAATGTCCAAGTGTATCGTTAATTGCTTTAAAGCGATCTAAATCTAAATATAATAATGCAAACTCGCTTCCTGCTATTTTAGCATTTTTTATAACTCTCTTTAATTTTTTATGAAAAAAGGCACGGTTCCCAATTTTCGTTACTGTGTCATGGAATGCTAAATATTTAATTTCTTCTTGCTGTTTTTTTAGTGCAGTAATATCTTTCACCATAATATAGCTTCCTGAAATTTGTCCGTCTATTATAATAGGAATGATTGTAACGTATAAAAAATAAGTAAAGCCATCTTTATATTGAGAACTAAGTTGTAAGGATGCCGATTCTTGTTGTTTCACTTTCTCTAATGCCAATGCTAGCTTATGCTTATCTTCATCTAAAATAATCGAAAAACAAGTTTCACCTAGTAACTCATCCGTTGGTGCACCAAGTAGTACACTCCCAGCCTTATTTACATTTAAGAATATTCCATTTAAATCAATGGTGAAAATAGGGTCAGGATGATATTCATATAATGATTTAAACTTTTGTTGTTTTTGAGAAAGAGCCTCTGATTTATGAACTAAATCAGACGTCCGTAAAGTAACTTTTTCTTCTAGTTGGGCATTAAATGCCTGCAAACGTTTTGTTAAGGAATTGTTTTGCATACGTACGATAGAATGACGAATGAGTACGAAAATAAAAGTAATACAATTTCCTGTAATGAGAGTTGAAGATGATGTTTGTTCTTTTAATGTAAACCCGATTAGTATTGCAACAGCAAGATAGGGAAATACAACTAAAGCTTTTTTTCCTATTATAGGGTTTACAATGAAATAATTTTTATGGCTATTATGATCTTCTGGAATAGAGCCAGCTATTGCAATAAGTAATATAGGTATTCTATATAAAAGACGTAATAATGTTATCGTTTCAGTTGATAAGTGGTTATTTAAGTAAAAATAAATATAGTTAAAAGTTGCAGAACTTATTAATACAAAAATAAAGATATAAATTTTCCGTTTGGATTTAAAAATTGTTGGACGGAAAAAGAGACTAACACCTAGCAGCAGAAATAATAAATCTGCAATTGGGTATAAAAATGAAAGGAAAACATCTCCTAGTGAAAGAGAGAATATATTTAAACTTGGTTGGTTAAATAAATACCATTCTAATGTAAATATGGAAGTAAGCACTATGCATATATCACAAATAAAGAACGCTTTTTCCCATTTATTGCATTCCTTTAAAATTTTATAGCAGAAAGCGATAAGACAGAAAAATAGAAAAAACATGTAAAATACATCAGAAACAGTAAAACGATGTATTGGAATTTCGAAGAAGCTATCCTGATATGTATATACTATTTTCCCTAATAAAAAACTACCAATTGCTATTGTAATACATATCCAAAACGGATTTGAACTGACTTTTTTAGAATATATAGAGTAAATCAGTGATACAAATGTAATGGCTTCAACGATAAGTGAAGCGAAGCGTACATCTGAATTTGAAAAATGAGTAGGGAACAGATAGAAAAACATAAAATAGATTGAATAGCATATTAATGTTCCAATTAATATACATAATTGTAAATTTTTATTTAATTTCAATGAAATCACCTTCTTTAATTATGTACTATGTTCGTTATATCTATACATAATAATATTATTTAAGAATTGTATCAGATTTCCTTATAAAAATCATGTTTATAAGGAAAGTGTTAAATAGTGTAAGTATTCTTAAAGTTAAAAAAACATTGTGGTTGATAGTATAGACTGTATCAAGATTTTAAATAGAAATTGTATATTTAGTCATCCTTTGAATTGTAAAGTTTTTTTAGTGATTTGTAAGTGGAGATGCAAAATTGCATATAAAATGATGAGGGTTTTTTAGGCGAGATTTTTATTTTAAATCTGAAAATTAACATTTGTGAAAATATAGGGAAAGGATATAGAATAAGAACGTGTATTCTTACAGAGTGGATAGTATTGCCACTAAATAGGGAGGTTTTTTTATGATATATCGAATTAAAGATGCAGAAATATACTATGAAATTGTGGGAGAGGGTAAACCGGTCATTATCATACATGGCTGCGCCCCTGATCATAGGTTAATGATGAAATGTATGGAATCAGTATTTCAGAAATATGAAGGTTATAAGCGAATATATATTGATTTACCTGGTATGGGGAAATCGAACGCTCCAAATTGGATAAATAGTTCAGATCGTATAGTAGAAGTGCTTATCACATTTATTGAGGAAATCATTTCTACTGAAAAATTTTTATTGGTAGGAGAATCATATGGAGGCTATTTAGCCAAAGGTATACTTACAAAGATGTTTGAGAGAGTTAGCGGATTACTATTAGTATGTCCTGTTGTTGTAGCGGAGCCAGAAAAAAGGATTCTTCCAGATAAACAGGTAATTGTACAAGATGAGGAATTTTTAAATACGCTTACTTCCACGGAAAGAGAGAAATTTTGTGAGTTAGCTGTAATAGCAAATGAATATACATATACGCGATTTAAAGAAGAAATTAAGCCTGGGTTAGATGTTGCTAATTATGAATTTATTGAAAGGTTGCAAAAGAATTACTCTCTTACTATGGATTTTCAGCGTGAAAAATATGAAAAGCCCGTTCTTTTACTGACTGGAAGACAAGATATATCAGTAGGTTATCAAAATATTATAGAAATTATTGAAGAATATCCCAGGGCAACATTAGCAGTGTTAGATATGGCAGGGCATAATTTGCAAATTGAGCAGCCTGAATTATTTGAGAGTTTAGTAGGAGAATGGATTAGACGAACAAATCAGCACATTTTATAAAGTATTTTAGTATTACACTTAAGTGTTGAAATGGGATAAATGAACGTGATGTATTAACTAATAAACAATTTTAAGGAGAAATTATGAGCACATATATTTATATGGTTAGACATGGTGAATCACCAAAACTAGAAGGAAATGAAAGAATGCGCGGGTTAACTGAGAAGGGACGTATGGATGCCCGTAGAGTAACTGACATATTAAAAGCGGAGAAAATTGATACTTTTATTTCCAGTCCCTATAATCGGGCTATGTTAACGATAGAGGAGTCAGCTAATTTCCATGAAAAAGAAATAGTAGTATATGAAAATCTTAAAGAGTGTATGTTTTCAAGTGAGGGTCAGGTTATATCAGACAAAGAGGTGTATCCACTTGTACAGAAGATGTTCTCTAATCCGGACTTTTCACGAACGGAAGGAGAGTCATATGCAGATTGCCAGAGAAGAGTAGTGAAAGTATTAAAAGAAATCTTAATAGATTTTCAAGGACGCAAAATTGTAATTGGTACACATGGGCTTGTCATGACATTAATGATGAACTATTTTGATAAACAATATGGTTTTGAATTTTTAATGAATACGTCAAAACCGGATATATATAAGATGGAGTTTAAAGAAGAACAATTAATGAATGTAGAGAGATTATGGAAAGCGGAATAAAATTAGTTGCATGGATTTTGTTGTAAAAGTTACTTTTATAGCAAAGTCTTTTTTTGAATAGAAAGCATCTTTATCAACTATTTTTAGAATGTTAAATCAATAAGTAATTATTCAGTATTTGAATAAATTATGGGGGAATTGGTTTAGGGAAACAATTTTAAATGTGTCAAAACTCCAAACGTTGGATTTATATTCAATAGGAGAAAAAGATGTAGAATTTTGTCTTACAGTCCCCGTTTACTTTTCATTTCATTACATATAGGCTTTGTGGTGTAAGGGGGACATCACCTTTACGCAAAATCTATAAGGAGGTCATTGTAATGAAACAGATTAAAAAGTTTGCGGGAGTTGCTTTAGCGGGGACGATTGGATTAAGTGGACTACTGTTTTTAGAACCAAGTGTAAGCGTTGCGGAAGCACAGCAAGTGAAAGTGGAAAATTTCAATACAATTGATGTAACGATGGATCTAAATGAATTGTATGTATTAAGTGGCAGAAGTATTGATATTCTTTCTGGAGATAAAGAAGCAATTCAGTTAAATAAATACACAATTAGTTTTAATAAACCTGGGAAGTATGTGATTAAAGTAAATGGTTGTATTTATGATGATGTATATACTTTTATTGTGAATGAGTAGTATTATATATTCTTAAATTGCGAGATAAAAACAGAAACACCCTATTTGCGGCGGGAGTCGTAAATAGGGTGAATTTATTTGCATTAAGCAGTACTTTAAATATGTTCACTAATTTTCTTTTTGTTATGTAAAGTATGTAAAAGTGTTTGAAACATCTTAAATGATTGCTGAAAGATTGGACTTTGAATAAAGGTGTACAGAAAAGTTACGATGAAAACAGGACCGCCTAGCATAAATCCAACAACTAGTACAATACATTCTACTATGATTCTAGCACGGCTAATAGAAAGTCCTGTTTTGTCGGAAATAGTAAGCATGAATCCATCACGAGGGCCAGCGCCAATCCCAGCTGCAACGTACATCCCTCCCCCGATACCTGTAATGGCAATACCAGAAAATAAAATGAGTAAGTTTATCCATAAATAATTACTAGCGTCTGGAAGCATGTTTGATTGTAAGAAAAAGTCCATAATGGGACCGATAAGTAGTGCATTCAAAAATGTACCGACATTTATATATTTTCGATCTACTAGTAAAGATATTAGAACGAGACATAACCCACATATGACACTCCACGTACCAATGGTCCATCCAAACTTTTGGTAGAGAGCCATATTTAAAACTTCCCAAGGGTGCAAGCCTAGAAATTTAACTTTGACCGCAAGAGCATTTCCAAGGCCAAAGAAAATTAATCCTAAGAAAAAAAGAAAATAGCGAAAGAGAGTTAGCCTCATCTTTAAAACCTCCCATATTTTATAATTATGTATGTTACCTGTTACGGTTTTAATGTACAAATATTATGTCTTTTTATCATTCGTTTAAAAATGTTAACAATGTAAATGAAATATGTATCTTCACAGTCAAAAAAGTTAAAATATTTCGTTTTAAGGATTATAATGGAGAGAGAAACGTAAAAGGGAGTGAATGAACTTGAAACAAGAACTTATTGAAAGATTTACGAGATATGTAAAAATTGATACGCAATCAAATGAAGAAAGCCATACAGTACCAACAACACCAGGACAAATTGAGTTTGGTAAGTTATTAGTGGAAGAGCTAAAAGAAATTGGGTTAACAGAAGTAATGATGGATGATAATGGCTATGTAATGGCAACACTTCCAGCTAATACGGACAAGGATGTTCCTGTAATCGGATTTTTAGCTCATTTAGATACGGCAACAGACTTTACAGGGAAAAACGTCAAGCCACAAATTCATGAAAATTTTGATGGTAATGCAATTACGTTAAATGAAGAGCTAAATGTTGTGTTAACACCAGAGCAGTTCCCGGAATTACCATCATATAAAGGGCATACCATTATTACAACTGATGGTACAACACTTCTAGGAGCAGATGATAAAGCTGGTCTTACAGAAATTATGGTTGCAATGAACCATTTAATACATAATCCGCAAATTAAGCACGGGAAAATAAGAGTAGCATTTACACCGGATGAAGAAATTGGTCGTGGGCCAGCGCATTTTGATGTAGAAGCGTTTGGTGCATCATTCGCTTATACGATGGATGGAGGTCCATTAGGTGGTTTAGAGTATGAAAGTTTTAATGCTGCAGGTGCTAAGTTAACGTTTAACGGAACGAATACACATCCTGGAACAGCGAAAAATAAAATGCGCAATGCAACTAAACTGGCTATGGAGTTTAATGGGCATTTACCAGTAGAAGAGGCGCCAGAATATACAGAAGGCTATGAAGGATTCTATCATTTACTTTCTTTAAATGGTGATGTTGAGCAAAGTAAAGCGTATTATATTGTTCGAGACTTTGATCGTGAAAATTTTGAGGCACGTAAAAATAACGTTAAAAATATTGTGAAGAATATGCAAGAAAAGTATGGTGAAGATGCAGTCGTCTTAGAAATGAATGATCAATACTATAACATGCTTGAAAAAATTGAACCGGTAAGAGAAATTGTTGATATTGCATATGAAGCAATGAAAAGTTTAGACATTGAACCAAATATTCATCCGATTCGCGGAGGCACAGATGGATCACAATTATCATATATGGGATTACCGACGCCGAATATTTTCACTGGTGGTGAAAACTATCACGGTAAATTTGAGTATGTTTCGGTAGATAATATGGAAAAAGCCGTTCAAGTTATTGTAGAAATTGCAAGACGTTTTGAGGAGCAAGCTTAAAAAAGAACCAAGTAGTACGAATGTGCTACTTGGTTCTTTTAATATAGTACTCGCCATAAATAAAAAGTCGCATAAGACTCCCAATTAGCCCAGTTTGCCGCGAAATCTTTTATTTCATTTTTAGTCGGTTTATTTTCGGAACCTGTTATAAATTTAATTGCATTATGCAGACCAACATCATCAATTGGAAAAGCTGAAGGAAATCTTAAACAACGCATTAAAACATAGTTGGCAGTCCATGGGCCTATACCATGGATAGCGGTTAATTGTTTCTCAGCAACCTTTACATCTTGTGTTTGCAGTAAATCCTCTTTTGATAGTTTTCCCTCTGTGATAAGCTTCGCAATACCGATTAAATATTCACATTTTCTAGTCGTCATTTTTAATTGTTGGAGATCTTCTACATGTAGATTTGCAATTGTTTCAGGTGATGGGAATATCCAATGCTTTCTACCGTCCCATTCTACATAACTTCCAAATTGCTCAACTAATCTTCTTTTTAGCGTATAAGCATATGTTAGGTTAATTTGTTGACCGATAATTCCCCAGGAAAGTGCCTCAAATAAGTCTGGAATACCTAAAGTACGAAGGCCATAATATTGTTCAATTGGTCCTTGAAGGAGTAAATCATGTTTAGCTAATGTATAAAAGGGGGCTAAATCAGTAGTTAAATCAAACCATTCTTTTACATAGTTAGCTACAGCTTCACGTATCGATTTTTCAGATGTGAATGATTCTTCTAAACAAAGTATTTGAATATTGCCATCTGTATTCACACTAATTTCAACTAAAGGATTTATATCTTGAACAGGGATAACTTTATAAATTTTGTTATCTTCAATATGGAACATACATTCATTGTTAGAACGTGATAGATAACGTAAATTTTCTTGGAAACAAAATTCTTTTGGAACTGCTATAGATAATGCGCTATTATATTCTGCTGTCATATGAATTCCACCTGCAACTTTTCTAATGTAAGCAATTTTTTCTTCATTTCTAATCCACCCCTAAATCCGGTTAGTTTCCCATTCTTCCCAATAACGCGGTGACAAGGAATGGTAATAAGAAGAGGGTTAGCAGCAATAGCAGAAGCAACGGCGCGCACAGCTTTAGGTTTTTGAATTCTTTCAGCAATTTCTGTATAAGAATAGGTCTTTCCATAAGGAATTTCACGTACCGCATTCCAAACAGATGATTGAAAATTAGTTCCATAAGCATCGATAGGGAATGTAAAAGTTTCTCGCTTGCTTTCTAAATATTCGATAATTTCTTTCGTATATATTTGCAAGTAATCTGGACTATGGATCAATATATGTTGGGGCAGTTTTTTTCTAGCCCATATATTTAATTCTTCAAAGTTTTCGTCTTGTGATCCAATGAAACATAGTCCATTTTCAGTTGCAGCAATATGAAATCGCCAATTTTTATGTGTAAGTAGCGTCCAATATATATAATTATTTTTGTAGGAATTCATTATCGTATCCCTCTTTCATTTCGTTCTTTTTTCGATATTCAGTAGGAGTAAATCCGGTTTTCTTTTTAAATAAAGTTGCGAAATACTCTGGGTTTTCTATCCCGACAGCAGTACTAATTTCTTTAATAGATTGATTTGTGTGTAAAAGGTATTCGGTTGCTTTAAGAACCCTGAATTGTTGTATATATTCTATAGGAGTTAGCCCTATTATTCTTTTGAAAGTACGCTGTAAATGAAAAGGGCTACCATGACACATTTCCGCAAGCATGTCGAGAGTTAAGGATTCGTCATAATGCTTTTCGATATAGTCTTTAATTTGTTCTACCCACTCTTCATTAGGTAAAGTGATCCCGTTTGGCTTACAACGTTTGCACGGGCGAAAGTTTTCACTTAATGCTTGTTCTGCATGATGAAAAATTCGTACATTGTTTCTATTCGGTATTCTTGATTTGCATGATGGCCTGCAAAAGATTCCAGTTGATTTCACAGCATAAAAGAATTTGCTATCATAGGAAGAATCATTATGAATAATTGCATGCCAATACTCACTCGTTAATGTTAACCCTTCATTGTGCAAAAACATCACCTCTGAAAGTAGTATAACCTGAATAAAGTGCGTATGTACGTATTTACAAATGTAAGAGCAAGATTACAAAGATGAACATATGATTGTTTTTCTATTTTGTGATAGCATGAACTTTGAAAGTGAACATCAAGAGGAGGACTATAAGTGAAGTTAATTTCATGGAATGTAAATGGTTTACGTGCAGTTATTGCAAAGGGTGGATTTTTAGAATATCTCGAAGAATCTAATGCAGATATATTTTGTCTGCAAGAGATTAAATTGCAAAGTGGCCAAATTGATTTAAATCTAGAGGGATATTATACATACTGGAATTACGCTGTGAAAAAAGGGTATTCGGGAACGGCTATTTTTACAAAAAAAGAACCGCTTTCTGTTACATACGGCTTAGAAATTGAAGAGCATGATCAAGAAGGGCGACTTATTACATTAGAATTCGAAGATTTTTACATGATCACGTTATATACACCAAATTCAAAACGTGGATTAGAACGATTAGATTACAGAATGAAATGGGAAGATGATTTCAGATCCTATATCAAACGATTAGATGAGAAAAAACCAGTTATTTTTTGTGGAGACCTAAATGTTGCTCATAAAGAAATCGATTTGAAAAATCCAAAAAGTAATCGTAAAAACCCTGGATTCTCCGATGAGGAACGAGAGAAATTTACATGTATTTTAGAAGAAGGATTTATTGATACGTATCGTTACCTTTATTCTGATCAAGAAGGTGCATACTCGTGGTGGTCGTATCGTATGGGCGCGAGAGCGAAAAATATCGGATGGCGTTTAGATTATTTTGTTGTTTCGGAAAGAATGAAAGACCAAATAACAGAAGCGAAAATTAATAGTGAAGTAATGGGATCAGACCATTGTCCAGTTGAATTACATATAAATTTCTAAAAAAAGAAGTATCTCCCTAAAATCAGGCGGATACTTCTTTTTTTAATTCAGTTTGTTAAAATTTTTCAAATCATTCTTGAAATAATTTCATATTAAATATATACTTAGTAACGATAATCATTATCAGTAGAAACGGTTATCAAGTGGTGAAGGTGTAAAAGAATTATAGTCTAGGGGAAGTGAACGTGAATGAGTTCTGGATAAAATTATTAATCTAATGAAATATATATTTGAGACAAGGTTCATATAGTTAAATTTTATTGAGAATATAGTTTGAAAATTCGAGAGGAGACATATAAAGATGAACAAGAAATTATTTACTTTAGGGATGATTACAGTTTTAAGTGTAGGTTTAGCGGCATGTAATAGTGCGGATAAAACTTCAGGCGAGCAAAAACAACAGACAAAAGCTACGGAAACGAAAAAAGATGAAAAACGAAAAATTACATATTTAGGTAAAGAATATACAGTGCCAGCAAAAGTAGATAAAATTGCGACAGCTAGTTTAGAGTCAATGGAAGATGCGGCGGTACTTGGAATTAAACCAGTTGGTGCCATTACTGTAGGTGGTAAATTACCAAAATACCTTGAAAAAGAGTTAGAAGGTGCGAAATCTGTTGGTGAGAAAATGCAACCAAATTTCGAAACATTACTACAATTAAAACCAGATGTTATTACATCGAGTACGAAATTCCCAGCAGAAACAGCTGAAAAGTTTACGAAAGTAGCTCCTACATTCCCGGTATCACACGTTTCAACAAATTGGGAAGATAACTTAAAGTTAATGGGAGAATTAACTGGTAAAAAAGATAAAGCAGAAAAAATTATTAAAGACTACAATTCGGACGCTGAAAAAGCAAAAGCAAAACTAGGAGATAAGTTAAAAGATAAAAAAGTACTTGTCATTAGATTAAGAGCAAACGAATTATTCTTATATCCAGATGGAGTATACTTCAACCCTGTAATTTATAAAGATCTTGGACTAACTGCTCCAGAACAATTGAAAACTGTAAAAGCACAAGAGAAAATTTCATTTGAAAAACTTGCTGAACTTAACCCAGATTATATTTTCTTACAATATGAGGCAAGTGAAAATAAAAACCCGAAAGTGTTAGAAGAAATTGAAAGTAATCCAATTTGGCAAAGTATGAATGCTGCGAAGGAAAAGAAAGTATTTGTAAATGTTGTAGATCCAATGGCACAAGGTGGTACTGCTTGGAGTAAAACAGCATTCTTAAAAGAAGCAGTGAAAAATTTATCTAAATAATACAATAAGTAAGGTGCGTTGAATGATATGCAGAAAACAAATGCAGTACCAGTAACCATATTATGTATAGCACCCATACTCATCTTATTTACAGTTATACTTTCGATTTTGTATGGGGCGAAAAGTATTGATGCTGAAACAGTGTGGAACGCATTATTTCATTTTGATTCAAGCGATGTAAATCATAATATTATTATTACTTCACGTTTACCAAGGGTAGTTGCAGCTCTTTTAGTCGGAGCATTTCTAGCCATATCAGGAGCACTTATGCAGGGGATGACAAGAAACTATCTTGCATCCCCTTCTATTATGGGTGTGACGGATGGCGCTGCCTTTGTTATTACACTTTGTATGATCTTTCTTCCGGGAATGTCATCAATTGGTATGGTTTTATGTTCAATGATTGGTTCTGCACTAGGAGCCGGTATCGTGTTTGGTTTTGGTTCGCTCCTTCAAAATGGCTTATCACCAGTTAGGTTAGCGATTATAGGGACAGTTATTGGAACATTTTTAAGCAGTGTATCGGCTGCAATGGCTTCATATTTTCAAATTTCTCAAAATGTTAGTTTTTGGTTTAATGCAAAATTAGATCAAGTAGATCCTAATATCATTAAAATCACGATACCGTTTGGGATAATTGGAATAATTTTAGCGCTGTTAATATCAAAATCTATTACCATTCTTTCATTAGGCGAAGAGGTTTCTATTAATTTAGGGCAGCGTACAAAACTAGTTAAAGCGATGGCAATTTTATCAGTTATCTTTTTAACAGGAACAGCAGTTGCTTTAGTGGGGAAAGTTGGTTTTGTAGGTTTAATTATTCCGCACATTACTCGCTTTATAATTGGGGTAGATTATAAGTGGATTTTGCCATGTGCAGGCGTTATTGGTGGCGTTTTCTTAGGGTTATGTGATGTTTTAAGTAGATTTGTAAATTATCCATTTGAAACGCCAATTGGAGTCGTAACATCTTTAATTGGAATTCCTTTCTTCCTTTATTTAATTCGTACAAGAGGAGGAGAGAGACATGCTTAAAAGTTCAAGTCAACGTTTTGGAATGACGATGGGGATTATTGTATTTTTAATACTATGTGCCATTTACATTAGTTTAACGAATGGTACGTTTGATATTACGATTACAGATGTATTTAAAACACTTTTTAGAATTGATCCAGTACCAGAACATGATTTAGTTATTTTTGAGTTTCGCCTTCCGCGTATTGTAATTGCTGGATTAGTAGGATTAGGCCTTGGTGTTGCGGGTGCCGTTATTCAAGGGATTACAAGAAATGGATTGGCAGACCCAGGTATTTTAGGCGTAAACGCCGGAGCAGGAACAGCCATCGTTATTTTTATGTTTTTCTTTCAAGGGCAACTAAAGAGCACAGATTGGATTTCTATAATGATGATGCCTATGTTTGGTTTAATAGGTGGATTAGGTGCAGCGCTAATCATTTATTTGTTTTCTTGGAAAAACGGTAAGTTAGATTCGCAACGACTGTTATTAACAGGGATTGCAATCGGTTCAGGGTTTGGAGCATTCTCTATGTATTTATCACTCAAAATGAAGTCAACCGATTTCGAGATGGCTGCAGTGTGGGTGTCTGGAAGTATATATAGTGCAAACTGGAAGTATATTGTGGCTATGTTACCATGGCTTATTATCTTAATTCCGCTTATACAAAAGAAAGCTTATTTATTAGATTTATTTCAATTGGAAGAAACGAGTATTACAAGTTTAGGTGTTTCAGTAGAAAGAGAGAAATCGATTTTACTGTTAAGCAGTATCGGACTTGTGAGCGCATGTGTTGCTGTTTCAGGGAGTATCGGTTTTATTGGACTAATGGCACCGCATATAGCGAAAAGACTTGTCGGTATTCAACATAAGTATATAATTCCTACGTGCGGCGTAATAGGAATGTTTCTTGTAATTGCTTCAGACTTTATTGCGAAAACAGTTTTCACACCTGTAGAGCTACCAGTTGGAATCGTTATTTCTATTGTCGGTGTACCGTATTTCTTATATTTACTTTATAAGGCGAAAGCGTAAGAGGAGGAATAAAAGTGAGTATTTTAAGTGCAAAAAATTTAGAAACAAGTTATGAAAAGCTTACAGTGTTTCGCGATTTAAATGTGGAAATACAAGAAGGAAAAGTAACGACAATTATAGGTCCAAACGGTTGCGGTAAATCGACATTGTTAAAAACAATGGGAAGAATTTTAAAACAAAAAAGCGGAAAAGTATATTTGCAAGGGCAAGATTTACATACAATTCCAACGAAAGAAATTGCGAAGCAGTTAGCTTTACTCCCGCAAACGCCAATTGCACCAGGTGAACTTAAAGTGGAAGAATTAATTTCTTATGGACGCTATCCACATCGAAATAACGTAAATAAGTTAACGACAAAAGATAAAGAAATGATTGATTGGGCATTAGATATAACGAAAACTTCTGAATTTCGGACGAGACAAATTGCAAATTTATCGGGCGGTCAAAGACAAAAGGTATGGCTAGCGATGGCATTAGCACAAGAGACAGAAGTGTTGCTATTAGATGAGCCAACTACATACCTTGATATGTCTCATCAATTAGATGTATTACAAATTGTGGAGAAGTTAAATAAAGAACATAATTGTACGGTTGTTATGGTATTACATGATATTAATCATGCAGCAAGGTTTTCAGATGAAATTATTGCAATGAAGGAAGGAGAAATTGTTATAACTGGTAGCCCAGAAGAAATCATTACAAATGAAGTGTTAAAAGAAGTATTTCATATTGATGCGCGTGTCATGATTGATCCGTATAACGGGGCTCCTGTTTGTTTCGGTTATGATAGCGTTGTATCTCAAGAAGAAAAAATCGAAATATATGTAACAAGTTAAAAAGGGGGGGATAGGGTGAATACTACAGTTGAAAAACAGCAGATTATAACATCTAATACAGAGCAGTGGAAAATGTATTCAAAATTAAAAGGTAAAGAATATCAAATTCATATTTCAAAGCCGAGGCAACCAGCACCGGATTCAGGATATCCTGTCATTTACGTATTAGATGGCAATGCCTTTTTTCAAACATTTCATGAAGCAGTTAAAATACAATCAGTAAGAGCGGAAAAAACCGGTGTTTCACCAGCTGTTATAGTAGGAGTGGGTTATCCAATTGAAGGCGCATTTTCAGGGGAAGAAAGATGCTATGATTTTACGCCTAGCGTAATTTCAAAAGATGCTCCTTTAAAACCAGATGGTAAACCGTGGCCTAAAACAGGAGGAGCACATAATTTCTTTACTTTTATTGAAGAAGAACTGAAACCACAAATTGAAAAGAATTTTGAGATTGATAAAGGTAAGCAAACGTTATTTGGGCATTCTTTAGGTGGACTATTTGCTCTCCATATACTATTTACAAACTTAAATGCTTTTCAAAATTATTTTATTAGTAGTCCATCTATATGGTGGAATAATAAATCTGTACTTGAAAAAGAAGAGAACCTTATACATGAATTAAACAATGCTAAGTTTGAAACAGGAGTGTTCCTTACAGTTGGGTCACTAGAACGAGAGCATATGGTTGTAGGTGCAAATGAATTATCAGAGCGCCTTCTCCAAGTAAACCACGATAAACTTAAATTTAAGTTTTATGAAGCTGAAGGAGAGAATCATGCATCTGTTGTGCCGACGTCTTTAAGTAAAGGATTGAGATTTATTAGTTACGTATAGGAAAAAAGGTAAGCAATTGCTTACCTTTTTTCCTTATTGTTTAAAGGCAACGTATCCATCAATTAAAAAACTAGTGAAAAAGCGAGTCATTTGAGTAAAGCCACATTCCTCGATAATAGTTAATAAATTAGCTTCGGAAATAGGAAATATTTCTGTTTCAAAAGAATTTTCAAATCGGTCCCAATCTTCTAATGGAATTTGATTTTGCATCATATGATTGCGCCAAGCATGTAATTGTGTAGAAAACATACTTGTATGGGGCACACCATTTATTGAAGCGAGAAAGAATGGCGCACCAGGCTTTAGGCGATTACTAATATCATTAATAAGTTCTTTTTTCTCCTTATTAGTTGGAATGAAGTGCAGGACGAGCATACAGGTGGCAGCGTCAAATAACTGATTTGGTAATAATGTATGGATAGTTCCATGTACAAGATGAACATGGTTTTGTATGCCTTCGTTTTTAATTCTTTTTTTAGCTAACTGTAGCATGCTTTCAGATGGATCGACCCCTGTAAAAGATAAGTTGTTATTTTGTTTGCCTATTGAGAGAATTTCTTGTCCGCCACCAGCACCTATAACTAGTAAATTTGGATTCATGTTTTTTATAGGGAGTGTAGTAAATAAAAAATGGTTCATCATTTCATATAGGTGGTAGTAGCCTGGGATTTTACATGGAATTCTTTGTTCATATGAATTTACGGTAGTATCATTCCAATTCATTTTTAACCTCCTAAGTATGTGTTTTATAGGTTTATTATGAAATGAAATTATGAAGGGGAACAATCCCGTAAATCTGGGGGGGAAGAGGATGCATGAAAAAACAATGAAAGAAATTAAAATGGTAGCGAATCATATAAGTTCTATAAGATCATTTCAAGAGTCATTTCTCCACTTGATACGTAAAGTTATTGATTTTGACGCCGCTTGTTTTACAACTATAGACCCAATTTCTTTTTTATCTACTGGGGCATTTACCGATGAGAGTGTTGAAAAGATTCATCCACAATTGTTTATGAATGAATTTTTAGAAGATGATTTTAATAAATTTAAATGTTTAACAGAACACTCTCCTCATGTTGCTTCTCTAAGTATGGCGACAAATGGTGAACAAAAGAAAAGCTCTAGATACCGAAATATTTTAAAACCAGCAAGTTTTGGAGATGAATTAAGGGGCGTTTGTATGAGTAAGGGGAAATGTTATGGCCATCTTAGTTTATTTTGAGGAAGTATAAGTCCCGCTTTTCATATCGATGATTGTAAGTACTTAGCAACGATAGTCCCAATCGCTGGAGAGGCTTTAAAGAAGACAGTTTCTATACCTTTTTCAGAAGAGAAGGTGATAGGCACAGGTACGATTATAGTAAGTGAGGATTTTAGTGTATTATATTGGAATCAAGGTGGCAGCGAGTGGCTTTCAAATCTTAGAAAGCATGAACAGTTAAATATAAAAGAAATACCAAGGCCAATACGTGCGGTTTGTTCGAAAGTAAAGGCTAACGAGTATAATGTAGGGTGTATGAATAGAGAAGAAAACGTTTGTCTACCTTTAGCCTATGGCCATTTTTTAATCATTCGGGCTAGTAAGTTAGAACGTACAAGTAGTTTTCAAGGTGGTTATATTGTTCTATTCGAAAGAGCAAGACCGGAAGAGATTTTTCCACTTATTATGGAAGCTTATAGTTTTACAATACGTGAGAAGCAAGTAATACGTAAAATTCTTACAGGTATGTCGACAAAGGAATTAGCCCAAGAACTTTGTATATCTATATACACGGTACAAGATCATTTAAAATCCATTTTTGAAAAGACTGGGGTAAGTAGCAGAAATGAACTTGTGTGGGAAGTATTTTCGAAGTTTTGCTTTGATGTCAATGAATGAAAATAAAACAACTCTACAAAGATCACATGAAGTACGGTGGATGAGTTGTAGGATTGGACTTAAAAAGGTTATGGATGAAACGTTCCATAACCTTTTTTGATATGTAGAATTGTCCTTTTTGAACGTTTTGTTTCAACTTTTCGTCTAAAGAGACAAAAAGTTGTCACAATTCGGTCACAATTAGCATAAACATAAAATAGACGAAATGAACTTATTTCCAAAAAAGCTTAGTTCATTCCAATCATGATTCGTAGAGCTGCAAAAGCATGGATTAAAAGTTCACTATATTTTCAAGGAGGTAGATCGTATGAAAACTATTCTTGCTATCGCTGGGCTTATTTGGGTTTTATCACATGGAATTCCAATTTATGAAGGAGAACAAATTCGCAGTGCTCTGAATAAAAATTTTAATGAATATCATGTTATTGATCGGCAAGATAATGTTGTGACAGTTCGTGTAAATGACTGTTTTCATACGGTAACCGTGGAAGGAACTTCAGTAGTGAATGATGAAAAAGTATGTGATCAGCAATAATTATATATAGAAGGAAAAAAGTCTCAATTTATACACGTATAAATTGAGACTTTTGTATTTATGGATGAATAATAAGAGGGGATGGATAATCCCCTCTTATTATTTTTTTGAAAAAAGGAAAGGGTATCATGATAATTGAGGCTGAGAAGCTAATAAGTTGTTAAGAATAGGCATAAAGTGTAAATATACTCTTATGGGGTATCATGCGTAGATATTTAATGCTATAATTGGTATACTCATAAAAACAATTGTTTTATTGGATGAAGAGAAACTTTAAGAAGGTGATAATATGGATCATAAAGAGAATGAAGCAGTAACACATAGATCAGAAAAAGAAAAAGAACAGATTATAAATAGATTAAAGAGAATTGAAGGACAGGTTCGCGGTATTCAAAATATGATTGAAAATGATCGTTATTGCGTGGATATTTTAGTGCAAATTTCAGCGATTAATGCAGCGATGAAAAAAGTAGGAATGGGCGTTCTCAAAAATCATACGAGTCATTGTGTTTCAGGAGCTATTAAAAATGGAAATGGTGACGAAGCAATTGAAGAATTAATGACAGTATTTGAACGTTTTTCAAAAGCGTAAAAACAAGCTAGTATTTAACTGGCTTGTTTTTTTGTTTACCCTTATATTGGATTTTGGTGTATTGTAGTGAAAAAGTGTGTGTAAAATAAACTTTTAGAAAATAATTGAAAAATCATGATATAAAACCATTGATTACCTTAGGGGGGTATGGTAAGATGTAATTGTGATTAACAAACAATGAATAAACAAGAGGAGGATTTTAAATGGAACAGTTAACATTACAAGTTGAAGGTATGTCTTGTGGACATTGTGTAAATGCTATCGAAAGCAGTGTGAAAGAGCTAAACGGTGTTGAACAAGTGAAGGTTCAATTAGCAGAAGGAACTGTTGAAGTTACTATCGATTCGTCTGCTGTAACATTAAAAGATATCGTTGCTGTAATCGAAGATCAAGGATACGATGTTCAATAATTATTTTTAGATATGGAGATAAATCGTACTTTAAATGAAGTACGATTTATTTTGCTAATAATTATACCTCATAAGGGTATATAGAGGTGAGAGACATGAATGAAAAAAAAGAGGCCAATCTTCAAATATCAGGAATGACATGTGCGGCATGTGCAAATAGAATTGAAAAAGGTCTAAAAAAAGTAGAAGGTGTTCATGAGGCAAATGTAAATTTTGCGCTTGAAAAAACAAAAATAATGTACGATCCAACTAAAACAAATCCGCAACAATTTAAAGAAAAAGTTGAATCGTTAGGATATGGAATTGTAAGTGATAAAGCTGAATTTACTGTTTCAGGAATGACATGTGCAGCATGTGCAAATAGAGTTGAAAAGCGTTTAAATAAGTTAGATGGTGTGAACAAGGCGACAGTAAATTTTGCTTTAGAATCAGCCACAGTAGACTTTAATCCTGATGAAGTTAATGTAAATGAAATGAAGAGCGTGATTACGAAGCTAGGATATAAATTAGAAGTGAAACCAGATGATCAAGATGCATCAACTGATCATCGATTACAAGAAATTGAGCGACAAAAGAAGAAGTTTATTATTTCGTTTATTTTATCTTTCCCATTATTGTGGGCAATGGTTAGTCATTTCTCATTTACTTCGTTTATTTATTTACCAGATATGTTAATGAACCCTTGGGTGCAACTAACACTTGCAACTCCTGTTCAATTTATCATTGGTGGACAGTTTTATGTTGGGGCTTATAAAGCGTTACGCAATAAAAGTGCTAATATGGATGTTCTCGTGGCGCTTGGAACGTCGGCCGCCTATTTCTATAGTGTATATTTAAGTATTCAATCTATTGGTTCTTCGGAACATATGACAGATTTATATTTTGAAACGAGTGCGGTACTTATTACATTAATTATTTTAGGTAAATTATTTGAAGCGAAAGCAAAAGGGCGCTCATCAGAAGCGATTAAAAAATTGATGGGTTTACAAGCGAAGACAGCTACAGTTGTGCGAGATGGAACAGAAATAAAAATTTTGATTGAAGAAGTAGTAGCTGGTGATATCGTCTATGTAAAGCCTGGTGAAAAAATCCCAGTAGATGGGGAAATTGTAGAAGGAAAGTCAGCGATAGATGAATCGATGTTAACAGGCGAAAGTATTCCGGTTGATAAAACAATTGGAGATGGAGTAATCGGTTCTACAATAAATAAAAATGGGTTTTTAAAAGTGAAAGCCACTAAGGTAGGCAGAGATACTGCATTAGCTCAAATTATTAAAGTAGTAGAAGAGGCTCAAGGTTCAAAAGCTCCTATTCAAAGGGTAGCAGATCAAATTTCAGGTATTTTCGTACCAGTTGTAGTTGTGATTGCAATTATCACATTTGCAGTGTGGATGCTATTTGTTACACCTGGTGATTTTGGCGGAGCACTTGAGAAAATGATTGCCGTACTTGTTATCGCTTGTCCGTGTGCATTAGGGCTTGCAACGCCTACATCTATTATGGCAGGATCAGGAAGATCGGCTGAGTATGGTATTTTATTTAAGGGCGGGGAGCATTTAGAAGCAACACACCGATTAGATACAGTTATTCTAGATAAAACAGGTACTGTGACAAACGGGAAGCCGGTGTTAACAGATGTAATTGTAGCAGATGGATTCCGTGAAGAAGAAATACTACGTTTAGTAGGGGCAGCAGAAAGAAATTCTGAACATCCACTTGCAGAAGCGATTGTAGAAGGAATTAAAGAAAAGAAAATTGATATCCCAAGTTCAGAAACGTTTGAAGCGATTCCAGGATTCGGTATCGAATCAGTTGTAGAAGGAAAACAATTATTAATTGGCACACGTCGATTAATGAAGGAATTCAATATTGATATTGAAGAAGTTTCTAAATCAATGGAAGCGCTAGAACGAGAAGGAAAAACAGCAATGCTTATTGCAATCGATAAAGAATATGCCGGTATAGTTGCCGTTGCAGATACTGTGAAAGATACTTCAAAAGCAGCTATCGCAAGACTGAAAAAAATGGGTCTAGACGTTGTGATGATTACAGGAGATAATACACAAACTGCTCAGGCGATTGCAAAGCAAGTTGGTATTGATCACGTAATTGCAGAAGTATTGCCAGAAGGAAAAGCAGAAGAAGTGAAAAAACTTCAAGCACAAGGTAAGAAAGTAGCAATGGTTGGAGATGGAATAAATGATGCTCCTGCTCTTGCTACGGCGGATATCGGTATGGCAATTGGAACAGGAACGGATGTAGCGATGGAAGCGGCAGATATTACGTTAATCCGTGGGGATTTAAATAGTATTGCTGATGCGATCTTTATGAGTAAAATGACGATAAGAAATATTAAACAAAATTTATTCTGGGCATTAGCTTATAACGCGTTAGGAATTCCAATCGCGGCATTAGGCTTCTTAGCACCTTGGGTTGCTGGAGCAGCGATGGCATTTAGTTCTGTATCCGTTGTATTAAATGCATTAAGATTACAAAGAGTTAAATTAAAGTCTTAAAAAGCTACATTAAAGTAATTGAATAGAATTAAAAAACAATACTTTGAATAAGTATTGTTTTTTTGTTCGTATAGAAATTAAAACGATATAATAAAGAAGAAATATGGAATCGTATGTAGTAGAAAAGTTAAGAGGTAGTTTGGTAAGGAGACTTATATATGTTAAAAGATATTATAGTTAGAACATTTCAGAAAGAAGATTTAGAGCAAGTATTACAATTGTTCTATGAGACAGTTCATACGGTTAATGCAAAAGATTATAATGAGTTACAGCTACAGGCGTGGGCACCAAATCGACTAGATAGAGAAAGCTGGTTAAAGTCTTTAGAGAAGAATATTAGTTATGTAGCGGATCATAACGGTGTGATATTGGGATTTGGGGATTATAACGATGATCATTACGTAGATCGTTTATTTACACATAAAGATTATCAAGGGAAAAGAGTCGCTTCATACATACTACAGATGTTAGAAAAAGAAGCAGTGAAATTGGGGCATAGGGAGATATATACAGAGGCGAGCATTACCGCAAAACCTTTTTTTAAAAGTAAAGGTTTTATTTGCATAAAAGAACAAAAGAAACAGCATAATGGTCAGATTTTTATTAATTATGTTATGAAAAAAATATCCTTCTCATAAATGAGAAGGATATTTTTCATTATTTTACAGCTTCTTTTAGTTCTTTACCAGCTTTGAAAGCAGGTACTTTAGAAGCTGCGATTTGCATTTCTTCACCAGTTTGTGGGTTACGGCCTGTACGAGCAGCTCTTTCGCGAACTTCGAATGTACCGAATCCGATAAGTTGTACTTTTTCACCAGCAGCTAAAGTGTTAGTGATTGATTCTACTACAGTTTGTACAACTACAGTAGCTTCTTTTTGAGAAATCTCAGCATTTTGTGCTACGTTTTTAATTAATTCTGTTTTGTTCATGTTTTTCACCTCATATGTAAATAATGCTATTTAAGTTGTTATTATAACGTATAAAACATTCGAGAACAAGTGTACGTACATATATTCGCAAAAAAAATGAAATTTGTAATATTTTTTAGGACACTTTATAGACATTCCATTTAAGCGGATAGAGATTTGTTCTTCATTTCAGTCTTCTCTTGATGAGAAGGTAGTTTCTTATTATAAGATATGAAGTAAGGTAGTGCTACAAATAACATACCCCCTACTAAATTTCCAAAGAAAACAAAAATAAAGTTTGGAAAATATTCAGCCCAAGTGAAATGACCGGCAAAAATCGCAGCTGGGATGACAAACATATTGGCTACAACGTGTTGAAATCCAATCGCAACAAAAGTCATAACTGGGAACCAAATACCGATAATCTTTCCGATAAATTCTTTACTTCCCATACTGAGCCAAACAGCTAAACAAACGAGCCAATTACATCCGATTGCAGAAATAAATGCTTGCAATGGTGTATCTTGTAGTTTCGCTTGAGCGATAGAAATAGTTTTCGCTAAAAAAGCTCCTTCAGTTAAGCCGACGATATGACCGAAAAAATAGGCTACGAATACAGCTCCTATGAAATTGCTAAATGTAACAATAACTAAATTTCGTATGAAATAAAATAAAGTAATTTTCTTTTGGAACCAGGCCATAGAAACTGTCATCATGTTACCAGTAACTAGTTCACCGCCTGCAAGAATAACGAGAATAAGACCAATAGGGAATACAGCAGCGCCTAGAAAACTAGAAAATGATCCCCAATATTTTGGCATTGTCCCAATAACATGAATATCGAGTAAATACCCTAATGAGATAAAAGCACCACCAAAAAAACCAAGAATTAGTATAGGGAGCAATGATAAATGACCTTTTTTCCTTCCTGAATTCGCAGCAAGTTTCGTAATTTCTTCTGGTGTAAATACAGACATGAATAACCCCTCCGTAATAAAATGATGGAATGAATAGAAAAAATTCAAAAATCTACGTATTATAAAAATATGTTATGACTTCTGTATAAAATTGTCAAAGTGAATAGAGAGGGAACGACATATTGATAACATTGTTCATGTTGTCACATTAATGTAACAATAAGGATTTAAAGTGTTTCTAGAGGTGAAAACATGAATACGAATCATGTAAAAAAAGAACGAAAAAAATCAATCGTAAAGATATTTATTATTATTTTTATAAGTATATTAATGATACCAGTAAGTTTGTATTATTATGCGACAGAAATAGAACGAAAATTAGTAACAGTTACGTGGAATGAAATAGAAGCTTCTGCAATTCCTAAAGAATTTAATAATAAAAAAATATTACAGTTTTCAGATGTACATTTAGGACCAGAGTTTACACTGAAACAACTTGAACATTTAGTGGAGAAGATGAATGAATTACATCCAGATATAGTAGTTTTTACTGGAGATTTAATAGATAAATTTGGGTCTTATAGTGCGGAAAGAGAAGAAGCGAAGGCTATTTTGCAGAAAATTTACGCTCCCTTAGGGAAATATGCTGTGTTTGGGAATCATGATAGGGGCGGGGGCGGTAGTTTATTTTACAAAAAATATATGGAGGAAGCTGGTTTTTCTGTATTAGTAAATGAAGTGCAGAAAATTAAAGTGGAAAACGGCAAATATATTACAATATCAGGTTTGGATGATTTTCTATTAGGGAAGCCGCAAATAGGTTCAACTTTAAAAAACTTGAAACAAAATGATTTCAACATGTTATTAGTACATGAGCCGGATGTTGTAACCAAAATCAATCGTTACCCAGTTGATCTTCAACTGTCAGGACATAGTCACGGAGGACAAGTCCAAATTCCTTTTGTAGGTCCGTTAATTACTACCAAACTAGCTGAGAACTATGTTGAAGGTATGTATGAAGTAGAGGGGAAGAGTAAGCCGTTATATTTATATGTAAATCGTGGCATTGGGACTACTAGGATGCCTGTTAGATTTTGGAGTGTACCTGAACTTTCAATTTTTGTGTTGAAGCAAAATAGTGACTAGAATAGTAGGAGGACTTTTAGAGAAAGTTCTCTTTTTTTAATAGTTAAATACTGAATATTATGTAAGTTTTGTTTAAAGTGTTAAATAAAGAAAGGGGAATTTCTAGGATAGAAACATGGCATAAAGAATTGGAAAGTTTATATAATCAAATAGTTTCATGACGAAGAGATTTTCATCAATATCCAGAGCTAGCGTTTCAAGAAATAGAAACGCCGAGAAAAATAGCTGAAATCTTAAAAAGTTTTCATATTGATGTGAAAACAAATATCGGGAGCAGAGGAGTAATCGGCGTAATTGAAGGTGGAAGACCTGGGAAGACGATAGCGCTACGTGCTGATTTTGATGAACAAGCAATGTTAATTGGTGGTAAATTACTTTTAAGTCTTGTGAATAGTTATGTAAGAGATGAAAAAGAATCTCTTCATCATGTAGAAGTGAAAAAGTAATTTACATAAATAAAAAACAACAATAGGTTATGTAACCTATTGTTGTTTTTTATTATTTTTGCAAGGAAAGATTATCAAAATATGTTCTGTAAGTATTAGAGAATTCAAAGTTGTTTTTTGCATCCCAATTAATAGACCAAGACATTAGGCCGCGGAATGCAGGATAGCCACTCTGATTTGAAAGTTTATACTTTCCTCCGAAAGGAATGCCCTTAATGATATAATCTAAAGCTTTTTTCATTTCAGTTGGAGAAATGTACCCGCCACTTGGAGCGGCCGCTGGAGCTGCAGGAAGTCCAATTATGACTTGATCCGAACGAAGAGCTGGGAAAATGTTATTTGCATTACCACCTACAGGAAAACCATGTAAGAGCATATCCGCCATAGCGACTTCGTAGTCTGCAGTACCTTGATTGTAGTTATTACCGTCCATTCCAATCCCGCTACCAGCATTGTAGTGTTGAACGTGAATGTATGTTAGTTTATCTTTCACTCCATAAATAATTGGTAAATATGCACCCCAGATGCTTCCGTATGCGCTATAACCGCCTTGAACATAAGCTGTTTCAGGAGCCATGCTTAATAGAAAATCTGGACCATAATGATCTGAGATTGTTCGAATAGCTGATATAAGATTTACGATTTGAGGAGTAGTTGGGTTTTTGAAATTAGTGTCATTTCCGTTTAAGTAAATACCCGATTCAAGGTCAATATCTATTCCATCAAAAGCATATTTATCAATCAGAGATTGTATGGAATTAATAAAACGTTGCTTAGCGGCATTGTCAGGGAGTAAAACGACCCCATTTTGTCCACCTATTGAAAGAACTACTTTCTTTCCTTTACTTTTTAAATAAGAAATATCTGATTTGAATTCTGCATCTGTACCATATACAGGGGAAAATTCAACAGTGGAACGATCACCACCAGTTTCACCGAAAGATACATTGATTACATCCCATTTTGGTGAAACGTCTCTTAATTTAATAATGCCAGTACCGTTATCGAAGTTATGCCAGTATCCAACGAGTAATTTTGAACCTAAATTGTTTGCTGCTTGTGTTTGGAAAGGGGATAGCGGTAGTAGTAAGAACATTACTAAAATACAACAAAAAAATTTGAACTTGTTTAACATATTAACACTCCTATACAAAAAGTTGTCTAGATGTATAATCTTGTTTATCTAATGATATCTGAAAATTCTTTCTTTTGTAAGAGGACTATAATTTTCTCAACAATTGTGTATGGGAAAGTATTAAACCTAATGAAATAATTTTTGAAGGAGATTGAATTGCAATTGTTAAATTCAGAATATTTTGATATATTTTAAAGTATAGGACAAAATCTTTCGCACAGTACTCTTACATAAATTTCAAAATTTAGTTTGGAAGGGGATGTACAAGAGTTGGATAAAAATCTTAAGAAAGACCTCAAAATACGCCACATTACAATGATCTCAATTGGTGGCGTAATAGGAGCTGGTTTGTTTGTTGGAAGTGGTGCGGTTGTGCATTCGGCAGGACCTGGTTCTATCGTTTCATATGCATTAGCAGGGCTTCTAGTTATTTTCGTTATGAGAATGCTGGGGGAAATGGCAGCTATTAATCCGACAAGTGGTTCATTTGCAACATATGCAAGAGAAGCAATTGGTCCATGGGCAGGTTATACAATTGGGTGGCTATATTGGTTTTTCTGGGTAATTGTTATTGCAATAGAAGCTACAGCAGGTGCTGGTATTATTCAATACTGGATTCCGGAAATCCCACTCTGGTTATTAAGCTTAATATTAACGATTTTATTAACGTTGACGAATGTTTTCTCGGTGAAATCATTTGGAGAATTTGAATATTGGTTTTCATTTATTAAAGTAATAAGTATTGTTTTGTTCCTTTGCTTAGGTCTTGCTGTTATTTTAGGATTTGTACCAGGAACGGAAGCACCTGGCACTTCGAATTTAGTAGGGCAAGGAGGATTTATGCCAAATGGTATAAGTTCGGTGTTACTTGGAATTACCGTCGTTATATTTTCATTTATGGGATCAGAGATTGTTGCTGTAGCCGCTGGAGAGTCTGCCGAACCTGTAAAAGCAGTAAAAACAGCAACAAATAGTGTGATTTGGCGTATTCTCGTATTTTTCATTGGATCGATCGCTGTAGTTGTTACACTCCTTCCGTGGAATTCAGCGAACATACTAAAAAGCCCATTTGTGGCGGTATTGGAACATATAGGGATACCAGCGGCAGCACAAATTATGAATTTTATCGTTTTAACAGCTGTACTTTCTTGTTTAAATTCGGGTTTATATACGAACTCAAGAATGCTTTTTTCAATGGCAGAAAGAGGAGATGCACCAAAGGCATTTTTGAAATTGAATAGTAGTGGTGTTCCGGTTCGGGCGGTTTTATTTGGAACTTTCTTTGCTTACATTGGAGTTGTTTTTAGTTACATATCTCCAGATAAAGTATTTTTATTTTTAGTGAATGCATCTGGCGGTATTGCATTACTCGTTTATCTCGTTATAGCAATTTCACATTTCAAGATACGTAAAAAAATGGGGAAAGCAGAACAACAAAATTTGAAAGTGAAGATGTGGCTTTTTCCATATGTAACATATGTTACAATTGCTGCGATTATAGCAGTTTTAGTTGCAATGATCGCAATTGAATCTTTACGTTCACAGGCACTATTAACGATACTTGTTACTCTTCTTATAATAATTTCTTATTTTATTTTTAATAGAAATAAAAATAGTACAGTATTGAATTCCGAAAGTAAAAATGAGGAATCTGTTCGATTCTAATTTCTTGTTTTAGAAGAGAGTTACACCCAATCATTGCTATAAAAGAATCATATATAATCATAGAAACAAGTAATTACTATTGTCATAGTGAATATAAACTTTTTTCTTGACTTTTTATACGAAGGCGAGCAGAATGGTAAAAAAGGAAGGGGGGATGATGTTGGAAGAGTACGTATTAGAGCTGTATAACTTGTTATATACGACAGAATGGCAAGATATTGTTTCGTTTCTAGGAATAGTATTTTGCATGAAAATTGTAATTGTATATATGGAAGAGCAAGGTATGTTCTATTCCTTCTCATCTCCGTTCGATGTGCAGCGCGAGCCGTTGCTAAACTATGCCAATGTGAATTACGAACAATTTCCTTTTGTACTATTCTTTATGATTCGATTTATAACAGCAATTGTAAAGAAGAAGGAAAGTGATGATGAAGAGTGCCACGCAACTTGTAAGGTAGCTAACGTTTTTTAAGCTAAATACAAGGAGGAGATTTATATGTGGTTTCGATTTCTTATGATTGGTTTCTTTTCATTAACAGCAATTTCATTAATGGGATATCAAGTGTCTGAAATTTTTCAAGCATATAGCGATACATTTTTTAACAAAAATTAATCGCGTTGCTATTTGAATAATAAAGCGATAAAATCCTTCTTAAGAAGTTTTATTAAGAAGGATTTTTTTCTTTGTCTTGTCTTGCTGTGTCAAACTATTGTCACATTTACACTGTGAATAATATGTTAAAATAGTGAGGTTATGTATACATACTCGAAGGAAGAGGGAGTGACCATTTTGGTGGATCAATCAACAAATCAGAAAAGCTATGCTCCTATTGTGATAACGCTTTCTGTAATTGTAAATGCGATTATTTTATTTTTGTTCTTTGGACCTGTTGGCTATGAAGGAGAAGTACATTTTGATGTAACAATTTTACCAATGTTAAATGCGATTTTTAATAGCTTTACGTTCGTATTCTTATTAGCAGCTTTATACTCTATTATTAAAAAGAATGTGAAAATGCACCGTGGTTTTATCCTCGCAGCATTTACAACGACGTTGCTATTTTGTGTTTCTTATTTATCGTATCATTACTTGGCGCCAGCAACACATTTTGGCGGAGAAGGGTTCATTAAATATGTGTACTTCATTATTTTAATTACGCATATTATCCTTGCTGCAATTATTGTACCACTTGCATTGTTTGCACTTGTATTTGGTTTTACAAATCAATTAACACGTCACCGTAAAATTGTACGTTGGACGATGCCAATTTGGTTATATGTAAGTTTATCTGGTGTTATTGTTTACTTAATGATCTCACCTTATTATCAATAAAAGTCTCAGCCCTTAGGCTGGGGCTTTTTTGTTAAGCAAATCTTTTTGTGAAATGAAAAAAATATGGTATACAAAAGTATAGTTGCTTTTCATATAGAAGGGATGGTAAAGAAATATGCAAAATTTTGTATTTCGTAATCCAACGAAACTTATTTTCGGTAAAAATCAATTAGAACAGTTAAAAACTGAAATTCCACAGTTTGGTAAGAAGGTTCTTCTCGTATATGGAGGAGGCAGTATTAAAAGAAACGGTATTTATGATAATGTAATTTCTATTTTAAACGATATTAATGTAGAAGTATTTGAATTGACGGGTGTTGAACCGAATCCTCGTGTATCAACTGTAAAGAAAGGGATTCAAATTTGTAAAGATAATGGAGTTGAATTTATTTTAGCAGTTGGTGGAGGAAGTGTAATCGACTGTACGAAAGCGATTGCTGCTGGTAGCAAATATGATGGAGATGTATGGGATATTGTAACGAAAAAAGCATTTGCTAGTGAGGCATTACCATTTGGCACTGTACTTACTCTTGCTGCGACAGGTTCTGAAATGAATGCAGGCTCGGTAATTACAAATTGGGAAACGAATGAAAAGTATGGATGGGGAAGCCCAGTTACATTCCCGCAGTTTTCAATTTTAGATCCAGTTCATACTGCATCTGTACCGAGAGATCAAACGATTTATGGTATGGTAGATATTATGTCACATGTATTAGAACAATATTTCCATCATGGAACGAATACAGAACTACAAGACCGTTATTGTGAATCTGTTTTAAGAACAGTCATTGAAACAGCACCTAAGCTTTTAAGTGATTTAGAAAATTATGAGCATAGGGAAACAATTTTATATTGCGGAACGATGGCGTTAAATGGCATTTTAGCGATGGGAGTAAGAGGTGACTGGGCAACTCATAATATTGAACATGCAGTTTCTGCTGTTCATGATATACCGCATGGAGGTGGGCTTGCGATTTTATTCCCGAACTGGATGAAACATGTTGTAGAGGAAAATGTAAGTCGTTTTAAACAGTTCGCTATTCGTGTATTTGATATAGAAACAGATGGCAAAACAGATAAAGAAGTGGCGTTAGAAGGAATTGAGGCACTGCGTCAATTTTGGACTTCAATTGAAGCACCAGCAACATTAGCTGATTACGGTATTGGAGAAAATGAAATTGATATAATGGCTAATAAAGCGATGGTGTATGGTGAATTTGGTAACTTTAAAAAATTAAATAAAGATGATGTTCTAAGTATATATAAAGCTTCTTTATAAGTGAATTTAGAAAAGAAACCTATTTGATTGTTTGATCGAATAGGTTTCTTTTTTGCTTTTTATAAGCGTTTATGAATGTTTGTGATTATTTTTGATTGTTTATGGTTGATTTTTGTGACCGTTTTCATTATACTGTAATCAAAGAAGAGGTGAATAAAATGTTAACTCCTGAACGTCATCAAATGATATTGCAACTTGTAAAAGAACAGAAAGTTGTAAAATTACAGCAATTAGTTGAAAGAACAGAAAGCTCTGAGTCGACAATTCGCCGTGATTTAGCACAATTGGAAAAGCAAAGGTTATTAAAAAGAGTTCATGGTGGTGCCGCTGTTTTAACAGGAAAAGGGCAAGAACCAACGATGGTTGAAAAATCATCCAAAAACATTCAAATAAAACAACAAATTGCTAATTATGCGGCTAGCGTTGTTGAACAAGGTGATTGTATTTATTTAGATGCAGGGAGTACAACATTTGAAATGATTCCATTTTTAATCAATAAAGATGTTACTGTCGTTACGAATGGACTTATGCATATTGAAGCTTTAGTTGAAAATAATATTCGTGCGTATTTACTAGGCGGAATGATGAAGAGTAGGACGAAAGCTTTAATCGGTGCTATGGCACAGGAAAGTATGCAGAAGTATCGCTTTGATAAATGTTTTTTAGGTGCAAATGGTGTACATGAACAGCTTGGCTTTACAACGCCAGATCCAGAAGAAGCGCTCCTAAAACAAATGGCATTAACATTAGCAAACGAAGGATATTTCTTAATTGATGAAAGTAAGTTTTCAGAAGTTGCGTTTGCGAAAATTGCAAATGTTGAAGATGCAAATATTATTACAAACCATTTAGAAATTGATTTAGAAAAATATAAAAAACAAACCAATGTAATTGAGGCTGATAAACAATGATCTATACAGTTACTTTAAACCCATCTATTGATTATGTAGTGCAAGTTCCTTCTTTTGATTTAGGAACAATAAATCGAGCGGAGAAAGATATGAAGTTTCCTGGAGGAAAAGGAATTAATGTTTCTCGTGTTCTTCAGCGTTTAGGTGTTAAAAATATAGCACTTGGATTTACTGGTGGATTTACTGGTCAATTTATTAAAGAGGTATTACAGACGGAAGGTGTAACAACAAACTTCGTCCAAGTAGATGAAGATACTCGCATTAATGTGAAAATAAAAGGGAAAGAAGAAACAGAATTAAATGGCCAAGGTCCTATTGTAACAAAAGAGCAGTTCGAACAGTTAATGAAAAAAATTGAGAGTATGCAACCTGGAGATTGTGTTGTACTCGCTGGGAGTGTACCAGTCTCTATTCCAAGTACCTTTTACGAATCAATTGCTGCGTTTGGAGCTGAAAAAGGTATTCGTGTAGTAGTAGATGCAAGTGGAAGTGCACTGCAACATGTGATTAAAAATAAGCCGTTTTTAATTAAGCCAAACCACCATGAACTTGGTGAGTTGTTTGGAGTGGAGCTTTCAACAGTAGAAGACATTTTACCTTATGGAAGAAAATTAATTGAACAAGGTGTAAAACACGTTATCGTATCGATGGCTGGAGAGGGAGCTTTATTATTTACGGCAGAAGGTATATATGAAGCGACTGTTCCAAAAGGTGTTGTAATTAATTCAGTTGGGGCCGGAGATTCTCTTGTTGCAGGGTTTGTAGGCAAATATGAACAGACAAAAGATATTGAAAAGGCATTTCAATACGGCGTTGCAACAGGGAGTGCAACAGCATTTTCAGCTGATTTATGTAAGAAGGAAAAAGTAGAAGAATTATTGTCGCAAGTAATTGTAGCTAAGCGATAGGGGGAAGCAACATATGAAAATTACAGAACTATTAAAAAGGGATACAGTCATTATGGATATGACAGCTTCAAATAAAGAAGCTGTCATAGATGAATTAGTTGAGAAATTAAACGGGGCAAATCGTTTAAATAGTAAAACGGAATTTAAAGAAGCTATTTTAAAGCGGGAGTCCCAAAGTACGACTGGAATAGGGGAAGGTATTGCAATACCTCATGCGAAGACAAAGGCTGTTAAACAACCATCGATTTGTTTTGGTAGAAGTGTAAGCGGTATCAATTATGAGTCGCTTGATGGACAACCGGCACACTTATTCTTTATGATTGCTGCAAGTGAAGGAGCGAATAATACTCATTTAGAAACGTTGTCTCGTTTATCGACATTATTAATGGATGAAGGGTTTCGCAAGCAACTATTAGAAGCGAAGGATGAAAGTGAGCTTCTTCAACTATTTGATGAAAAAGAGAATGAAAAAGAAAAAGAGAATGAAAAAGAAGAAGAGATTGAAGTTGCAAAACCAGAAGGAAATGAACCGTACGTACTTGCTGTTACAGCTTGCCCAACTGGAATCGCTCACACATATATGGCGGCGGATAGCTTAAAAGCAAAAGCGGCAGAGTTAGGAATAGCGATTAAAGTTGAAACGAACGGATCAACAGGTATTAAAAACGGTTTAACGAAAGAGGATATTGAACGTGCAACAGCTATTATTGTTGCGGCAGATAAACAAGTAGAAATGAATCGTTTTGCTGGTAAACATGTCATTCAAGTGCCAGTTGCTGATGGGATTAGAAAAACGGAAAATCTGCTTAAACGAGCTGTCAAACAAGATGCACCAATCTTTAAAGGTGTAAAAGAGGATGGGAAAACAGAAAGTATTGAGAGAGAAAAAGGATTAGGAATTTATAAGCATTTAATGAGCGGTGTAAGTAATATGCTTCCATTCGTTGTTGGTGGCGGGATTTTAATAGCGCTAGCATTTTCGTTTGGTGGTATAAAGGCGGAAGGTCCTTTAGCTGAATTGTTCATGTCAATTGGTGGAGGAAAAACAGGTGCGTTTTTATTCCTTGTACCAATTTTAGCTGGATTTATTGCAAGCTCTATTGCTGATCGTCCTGGTTTTATGCCTGGTGTTGTAGGTGGATTTTTAGCGGCGAATGCGAATGCTGGATTTTTAGGTGGATTAATTGCTGGTTTCTTAGCTGGATATGTTGTTTTAGGGTTAAAAAGATTATTTTCAGGACTACCAGTACAATTAGAAGGAATTAAACCTGTTTTGTTATATCCAGTCTTTGGATTATTGATTACAGGAGTTGTAATGCAAAAAGTAGTAATTCCGCCTGTAGTAGCATTAAATGAAATGTTGACAGGGTGGTTAAATGGTTTAAATGGTACGAATGCTATATTACTAGGTCTTATTTTAGGTGGTATGATGGCAATTGATATGGGTGGTCCAATTAATAAAGCGGCATTTACGTTTGGTATTGCTGCAATAGAAGCACAGAATTTTGGAGTGCACTCAGCAGTTATGGCTGGTGGTATGGTACCGCCACTTGCGATTGCATTCGCAACTACATTCTTTAAATCAAAGTTTACAGAAGCGGAACGTAAATCTGGTTTAACAAATTATATTATGGGAGCATCGTTCATTACAGAAGGTGCGATTCCGTTTGCAGCTGCAGATCCGGTTCGAGTAATCGTAAGTTGTGTTGTTGGTTCAAGTATTGCAGGTGCGTTATCTATGTTATTCCAAATTACATTACCGGCACCGCATGGTGGATTATTTGTAATAGCATTAGTAAATAAACCGTTACTATATATTTTCTCTATATTAATTGGAACGATTGTCTCGGCTATTATGCTAGGTGTTTGGAAAAAGAAAGTTCAATAACAAATGAAAAGAGAGCAGCTTTTAGTAGCTGCTTTCTTTTTATTACAAAAAAATAGGTTAACAATGGAATATTGATGCTTTTTGGTAAAAGATGTAATGAATTTTGGTTTTTTTGTAACAAAAAAGTAACACTGTAATTTTTTCTGGAAAAAGTTCTTGTGCTCGTATGTAAAAAATATATGAAAACCATTGGAGATTGTATTAAAAATACATTTTATTAATATGGAAATTTATGTTACAGCTCATTAATCGTATATTACGAATGCTTTGTAATTGTGTGATTTCTAAAAATTCTAAAAATCTGTTGCTATAATGAAAATACGAAAACAAAGCAAATGGAGGCTATTCATGAAAAAATTATTAAGTATAGCAACAGCAGCAGTTTTTGTTCTTGGGATTTTTGCAGGTTCTGCTAAAGCGGAAACAATTGTAACAACAGACGTATTAAATGTTAGAGAAAACCCAAATGTAGAGTCAAAGCTTGTAGGTAAAGTGTTAAGTGGGAATACACTAGATGTTATAAATACAGAAAATGGATGGACAAAAATTAAGTTAAACGGTAAGGAAGCGTTTGTAAGTGCTGAGTTTACAAGGAGCACATATTATGTAACGGCGGGCGTATTAAATGTTCGTGCTGGAGCGAATACTGATTCTGAAATTTTAGGTAAACTTAATAAAGATGATGTGATTGAAACGACGAATCAAGTTCAAAATGAATGGTTACAATTCGACTACAATGGAAAAGTCGGATATGTTCACGTGCCATTTTTAACAGGAACGGCACCTGTAATTGAAAAGAAAGAAGTTGTAGCTCAAGAAGAAGCGCCGGTTAAAAATAATACAGCAGTTAAGAATAAAGAGTCTGTTAAGAGTAACGATTCTATTAAGAATGTAGAATCAAGTAAACCTGTGGTAAAAGAAAAGCCGGCTGCAAAACCAGTTGCGAAATCTACTGAAAAAAGTGCGCCTACTGGTGGTCGTGAAATTACAGTAGAAGCGACGGCATATACAGCAGATCCGAGTGAGAATGGTTCGTATGGTGGTCGTGTATTAACTGCAATGGGGCATGATTTGACAGCAAATCCAAATATGAAAGTAATTGCTGTTGATCCGAAAGTAATTCCGCTTGGCTCAAAAGTATGGGTAGAAGGATATGGAGAAGCGATTGCTGGAGACACTGGTGGTGCGATTAAAGGAAATCGTATTGATGTATTAGTCGGTTCAGATGGTAGTGCTAATAGCTGGGGGCGCAAATCTGTAAAAGTGAAAGTTATACAATAGGTTATCGATATTAATATAAAAAGCGGTTGCTTGAAATTATGTAAGCAACCGCTTTTTATGGATTATTGAAAGGGATAAATAGTTTTACCTGTAATAATTTTATATGCACTGCAAAATTGTGTTTGTATATATTCTGTATTTTTATTTTCTGGATGTGATGTTGTTTCATGGAGAGTAGAATGAAAAGCCCGTAGTAAACAATTTAGGGCGAAGTATAATTCCTCTTGTGAACAATTTTGTTCTTTTGTAGAAGTAGCTAAAATGAGGTCTTTTGTCAAAGATGAAAAATTGATGGTGGATTGTTTCATAGTTAACTCATCCTCTCGAAACTATTTTTATCATGTATATGCAGAATTGGACAAACTATGTTCTTTTTTATATGTAATTTCATGTACCGAAATGAAAGAACTTGCAATCATGCCGTTAAAATTGGTAAGATTGGGTATAATCAATAGATGGAGTATATTACATAAAGAGAGTTGAATGCTATGGGAGAAGTGCAACGTGAAAAAGTTGCTGTCATCATTGGACCAACAGCTGTTGGAAAGACGAAGTTAAGTATCGATCTTGCCAAAGCGTTGAACGGTGAAATTATTAGTGGTGATTCCATGCAAATCTATCGAACGATGGATATTGGAACTGCAAAGGTAACACAAGCAGAGATGGACGGAATTCCACATTATATGGTCGATATAAAAAATCCGGAAGATTCATTTTCTGTCGCGGAATTTCAAGAACGTGTTCGCAAACATATTCGAGAAATTACAGAACGTGGTAAATTACCAATTATAGTTGGTGGGACCGGTCTTTATATACAATCTGTTTTATTCGATTATCAGTTTACAGATGATGCTGGTGATGTGATATACCGAGAGCAAATGGAAAAGTTAGCTTTAGAACGCGGTGTGGAATATGTACATAAAAAATTGCAAGAAGTAGATCCAGAAAGTGCAGAGCGTATTCATGCAAATAATGTACGACGTGTCATTCGGGCGTTAGAAATTTTCCACACGACGGGTGAAAAAATGAGTGACCAAATTGAGAAACAAGAAAAAGAGTTACTCTATGATGTTTCATTAATTGGCTTGACAATGGATCGAGAAATGCTATACGATCGCATTAACTTACGAGTGGATTTGATGATGGAACAAGGCCTATTAGAGGAAGTAGAAGGGCTGTATAATAGAGGGATACGAGATTGTCAATCTATTCAAGCGATTGGATATAAAGAAATCTATGATTATTTTGAGAATCGAGCCTCTTTAGAAGATGCGGTATCACAATTAAAGACGAATTCGCGTCGTTATGCAAAGCGTCAATTAACGTGGTTCCGTAATAAAATGGATGTCATGTGGTTTGATGTTACAGACGGTGAAAAAACGTCAGAAATTTTACGATACATAGAAGGAAAGTTACAAGTAAAGTCGAATAATAGTAAGTAGAGAAAAAGAGGAGGATTCGACATGAAGCAATCAATCAATATTCAAGATCAGTTTTTAAATCAACTCCGTAAAGAAAATACGTTTGTTACGCTGTACTTATTAAATGGTTTCCAGCTTCGTGGACTAATTAAAGGATTTGATAATTTTACAGTCCTACTGGAAACAGAAGGTAAGCAACAGCTTATTTATAAACATGCAATTTCTACATTTGTACCACAAAAAAATGTTTCAATTGAATTAGAATAGTAATGAATTATTGTACATAACAAAAAAAGAGCGAGTTTCTCGCTCTTTTTTTATTTGTCATAAACAATATATAGTGAAATTTAAGCGATTCTAAATACAGTAAGGCGGATGTTAGTATTTCCTGTCGCAGGAATCGTAATCTCATTAAGAGTAGATTGGACAGAAATTCTTGCACCAGCTACTAATGTTTCGATTGTAGTAAATGAAAGTGAGTCGCCTATTAAATTTGAAGAGAAATTATCAGTTGCGACTGCTCCATTAATTGAAATTCCTACTCCGAGTGGAGCGCATCCTGGCGCAGTTGTAGAAATGGATACGCTAATTACATAAATACCACCGTTGATAACAGTAACTGTATCTGTGCCGTTGAAGATAATATTGTTTACGTTAATTGCAGTACTAAAAATAAAGTTATTAAATTGCAGTACTGTTTGCTGAATATTGTTTGTTACAACAATTGTTGCTACAGGGAAGCTAGGTCCAGTTGGCCCAGTAGGTCCGGTAGGCCCACCAGAAGGTCCAGTAGGTCCAGTAACTCCTATACCAGTAGCGCCGGTAGCACCCGTTGGTCCTTGAATGCCTTGAGGTCCAGTGGCACCCGTGTTACCTTGAAGACCTTGAGGTCCAGTAGCACCCGTAGCACCCGTGTTACCTTGAACGCCTTGAGGTCCAGTAGCACCCGTGTTACCTTGAAGACCTTGAGGTCCAGTGGCACCCGTGTTACCTTGAAGA
>NZ_JBKFAQ010000009.1:0-229594 GCF_053345735.1 Bacillus sp. D48C
GTTCCGTTATCTGTTCCCGTTCCGCCTCCTGGGTTTCCTCCAGTTCCGTTATCTGTTCCCGTTCCGCCTCCTGGGTTTCCTCCGGTTCCGTTATCTTTCCCTGTTGTGTTTTCCATTTTTTTAATAATAGGCGTTTTAGCATTGTGTACTAACGGCATTATGCCATACTGTGACTTATGAACCACATTTTCCACCTTGCTATTTTCCGTTTGTGTTCCTTTATCTTCTTTGTTAGGTTTTTCTTTTTCAGGACTAGTTTCTTTTGTATGAGTCCCACTCAATTCCCACTGCCATGTTACAGGAGAGAAAACATCTATATTGATGTTTGGATCTTTTAACTTCACATCCAAGCTAATCTTTATATCCCCTTCATTACGAGGAGCTATTGTAATTTCTCCTGCTTCGCTTTGAAGAAAGTCACTTGTACGATCCACATCATCAATATGTAAGAATCCTGTACTTCCATCTAGTTTAAATTCTTCTGGAATACTTATCTTCAAAATTTGCGGAGATTCCATTTTAATTACTTTCGCAGTATCACTAAATGTAATTCCCTCTGTATAAAGTCTATCCTTTACTTCTTTAATTGCGTTTCCTAAAGATATTTTATTTACAGGATCATAATAAAAATTATTTTCTTTATTATATTTTTTTGTAAATTGAATTACATTTTGCAGTTGTAATTTCGTCGCATCTGGTAAATCACTTTGACCGATTTCTTCCATGTTTAAACTAGGTAATTTCGCAATTAAATTCTCGATTTGTTTCTTTATTCGAGCATCTGGTTGTTTCATTAATGTATTTATGAAAATTTCTTGCTTTCCATCATTCGACATAGATTGCTTTAACTTCTTAATTACCGTCTCTTGAATATCACTTTCTAACTTTCCTGCAAGTTCTGTATCATATTCAGATACTTGTTTTTTTACATCTGCTAAATATTTTTGAACTGCTGAAGCATCAGTTAAAATATTTGGTTCTTTCTCTGAAAACGTAAATTGATTTGAAATACTTTTATTAGCTGATTCCAATGCACTTAATTGCTTTAAAGCATCGCCTGTATTCATATCATTCATATATTGATTGAATTGATTTGTGAAATTATTCGCTAACAAATTGTTATCAGTTTGCATTTTTTGAAAGTTATTAAAACCATCTAAGTACGTACTGTTAGATTTATTCCCTTCATCTAACGCTTGACCGAAACCTTTTAAAACATCCTGAAATCCTTTGAAACTATTAACAGAAACACCTGTATAATCTTGTACTGTTTTAAATTGATTTGTGTAATTTGCTAACGGACTATGTATATCTTTTTTATACATAGTTGTTTGAACGTTTCCTTTTTCAATTATTTTACCTATATTATCTTGTGCACCTTGTAGCTTACCGATAATACTCGCAAAATAAACGTCGATTATTTGCTTATTGAAATCTTCTAAAATAACAGAAGCTGTATTTTCTGCCTCAGCTTTCAAATCCTTATTCCCAGTTGCATTTACTTTGTAGTTTAACGTTAATTTCTCCGGAATCTCTGAATCAATCGCAACTGCTTTCCTAGAAAAATCATTTGGAATAACAATCATCATATTGTAATTATTATTTTTCAATCCATTTTCTGCTACCCCGCGACTAACTACGTACCATTCTTGTTTCGTATTTTTATTTACATTTTTAACAAATTGATCTCCAAACGCTATTTTATTGCCCTCAAAAACAGTGCCCTGATCTTCATTTACCAACGCAACTGTCATTTTTGGTGTAGTATTCTCATTAGCTTTCTTAACATTTTGATTTAATGCTAAATAGGAGACCCCTGTTGATAGTACAAGAGCTAAAATAATAAACAACAAGATGCTCCATTTGAACTTTTTCACAACTTATCACTCCTGCGACTGCGAGTCTATCTAATGAAAGACTTCGTATCTTACTCTAGTTTTAAAGTAATTTAGCCATACAACGTATGGTTGCATGGCTAAATTATATATTTCTTTTTATCTGTCTTATTGTAGACCGAAATTACGAGAAAGATCTTCGTCATGTCTAGCAACAGCTTCTGCAGTTTTATTAAGCTGCATATTAATTTCTTGTAATAACTGTGCGAAGTTTTGTACTTTTGGCTTTAATTGATTGAACTGTTGGTCAAAACCTTCGAAAGCACGACCTTCCCATTCTCCTCTTAATTCATTTTGTAAGTTTTGTAGTTGACGTAAAATGTCCTCAATTTGATTTGCACCCTGTCCATATCGAGTAGCTTTCGATTTAAGTTCCTCTGGTGACATACGAATTTGTCCTGCCATTATTAAATCCCCCTTAAAATTTAAAAATAGTAAAATTAACCAATAATCAATTCTACAAATTGATTATATCAATAATTTAAAAATTTCTAAACAAAAAAATGATATTTTTCCAAAATTTATCTTTTACTATAATAACGATATATTGTATACTAGTAATTTATTTATTTTTTAAGCATACACTATCAATCTACTATAAAATAAAGGCAAACCATCTATTTTATATATTTATAAAGACTTATTGGCTTTAAATTCCAGCGATAAAGTAGCCACTAAATCATTATTTTCTCTTCTCCCATTCCGACTATAATACTCACTTCAAAGTCATAATTACCTGCCTTTCAACAAACCCAAACTCTTCGTACATCTCTTTTGCAAAATTCCCAGCAAATACATTCAACCTAATTTCTGAATACTTCTCCTTTAATTCCTTAATACCAGCTTCCATCAGTTCTCGCGATAATCCTCTCCCGCGATATTCTGGGAAAACGTACAATTCATATATAAATCCAAGTTTTTCACGAGAAAAATAGTCTGTATTTTCCCCTATTAATATCCATCCCATTACTTTATTTTCTTCTTTAATGATTAAATAGTATGCTCCTTTTTCTACAATCGGCTTTGTAATTTCAATCGCTTTCTCGGTACTTAATTGACAATTCCCTCTCGTCCCTTCAAAAAGCGATTGAGCCGCATATTTTAATATTTCATTGGTATCTTCTTGATTCGCCTTAATTATCATTTTTCACAACTCCCCTTGAATAATAGGCATTACTATCCCTTGTTCAAGATTCTCCGCTTCCATAACAATTGCCGTTAATCCTTGTTCTGTACTTGTTTCATGAAGCTCTCCCTTCTCCCAAAACACAGCTTGTCCCGCCTCTATCTTTACCTTTTCCTTATTTGCCCCACACACATATCCTACTCCGTCCACAATAAGAAGCAGTTGAGATACAACTGCTTCATGACATCCGATTATTCCATTGGCTTGTAAATGCATAGCACCGATATGTACATTTCCTTGATGGTTTACTATTTTCGACATGATGAAATTAGATTGAAATACTGATAAGTGCTTTCCTACTTTTTCACTAAAATCAAAAGTTTTCATTACTAGTCCTCCTTATACGTATAAAACCATCCTTACTGTCTGCATCATATGTCCTTCAAAGTCTTCTTCAAATTGCTCTAATTCAGCAAAACCTTTCGCTTCATAAAAGCGTTTTCCTTTTTCATTTGCAGCTTCTACATGTATGTACAATTTCCGTATCCCATTTAATGCCTTAATCCCTCTTTGTAATAAAGCACTTCCGATCCCTTTTCCTTGCTGATCTGGTAACAAATAAATTGCCCCTAATTCCGCTTCGTTTTGTAGTCTAACAGGTGAAAAGTTCGCAAATCCTATTACTTCTCCCTCTTCTTCCGCAACGAATAAATGTGTATTTTTAAGGCGATATTTCATTTTTTCATCAGAATATGCCTCGTCTAAAAAACTATCTTGAATCTCTCTCGGAATAATGCCTTCATATGTATCATGCCAAGCTATTTTCGCTACTGATTGTACAGCCTGAATATCTTCTTGCTTCATTTCTCTAATTATATATGTCATCTCGATGTCTCCATTCTCTTTAAATTATATTCTGCTAATATACTAGAAGAAACGGCAGAACCATTTTCATAATTGACCTTAATTAATTTTAACTTTTCAATCGAAGCTGTTGTAACATCAAAATTCTCATATATATACTCCATCACACTTAAAAAATGAGTTGAATTCAAATGATTCGCAATCGTACAATGCGGAACCCATTTTCCTGGTACATAATATGAATTTGAATTATCATGAAAAGTTTTGAAATGATCATGATAAAAATGATGAAGTCTCAATAAATCATCGGTAACAGTCGGCGCTAGAAAAACCGTACCGTTAGTAGGAAAAGTTCCAACAGAAGGAAAAGTGACTGCAGACATGTTTTCTTGAATAGCTACAAATTCCTTTAATTTTTCAATATACAAATTAACATCCAACTCATTATAATCCGCAATCGTTATATGAGGTTCTACTCCAGCTAATTGATTTGTTCCAATTACATTTGTTAATTTATTTTGTAATTCTGTAATTTTATTAGTAAACACACGATCAAATGTAGCAATGATAGCGTACAATCTTTCTCACCCCTTCGTTACACATAGCGCTTCCCATTCTTCACGAATCATGCCCATTCGAATAGAATCATAGTATGTTCCGTTATAATAACGACACTTTCGCATTCTACCTTCTAAGCTCATTCCTATTTTCTCTGCTACTTTCATCATTCGTTCATTGCCAGACCAAGTCGTGATTCCTACTCTACCAATCTCCATTTTTTCAAATAGCAAATCTCTATATAATTTTAATGCTTCTGTACCATATCCACCATTCCAGTATGTTGGCTCATAAATCACAACTCCCATCTCTAACCAACGCGTCGTTTTATATTCCCAATAAAACCCGACTGTCCCAATGATTTGACCGTTATTTTCTATAATTAAATTTGACAGTGGTTCTTCTTTCAAACGATTTTGCATCTTCTCTTTATAGGAAGAGTATTCTTGCATTGAGAACGGGAAATATGGCGCATCCCATTTCTTCCATTCTGGGCTTTCTTCTTTAAATATGATATTCCATAATGTTTTTATATCCGATTCTTCTATTGTACGAATTGTAACTTTCTTCCCCTTTAATACAACGTTTTGCATAATTCCCTCCTGCATTCCTCTTTATTTCATATATAATTATAATGTTTTTTCAGAAAAATCAAAACTAATATCATATATTATATTGTATAATTTTGTTATTAGATACCAATTATTGATTTAGAAAGCTGGTGATTCAGTGAATAATCGATTTAGTATTGCTTTATTTCTCACTATTGTTACCACAAATATTATTCTATATTTCTTCTTACCATCAAATATTGTTACGAAATGGGACTTCAATGGAACGCCTACATCAACAATGGATAAAAGCACTTTTGTAATCGTAAATATAATTATATGTTCCTTCTTATTCTTTATATTTTTAGCTTTATCTAAAGCAGCGAGTAACCAGAAATTTCTCCATTGGATCGGCAACACAATATTACTATTCTTATTTTTTGTCGATATTGTCATCGCCCTCATTGCTCTTGGCTTTTCACTCCCTCTTGATCATTTCATATTTTTAGCATTAGGGCTTTTATTTATATTAATAGGTTATTTCAGTTCCAAAATTGATACGACTAAATCAACCGTTTCATTAGAATGGAATGATAAGCACCTTGAAAAAAGAGCTTCAAATATTAGTAGTATTTCAATGATGATAGCAGGGATTTTTTTAGCGATACTTCCTTTTATCGTTTCTGCTCCCTATAGAGGTTATGCTATACTAGCAATTCTTTTAGGAATGACGCTTATCATTCTGCCGACTACGATTTATTTACTTATTAAAGACAGCAAGCAGTCCACTAATTTAAAAGGTTAATTGAAATATGTGATTGTAAAATAGGTAATAAAAAATAGGAGGTTATCCCCTCCTATTTCAGCTCAATATATTATTTCCCTTTTTATTCACCTCAAGCAAAATCCCTTTCTCTATCCAACCCTCTACGCCATCTTTTTTAATTAAATCATATCCTGAACAGCTATCATCAATGAGAGAAACGATATCTCCCTTCCTAACGCTTATTTGCGCACAAGAAATATCGGTTTTCACTGTATATTCACCTGACTCAAGTTGTTTCATATATTCATTTTTTACAGTGAGCAAATTATTCGTTTCCTTTTGCTTACATACGGTGTAATCTTGCATCTTCTCGATAGGCTCTATGTAATAATACGGATATGTCACTCCGCCCTGCATTTCTGAATTCGCATTAAAATCCGCTATTACTTCATACTGTGGGAAATAGTCTACATATGTATAAGAAAATGTATCGCCCGTTTGTTTCCTCTGAATAATAAATGCATTTAATTGTCCTGCTTCTTTAATTGCATTTCCTCCATCAATTGCAATAATTTTTTTCTCCTCATCAACAACTGGATTGTTAGACGGTGCTTCTTCAGAATAGTTCACGACTGGCCAATGACCAACTATTACATACTTATTTGCTTTATGTGATTTATAAAAAAACTCCGGCATTGCTATCGCATTTTTGCGCTCTGTTTCTTTCCAATCTACTCTATCTTCTAGCCCTGCATGCACAAAAATATAATCTTCTGTTTCAATCGCTGTTGGCAACTCCGTTAGCCAATATAGTTCTTGTGAAAATTCACTTAGCAATGCTTCTTTCACTTCACGAATTGAAGTACCTTCATGAACTGAAAAATCCAATTGCTCTAGCCATTCATTAAAAATTGAATGCTTCCTCGTACATAAATAATTAATAAGACGAGGATTTTCATTTAGAAGAGCATCAACTAAAACTTCACAATTCCCTTCAACAACGTGAACCTTTGAATTGTTCTTTACAAGATTCATAACGTAGTTTACTACACCTACGCTATCTCGTCCTTTCTCGCAAAGATCTCCATTAATAATTAAATAATCTTCATCTTTAAAGTTAACTTTATGTAGTGCTTCTTTTAAAAGATTTAATTCTCCATGAATATCCGATATGACAATAACTCTAGCATCATTAGGGATTGATAGTTTCTTTATTTTTTTCAAGTATAAGCGCTCCAATCATTCTCTTTATTATTACTTAAAACAATTCGATCCAATAACACTATATAACCTTTTCAAATACATATACCATAACTTACAACCTATTTACGGTTCAATAATAACTTGAGAAATAATAATAAGAAGAAGCTGTTCCCAACTTTTCGAGACAGCTTCTTCTTATTATTTATAATTCTTTATGAAAAGAATAACTCACCTTATCATACCCTTCTCTTTCATAAAAACGATGAGCATCAATTCTTGAAAATGCTGACGTGAGGGTGATAGACTCACATCCGTTTTCCTTTCCCCAGTTCTCTATATACGAAAGTAATACATTTCCATGTCCTTTTGAACGATGTGCGTCTGCCGTTACAAGGTCATATACGAAAACGTGCTTCTTATTATAAAAGTTCGTACAAATCGCTACACCTGCAAGGCTAACAACTTCATCATCTTCATTACGCAGCGAGAATAGTTTATAATTTTCTTCTTTCATATTTCGAAATAAAGTGCCTGTTTCCTCTTTTGAAAGTTGTGTTCGTAATTGCTGTAAAACAGGTAATACTTCATGTAATTGCTCTTCTGTTACTACTTCTTTAACATTCATTTTTAACTCTCCCTTAACTATTTATTTAATTTTCTAAATGTTATATCATTATTATAAAAAGTGACTGCCCTTTACTTAAGTGGCAGTTTAAGTATTTTTTATAAGGTCAGTTTTAAAGGAGAGTTTTATATGGATTTTACTATCCCATTGCAATTACAAAGTAACACACCTATTTACTTGCAAATTTACGAATATATAAAAGCTGAAATTATACAAGGGACTATTTCTGTTGGCACACGTCTACCCTCACACAGAAATTTAGCATCACAACTTAATATTAGCCGCATTACTGTTGAATCAGCTTATCAACAATTATTAGCTGAAGGTTATGTAGAAAGTAAACCGAAACGTGGTATTTTTGTAGCAAATTTCGATATTGACGTTATCCCAAATAAAAAACGAAATGCAGCAAAGAAGACGAGCAATTTGATAGACGAAAAATTCGAATACGATTGTAGCCAAGGGCTTATTGATCAAAATAAATTTCCGATTACAAATTGGAAACGGGCATTACAAGAATCCATACTTACATACGAAAATGCACTATTTGCCAAAGAAGACCCTCAAGGTGAATTCGCTCTTCGAGAGCATATATCAACATATTTATATCATTCTCGCGGTGTACATTCTTCACCTAATCAAATTGTGATCGGTGCCGGAACGCAGCCACTTCTCTGGTTACTACTTCAACTGCTTGGCCCTACAAAAGAATACGGCATTGAAAACCCTGGATTTCACCGTATACACGCAATCATTAAAAGCTGTGATAGACAAATCCATCCCATACCATTGGATGAAAAAGGGATTAATATTTCTAGCTTATACAATACAAATGCCAATGTCGCATACGTTACACCATCACACCAATTTCCACTTGGGATTATTATGCCTTTACCTAGAAGGTTAGAATTGTTAAAGTGGGCTAATGATTGCAATGGATACATTATTGAAGATGACTATGACGGAGAGTTTCGCTACGCTGGTAAGCCGATTCCTTCTTTACAAAGTCTTGATTCAAATGAACGCGTTATTTATATGGGGACTTTCTCAAAATCTTTTTTACCTTCTTTACGAATGGGATATGTTGTTTTACCACCACATCTTTTAAAAATATATCAAGAACTGTATGGAATTTTTAAACAAACAGTGGCTACAATACAACAACTTGCTTTTGCTAACTTTATACAAAGCGGGAATTGGGAACGTCACCTTAATCGGAGTCGTACACTATATAAAAGAAAACATCATGCGTTAGTAAAATCCATTATGAAAGAAATGGGGGCTAATGTTCAAATTCTTGGCGAACAGTCCGGACTTCATATTGTTTTATGTGTACATAACAGTATGAATGAAAATGAACTGATTGAATCCGCTAAAAAACAAAGCGTTAAATTATACCCACTTTCTCCATATGATTTCATGAATGATTTACGCAAGGAATCATATGTATTACTCGGTTTTGGTAGTATTCCGGAAAATAAAATTGAGACGTTGGCTACATTATTGAAAGACGCTTGGTTCCCTAGTTGCAAGGAAACTTGTTAACAGTGGGTTTAACTTGTAACATACTAACAATTCAACAAAATAAAAAAGAAGGTTGTTCCAAAATAACTTTTTGGACAGCCTTCTTCTAGTTACTCACCTGACCTAGCTTTCCTTCCCGGACGTTTCACACCAGTCGTTTCTGTTGAATAGGAAGCTTCAATTATAGCGGTTGGATCTACAGAGAGAACGAGATCTTTCATTTTCGGATAAATGAATCGGTTTGTAATGCAATAAATGATTCTCTTATGCTCCCCTAAAAAACCACCTTCTCCATGTAGATACGTAACAGATAGTTGCAATTCTTTCATAAGTAAATCGCCTATTTCTTTATTCTTACCAGAAATAATCATAACGCTCTTACCTTGATTAATACCATCTAATATAAAATCAATCATCTTCGTAACAATATAGAAAATTGCTAATGAGAACATCGCTTGTTCGATTGAAAATAAAATTGCAACAAAGATGAAAATAACTGCATTTACTGCAAGTAAAAATGTACTAATTGGTACATTAAAGTGTTTATTCATCCAAACTGCTAACATTTCCGAACCGTCAATTGCTCCACCCATTTTAACAACAATCCCAACACCAATTCCGAACAGCACTCCACCATAAAGTACAATTAATAACTCAGAAGTCGTAATTGCTGGAAATGGTTTTAAATAAATTAATCCGAGTGTTGTAACTACATTCGCATAAGATGTACGGATAAAAAATTTCTTTCCCATTACTTTTGCAGTAAATAATAAAATTGGGATATTAATTCCTAAGAAAACGCCATAAAGCGGCAATCCTGCAACTTTATTTGCCATAATAGCAATAGCCGTTACCCCGCCATCTACTAATCCATTAGGTGCTAAAATAAGCTCTAATGAACCTGCTACTATAATTGAGCCAATTGTTAATACTACGTATTCAAATACTTTCTTCATTCATTACCCCCAAAGCTTATATATTTTCTTAGTATTATTTTAACGTAATTTTTCTGCTAAGACAAAGATATCAGTTTATATACACAAAAGTTTCACCTTTATCGCTATTTTTATGTAACACATTTAGCGCGTAATACTAGAAACACACTTACCAATTAAAAGTAAGTGTGTTTTTAACATCTATTTAATCTTTACGTACGGCTTCATTTTTAATTCAAGTATTTCCTCAACTGCCCTTTGATATCCACCAGCATTTCTAAGCGACTCTCCCACTTTACGACTATTTTCCTTAAACGTCACATCATCCATTACTTTCTTTACAGTCTCACATAACAATTCAGAAGTTAACTCGTTACGATTAAGTCTTATGCCTGCCCCTACTTCAGTCAATCGTTTTGCAACGAATGGCTGATCTCCTGTTACCGGAATTACAACTAATGGAACACCGTAATATAACGCTTCACTCGAACTATTCATACCACCATGTGTCACGAATACATCAGCATGCTGTAAAACTTCTAATTGCGGGACATAATTATACAACTTAAAGTTTTTCGGGATATTTTCAAATTGACTTATATTTATCTTCTTACCAACGACTAATACGACTGTCGCATCTACATCTTTAAACGCTTCAAAACACTTTTCATACAGAGCAGGTTGCTCATTAAAAACTGTTCCCATAGAAATGAAAATTACTTTTTCATTTTTTAAATCTTCAGTAGGAAAACTCCCCACTTCTTTTCGAGTAGCAATTGATGGACCTACAAATTTATACGATTCATCAAATACATCTGAACGCGGCTGATATTCTTTTGAAGTATATACAATCGTAATATCACCAGGATGGTTCATAATATCATACATACTATTACATTTCATTCCATACTGCTTATTCCATCTTTCCATTCCCGCTAAACAAGATTGATATAATGGATTCATTTCATCTACTTGTCTCGATTCTTGCCCATCATGAAAATTAATGTACTGATTAACAGCAAACGTTGTACAAGATGAAACGCTTGGTAATTGTAAAATATTCGCTATAATACGTCCTACTGGAAAATGATTATCATATATTAAATAATCGTATTTTTCCTCTTTTGTTTCCTCTACAATTTGAGTAACAATACGCTCTGATGCTTCAATCATATGAGATAGCATCGTCAAAGGGCTCCCACCTTCATTTACTCGTTCCATAATATTAATTTGAGAGAGAAAATTCTCAAACACTCGGAATTCCGCACCTGTTGCTTCAACCTTCTTTCTATAATCTTCAATACAATAAGAAACAACTGTTTCCCCTCGCTGAATTAACTCACTTACAATAGCTAAAGTCGGATTAATATGACCTTCCCCAGGGAAATTTATTACGAGTACATTTGCCATAATATTCTCTCCTATCCATTTAATATAATAAAATTAACAATTAATTATATTAATTAATTTAAATCTATTATAAATGAATGCATTCTACTTCTTCATGCTTTTCTCTTCATTTTATTATTGAGAAATATTTTCAATAGTCTACATTATTCTGATTCACAATCTTATAAACGAATGCTTAATTCTACTTTTACTCTTCATAGCTTTAAAGATACGAGCTTTACATTCAAATACTATCACTCTGTTTTTTTTGACAATTCACACAAAAATGGAGAAATATAATATTTTTAATAAGTTCTCACTATAAATGTAACTATGATTTCAATTTTTTATCTTTATCCCCATAACACATCACCTGTTATATAATAAATTTATAGAATTTACAGAAAAAGAGGTCTTTTCATGTTACAACAACTATTCAATTCACCTATTCTATCCGTTCAAGCCTTGCACCCAGGTTATGAAGATCATGCAAGTGATGTTTTTCTCGTTCAAACAGAAGATACAGAAGTTATCGTTCGTGCTTCTAAAATGAATGAAGAACCAAATAATGATTTTTGGTGGGGATGTAAAAATTTATTTGGAATTGATCCAAGGAACGTCCATCATTTAGAAACGGTACATACATTGTTGCAAGAACATACGAATCTTCCTATCCCAACAATATTAGAAAAACATGTTTTAAATGGCCGTGAATTTGTGGTGGTTGAAAAGTTAGTAGGTAACACAGTTCAATCTTTTATCGAGCAACCAGATTCTATTTTATTCAGCCTAGGAAAAGGACTTGCAGAAATACATAAATTTAAAGCCGATTTCATAGGAAATCCGTCAGGCACGTTCCAAGTTCCACTAGATGAATTCCAATCACATATTTTAAACGTAAGTAAAGAGCTTGTGAATATGTTTTATTCTGATGATGAAAGCATACAAAATGCATTCCCTACCTTTGAATCACAACTTTCTTCCCTGTCCGTACCAAAGGAATCTACACTCGTCTTAATTGATATGGATCCTACTCAATTTTTATCTGACGGTACAACTATTACGGGTTTAGTAGATACTGAAGCTTACGCTGTTGCTCCGCGAGAGCTTGATTTTATCGGACTAGAATATGTACTTACCGAAAAAGAAGCACATGCCTTTCAAAGTGGTTACGAAACAATTATGTCTATTCCTCACTTAGAAGAATATAGACAGCCTTATCGTTATTTATACCGACTGTTATCTGTGCAAGATAATGTGGAATTAAAGAAATGGTTAAGTCACCCATCCTATTTTTAAATACGAATGAGAGGGATTATACAATGGATATTCGGAAAAAGCGTTCTGTAACAGAAAGTGAAATACAGCAAATGAAGGATTTGGCTTATATTTGCGGGCAACAAGACAACCTTGATTACTCTTCAGATTTACATATCAACTTTTTAAAAAATCGAAATGAAGATTATATAAACGATTTTCTTCTTTATAACGGCACTCAATTAATTGGCGCTTTAAATATGTATGATTTTGAAAGACCAACAAAGCTTGAACTAATAGGCTTTGTACATCCTCATTTTAGAAAACAACGTTTCGGAACTATCCTTTTACAAACTGCAATGAAAGAAATACAAAATAGAGAGACAGATGAAGCTCTTCTTATTATCAATGGGGATTCTATTTCTGGGAATGAATTTGTAAAACATATGAAGTTACCATATTTATATAGTGAATATAGTATGGAGTTCAAGACAAACGAACTTCAAAAAACAACAGATAATAATATACAGCTTACTCTTGCAACTTCAGAATCACTTCTTGATCTTATTGAAATTTCTAGTAAAGCTTTTGGTGATTCAGTAGAAAATACGGCTACATGGTTACAAAAAATGATGACTTCACCTTCTCATAAAGTTTACAGTGCTCTTGTCGATAAAAAAATGATAGGAACGATTACAGTTACTGAGCAAGATCATTCTACTATATTATCAGGATTCGCTGTCCACCCTTCCTATCAAGGTAAAGGCTACGGTAAAGCTATTTTAAACTATATGACACATAAGCTCTTCACAAATGGTGCTACAACAATTGAATTACAAGTTGAAACAAAGAATAACAATGCTTTGAAGCTTTATACACAATGCGGTTTTGAAATTATGATGAAGCATGATTATTATAATTTAATGAATAGCAAGGAGAATATTTATGTCTAAAAAACTTATTTATTCTAATTATGATATTTTCGCATCTATTTATAATAAACATTGGGGGCATTTTTCTGAACACTCCTATCCAGCTTTTGAACAACTCGTTTTACAATATGCACAACCACGTTCTCATATTTTAGATCTTTGTTGCGGGACTGGTCATCTTACTAGGAAACTACTTGATCATAATTTTGTAGTAACTGGTATAGATGGTTCTACTCAAATGATTGAGTATGCACGTAAAAATGCGCCAGATGCAACCTTTATCGTCGATGACGCTCGCTATTTCAATATAAATGAGCAATTCCACTACGTCATCTCTGCCGGTGATAGTTTAAACCATATTATGAATTTAGATGAACTAAAAAGTGTGTTTCAGAAAGTTTACTCCGTATTACATAACGAGGGTATATTCGCATTTGATATGAATATGGAAAAAGGATTTCTTAAAAACTGGATTGCTTCATTTCATATTTCAGAGAAAGAATATGTTTGTACGATTGATTCTACATATAATAATGAAAATAAAAAAGCAGAAATGAACTTTATACTATTTCACCATGACATAGATAATAATTGGACAAGAAGTGACTTTTCTTTTGAAGAAGCTTGTTATTCCAATGAAGAAATAATTTCTTCATTGGAATCCGTAGGTTTTAAGAACATTCAATTCCACGGTACAAATAGAGCATTTTTCACTTGCCAAAAATAAAAAAACTGAATCGAAATGATTCAGTTTTTTCTTAATATATTTACAACTGCAGTTGTTTCGTCATTTTCTTTATAGACACGCGGAATTCTTCTATCTAGCATACATGTAACTTCATAGTTTATTGTACCTAACATATCCGCTATTTCTTCTACTGCGATATTTTCTTCACCTTGTTTACCGTAGAATACTACTTCGTCTCCTACTTGTACTGGCATCGCTTTTGAAACATCCAGCATTAACTGATCCATACAAACACGGCCGATAACAGGTACTCGAATCCCGTTAATTAACGCATAGCCTTTATTAGATAATTGACGATTATAACCATCAGCATAACCAATTGGTACAGTCGCAATCCATTCTTCACCAGTTGTTACATACGTATTCCCATAACTTACACCGCGATTCTTCTTCGCATGTTTAATATGAGCTACTTTTGATTTTAACGACAACGCAGGCTGTAAAGAAACGATTGTATGATCCACTTCTTTTGACGGATACATACCGTATACTCCTATTCCAACGCGTACCATATTTTGAAATGTGTTACTTAATTCCATTGATCCTGCACTATTTGAACTATGAATATATGGTATTTGAATTCCTAATTCTCTCGCTGTATTAACAGCTTTTTCAAATAAACTTGTTTGCATATTCGTATATGATTTATCGATTTCATCTGCCGTAGAGTAATGCGTAAATATCCCTACTACCTCTACATACTCCATACGGTTTAATTCTTCTAAAAATGGTTTAACCTCTTCTTCTTGTAAACCGATACGACTCATTCCTGTATCAATTTTCACTTGAATTTGTACTTTCTTTTGAAGACGGTTTGCAATTTCATTTATACCATGTAAATCTTCTACTCTATAAACAGTCATCATAACGTCATATTGAATTACATCTTCTACAGCCGCAACTGGTGTGTATCCTAAAATTAAAATCGGCACAGTAATTCCTGCTTCTCTTAATTCTATCGCTTCATCTACAAATGCAACTGCAAGTTGATTTATTCCTGCTTCAATTGCAGCTTTGGCAACTTCAACTGCCCCATGGCCATACCCATTCGCTTTTACAGCAGCCATCATCTTAATTTTTTCATCATTTACATGTTTTTTAAATTCGTTTACATTATGTTTTACAGCATTTAAGTCAATTTCTACAATTGTATCTCTTCCATATTTCAAACTCATTGGTCTAACTCCTAACTCAATAATTGCATTCCATTCTATTTCACGTTTCATATGACCTTTTACAATATAATACTTTTCATTATGCTAGTCAAACTACTAGAATTTTCGGAATTTTGAGTATGATATAATATCCTCAAGAAACTATTATATACGGAGACGAGGAGAATTACAATGTTTGTTCAATCTGCATTACATCAACTAAAAGTTGCTATTGATACTTCTATTGATATGCTTAACCAATATAGTGAAAACGATTTAAAAATACAACCGATTCACTCAAAACGATCATTATTTGAAATGTATGCACATCTTTCTCTTATTTGTCATGCTGATTTACTCATTTTAAATGGTATTTCAGAAAAAGAATTACATACCTTTTATATAGAACATACGCCCGTAACAGTTGCTCACATGCAACAAACGATGATTGAAGGATACAACCTTCTCTCTAAAACATTTCTTTCCTACTCCCAAATAGAATTAGCAGAAGTTATGACTGCCTATTGGGGGATTTCTTATTCGCGCTTTGAATGGTTACTTGAAATCGTTGCACACTTTTATCATCATCGTGGACAAATTCATATTTTATTATGCGAGCATATGAAAGATCCTCGCATTCCTTTATTTGAGTGATTTTCCACTCATTCATTAATTATAAATAGAGAAGCTACAAAACCAATAAAAAGTATCATTCCTAATAAAATAAATGTTTGAGCATAACCTCCTATTTTCATAAGATAAATAGAAATGATAGGCCCTATACTAGTACCTAAAAATAAAATAAAAGTATAAATAGATACCGCTATTCCCCTTGCTTTCCCTCCTAATTGACCTACAAGAGAAACTAAAGACGGAACGGATATAGCAATACCTATTACAAAACAGACACTCATCATTACAAGTAGAAATAGATACGAAACAAAGCCCATTGAACTTAGACTAAAAATAGCAATCAACAATCCTCCTTGAAGAACTTTCCTTATTTCAAACCTCTTTGTTAAACGACCTGCAAGTGGTGACAGCAACATACCAAACAGCCCTGCTAAGCGAAAATAAAGGATTTGTTCCGCAGTTAAATTGTAAGTAGGAGAGCTCAAATAATTCCCTAAAACAGTATACATATTAACAAAAGCCATTAATAAAACGAATGCAATTATATAGCTTAATACTAAGCTTTTATTTGTAAAAACTTTACCCATCTGTTTAATTGGTCCCAAAATATCAGTATAGGATTGAGACGTCTCTCCTTTCGGAAGAGAATAATAAACCCATATAGCAGTACTTATATAGACAATGCTAAGAAGAAAGAAAACCATATGCCATCCAAAATGCTGACTAACAGCAGTACTTATTACCTGCCCTACAATTCCAGCTACTAAAAAACCGGTACTAACAAACCCTATTGTTGTAACCCTTTTTTCTACTGGGAACATTTCTACAACGTAGGCTAACGCTACTGGAGAAAATGTAGCTGCGGCTATCCCCTGTATACCTCTATAAATAACAAGCCAAAAGAAACTATCTACAAACCCTAAGCAAAAAGAAACTATCGACAGTGCAAGCAATCCAATAAAAATCACTTTTTTTCGTCCATATTTATCAGAGATTGCCCCAAATAACAAACACCCTATAGCAAAGCCAACAGAAAATATACTTCCTGTAGCTGCCGAGTGTGTTAATGACGTATTAAAAATGTTTGAAAATAGAGAGATTAAAGGTATTGTTACATATAGGCTAGACATAACTACCATACCCGACCAACATAATACAGCTGTCATTATTGTATAATTCTTTTCACTATTTACTTCCTTTCCTATTTCCATCATAAACTCTCTCCCTTATTACCATTTATTTTTATTAGTTTAAAACCTCTAGATCACTAAAATAGCATTCCTTTAACTCTTATTTATTTTAATTACATAGCAAAAATTATCACCGTGCAAAAAGTTAGTTAAACATATAATAAGGAAAGCTAATTATATGTCCAAATAAATAAGTTGATCTTCATAATCAACTTATTTACCTACCTTCTCCTAATTTCACCTGCATAGTTGCTTGCATTTTATTTAATAGCTTTTCTAAAACTTGACGCTCTTCTTGATTAAAGCCATCAACTAACGAAGCGCAAGATAACCAAAAAGTTGGTAAAGAATGTGTAACTAGTTCTTTTCCTTTCGGAGTAATTTTCACCTTTAATCTTCTTCGATCTTTAGAATGGTGGAATCTTACGATTAACTCTCGTTTCTCCATCCAATCTAATAAGCCAGTGACAGAAGCACGTGTAATCCCTAATCGACTCGCAATATCCGAAGGACTCATGTTCACTTCTTCCCCATTCGCTTCCATTTCACGCAAAATAAACAATAGTAAAAAATCTAATTTACTCTCTGAAATACCAAGTGGAGCTAAATCTACGTCAACAGCATCAAGAACATTATCAGACGTCCATAACATTAACAAACCAAGTTTTGCTGCGATTGGATCCGTTTCCGCTGATGCTGTCTTTTTGATTAACTCTGCGTACGGCTCAATCCCTAAAGGAAGAGAATCTTTTCTTGAATCCATTCATCTTCACTCTCCTTTCTCGTTAATAATTAGCTTACCTAATTACTTTCTCATTATACTCATATTTTTCCTTTTATTGCAAGCACATTGTTGAACAAAAAAATCCTATTATTAAAACAGGATTTTTCACACTGACTAGCTATCAGTTTTAAATAATGCGTAACTTCTTTAAGGCATAAGAAATTCCGCCTTCACTCGCCTTCGTTGTAACGAAATCAGCCCTTCTCTTCAACTCCTCTCCACCATTTCCCATCGCAACTCCTAATCCTACATACTGCAACATCTCAATATCATTTCCACCATCACCAAAAGCAATGGCTTCTGATTTACTAATATTTAAATGTTCCAATACTTTTTGAATTGCAGTTAGCTTCGATACTTTACTATCTTCCAATACATTTATAACGTAACCATGAAAACGGTCAAACGTAAGTGCTGGATATCTTTCAATGAATTTTTGAGCTTCTGCTTCATCGGCATACAGACATATGCAATACATCTCATCTGACAAGTTTTTAACTTTGTCAGGATACCGCTCTAAATTTAAAGTTTCATTTAACGCTCGTATGACACGTTCATCTTTGGAGGCAATATCATTCATTGCAAATTCTTCTGTAAAGTAAGAAACACTGTGACCATGTAATTCAGCAAAATTTGAAATATCATGAACGATTTCGCTTGAAAGTACTGATTTATGTATAACTTCTTCCCCACATTTTATATGTGCACCATTTGCAGAAATATACGTATTTATGCCTAACCCCTTAAATTGTGAGCATAAACTATATGGTCTCCCTGTTGTAACAACTACGTGAATCCCCTTATCTATTAATCTTTGTACCGCTTCTTTTGTACTTTCGTGCATACTTCTATCAATCTCGCTTAAAAGCGTACCGTCAACATCAAAAAATGCAACTTTGTACATAAGTCTTTACATCCCGTCCAAATGATTCGTATCATTAATGAAATGCACCGTTTTTTGTTCACCCTCAATTTCAATTAAACTTATTCCCGTATCTCCCATTTTGAAATAGTAGTCCATTGAAATTGGCATATTGAAAAATGCACGTAATAGACTATTAATTACGCCTCCATGGGCAACAATCGCAATTCGATCATATGTATTCTCTGTCACAATTTTAGAAAAAATCCCTTCTATTCTCATTCGAAACTCAATAAATGACTCTCCGTTTTCAAAACGGTCATGAAGAAACTTTGGTTCTGGATATTTCTTTGCTTCTTCAAATGATAAGCCAGCTTGTATTCCATTATTAAACTCCATTAATTCCTCTTCTAATTGAATTGGACAACCAATTACTTCTGCTAATGTTTCACCCGTTTCACGAGCACGTTTTAATGTGCTTGCCCAAATGAAATCTGGTGCAAAATCTTTTTTCACTTTCTGTACAAGTTTTTGTACTTGTTGTCTCCCTTTTTCAGTTAACTCAAAATCAGCTCGTCCTTCATGCACATGTAAAATATCAGCTTCTGATTCTCCGTGGCGTATTAGTAGTATTTGCATGTTTCTCTCTCCCTTTATTTAACATTCATAAAATTCCATTATATCACATTTTAAGATTTCAAAATAAAAAAGGAACGGTCTCCCGTCCCTCATCCATTCACTTTTTCCGCATCATTCCAATAATATTTACTAAACGCTTCTGTTAACACATCAATTGTGTTATATAATTCATCTAACGTATTATCAACACCACCAACTTCAATTAACATCGCATTTTTCGATAAATCTTGGTTATAAACGCCATTTCCATCTTTTTTATACTTTGGAAAAATCCCTCTACTTAATCCGTAGTAGTTTTCATCTAAATAACTATTGATTGCTCTTGCAATTTTTTCATTTTCAGCACGCCTTTCATTTTCCATCCCAATTATAAAATATAATCTTGCATACGATTTCCCGTTAATTACTTTTGTTGTTACTTTCTTACGCTGGTCATCACGATGTATATCAATCGGAAACGCAATTTTATTATTTTGTGCTAATGCTTCTTTTACATATTCATGAGACGCTTTATATGACTGATACCATACCCACTTTTTACTCGCTAATAAATCACCCATATTCGTTTTATCGTGAATTACTGGAATTCCTTGCCCCTCAAGTTGTTCCTTCATACGTTTTCCTAGTAAGGACACATTTACATCTGGGCTAGATGGATCAGTTGCCCCTGGTAATAATGGAAAGAAGGATTCCCAGCTATGTGTATGATAAATATATACTGCACTCTCACCTTTTTTCGCTCCGTTCTTTTTCTGAACCGGATTATTCTTTTCCGCTTCTGTAACTTTATCTTTTGCTACTTTCCGCTCTTTCGTTACTTCTTCAATCGGTACACTAGATTCATTTGGGATATTCGTCAAGTTTGTCCCTTCCCCAGCTACGATAATGTTAGAATAATACTTTGACATACCAGGTACTTCTTTACCGACAAATGTTCTTAAATCTTTAATCTTCAAATCTGTCGCAATAGAGAACATTAAATTCCCAACTGACTCTCGTTTATTCTGCTTAAAATAATCAAATCCATAATAGCGATTCTCACTTTCTATCATTTGAACAAAACCTTGCATCGATACTTTTCCAAACCATTGATTTGCATAATTCGATTTCATTGTATGTAAAAGTGACGTCAGAATCGACGCTATCATAATTACTATTAGCGCATATAAAAGGAGTAACGAAATTAGTTTCTTCCCATGTATTCGAGTTGCATACTTTTTCACTGCATCACCTTCTTTATACATGGATATGTACAAGCTTTTCGGAATATACGCACAAAAAAAGAGAAATGGTATCCCATTTCTCTTCCTCACTTTTATTGTTCTTTTCCTGTATCATTTGAAGGTAGTTTCTTCGCTTGTTTTTCTTTAAATATTTCTCCAATTGCCCCAAGAGTACCAAGTGTTTCAATTGCATTAGACGGAATAAAGACTTTATTTGCTGGTCCTTTTGCAACTTCTTCTAATGATTCAAATGATTTATAAGCAAGTATACGTTCATCTATATTCGCTTCACGAAGCAATTCAATACGGTTTTGTTCTGCTTTTGCGATTTCTTCAATTGCTCTTGCTTCCCCTTGCGCTTCTAATTCTTTCGCTTCTTTTAAACCTTCAGCTTCGCGAATACGCGCTTCTTTATCCCCTTCAGCCATCAAGATTTTACTTTGCTTTTCCCCTTCAGCGCGAAGAACTTTATCTTGTTTTGCTGCTTCAGCTTCTAAAATAATCGCACGTTTATTACGCTCAGCCTTCATTTGTTTTTCCATTGATGCTTGCACATCTTTTGGCGGGTTAATATCAACAACTTCGACACGTTCAATACGTACGCCCCATTTTTCTGTTGCTTCATCAAGCGCTAAGCGGATTTCTGTTGAAATTTTTTCACGACCAGATAACGTTTCATCTAGTTCCATTTTACCGATGATTTGACGCATCGTTGCTGAAGTAATATTACGAACACCATATTCATAGTTTGAAATACCATATGTCGCAAGTTCTGGTTCAACAATTTGATAGAAAATAATTGTATCAATTTCTACTTGAACATTATCTTTCGTAATTACCTTTTGCGGTGGTACATTCGTTTGTTGAATACGTAAGTCATGATATACACGGACACGATCTACAATTGGTATTAAAATATTTAACCCAGGGTGCATGATACGTTGAAACTTACCAAATCTTTCAACAACCCCAACTTTTTGCTGAGGAATAATTTTAATTGTTAATGCGATAAATGTAACTACAATTAGTGCGAATATAATCGTTAACGTTAATGCTACCATATTTATTCACTCTCCTTTTTCACTTGTAATATAGTACTATGCCTCTTTATAACAACGACTTTTTCTCCAGCATCAATTGAAGAATCTGCAATAGCTGTCCAAGTATCTCCATCCACCTTTACAATACCATTCGCTTCATTTGTAATCGTTTGCATAATAATCCCTTTTTTACCAACAAGCATATCTACTGTATCAGTAAAACCTTTTGCTTCTCGAAAGTTTTTTGAAATTCTTTTCGTAAAGAATGTCAAAGTTAAACTTACAATTGCACCAACAGTAACTTGTAACAGTAGTGCATCAGGAGCAAACAAAGCAATAAGACCTCCGACAACAGCCCCAATTCCAAGCCAAAGCATGTAAAATGTAATCGACAACATTTCTGCGATAAATAAAATACCAGCTATTATAAACCAAATTACCCAAGCAGCCATATGCAACCCTCACTTTCTTTCTCATTTTCTATATGTATATGAAGAAAAGAATGGTTTATCCGCCCTTTCTTACACTTGGGCGTTTGCTACAAGCTATTGTACATACTCACTGTTACAATGATTATTAATATAATACTATATCAATATATTCTTCATTATACATGAAAATTCCTTTCAAAAAGTGACAAAAAATGAAATTCTTTAAAAATTTTAATTTTTAAACTACAATTATTCTAATTACTAAATACTATTTTTTAGAGGTGGTATTCTTATTGAAAAACCAGTCACTAACTTACTACTTAGGTTCCAAAATATGCATTACTCTTGCTGACATCGTATATGTAATGATTATTACAACTCATATTTATATAGCAACTAAATCAGCTACTATTACTGCTCTTTTTCCACTATTACAAGTTATCACAAATCTAATTGCTAACATCTCTGCACCTCTTATAGTAAATCGTTTTCCACCTTATACGTTGTTATATACGCTACAATGGCTAAAAACAGTCTTTTTACTATTATTAATGATTTTATTTCCGGTCTTATCCACAAATATTATAGCTCTATTAACTTTTATTTTTTTCATTTCATTATGTAGTGGATGGAGTGCTCCATTACTATACAGCATTCTTCCGCGCCTTACACCAAAAGAAAAATTAGTAAAAGTAAATAGTATCTTTTCCTTTTCAACACAAATTGCGCAAGCCGCCGCTTATTCATTTACGAGTGTTATCGTTCTTCTCATTGGCGCTACATCTACACTCATGATTAATAACATGTTGATGATTTTTGGATGCATTGCATTACACTTTTCATTACATACCATACATACTGAACGAATAGCAGACCCTCCCTCTTCAAAAAGTACTGCTTTATCGGAAGGTTGGAAACTCTTATTTCAAAATCCTTCTCTCCGTACCGTTACATATATGGACTTAATTGAAACTTTCGCAGGGACAATATGGATTGGTGCTATTACAATGGCATATGTTACGTCTATTCTTCATAAAAGCGAAGAATGGTGGGGATATATTAATACAAGTTATTATGTTGGTACGTTAATCGGTGGTCTATTAGCATGGAAAATGAGTTCCTATATTCAAAACAATTTAATACGATCCATGTCGATTGGCTCTCTTATGTTTAGCATTCTTACATTTTTATATGGTATGACGAGCAGCGGATTTATTGCGCTTTTTCTATGTGTTCTAATGGGACCATGTTATCAAATTAGAGATATTTCTCAAACGACAGTTTTACAATCAAGTGTCGCCCCTTCTTTATTATCAAAAATGTATACAGCACATGGCGCCCTTCTTTCAACAACTTCTGGTCTTTCTATGCTTAGCGTTGGCATTATTACTGATATGTTCGGTGTCCGTACAATTTATATAATCGCTTCTATTCTTATTTTATGTTCCGCTTGTTTATCTTTCAGTTTATTAAAATATTATAAACCAGAGTAGAATAATCTATCACTGTAGTCAACACAGCAAAAAGGACAGGAATTCCCTGTCCTTTTTGTTTATTCTGTTCATGACAAGTTCGGGATTTTTCTATGTTTTGTCGCCTGTTCAAAAGCGTAAGCTAGCTTAATTAATATCCCTTCACTAAAGGCAGTACTTGCAATCGTAATTCCAAAAGGTCTCCCGCTTTCCATATACCCTGCTGGTATTGCTATAGACGGATAACCCGCTTTCGCACATATAGTAGAACCTATATAGGAAGGAAACAGTATCGCATCAAGATTATATTTTTCCAATGCAAAATCAATGCCTTGTTCTTGAGAAAAATATATATCTTCTAATCTCGCATTTAAATATTCTGGATTTCGTAACGTATTAGGAAAATCTTTTCTTCTCTCTAACTTAGTTTGTCCATATTTTAAAGCTCTTTCTGCTATGTTTGCATTAAACTCCATTAACTCCGAAATAGAATGTACCGGAATAGTAGAAGGTAATTTAGAAAGATAGTTATCTAAACTATGCTTCAGTTCATAAAGCGGAACTCCCCAACTCCATTCTCTATGAAAAGAATGAATATCAATATTCTCTACTACTGCCGCTCCTTCATTACGTAATACTTGGATCGTTTCTTTAAACAATTTTTCATCATACTCACCATTTTCGTAATAATCTTTTGGTGCGTCGTTAAACACACCAATTTTCGCTCCATTTAAACCATTAGCATCAAGGTAAGATGTATAATCCGGATATGCCCTACCTTCACTTTTACGAGTTGCTACATCTTTCTCATCCACTCCAGTTAAGCTCCCTAGTAAAATAGCGGCATCTGTTACTGTTCTAGCAAATGGTCCAGCTGTATCTTGCGAATAAGTGAATGGAATAATTCCTCTACGACTAATTAGACCGACAGTCGGTTTAATGCCAACTACAGAGTTTTGAACAGCGGGGCTCAAAATAGAAGCATCGGTTTCTGTCCCAATAGATACTACTGTAAAGTTAGCGGCAACTGCTATCGCAGAGCCTGTACTTGAGCCCCCAACAAACATACCATCCTTACCCGTTCCGTATGGATTAATTGTTTGACCACCTCTTGCACTATATCCAGCCCACATTTTAAAAGACATTGCATTTGCTAATTCTGTCATATTCGTTTTTCCTATTATCACGGCCCCTGCTTCTCGCAGTTTAGTAACGAGAAATGCATCTTCACTACTTATATTTTGTTCTAGAGCAATCGTACCTGCACTTGTATGCATGGAGTCATTCGTTTCAATATTATCCTTAACCAAAACAGGTATACCATGTAGCGGACCCCTTACACCCTTTGTCTTTCTTTCATGATCTAACGCTTCTGCAATAAAAATAGCATCTGGATTGATTTCTAAAATTGAATTGATTTTCGGTCCGTCTTGATCATACTTTGCGATTCTATAGAGATAATACATCACTAGCTCTTTTGAAGTTAACTTTCCAGATTCCATTTCATTTTGAATATCTTGAATTGTTAGTTCCGTTTTTAAGATTGGATTAAACTGAATTTCCATTTATATTCTCCCTTATATGAACTTTTTTAGCGTATACCCCTTACTTTTTCATTTTTTCACCTCAACACATCCTAAATTAATATCCCTTTAAAGAAATTCAATTTCCTTATTTAAACACCTTTAATTTCCCGAAAAATAAAAAAAGTCTGAAACGGATTAACCTTCGCTTCAGACTCTTACATTACTGTGCGTATACTTCATCTAACAAATGTAAAAACTCACCTTGTTTCCCAGCTAATTCAGGGCATTTTGCAATATTAATCCATTCGTAGCAAAATACTAATCCTTTATCTTCCTCACCAGCACTTACAATATGTTCCCAAGTATCCTTTACATCTGTTAGTAAAGTTACATGGAAAAAGTGGCGTTTTTCATATTCCTGTTTTTCTTTCATATGTATAATGTAATCTGCTAAAAAACGCTCTATGCATAAATGACGCAATCCGGATTCTTCCTGTACTTCACGCAATATAGCCGCTTCTAACGTTTCACCTTCATCAACCGTTCCCCCTGGCACTTGAATACCAGCTTCATGTATATCACGATGTTTAAAAACAAGTAATTGCATAACCCCCTCTTTTTCTCTTGTAATATATGCATGTACTTTTTTCTTATATAACATCGTCATTGTACGCCTCTCCCCTCAATTGTTCACTCTGTTACTTCTTCAAGCGTCAGTTGATTATCATACAAATATGTAGCTTGTGGATTTCCCACATACCTTACGTGCCATGGTTCATACCGATAGCCCGTAATCGTCTCTTTCGCTTTTGTGTATCGAATCACAAAACCAAATTTATGGGCATTTTCAGAAAGCCACTGACCTTCTTTCGTTTCCCCAAAAACCGTCTCTAACTGAAATTTAGCAGATTGAGACGTAATATCCATAGCTAGTCCAGTTTGATGCTCACTTGTACCAGGAACCGCGCTAGACATTGCTGTTTTTGCTTCTCCATCTTGTTTTTTATACATCGTATTTAATGCTTTTTGTCGATCAAAAGATCTAAATCCAGAAACTGCAAACAGGAAAATACGCTCGTTGTCAGCCTGCTGAAACATATCCTCAAGCGCCCTCGCTGCCTCTTTTCTCATCTTTTTCTTTTCTTGATCACCTTCACTAGAGTAGCGCACTTTCGGAATAACTAAATCTGGCGGTCTATACCCATCTGGTAAACGCCTACTTTTATTCACAAGTACAAGCATTGAATTCGGATTATTAATTACCGCAATATCCCCATCCATATTAGCAATCGTTTCTTTTGTTTTCGGAAATATGCTATTTACACTTACTTCCCGCGCCTGCTTATCCTTATACATTTTATAATTGATTCCTGCTACTCCAACAATAATTATTGCAGCTATGATACCAAGTAGTGCCCATCTTTTTTTCATATAACGACCTCTTATTTTAATAATTTGGCCATTTCATACTCATCGATGCCCTTTCCATCGATAATAAGAGCAGCTTTTTTGACACCTTCTTTCTCAAATCCAGCTTTTTTATATAGTGCCTGAGCTCTTGTATTGTGGGCCATTACTGTTAATTCTAAACGCCATACATCATGTAATTTTGCCCACTTCTCAACCTCTTTAAACAATCTCGTCCCAATACCTCGCCCGTTATACTCTTGCAAAATACCAATTACAATGGTTGCTACATGCCTCTTTCTTTGAATGTTATTTCCATTCACTAATATAAAACCTACTATCCTCTCATCTTCAACTGCTACAAATATTGTTGCATATTCATTTTCTATAAAGCGATGGATCATTTTTTCTTGTTGCTCAGCTGTAGTTTTTCTTTCTCCTGGTTCATATAACATAAACTTCGTTTCTTCATCTAATTGCTTACTTAATTGCAAAAATGATGCTGCATCTTCTATTTCGATTTCCCTAATCACTTCAATCACCCTACCAGTTTCATAATAAAAAGTTTTCCTTATAAAAAGATTTTCTCTACTTTCCCGAAAATCCCTTTGTAAATCTCCTACTATAAATTGACAAATTTCGATATTACTATAACAACGACAAATTATGTCTATTCTGTGACGTCTCATCATTACAAAGAAAAAACGCAAGCATTACACTTACGTTTTTTCAAAAATACTGTGAACTCATCTTCATCAGGTGAGGTCTCTCACCAATTTAAATTTCACTTTATCCATTCACTTTTTCTGCCTGCCAAAAATATTCACCAAATGCTTTAGCAAGTGCATCAATTGATCGATTCAATTCTTCCTCTGTATTATCTACACCGCCAACTTCTATTAATATCGCTTGTCCTGATAGGTCTTGATTATAGATTCCATTTCCTGTCTGGAACCCTTTTTGAATGACCCCACGACTCACTCCTGGATATTTCTTATTAATCGCCTCATGTAAAGCTGTCGCTAATTGTAAGTTTTTTTCATAGTTTTTATTTCCTTTCCCTACTACAAATGCAAGCTTTGCATATGATTTATCTCCAATTGTTTTTGTCGTTACATTCTTTCGGGCACTATCACGATGCAAATCAAAAAAGTATTGAAGATCTTTATTTCCAGCCATAGCTTGCTGCACAATTTCTCGTGACATCTTATACGAACTATTACTGTTTAAACCTTTACTTATTAACTTTTGACCAACATCACTCTTATCGTTAGTGGCGCCAATTCCTTCACCTTCTAGTTGTTCACGGAAACGGTCTCCTAATATAGAAATATTCGATACAGAACTCGTTGCTTTATTCGGATTCGGGTCATTCGTTAAGTTAAGTAAAGGTAAATAGGATTCCCAGCTATGTGTATGATAAATAAACGCAACTTGTCTTTTCCCGGTCGTTTGGGACGGCTGTTTTTTCTCTTTACTCGTATCTTGTTTAGGTGCTTGTCCAGTTCCACTAGTCCGTTCCTTCACTACTTCTTCAAGAGGGACACTCGACTCTATCGGTAAGTTAGAATAATTTGTACCCTCACCCGCAATAACAATTTCTGTATCGTACTTACCAAACCCAGGGAGCTCTTTCCCGACAAAACTGCGTACATCATTAAAGCGAATATTTGTAGCCATAGAAAAGAGAAAAGAAGAAATTGAAAAATCTTGATTCAAATTTCGATACTCCTGTGTAAAATAATGATTCTCTTTTCCAAGTACATACATGTAACCATTCATCGATAACTCATTTAACCAATTATATAAATACGTTGACTTCGTCTCTTTCATAGAGGTTACCATCATACTAATAAGAAAAAAAGTCGCTAGCACTGTAGTAATAACAAATAAAACTAACTTACGCATGCTTGTAAACTTCATAAAAAAAAAGCCCCGATTCATACTATCACCTCTCTATTTCAAGTTATGTACAAGCCCTAGAGAATAGACCGTTAAAATTTCGGCTATATTGTTAATGAGGTGAAATGAATTGAAGCTATTAATAGGAATATTACCAATCGCTCTATCATTCATTTTTTATTTGTCCGCTAAGCATCCAAAAGTCTCTATTGTGCTACATATTTCTGCGTACTTGGCACTGTATGTACTCGGTACAATTATTTCCATTAATATATACGATGTTTTAATACAAGATTTAGTTTTCATGACAAGCATTCATGGAATTTTACTGAATCCATTTTTCCTTATTGCAGGAGCGTATATAGGAACTTACACTTTGTACCTACTTTTGTCTCACATTATTATGAAAATAAAAAATGGAGCGTAATGAAATGCAACCACCATTTATCTGTCATACATGCAAAAAAAGAATTGTAAGAAAGAAAGATCTTATTACAGCCACATGGTGCTTCCGCTTTTATTTATTTCACAGTGATTGTTTTAAACGACAGCAAGTGTTCATCTCACGGTTTCTCCCTGTGAATACACTTTTCAATTTCTTTCTTATTGTATATGGACTTATTTTTGGCAGTATTCTTATGATTACAGAACCATCTATTATTTGGCTGACTTTCTTTTTCCCCATTTTTTATCGGTTTCTTTCTTATTATTATGTTGAACGTTTTTTCTCTACATAACGAGTTGACTGTCCTTTAGGAATGCTTAAACATAGCCACTCATTTTCTTTTAACATTTTACCGATGTAAATAATCTGTCCAATATGCAATGCATAATGAGAAATTTGCCTTTCAATTGCTTGCAGGACCGTATGAGCTTCACCACGAATGTATACCGTCTTCAATAGATGTTCCGGCAATATCGTATTCATCGTATTAAAAACGTATTCCCATCCTTCTTGCCACGCTGCAAGGGCTTCCTTCTTTGAAGAATAGCCTCCTTCAAATTCACCATCTCGGTCACGATCAACTTTTTCACCATCAGATGTTAAAAAATCCGTCCATCTAGAACGCATATTACCATGCAGATGCTTTATAATAATCGCTATACTATTTGTTTCTTCATGAGAAGACCATTGTATTTGTTCGTATGATAATTGAGAAAGTGCCCGTTCCCCTTGCTTCTTTGTTGCTTTAAAGTTCGAAATCGCACATTGTAAATATTCTCGTCCGATACCCATATTAGCCCCTGCCTTCACCCTAGCTAATTTTTGTTCCATTTGGCAATTCCATATTAGGCTGAAGCAACACAACATCATCAGCTTCAGGAACGCCGCCAAGCACAAGCACTTCCGATTTAAATCCAGCTACACGCTTTGGCGGGAAATTTACAACAGCAACAATTTGTTGACCGACTAAACCTTCTGGGCTATACCTTTTCGTAATTTGAGCACTTGACTGCTTTATCCCAATTTCTCCAAAATCAATTTCTAGTTTAATCGCTGGAACTCTCGCTTCTTTAAATTCCTCTGCATGTATTACAGTTCCAATTCGCAAATCCAAATTTAAAAAATCTTCAAAATTAGCCATTTTATCATTCCTCCCAATTATTACTTAGACAAAATATAAAAATCCCCTTCAAAAAAAGAAAGGTGCCTAAGCACCTTTCTTTTGTAATTTACTTGATTCATTTGATTTATAGAGGAAGAAACCGAGAATCCCGCCAATACATGATGGAATTAACCATCCGATTCCTTCGTTATATAACGGTAACATTTGTAGTACATTAGAAATCACGTCAATTTTAATGTTCGCACTTTCTAAACCGTTAAAGAAACTAATTAACAATGCACCTAAAATAGCTCCAATATAAATTGTATTACGCTTCCCAATCCACTTATGGAAATACGAAAGTACGATTAATACAATTGCAACTGGATAAATGATCATTAACACAGGTAATGTTACGGCGATTAATTGTGTTAAACCTAGGTTAGATACAATTAAACTAAATACACATACCATTGTTACAATCGTTTTATGTGAAAGTTTTGGGAATAAGTTTGTAAAGAAACCCGCACACGCAGATGTTAACCCAACAGAAGTTGTTAAACAAGCGAGTATAATAACAAGCCCCAATAAAATTTTACCACTCGTCCCATATAGCTCATTTACAACATTCGTTAAAATAAGACCACCGTTTTCTGAGACACCAAGTGATGTACTTGTTGAACCAAGATAAGCAAGTGATAAATAAATTAACGTTAAACCAAGTACAGCAATAATACCTGATACGACTGTTATTTTTGCAATTTGACTACTCTCTTTTATCCCTTTAGAGCGAATAACTTGTACAACGACAATTCCAAATACGAGAGCACTAATTGCATCCATCGTTAAATATCCTTGAATAAATCCACCAAAGAAAGCATTTTCTTTGTAAGCAGCTAACGGCGCAGCCGGCTCTCCAATTGGATCAATAATTGCCTTTCCGACAATAACAGCGACAATTAATACCAATAGTGGCGTAAGAAACTTTCCGAACCAATCCACTAATTTAGATGGATTTAATGATAAATACCACGTTATTCCGAAGAAAACTATCGTGAAAAGAAATAGCATGTACCACTCTGAAACCATTGCCTCTGATAAAAACGGCTTCATACCCATTTCAAACGAAACAGCTCCAGTACGCGGGATTGCGAAAAATGGTCCAATTGCTAAATAACTAATCAATGGGAAAATAAACGCAAATATAGGGTGGACTCTAGAAGACAGCGCTTTCAAGTCCCCCTCTACAAACGCGACAGCTGTTACAGCTAGTAGGGGTAATCCGACTCCCGTTACAAGGAATCCTATTGTAGCAATCCAAACATTCTCTCCTGCTTGTTGACCTAAAACTGGCGGAAAAATTAAATTTCCTGCTCCTAAAAATAATGCAAATAGCATTAAACCAATTGCTACCGTATCACCTGGCCTTAAACGTCCCTTCATGCTCTTCATTTGCATAGCACTTTTCCATTGTTTATCTCTATATTTTACAATATGCTATGCATCCTCCTCTCTGCTCAAGATGATAAAATATGCCCCTTACAAAGCAGTGTCTTTCTCCATAATTTCTCCATTCCCCTTATTTTTACTCTAATCATTAATACAATTGTTATTTTCGAATTTTGATTTTTTTGAATTTTTAAATCATTAGAGTGTTATTACGTGGAGTATAGTTGTCAGACCTCTTTGTTTTTATCACACATATAGTAACATATTTAGTTGCAAAATAAAAACATATTTTCAAATTGATTTTTTTGAAAATCGAAATTATCTACAATTTTTATTCTCTTACACAAATATTTTTACAATCTCTCCTATTATCCTATCGTTATTTTCAAATAACTTTACACACGTAACATAACAAAAGCCATCCAAGATAATTAGATGGCTTTTGTATGTTACTCTATCGTTTCAACTTCACGTGGATTTTTCATCTCTTCCACATACACAACTCTAAATCCGTGATCTTCTAAATCTTTCAATAATGTCTCTAATTCACCGTCGTTAAACTCTTCTCCTAATGTAAACATAATTCTACGAACTAATAAGGCATCATTATCAAAAGTCATCAAACTTTGAATACCAGTGTATTTCTTTAAAACTGTCGATAACTTTTGAATTGCTCCATTATAGTCTTGCGTTCCAATCATGACAGAGTATTTACTAGAGTGAACGCCCCATGCATCCTCTAATAACTCAAAAACTTTTTTATGCGTTAAAATTCCAAGGAAAATCCCTTTTTCGTCAACTACTGATAAATATGGCAATTTTTTTATTGTAAAAAATACTTTAAAGAAAGATGAATCTTCTCTCACAAATCCTTCTTTATCGTTTAATAATTGTATTACACTCTCATCAAGCGATCCTTTATATTCTAAAATATCTACTTTATATATATTCCCTAAAAATTTCTCTTTTTTTTCATCTAAAACTGGTACACAACGATACCCCGTTTTATTTAAATGCTCTAACGCTTCCCCTATCGTAATCGAACTTGAGCACAGTAAAACTTCCCTTTTCGGCACGTAATTCCCTTTAATCCTCATAAAAAGCCTCCTTATGTTAAAATACTTTCTGTGCCATAACTATATTATATTTTCAGAAAAAAATAAATAATTTATTTTATTTTTCTGAAAATTTTCCATTTTCTTGTCATAATTTATTCATGAATCCTTCACTTGCACTTTCTTCAGCATCTAAAACCCTTCCTCTGAATTCTGAATCACTTCAATGTATCATTTGTACGGACCTAGTTGCTTTTTAGAAAAGTAATGATTTGTCTCCTTACTTTTCATTAATATATTTCCTTTTATAATTAAAAAATAGGTAGCTATTAGAAAGTAGATCACCCCAAATAACCAATCCAAATTTGTAGCCAGATTGTGTAAAAGAATATATCTCATATATACATAACCAATTGGAACATGTAGTAATACAACCGCACCTAATCCCGGATTATATATTGTTTTAGCTTTTATATTCGCAAAAATACCATGCCATATGAATTGAAAAAATCCCATTAAAATAGGTGCCAACCCAAGCCATATTATATTTTGAAAGAAAACCGGGAGTAAATAAAAAACATACGTAATCAAAATATTTATTACCATAGCAGATTGCGTATTTAATGGATAGCGATCTGGTATATCACTTTTAAATATAACTACATTAAATAGACCAGCAAAATAACCTGGCCAACGATACTCTTCAAATTGATGCACTAAAATGGCCACAAAACTTAACCATAACAGTACTTTCATTTCACTCATTTCTCCCAAATTCGCGACTAAACAAACTACGACAACAATAGCGACCACTAATCCTATATCACACCAATGCTTTCTAAAGAAACTAGCCATCTCTATCACCCACTATCTCAATTTTTATAAAAATAGCGTTCAAATAGGAAATCAATCTGTTTTTCTACAGATGGTACTTTTATATCTGCCCCTGATTCGAGAATTGGCATCATTAATGTGGGAAGAAAAATAGATCCAAATATTTGTACTGTCATCATCATTAAAATTTCCTGATCCGTTTCATTCGTTATTTCGCTCAAAATATTCTTCACTTTACTAAAACCTAGCCTCTTCAAAAAATCCCCATATTCGTATTGAGATGTAAATGCCGTAGTTCCCATTGCAATAATCTTCCTAACTAACTTCGGATATTGCCGAATTACTAGTACATAATCCAATAAAAATATTTTTAATCTTTCTTTTGCTGGCACTGTAATATTATCTAAAATAGAAAAAGTGCCTTGAAAGCTAATTAATAAGACTCTAATCGTCTCACTAATCAACTTTTCTTTTGAACCAAAATGGTAATTTACAAGCGCGATATTTACATCTGACAATGCTGCAATTTTTCTTATCGTTACCCTTTCAAAACCTTCTTTTTTAATTAATTCCAATGTTGTATTTAAAATCTTTTCTTTCGTTGATACGTTTTCATTCCCCCCCCAATTTATCTCCCCCCTCTAGAATGTATCAGTTAAACATCGTTTAATTTTATGGTATCACTTTCCAATTTTAAAAATCTATTTAATCCTTTCAACATTTCCCTACATTCTCTTCATTCCACACAAAAAGCGTGAAAATGCAAAACTGTTCACGCTTTTTGTATTTGTACTGTTACATACCAGTTTCTGCTTTATATTCCACACATAAAATAGATTTCTAAATACAATTTAAAATTATCCATATGCCCATACATGAAGAAAAATATATTGTAACTTGCTCCAAAAACGGCTAAAATAAGAATAAGAATTTTCTGAATATTCCAAGAGTAGGTGGTTATATGTCCTTATTACGCTCACATATATACAAATTAATAATTGGTGTTATTGTTATTTTTGCCATAAGTCCAATTCCAGCTCTTTTTATTACACACAATTACTCTTATCAAAATGGATTTATTAGCATTTTTCAAAACTTCGCACAGCTTTCTTCTATATCAATTCCAAAGGTTGATTGGATGCATGAATCTATCTTTTTCTCAGCAAATCAAATGATACATACTTCTAATCATTCAACACCATTATTCCCTTACATATGGGAAATATATTTTATATCGATTGTTCGTTTTACTTTTACCCTTGCGATCGGATTTTTCATAAGTTTGGGTATCGGCCATTTATTTTTCAAAGTACCTAACTCGTTTAAAAAGTTTACTACTGTATTGAATTGGATACCTTACTCTTTTTGCACTGTAGTATTACAATGTTCAGTCTTATTACTACTTCTATACGTCGCACAATTTATAAACCTTCCTTACTACTCATCTTTTATCATCGTATGTAGTACTTCCATGATTATCGTTATGCAAGCAATAAAAAAATGGATTCCTTTCTTGAAAAACACAAATGAATATGAAATAAAACATGATTCTTTTCTTGTGGATACATTGTTTTTGGCGCTTACTTCGAATCATAAATCAATTTTAGGTTCCATTATTCTTTCATTCGTTTTTATGGAATGCGTTTTTCATACAAGTGGACTGTTACAATTTATCGTTCAATTTGGCGGAAATTCACCCATAATTGTTACAATAGGCTTATTACTACTCTATATCCCATATAGCATACTTTCTTTTCTTCAAACACTATGGACCACAAACTACTCCAAGCAACAGTCATATACTTTAACAAGAAGTGTTCCAAAACCTTAATTTGAAATTACCCTCTATAATCTAAAAGTAAGGGGTTATTCCTTTTGTATAGCGGACAAAATAACAGCAAATTCAAAAACTATTACAGAAACATACCAATATTTACCCTTTTCCTTTGACTATTCTTTTCATTTGGATTTATTATAAAAGTATAACATAATTGCAGGAGGTGACATCTTTATTCCAAACCTTGGAATAGAGAACACACTTGGACATATTAAATATTTTTCTCATATTTGTACTTATTCTTATTTCTGGCTTTTTCGTCGCATCAGAATTCGCTGTTGTAAAAGTACGTAAAAGTCGAATTGACCAACTTGCAAATGAAGGTAATAAACAAGCTTTAGCTGCAAGAAGTGTCCTATCTAATTTAGATGTTTATTTATCAGCTTGTCAACTCGGCATTACGATCACTTCTTTAGGGCTTGGTTGGCTTGGTGAACCGACTGTGGAGCATATACTACGACCGCTCTTTGAAAAAATTAATATTACTGGAACAATGGCTAACACTTTATCTTTTGTTATTGCTTTTAGTGTTATTACATTTTTCCACGTTGTATTAGGTGAGTTAGTTCCAAAGTCTTTCGCAATTCAAAAAGCAGAAGCAATCACACTCAAATTTGCAAGACCACTTATTTTATTTGATAAAATTATGTATCCATTCATTTGGCTACTAAATAGTGCAGCTATATTTTTCACAAAACTACTCGGATTAGAACCTGCGAAAGAAAATGAACTTGCTCATTCTGAAGAGGAATTGCGACTCATTTTAGGTGAAAGTTTTAAAAGCGGTGAAATAAACCAAACCGAATATAAATATGTAAATAACATTTTTGAATTTGATGATCGAGTTGCGAAAGAAATTATGGTTCCTCGTACCGAAATGATTTGCTTATCTACTGAAAATACGTTAGAAGAAAATATGGATATCGTCGCTACTGAGAAATATACACGCTATCCAATCATTGAAAAAGATAAAGATGATATCATTGGGATGATCAATACGAAAGAAGTATTCCATGATCAAACGAAAGGTATTTATAAACCACTTGAATCTTATATACATCCTGTTCTAACTGTATTTGAAACAGTTCCAATTCGTAAAACGTTAGTCCACCTTCAAAAAAATCGCGTTCAGATGGCAATCGTTATGGATGAATATGGTGGCACTGCCGGACTTTTAACGATGGAAGATATTCTTGAAGAAATCATTGGAGAAATTCAAGATGAATTCGATGCGGATGAACCACCTATGATTGAAAAACGTACACCTAAGCTTACTGTTGTAGATGGAAAGGTACTTATTTCTGAAGTAAATGATATGTTTGGCCTACATATTGATGATAGTGATTTAGATACAATCGGAGGGTGGATTCTCTCTCAAGCAGTTGACTTAAATATTGAAGCTGGCTATTCCATTGAATATGCTGGTTTTCAATTTAAAGTATTAGAACTTGATGGACATCAAGTCAAAAAAGTTGCTGTACATAAACTAGATATTAAAAAGGAGCTATAAAGTGACTGTTTTATTAACAATTTGTATCATTGCCTGTTTCATTGTTTCATTTCTCGCCTTTATTTATCCCATTATCCCTGGCATACTAGCTGTCTGGGCTGGATATTTGATTTACCATTTCGGTATAAATGGAGGAGAATTAACAACTTCTTTTTGGATTATTCAAGTCATTTTCACTCTTTTCATTTTCGTTGCTGATTTTATTGCAAATGGATATTTCTTAAAAAAATACGGTAGTTCTAAATGGGGCGAACGTGTCGGAATGATTTCTATCATTGTTGGATCGTTTTTCTTCCCACCATTCGGACTTATTATCATACCGTTCTTATCAGTATTTATAACAGAACTAGTGCATAAAAAAGCGCCAAAAGATGCCTTTCTAGTTGGAGTCGCTACTGTAGTTGGTTTTTTAAGCAGTACAGTAGCGAAAGCAATTCTCCAAATCATTATGATTATCATCTTCGTATGTTATATCATCTTTTAACCATCCCGACTTCGGGATGGTTTTTTAATATGCAATACCTACTCGGCTATTTTCATATATGTTTTTCTTACATAGATCCCATGCAAAGTGTGCCGTATCACCCACTGTAATTTTTGATCCACCTTCTGGCAATATATCTTTTTCAGTTCGATATACCTCTGTCGCCTTACCGTCTATTAAATGTGTCGGACAAACAACTGTCCAACATAAATTATTACTATTACTTAGTACCTTATATGCAGCCAAATGATCTTCTGCTGCTGTTGTCGTTTTCCTTTTGGATTCCGTTGATTGGAAACGATATAAATTTGGATTTGTTCTTGCTTGTAAAATACCGGCTGTTCCTACTGTAATAATTTTATGAACCCCTGCTTCTTCCATTTGCTTTATAATTTGTGGCATACTCTTCGCTAATGTTCTATTTTGATCCGTTCCAAGTGCACTAATTACTATATCACTTCCTTCTATCGCTTTCTTTATATCCTCTTCGTTCAATACATTACCTTCTATAACTCGTAACCTTTCATGTTGTATTTCTATTCTATTTAAATCACGCGCTAATGCAGTCACTTCAGCTGAATCCTTTAATGCTAAATTAATTATATTTGAACCTACTCGTCCTGTTGCTCCCAATATACATACTTTCATTTGTTTTCCCCCTCTTTCATTCTCTTTCTATTTTTCAATAATCTCAATCAATTTACAACAAAAAAGCTTCCTCATATAAAAGAGGAAGCTCTATTATTACATTATTTCTTTTCTTTAGAATCCGTAGACTTCTCAGTTCCGCTTGTTTCTTTATCCTTTTTGTCCTCTTGTTGTGTTGTTGTTTCGTCTTCTTTCTTCTTGTCCTCACCTTTACTACAACCTACCATTAATAAAGAACTTGCAAGTGCCATAGCAGTTAATGATTTAACCCATTTATTCATTTGCGTTTCCCCCTTGTGATAGAATATGTACAACCTCATATTACTCTCTATTTTTAAAGAAGAGATTGAAAAACAGTAAATATACGGTAAATTTTTGTAAATTTTCTGATAACAAAACCTAATTTAAATTTATATATTTCATTTCCAATTGATACACAATAAAACTAGTTTTCCCCTCTCAATGGACGTAAAAAAACTAAGGCGCATACCATTCCGCCTTAGTTTCTCATGCAAACTTTTCATTTTCATATAGATGTGTAATCTTATATTCCTTCTTCATAACATATTGCCACACACTATAAGCGTAACGGTTCATTTTCAAGAAACAATTTTCCAAAAATGAGCGAAACTCCGGATTAGCAACTTCCACTGCAACTTGAGCAAACTTTAAAGCTAATCGTTTCAAGTGCGCAATATAACAGGTTGCAATATGAATATCCCCTGTATATTTACTAACTGTTTCCTTTTCCATTTCATGCAAACCAAACTCCGTTGTTTCACAGGTTATATGCTGCACATTCTCTCCTTCTTGAAAATTTACTTGTTCATTATATGCTTGTAACATATATGGTAAATGGTGCTGTAATAGATTTTTTAATTCTTCGTCTCTGACCTTTCCAGCATACTCTCCAACCTTGTATATTAGCATATAACTATATCTCATTAATTCTTTCATACAGTCCATTAAAGCGCCTCCCTTCTCTTTTGTCCATATGCTATAAATATGATGCTAAAACATTCGCTATTCTTGCTAAAAACCAATCCCATCCACTAATTTTCTCAAAATCTTCTTCAGAAAATCGTTTTGATTTATGAAAGTCTACCTGTAATCGACTCCATACTTCATCAACAACTGTTTTATCATATATGATACAGTTAGACTCGCAATTTAAATAAAAACTTCTATTATCAAAATTCGCTGTCCCAATATCAACAATTTCTCCATCAATGATTGTTACTTTCCCATGAAAGAATCCATTTCGATATTGATAAATCTCCGCTCCAGCATGTAGCATATCTTTCAAATATGGATAGGCAGCTTGTTTTAACAATATGGCATCACTTTTAAATGGCACGAGAATTTTTACATTAACACCACGATTTAATGCAGCTTTTAACTCTTTCACCATTTCTTTACTTGGTACAAAATATGGTGTAGCGATAATTAAAGACTTTTTAGCCTTTTTTAAAAGTGCCCCATACTTTTCCCATAAGCCTTTTCCATTTGAAAATAAATATTGATATTTCACATTCCCTAATGTAGGTATACTTTCATGTATAGGCATTTTTTCTCCTGTATCTTCTTTCCAATCTTCGGCGAACTTTCTTTCCATATCCGCTGCACCATCACCATGGATGCGCACGTGATAATCACGCCATGGCCCAAACTTCGGACCTTGTCCAAGGTACTCCTTTCCGATATTAAAGCCACCGACGTATGATATCTTTCCATCTATGGTAACAATGCGTCTATGATTCCGTTGATGCAAAGAATAGAACACATTTTTCAGTTTCAGTTTTTTACTAAATGTAAACTTCACACCGTTTTCCTTTAATCGGCTAATTACCTTTTTCTTCAACTTATATCCGCCTATCCGATCGACTGACAATTTCACTTCTACTCCGCTAGATGCTTTTTTCTCTAATAACTGTAAAAACTCTTGGCTTATTTCATCTTTTCCTACAATATAAAAATGGATATATATATACTTTTCTGCATCGTTTATATCGTCAAATAATTTTCTATATAACTCTTCACCGTTCGTATATAGTTGAAATTCACCTAATCGAACTTGTCCTAATTCATATTCACTAGCCATTTCCTTCCCCATTTCCACATCGATGTTCATCCAAATGAATACACCTATTAAACAAAGAATTATAGCGAAAAAGTGCTTCATGGATAAATTCCTTTCTCCACTTACTGTTATTTCTATATCTTCCCTTTTTTATTACATTATCATTCAAGAAAATATGTCATTGCATGATATATGTCCATATCAAACAATAGCTCATTTGCATATTGTATGTTGTATCTTAAAATAAAAGGAGGAAATAACAATGGGCTTCGCACATGGTAATGGATTTGCGCTACTAGTCGTATTATTTATCCTCTTAATCATCGTCGGTGCTGCTTGCTTCTGCTAAGTTGCTACTGTCATATGATATGTGGATGAAAAAACTATAAAAGCGGACACCTATTTTTAGGTGTCCGCTTTTCATTTTAAAACCATTTCCGCCTACTATAGTAAATTAAATGGCTAAATATTCATCTCAAAAGGTTAACAATGTGGCTACTTTCTTACTCTCTGCCTTACGTATATGACGCTGTTCTGCACGTAACACAGCAATACGATGTAATTCTTTCTCTTCTTCTGTTTCAGGGATAACACGCGGTACAGGAACTGGATTATTTTCCTTACTAAGTGCCACAAAAGTAACGAATGACGTTGCCGCTATACGCTTCTCACCTGAGATTAAATCTTCAGCCACTACCTTCACAAACACTTCCATTGAAGTTCTTCCCGTCCAAATTACGAAAGATTCATAACTAACACAATCTGAAGAACGAACAGGATGTAAGAAATCGACCCAGTCCATAGATGCTGTGACACATTCCTTTCTCGAATGTCTGGATGCTGAAATAGAAGCAACCATATCCATCTCCGCTAATATCTTCCCACCAAATAGCGTGTTATGATCATTTAAATCTGTTGGGAATACTCGGCTCGTTTTGAACACCCTTGACTCATTGGCTGTTTTCCCCTTTACTTCTGTCATTGTTATCACCCCTTTAATGATTTATCCCTAATATTTCAATAATCACTATACGAAATGAACTACACGTTTAATATTAACAACATTCAGAACTTTTAGTCCACAAAAAAGAACCGATCTTATCAATCGGCCCCTCTAAATACATATTGTTCTTTCGGCTGTTCAACTTTATTCCATTTCGTTACTTCTAATACAGGAATATTCGCATGAAACGGCTGATAAAATTCAGTAGAAATTTCTCCCTCTATTTGAATCCAATCATCATTTTTCCATTCTACACCTTCTGGTTTTTTCACTAACATACCATACACACCAGAATCTGCTACACAATGTATAATACCGAAACGGAATAAGAAGTATTGTTCTTTTTTAGAAGAATCATCTCTAAAAACAAACCCTTTAAAAGATAATTTTTTCCCAGTAAACTCGCCAGGATAATTGTAAATTGTTTCCATACCCTTTAGGAAGTCTTCATCTTTCAAATTAATATTGTCTTTCGTAACAAACTCTTTCTTCCCTTTTTCCATTACACCGCGGTATCCTTCTTTCCCGTAATAAATGCTCGTATCAGGTCTTAGAAATTGTCTTGTCATAAATGGATCCTTACTTTCTGCTTGTGCAACAGGAAAATGAAATCCTTTCGCCTTAACAATATCTGAATCTAACGTTGCAATCGGGAAAAATAAGCCTGAGATAATCGGAAAACAAAACAATGAGTACGAAAATGCTTTTTTCCACCATGTATTCTCATCTTTTGAATGATCATGCCCGCAATGGCTATGGTCACAACTGCAATCATTTTTCTCTTTTTCCTTTTGGTGCTCTTTTTGGAAAACGACGATAATTTGTACAATCGTTAAGAAACCTAAAATAATTGCTGCTGTTGTTGATAAATAAGCATACTTCATATTGATATACTTCGTAATGTTACCCGAAATATGAAGCTGCGCAATTAATATTGTAAAACCTAATAATATATACGCTCGAAACATAACCTACCACCCCATCGCATAAATGAGTAGTGAGCTTGCATAAACAACAAGTGTAACTGTAACTGTAACGACAATTACAAATTTCGTTTTAAATGTCGCAAGCATCATAAACATATTTTTAATATCCACCATCGGTCCGTAAACAAGGAACGCGACAAGTGATGCTGTTGAAAATGTACTTTGGAATGATGAAGCAATAAACGCATCCGCTTCTGAACAAAGTGATAATATGTAAGCAAGTCCCATCATAACAGCTGGTGAAGAGAACGGCCCTTGTCCTATAGCAAGAAGTGTTGAAGTTTGTACGAACGTTTGAACTGCAGCTGCAATTAACGCACCTAATACTAAATATTTTCCCATCGAGAAAAATTCCTCAACAGCATGCGTACATACATCCCACATTTTTTTACGTAATGGACGCTTATGATTCACTTCTGGGAAGTGATCATCTCTTAATTGATGTTCTCTAAACATAAATGATAATATAATTCCAACGATAATTGCTACGATAATCGCTACAATAGAACGATACCATACCATGTGCATACTACTTCCAAAGGCAACGTATGTTGCAAATAAAACAACTGGATTAATAATTGGCCCAGTTAACATAAATGCAATCCCCGCATATGGCGGAACCCCTTTTCCGATTAATCGTCTTACAATCGGAACAATTCCACATTCACAACCTGGAAACAACATCCCTAAAAAAGTAGCTACTAAAACAGACAGAAATCGGTTTTTCGGCATCCATTTTGCTACCATATCTTCTGTCACGAACATTTGAATGAATCCTGAAATAAATACACCAATGAGCACGAAAGGAAGTGCTTCGATCAATATGGAGATAAAAATTGTATTCATTTGCAGGAATGCTTTCGGTAATTGAAACAATTCCATGATGTATTTCCTCCAACTTTTCATTAACAATATGTAATTTTAACCCCATTTCATTAATTGGACAAGGTTTATATGGAATACATACCCTTTATATACATTACATTGTACAAGTTATATTCTATTCAAAATTTGAGATTTCATAGCAAAAAAGCTGCTCTAGCGTAGTTATATAACTATGCTAGAGCAGCTTTTTTATCGTTAAAAGTAACGTTTCTTCCAAAAAACAAAAGCTAACGTGAAAGATAGTGTTACACATATGATGAGTACAATTACAAAACCGTGGGCTTCCCCTTCAAACGGAACCTTTACGTTCATTCCAAAGAAACTAGAAACCATCGTCGGTAAAGATAAAATGATCGTAATTGACGTTAACAGTTTCATAACACTATTTAAATTATTTGATATAACGGAGCTAAAAGTATTCATCATTCCACTTAAAATGTGACTATATATTTCCGCCATTTCAATAGCCTGTTTATTTTCAATTAATACATCTTCTAATAAATCTTGATCGTCTTCATACATTTTTAAAAATGTACTATTACGCATTAACTTTTGAATCACAATTTTATTAGCCTTTAATGACGTTGTAAAGTATACTAAACTTTTCTCAAGGCCTAATAATGTGAAAATCTCTTTATTTTTCATTGACTGATTTAATTGATGCTCTAAATCAATTGTTTTTCGATTTATTTGCTTTAAGTATCTTAAATAATAAGTAGAAATCGTATATAAGAGCTGAAGTGCAAAGCGCGTCTTCTTAAACGTATAAAATTCTTTAATACGTTGATTAATAAAACGTTCAAAAATTGGGTTTTCTTCTAAACAAATTGTCACAAAGCAATCTGGCATCACAATCATACCTATTGGAATCGTGTCATAAATCGAATTTCCTTCTTCGTCATGTCTAACTGTCGGAATATCCACGATAATTAAAGTATTATTGTCTTCCTTTTCAATACGAGAGCGTTCTTCATCATCCAAAGGGTCTTTAATGAAATCTAAGTCTACATTTAAAGTTTGTACTAGATATTGAATTTCTTCTTCTGTTGGATGAAGTACATTAATCCAGCACCCCTTTTGCATTTCCTCAATCTCTTGTAGTTTTCCGTTTCGGTCTGTTAAATATATATTTAACATACTATCACCCCGATTCTTTTTACATGTAGGAATCTACCTCTCTTAAATCACAGTTTTTAAACCGCCATTCTCAGCATATGAAACATACGTTTAAATTTCAATAGAAAAATTATTTTGAAAACGTTTTTATAAGAAAAATATTATAAACATAGAAAAAGACAGAGTGCTCTCTGCCTTAAAAGCTTATGTTGCCTTTATAACATATTTAGAAAGCATCCACAAGTTAAACCCAACTGAAATCGTATAGCCCGCGTATGTTGAAATAATAAAACTTACATAATCGAAATACGGAAGCAATACAATATTTAAAACTATTTTCACAATAATTCCAATCACTAGTCCTAGCACCGTCTTCTGCTGTTGATTGATTCCTTGTAGCATAGCAGCCGTTACTGTAAAAAGAGAAAATAGTATGCAAGCAGGAGCATAATACTGTAAAATGATTCTCCCCATCTCTGGATCATTTCCAGCACCGAATAAAAGAGTATATACAGGCTTGGCTAACACAATCATTCCAATTGCAGCCGGCACCGTAATCGCTACTACTAATACATTTGTTCTCGTAAAATGTTTGTACAATAGCTTCGTATTTCCTGCTGTGTAAGCTTTCGTCATCTCTGGTACGAGAGACATACTAAAAGCTGTCGCAACGGATACCGGGATGAGCACAACCATTTGAACAAGACCAATTATCGCATTAATTTTTTCCGCTTCTCCTTGCATATACCCTATTTGTATAAGTAGTTTATTAATTGTAAATGTATCAATAGTCTGATACAACGGAATTGCTAAGCCCACCACAACAAAAGGAATAGAATATGTAAAGAGCTCCTTATACAATGAGAAAAAGGATTTTGTTGTTTGTGGTATACTTGCCATCTCTTTTTTCTTTAAGTGCCTTCTCCTTCTTATATAATATGCACTTAAAACAGTTAATCCACCTACAGCTCCCATAAATGCACCGAACGTTGAAATACCAACCGCTAATGAAACAGACGCTTTTAAAACATATAAAACGACAAAGCTTCCTATTAAAATGGTTAAAACCCGAAAAAATTGCTCTACAACTACACTTAATGCAGAAGGCCCCATCGATTGGAATCCTTGAAAGAAGCCCCTTAATAAACTCATTACTGGCACAAGTATTAACGCAAAACTTACAATTCGAATATTAGTAGTAACCGCTCCTACACTATTCCCCGTTTGATCATTTCCATCGATGACAAGCTTAGCTAAATGCGGAGCTAGCATATATAACGTAAAACACGAAATGACTCCCATTATAAACATAAACACGATTCCACTTTTCAACACTCTCTTAACCGTATGATAATCATTCAGTTGATCATATTTTGATACCATTTTTGAAACTGCAAGTGGTAATCCCATTGTCGCAATGCTGAGCATAATTGTATAGGGGCGATATGCATACGTATATAAAACGTACCCACTCGTACCGACCATTGCTGTAAATGGTATAACATATATAAACCCTAACATTTTTGATATCATCGTTGCCATCGTTAAAAATATCGTTCCACGTATAAACGGTGACCCTTTCATCACATTCCTCCGCTACGCTTTATTATTATACATTATGGACAACTCTTTTTTTTTAGAACCGAACCGAAACAAATAAAAAAAGCCAATGAATTATCATTGACTTTAGCGTGTTGTTTTTTTCTTTTTCAAATATTTTAAACCGAAGTATAGAGCAATAAAAAGAACAGCTCCTATAATTATGTAATGTGTGTAATCAGATGCATACTCTTTAATTTGTCGCCAATTCCCACCAAGTTTTTCACCTAAGTATATAAATAGAATTGACCATGGAATGATCGCTACAACCGTATAAAGCGTAAATAGTTTTAATGGCATCTTAGCTAGTCCTGCTGGAATAGAGATTGCATGACGTACTACTGGGATAAAGCGCGCAGAAAATATTACGCCAGCTCCATAACGCTTAAACCAACCTTCCGCTATGTCTAAATGGTGTTTATTAATAAGCAGATATTTCCCATATTTCTCTACAACCGGACGCCCTCCGTAGTATCCAAGCCAGTATAAAAAGATTTGGGCTAAAGTACCACCAATCGTTCCGGCGATAACTGCACCCACAAAACTAATTTTACCATCCGCTACTAAAAAGCCAGCATACGAAAGTACAATTTCACTTGGGATTACTTCAATCATTAAAGCAAGAGCTACTCCAAAGTAACCTAAGCTTGCAAAAAATTGCAATAACTGATCTATTATGTTTGCTAACATGTTCTTTTTTATCTCCTTTTTTCTTCACATACCATCCCATTATTACATAAAGGCTGCAATCTGCCAATATCTTCATTTTAACAATATGTACAATTCAAGCAGGATTAATCTATTAATTTCTCTTTCTGCGGGTCTTTCATGTAGGCAAACATCTCTTTAATTTGGTCTTCTGTATTTCTAGCAATTGATAAATTAGGCAATTCATTTTCACCAAAAAACTCCACCTCTTCTGTTTCAATGCTAGTTTTCTTTTCTCCACCAATAATCTCGCATCCAATGAAAATCTTATATACATGCGTCGCCGATGGAGATGGTTGATGTTTTTCTTTATCAAATATAGCTAGTAACTTAAAATGATCTACCTCATAACCCGTCTCTTCGACAACCTCTTTTGCTGCAACTTCGGTTGGCGTATAACCGACATCAGCCCATCCACCTGGCAATGCCCATTTCCCATCGCTTTTTTCTTTCACAAATAATAACTTTTCATTTTGAAAAACAACTGCTCTTATATCAACTTTAGGTGTTTGATAGCCTGTCTCACTTGCAAATAATTTCTCTACAACTTCCCAATCAGTTTTTGTGTAATGTGACATCATCGAAATCGAAATGTCTCGTAATTGTTGGAAGCGTTCTATATCGTACACATCCTTAGAATACGTTAAACCTGCTTGGGTTATAGATTGTATTTGTTTTACCCAATCAATCCATTTAATCGTCATATATCCGCATCCCCATTCTCTTTCAAATATATTACTTCACTTTTATTGATACATCTTTATTATACAAAAAAAAGAGATTGATAACGTTTCAATCTCTTTCAAAATTAATCCAATTCATATAAGTGGTCTTGTATATATTTTCTTCTTTTATTTATATATTCATAAATCATATCAGCCTCTTGATCAAATGTTTCTAATTTTTCTTTCATATATGGATCTTGTAGTAAATATGGACGAATCAATTCACACAATCCTTCTACTTTCGGCCTCATAAACGAAACTGTAAATTGGTCTTCTAATATTTCTTCTAAAATACTTCGATACTGCTTTCTAAACACAGGTATGTCTAACAATCTTGCACTTAGCGTGTTATACCCTTGAATGCGGATATATTCATGATTAAGCGGTCTCCCTTGTACATCTCGCCCCCAAGTCGCATCATAATCCCACGGTATAACTTCAAATAAATTTGTTTCATCGTTATGATATAGTGCATAGTTATGGACAAAACCATCAAAGTTTTGCGTAAAAATAACTCCTGCTAACCATCGTAAATATTTATCTACATGTAGAAACTTCCCAATCTCTTTTTCATAGGCTTCCCTCGTCAAAGTATTCGCTTGAAATACAAATTCACTCAGTTGTTCTTCACTATTTTCATTCGAATATTTAAATTCATAACCCGCAAAGAGCTCCGTCTTAACATCTTTATCTCGTTCACTCATTAATGAAAAATTCGCATCATCATCTATCGCATAATAAATAGAACCACTCGGTAATCCTCTATTTTTCAAAAAGTTTTCATCAACCGATTCTAACTGTAAATACACACCTTGAATTTGACCATTAATTTTTATAAATACATGTTGTGATTTTGGCGAAAGTACACCAATGTTATGAAAAAAGTCTAGCGATAGTTTATTTCGTATGAGAGACGGATCCATAAACTCAGAATTCAAATGAAACTCTTTCGCACCTTGAAATTTTTTTGGTTTATAAAACATAACATGATAAGATTTTTTCTCAAACTCACGAATATGAGCTCCTCGGTATACGATATCAATGTCATATTTCTTTTTTCCATAAGTTAATTTTGCTGGCACTGGACTATCTGACCAAATGTCTTTTTTCAATTCCACTAAGTACATTGGATGAACAAAAAAATCATATGAAGGTAACATATTTTCTCATCCCTTCTCAGTTCTCTTCATTCAATGTATGCGCCTTGTCTTGTCCATACATCCGCTATCATCTATTTATAGAAAATTACACTCTTGTCCTGTTCAGAAAGACGTCACCTCTCATATCATGTTAAGGAAAAAGAATACCTTTTCAACTTAATACATGATAAGGAGGATTTCTATGAAACGTGATATTAGAAAAGCTGTTGAAGAAATCAAAAGTGCTGGGATGGAGGATTTCTTACACCAAGATCCAAGCACATTCGAATGTGATGACGATTGCTCTTCAAAAATTGAGTGTAGCGACGATTGTAAATGCCCAAGAACAAGATGTACTCGTGTGAAACATTGTACATTTGTTACAAAATGTACTCACGTTAAAAAGTGGACATTTGTTACGAAATGTACTCGTGTACGCGTTCAAAAATGGACGTTCGTTACGAAAGTAACACGTAGAAAAGAATGCGTTTTAGTTACAAAGCGTACGCGTAGAAAACATTGTACTTTCGTTACAAAATGTGTACGTTTTGAAAAGAAATTTTACTGGACTAAACGATGTTACTGTAAAAAATGCGAATTCTTCCCTCACGGACACGGCGGCTCTTGCGATGATTCATGTGATCATGGTAAAGACTGTCACGATGATGGGCACAAATGGAATGATTGCAAAGGCGGACATAAATTCCCATCTTGCAAAAATAAGAAATTTGATCACTTCTGGTATAAAAAACGTAACTGCTAGTTTTTATACCACCAAAAAAAGGCCGTTTTGCGGCCTTTTTTACATTTATTGAAAGTGACTTATATCTGCAAATTGTTTCACTTTACCAATACCCTCTTCAAATTCTATTATGCTCAAACTAGCACTATGCATAAATGGATCATCCCACACATTTTCTATTTCAATTCCCGCGAAATGCCCTACAAGTAATTTTGCTGCTGCCGCATGAGAAACAATCAATATGCTTTGTCCCTTATGCTTCTCTAAAAGAAGCTGCATCCCTTCAATTACTCTTTCATAAACGGCCTCAAAATTTTCGCCTGATGTTGACTGAAAAAGATGTGGCTCATTCCAAAACAGATGTACTTCTTCTGGAAATTGCTTTTCTATATCCGCGATTGTTTGTCCTTCCCATATACCCATGTTGATTTCATAGAAATGCTCATCCGCTATAATGGGTATATCACGTTCCCCCTTTATTAACTCTGCCGTATGAAGTGTTCTTTCGCTCGGACTACTATAGATCGCATGGATTGGTAAATCTTTCATTCGATTCCCTAATTGTTTCGCCTGAACTATACCATTTTCAGTTAAAGCAGAATTTTTCCGTCCTTGCATTCGCTTCACTACATTCCACTCTGTTTCACCATGCCTTGTTACATATATAGTTGTTTTCATTTCTTACTCCCCCTCACCATGTTGGTCGTAATTCCCACGGTTCAACTCTCCCTACAATCCACTCCGCTCGTTTACTTTCAATCCCTTTTATAACTCCATCAGCTATCTCTTCATGAGTAAGCCATCTTCCATATGTATCTTCTAAAATAAAACCTAAAATAATTCTATGATAACTACATCGCGTACTCCCTATTTTTTGTGCAGTCATACGTGATGCTTTACTACCTAAAATATGAAATAAACTATATGTTTTAGACGATAAATCTAGTTCTTTACAAATATTTGATAGTGCATGCTTTGCACTTGAGTGTACCCATGCAACAGCTAATGTGATCGGGCCATTTTTCTCAACTGTACTTTTAATAGCTAGCTTTACATCTTCATCATTATGATAATCTAACGAAAGGCATGTAATATTTTCTAGTGTAGAACTCATCCGCTTAACATTTTCTAATTTCACTTCATCTCGCCCGATAATAGAAACATGAAACCCTTGCTCACAAAGCCACATAGAAACTCTCTTTAGCATTCCTGTTCCACCAATTACAAGTGCATGCAAATGCTATCCCTCCCTAATAAAATGTCATATGAGGTTTCTCATCTCTATAATAATTTAAACGATCTTGCAGTGTCCCTGAGTGAAACTCAAATTTATGACCGTCAGGATCAACAAAGTATATAGATTCGCAATCTCTGACATCACGTTCTCTTCCTTTTAAAATATGAACATCATTTTCTTCTAATCGCTGTATTAGATATTCAAAGTCTTCTTGTTCAACAGAAAATGCAATGTGCGTATAAGATTGATGAATCTCATTTCTCGGAATATGTGTCTCTTCATTAAGCGCTATCCATACTCCACATATGTTAAAATACGCCAATTTCCTCCCTTTAACTAATAATTCTCCTTCTAATACTTTTTCATAAAACATAATAGAGTTTTCTAAATTAGATACCGAAAAACAAATATGATTGATTCCCCTTAACAACTATAATTCCTCCTTATACAAATAAAAGATGAGCGAAAATTCACTCACCTTTTATTGTACTATTTTTTTGTAACATATGCCCATTTATAACTGAAGTCCCCGCCAAACGTATGGTTAGCAATGCCTTTTACAAACGGCTTCTCTAAATAAGCTGTACTTTGTTGGTACGTAGGAGAAATTGCTGCGTCTTGACCAATTAAGATTTTTTCAGCTTCCGCAAGTGCATTCCAGCGTGCTTTATCATCTTTTAATAGCTCTCCTTTTGATTTCGCTACTAAATCATCATACTTCGGATTAGAATAATCCATTTCATTAAATGAGCTTCCAGTAACAAACATATCAATATAAGTCATTGGATCCGGATAATCAGGGCTCCATGCAGATAATGAGAATTCATATTGGAATTTCTTTTCTAAATCTAGCTTCTGCTTGTATGGTTGCTGTTTCAAATTCACTTTAATACCAGGCAAGTTTTTCTCTAGTTCTTCTTTAATAAAGTCGCCTACTTTTTTACGGCTACCGTTATCATCGTTTAGTAATTCAACCGTAATTGTATCTTGACCAAGCTCTTTCTTCGCTTCTTCCCATAATTTTTTTGCTTTCTCTGCATTATCTTTACTATCACGGAAGTTTTTATTTACAGAGCGGAAGTCTTTTCCATCCGGACCTGTCGTGAATTTTTCAGGTACTAAGAAATATGCTGGCAATGAACCGTCATTTAAAATGACATCAGCAATTCCTTTTTTATCATATGCCAAATCAATTGCTTCACGTACTTTTTGGTTTTTAAATGTTGCATTTTTTTGGTTAAAACGCAAGAAATATATGCGTGGATCTAACTTCGTTTTAAATTCATCTGGTTTATTCTTTTTATATTTATCAACAAATTCAGAAGTTAAAATAACTCGATCTGCTTGATCACTATCATATAAATTTACTCCCGTGCTTGTTTCCTTCACAATACTTACATTAATTTCGTCTAACTTTACAGTATCTTTATCCCAATAATTAGGATTTTTCTTTAACTGATAATTTTGTTCATGTTTCCATTGACTCATTGTAAATGGTCCATTATATAATAATTTATCTGCTTCTAATCCATATTTATCTCCTTGCTCTTTCACATATTTTTCATTTAATGGGAAAAATGTAGGGAACGACGTAAGCTCAAGAAAATAAGGTGCTGGTTGCTCTAATTCTACTACCAACGTTTTATCATCCTTCGCTTTAACACCCAATTGATCCGCTGGTAATTCACCTTTATTTACTTTCTGTGCATTTTTCACATCAAATAAAATGAATGCATATTCTGCCGCTATTGCTTTATCTAATGTACGTTGCCATGCATATACAAAATCTTGTGCTCGAACTGGATCACCATTTGACCATTTCGCATCACGTAATTCAAATGTATATGTCTTTTTATCTTCACTAATCTTCACATCTTTTGCCATACCTGGTGTTGGTTTATTATCTTTATCTAGACGATATAAACCTTCCATTGCATTTACAAATACACGGAAAGATACAGAATCCGTTGATTTAGATGTATCCATTGAAGGAATTTCAGCTGTTTCTAGCAAATTTAAAACTTGTTTATCGGCCATTCCCTTATTCGATTCTTTCTTCGTTGTCGAAGCCTTCTCACCATTCCCACATCCTGCAACCAATACACTCGTCGTTAACGCAAGTGCAGCAATTGTTGTTGTCTTTCTCTTCATTCTTCCTTCCCCCAATCTATATGTATAAGTTAAATCCTATATAATATATTTTATTATACAAAAGATTCTGATTATTTTAAATATTTATTTTAACAAACATAGAAAAAAGCGATCGGAAATTTCTTTCCAGTCGCTTCCTTGAATAGCATTTACTTGTAATCCATCCTCTATATCAAATGGATTTTGAACTTTAAATATTTCTTCCATCAGCTTCAAAAACTCTTCTTCAGTTTTAGATTCACCATTAACCATAAGTGAGTATGGTTCCACTTCACCTAATTTATAATCGACAACAAATTGAATCTTCACCTTTTGTCTTGGCGTTCCGGCGTTATATCCTTGGAATTCTACTAATTCTAACCCTTCCGTTCCACGATAATATATCCAACCTGAATTTTGAAAATAATTTTCGAAAGATTCACCTATTGAAAAGAAAGGATATTCATAAAGCGAGCTTGTACGAACCTTTTGAATAACGTCTCGATCAGTCGGAAAAAAGAAATGACTAAAAAATATGCTAGCAACTGCTAAAATAGTAACAATTGTCGCTCCCATTTTGCTCGTTCCGCCGCTATCATTGATTAGATAGTTTTCAACTGATTTATCTTTTATTTCTCTTGCTTTTATTCGGTATATACGTCTTTCCGCAAATTGATAGTATAATCCATTTGCAAAAATCCCCATTCCAAACAGAATAAAAATGAGTAATAAAAACGTAAGAGGTACCATATTAATGATTGGCAACGCTACATTAAATCCCATATAATACGAAAATGCATCACACGCTACTAATAACAACATAAATAAAGCAGCTGGTACATAATACTTACGATATCCTAGCCAGCCTATATTGAAAATAGCAGCCCAACCATTCCAGCTCCACCTAGCAATCCGCTTATTCTCAAGCTCCCATTTCCTTTTGTAATACGGATATTGTCTCCCTACATATACTTCTAGTTCTTTATCTATTAACGAGCTGCCTTCATCTTGTTCATTATCCAAGTTTCGCTGACAACTTGCACAATTTAACTGTTCCTCCTCGCAAGGTTGCCCACAATTTATACATTTCAAAACAATCCCTCTTCCCATACATACGTCATTTCAAAATACCTTCGTGTTTTAATAACCACTCTTTCCTCCATAAACCACCCGCATATCCAACAAGCTTTCCACTCTTTCCTATTACACGGTGACATGGAACGATTATTGAAATTGGATTCCGACTATTTGCCCCTCCTATTGCCCGTACAGCTTTTGTATTTCCAACCTTCTCTGCAATATCTAAATATGAAGCACTTACGCCGTACGGAATAGTATAAAGAGCATCCCATACATTTTTTTGAAATGCGGTTCCCTCCGCAGACAGCGGGACCGTAAACTCTTTTCTTTTCCCTTTAAAATATTCATCTAACTCATTTATACATTGTTCTATCATTTCATTTTTATTCTCTTCTTGTCGTTCATCAACAAATATAACAGACGTAATGCCTTCTTGATTTGCTGTAATTTCTAGCAAACCTACTTCGCTTTCATAATAAGCCTGGTACATATGTCATCCTCCAATTCAGTTCATATTAGTCATTGTAACACGAATAAACAAAATTTTTCGTATAAGCGTTTTATTAGAGAAACAAAAAAGAGAATGGTAAAATATAAGAAAATTCAATCAAGGAGGCTATTTGATGAATTCCAAGCTTTTTTCACCTTATACAATTAAGAACGTTACACTAAAAAATCGTATCGTTATGTCGCCTATGTGTATGTATTCATCGGGGAATGAAGATGGCCGCGTTACGAATTTCCATCTCATTCATTATGGAACTCGCGCTGCTGGCCAAGTAGGTTTAGTTATGGTTGAAGCAACTGCCGTTTTAGCTGAAGGACGAATTTCTAACAAAGACTTAGGCATTTGGGATGACAACCTAATTGAAGGCTTACATAAAACGACTACTTTTATACATGATAACGGTGCAAAAGCTGCCATTCAACTCGCTCACGCCGGAAGAAAAGCTGAATTAGGTACGAATGCTTTCGCTCCTTCTGCAATTCCTTTTAGTGATACGATGAAAATACCAGTAGAAATGAATATACAGCAAATCAAAGAGACTATATTAGCTTTTCAGAGGGCCGCGTTACGTTCAAAACAAGCCGGATTTGATGTTATCGAACTACATGGCGCTCACGGTTACCTTATCAATGAATTCCTATCACCACTTACTAATAAACGAACGGATGAATACGGCGGCTCACCTGAAAACCGCTATCGCTTCTTACGCGAAATCATCGACTCTGTAAATAAAGTTTGGGACGGACCAATATTCGTTCGTATTTCAGCAAATGATTATCACCCTGACGGACTAACAGTTCAAGATTATGTTCAGTATACAAAGTGGATGAAAGAACAGGGAATAGATTTAATCGATTGTAGTTCTGGTGCAGTTGTACCAGCACATATTGATGTGTATCCTGGTTACCAAGTACAATACGCCAAACATATTAAAGAGTATACTAAGATTGCAACTGGTGCAGTTGGATTGATTACGACTGGATCTCAAGCAGAGCAAATTTTAAATGATAACGAAGCAGATTTAATTTTCATCGGACGTGAGTTACTTCGCAACCCGTACTTCCCGAGAATAGCAGCCAATGAACTTGGCTTTGAATTGCAAGAACCTCACCAATATAAGCGAGCACCAGGAAAAATTCATACGAATAAATAAAACCGAGAAGTCATTCTTCTCGGCTTTATTTATTCTATCGTTGTAATTTCATTTGAATTATAAGTATGGATACCCGATTCTTCTCGCAGCGCGGTTATATACATCCCTTTCGCCACATCTTTAGCTGAAATTGGTTTATACTTTTTGAAAGCCCCTTTAAAGATAAAAGGAATAATACGAGATAACTTTTCAGCCATTCGTTCACCGAAACGAAATTCTTGTCGATTTCCTACTAATAATGATGGTCTAAAAATGTGAATACCACCGATCACTAACTTTTGCAATTCTTCTTCCATTTTTCCTTTCACTTGTGAATAAAAGAAAAATGATTTAGGATTCGCTCCCATAGAAGACACAACAAGGAAATTTTGTACCCCTTGTTTTTCAGCTAAACAAGCAGCTCGTAACGTATATTCATAATCTACTTTTTTAAAATTTGCTTTTGTTTTTGCTTTTTTTATTGTTGTTCCTAAGCAACTAAAAACATCATCCACAGCAAAGAACTCTTTATATTCCTCTAATACCGAAAAATCAACTTGTTTCTGCTGTAACTTTTCATGTTGCCATTGCATTGGATCTCTTACAAAAATAGTAACCGAATCATAGTAATCTGATTCAAGTAATAGACGCGTTATCTCTTGTCCAACTAAACCACTTGCACCAAGTATTAACGCTGTTCGCTTATTCATATATGCATATACCTCTTATTTTACTTTTCTCTCCTTCAGTAAAATACAACCTTTAGGAGTTTCCTGATCTTATTTTACCACAAGTAAAACACTATGCGTACGCATAGTGTTTTACTTACTCTTTTTTCTCATCTCTCTCTTGTAATTTCGTTATTGTTGTAGCGTCCCCTAAATTACTTATTAATCTTCTTAAAAAAATTAATACAAAAGATAATGGCAATACTACCGCTAATATTAATAAAATAGCTTCCATTAAGTAACCCAAACGCTCACCCCCCTCTTTAACCTCCTTTTCAATATATGAAAACAGCGTTGTCACATATGCATGCATTTGCAAAAATAATACACTTATATTTGACAACTTTATAACAAAAACAAATCGGAATGATTATTATTTATTGCAACTTTATTAAAGATGTATTATACTAAGTTCGCAAACTAAAACGTAATTATTCCGTTTTGTATTAAAATGATATTTTTCTTCTATAATTGGGGAAAATATATCCGTAAAAAAGAAAAGAGGAGAACTTCATGCCTAAAAGATTGACTATATTTTCATTCTTACTTATTTTTACCTTAATTTTCGCTGGCTGCTCAAATAAAAAAGAAAGTAATGCCAAGAAAGATGGAAAGCTAACAGTTTATACAACGATTTTCCCACTTGCTGATTTCGCAAAGAAAATCGGTGGCGACTATGTAAATGTTGAAGCAATTTACCCACCTGGTGCAGATTCACATACATTTGAACCAAGTCAAAAACAAACAGTACAAGTTGCAAAAGCTAATTTATTCGTTTATAACGGCGCTGAATTAGAACCATTTGCTGAAAAAATGGAAAAAACATTACAAAAAGAAAATGTTAAAATTGTAAATGCATCTAAAGGTATTGAGCTTCGTGCTTCTACTGAAGAAGAGCATCATGATCATGGAGATGGCCATAAAGAAGATGAACATCATCACGATAAAGACCCGCATGTTTGGTTAGATCCTACTCTAGCAATGAAACAGGCGGAAAAAATTAAAAATGCACTTGTAGAATTACAACCTGAACATAAACAAGAATTCGAAAAAAACTTCGCCGCACTTCAAACTAAATTTACTGATTTAGACGATCAATTTAAGGCAGCTGTAGCGAACGCAAAAACGAAAGAAATTTTAGTTTCTCATGCTGCCTATGGTTACTGGGAACAACGATACGGCCTAAAACAAATTCCTATCGCTGGAATTTCAGCTTCTGATGAACCATCTCAAAAGCAGCTTGCTGACATTACAAAAACAGTAAAAGAACATAGTCTAAAATATATTTTATTCGAAACGTTCTCTACTCCAAAAGTAGCATCCGTAATTCAAAAAGAAACTGGTACAAAAGTTTTACGCTTAAATCACTTAGCTACTATTTCTGAAGATGATGCGAAAAATAATAAAGATTACTTCACTTTAATGGAAGAAAACGTAAACACATTGAAAGAAGCAACAAACTAATCCATTATATTTTCTAGGCAGCTGAATCTGGTATTCAGCTGCCTTTTTATGTATTTATCCTTGACTTGACCAAAATAACAAGTAAAATTATCCATATTAGCTTTAAAGCTATATTAATTTAGAAGGTGAGTTGGAATTATGAATCTTCACATTTGTGAAGTAACAGCAAAAAATTGGCGTTCAGTAGTTGCTTTAAACGTCACAAAAGATCAGCAACAATTTATTGAAAGTAACGCGTTTTCTTTAGCAGAATCATTATATGAAGGAAACGGAACGTCAGTAGGTTTATATGATGGAGAAACACTTGTAGGTTATGCAATGTATGGATGGTATTCAGTAAAACATAAAAGTGTATGGCTCGATCGCTTTATGATTGACCAACAATATCAAGGAAAAGGATACGCAAAACGTTTCCTTCGCTTACTCATTCAATTCTTACAAGAAAAATTTGAATGCAAAATAATTTACTTAAGTTTACATCCAGACAACAAACTTGCAATGGGACTGTATGAATCATTTGGTTTCCGCTTAAATGGTGATATTGATGATGAAGGTCCAGTTGTAGGTGTTGTAATGGAGTTACTAATAGACGAAAATACAAGCCTGTGAAAACAGGCTTTTTATTATACATTTATCAATTTTTAATTTCTTTCCCTTATTTAATTCTGTTTTGCAATCTAATAGAATGTTCATAAAAAATAAGCCTGCAATTTACGCAGACTTATTTCACACACTCCTGAAAATGTTCTTGGAACCACTCTTTATTAATATCTCTTCCGATGAAAACTACTTCACTTACTCGCTCTTCACCCTCTTGCCACTCTCTATCGTACGAAGCGGCAAATAAAGTATGTACACCTTGGAAAACGATACGTTTATCTACTCCATCTATCGATAAAATTCCTTTGTAACGATATAAATATTCCCCTAGCTCTTGAACGACAGCTGACATCCACTCATTAAGCTTTTGTAAATCCAGCGGACGTTCTTCACGTAATACAAATGATTTCACACCTTCTAAGTGATTATGTTCTTTATGAGGGTAAATTTGCAACGTATCTTTCGTTTTAAACGTTTGGATTTGTAATAAAGATGGTATATCTACCTCACAGTTAGTCGCCTCAATTAACTTTGCAGTCGGGTTAATTCCTTGAATTTCATGCAAGAGATTTTCTTTCTCACTCTCTTCAATTAAATCTAATTTATTTACTAAAACGACATCCGCAAACGCAATTTGCTCTTTTGCCTCTAATCCTTTTTCAAAATGTTTATGTATATGATAACTATCTACCACCGTTACAACACCGTTAATTTGGTATGCAGATTGAATGACTGGATCTAAAAAGAATGTTTGAATAATCGGCCCTGGATTTGCAAGTCCAGTCGTTTCAATTACTAAACCATCAAAATCCATTTTCCCTTCTGCTTTTACGTCCAGTAACTGTTTTAAAGCAACAAGTAAATCTTCACGTACAGTACAGCATAAACAGCCATTTGTCATTTCCATAATTTCTTCTTCTACATTCATAATCAACTGATTATCAATGCCAATTTGCCCTATTTCATTTACAATCACCGCTAATTTCTTACCGTGATTTTCTGATAAAATACGATTTAATAAAGTCGTTTTCCCTGATCCAAGAAAACCAGTTAATATTGTTACTGGAATCATTCCTTACATCTCCTTATAGCTATATGTTTCTACATTATAGCATATAGAAAAAATCATTTTTTTAGCAAAACATATTTATTGTATGTACGCCCCCCAAACTATATAATAATACGTAGTAAGAAAGCCTTTTCAAAATAATAATCATTCATCAAGGGGGTACTTATAATGGAACGAATTCAAATGAATGAAACGCTAGAATTCTCTCGTATTATTCAAGGATTTTGGCGTTTAGCAGAATGGAATATGACGAAACAAGAATTACTTTCTTTCATTGAAGATTGTATGGATATGGGAATTACTACTTTTGATCACGCTGACATTTACGGCGGATATACGTGTGAAGGGTTATTTGGCGAAGCTTTACAATTAAAGCCTTCCTTACGAGAAAACATGCAAATTATTACAAAGTGTGGAATCGCTCCCCCATCACCGAAATTTCCAGAGCGATATGTTGCTCACTACAATACTAGTGCAGAGCATATTATGCAAAGTGTAGAAGCATCACTTAAAAATTTACATACAAATTATATTGACGTATTACTTATTCATCGTCCCGATCCTTTTATGGATCCAAATGAAGTGGCAAAAGCATTTTCACAATTAAAACAAGAAGGAAAAGTTCGTCACTTCGGTGTATCTAACTTCTTACCTTCACAATTCAATATGTTAAGTTCGTACTTAGATTTCCCGCTTATTACGAACCAGATTGAAGTTTCTGCATTGCAGCTTGAGCATTTTGAAAAAGGGACAATTGATTTATGCCAAGAAAAACGAATCAATCCAATGATTTGGTCACCTCTTGCTGGTGGGGAAATCTTTACTGGTCAATCAGAACGCGCCGTACGTGTACGTGAAACTATGCAAAAAGTTGCTACTGAGCTAGGTGTTTCTAGTATCGATATGGTTATGTATGCTTGGTTACTTGCTCATCCAGCTAATATGATGCCAATCGTTGGCTCTGGTAAATTAGATCGCGTAAAAACGGCTGCTCTTGCTACAAACGTTAACTTAGACCGTCAACAATGGTTTACAATTTTCGAAAGCTCTAATGGGCATCCTGTACCATAATGCATAAAAAGAAGAGCTGTTTTCTTACAGCTCTTCTTTTTCATATGTATTTCTAGTCATGGCAAATACACACATATCCCTTAATCCGTTTCCATCTACCGCAACACTCGCACTTTCTAACGTACCTTCTAACTTAAAGCCTAATTTCTCAGGTATCGCTCTACTCTTCTTATTTAAAGAATCACAACGAATTTCTACACGGTTTGCTTTCAATTCAGAAAAAGCGTAATCCGTTATACCTTTCGCAGCCTCTACCATATAGCCTTTTCCGCTAAACCTTGTATCAATCCAATATCCGATTTCAAATTGAGGTATATCCCAATTAATACGATGTAATCCGGCTGAAGCAATAAATTCACCTGTTTCTTTCGAAAACACTAGTAATCTTAAATCCTCACGTTGCAAAAATTGAATATGTGATTTTCTAATACTTTCTTCTATTTCTTGCTCTGTGTGCTCTTTTTGTGCAAACACCATCCAAGGTTTTAGTTCTTGTATTGAAGCCTGAATTGCATCATATACAACTTTACCATCTCCTGGTTTCGGCATTCGAATAAAAAGCCTGTCAGTATAAAATTCAGAAGGAAAATCGAATAATAACGGATTCACTGTAAACACTCCCCATAATTCTTTTATATATAATAATATCCATCTCAAGTTATATAGTAAAGAATTTTCTGAATTGAAAACCTTTTACTCATTCACTTCCGCCGCTACACGAATTCCAGATTCAATCGCACCTTGAATCCATCCGTGATATAGCGTTGTATGATCTCCAGCGAAGAATATTCTCCCCTCTGGTTTGACAATCGCTGGTTGTAGCTCAGATTCTTGACCTGCTTGAAAAAGCGCAAATCCTCCAAGCGCATACGGATCCAATGTCCAGCTTTTTGATATTCCAGATATGAACTCATCATACACTTGACCACCTAATATTGTTGCTAAGTTGTGTAAGGCGTAATAAATACGATCGCCTTTTGATAAACCATCCCATAACAATGCATCGTAAGACCATGTATAGCTACCTAACATCATAGCAGGTCCTTTTTCTCCAATTCCATGACTTGGATAATAGGCATAACGAATTGGCAAATCTGTTATAATTCTGCCACCTAATTGCCCTTGTTCTTCCCAAAATCTGCTTTTAAATTGAATTCCTATTTTCGTCGCAGGCATGTAATGCAATTCACGAATTGCTTTCCATTTTTCATGAGATATAGAATCAAACGGATCTACTTCTACAAAACGCATTGTCGAAAACGGGATAGTAACAATAACTAAATCTCCTGTAATACTACTATATTCAAAAGTTTCCTCGTTCCGATAGAAAGCTGTCACACCATTATCGTGTTGATGTAACTTCATTAATTTTTGATTATATATAATATTTTCTTCTAATTGCGGTAAAAATGACTTTGGTAATCTATCATTCCCGCCCATAATTTCACAAAATCCGCTCTCCTCTTGCATAATGTATAGAAATCGTAAAGTCTCTACAAACGACCGCTCTAAAAAACCTTCTAAATCTAATAGAACACCGATCATCTCAATTGTTACTGGCGAAAAGTAAGTATTATACTGATAAGGATGATACTTTAAAAATTGTCCTGTGGAATATCTCCCAAAATCCTTCACTACAACATCCCAATTTTTCTCTGGATTTCTTTTAATAAAATTTATTATCGGCTGTACTGCTAATAACAATAGTTCTTCAGACGTTTTTCCCACTTCGTTCATTTCCACAGGATACCTTAAAATACTCGGATCCTTTTCATATTGTTTCAACGTCGTTTTCCGTCCATTTACATAAATAATATCCGTCTCATTCCTATTAATAAAAGGACTCACCTGTAGCCCAAATTTTCTTATATATGCCATCGTTAACCTATGTGTATACGGAATTCTCATTGCTCCCACATCTAAATATAATCCGGTATCTTCCATTCTAACTGTCTCTATACGGCCACCTACCCGGTTGTTTGCTTCAAAAATTTTCACATCATGTCCTGCAGCCTTTAATAAAGATGCTGAAACTAATCCAGCCATACCAGCTCCCACTACAATAATTTGTTTTGGACTTATCGTCTTCTTCAATCCTTTATCTATAACTTTTAACGCTTCATCCATTTCAGTGTTATACATTATATCTTTCTGCACAATTCCACCCCTTATTTCATCAAATGGACGTTAGTGGTTTAGTGCATTTTATTCATAGATCTCCATAAACATAACACCATTGCAATTTGAATATTCACTAAAAATACATAAGAGACAGATTTCATATTTCTTTATGCTTCGTATAATATAGCAACTGCAAAGAAGGAGTGGTTAAAAATGAAACATACTTATGACTACCATGCTACAAAAAAACATTTAGAATTAAAGAAACAAAACTTATGTAAAAAACTTAGCAATATGACACTATCTGCAAAAGAACGTGAACAGCTAAAACGTGAAATTGACAACTATGAATATATTTTAAATCTAGTCGAAATGAATCATTATGAACGCGGATTTTCTCATTAAAAGCGGAAATAAGATTATCCGCTTTTCATTTTGAGCATTTCACTACGCATTTTTCATAAGTAAATATATAATAGGATGTACATTAAGATTGAGAGGTATATTCTATGATTAAGTTAAGTGTATTAGACCAATCACCTATTTCAGATGGTAGCACAGCAGCCCAAGCTTTTTCACATACAGTTACGCTTGCACAAGAAGTTGAAAAACTCGGATTCACACGTTTTTGGGTATCCGAACATCATAATTCCGTAGGCTTAGCTGGTTCAAGTCCAGAAATACTTATTTCTCATATTGCCGCAAAAACGGACCATATTAGAGTCGGTTCAGGTGGTGTTATGTTACCGCATTATAGCCCATATAAAGTCGCTGAGAATTTCCGTGTTTTAGAAGCACTGTATCCAAATCGTATCGATCTCGGTGTTGGTAGAGCCCCTGGTGGTATGCCAATAGCAACTCGCGCACTTCAAGAAGGGAAAATGGTCTCACTTGATCAATATCCAGAACAAATTGCAGACGTTGCAATGTACATACATGATCAAGTACCAGAAAACCATCACTATGCAAACTTAAAAGCCACTCCAGTTATCCCAACATCTCCTGAAATGTGGATGCTCGGTTCTAGTGGAGAGAGCGCTAAAATTGCTGCAAACAACGGAGCTTCTTTCGCATTTGCACAATTTATTAATGGCTTTGGAGGCCCTGAAGTTATGAGGGCTTACCAAGAACAATATCAGCCCTCATTTTTAGGAGATAAACCAAAGTCAATCGTTGCTATTTTTGTTATTTGCGGAGAAACAAATGAAGAAGCAGAAAAAATTGCTTCTAGTTTAGATTTATCAATCTTATTATTAGAGCAAGGAAAACGAACTACTGGTACACCTTCTATTGAAACTGCTCAAAATTATTCATACAGCGCTTATGATTTATTCCGTATAAAAGAAAATCGTCAACGTATGATTGTTGGTGATCCGTCTTCTGTAAAAGAAAAAATAATAAACTTAAGCAAAGCATACAATACTGACGAATTTATGATTGTCACGATTACTCATCAATTCGAACATAAATTAAAGTCTTATCGCTTACTAGCAAATGCTTTTAATTTATAATTCTAAAAAGAGATGCATCACATATGATGCATCTCTTTTTCTTACTACTTATTGTTTTCATTTCCTATATATTCAATAGCTTCTTTTAATAGCTCATCAAAGTTAATAGGATAATTATGATCTAAGTCAGGCACAACTTTATACTTATGTTCTATATTCTTATCTCTTAATAGTTGCACAAATTGCTGCACGGATTCGAAACAATCTTCATCTTGATCCCCGCATACTATATATCCTTTTATATGTTTATCCTGCAGCACACTCAACAACTCATCCCATTCTTCAATCTTGGGAAGCCAGGGTGCCATAAAAACAAAACCATCTACATCTATATCTTTTTGTAAAATCGTATATAAAGCTACTCTTGCCCCTGCAGAAAAACCACCAATTATTACATTTTCTACTGTATGATTTTCTATAAACTTATTGTAATGCTCTTTTAATTCCCCTTTCCCTCTCTCTAGATCATCCCAAACAAATCCATCTGAAAACTGAATTTGTGAAGACTGTGGTAAAGCTAACGTGTAATCTTGTGTCAAAACTGATTTCCAATATGGCTCTACTATTTGAATATTTTCTTGGTCACCATGTAATGTAAGTAGTAGATTTCCCTCTTTCTTGCTGTATATATATTTCACGTCTGGTCTTTCCGTTTTATGTGCTAATCCTTCTCTTTCTTTACATAATTGAACCATTGTATGAAATTCTTCAAATTTATGTAGTGATTTTAAATCATCGTCCGAAATTAAATACTCATTTCCATACCAGAATCCCTTTTCTATAATGGCCTCTCTCATTAAATGTAATGCTTCTTTTTCAAGTCCCGATGCACTTGCGAGCGCATACTTAAAATTATATATTTGCGCCTCATTCCCTATTACACCTGTAGCATTTTCCATTATATAATTGTACGCTTCAAAACTTCCTTTATTTGCATAACAACGTAACGTTTCATTTAATAATTGAATGTAAGTCATACTATTTTTCATGTACCAATTCCCCCGAAACCTTTTATAATATTTTTTTGCGAATCTTTATACCACTTTGTATAACCTACGCTAACAATATCTTATTCTCAGAATGATGCTTAATAGTTACTCTTCCCTGTCCAATACATTTAGTATAAATGAAAATAGACTGAAAAATCAATATTTTAACAAACAAAAAAAGACAACAATATATGTATTGTTGTTTTCATTACATCTACCCGCTCTTTTGTTTTTTTCTATCTGGTTTACTTGAAACTAAATAATGTTTTTCTGAAATATATAAGTCTCTTTTTAAGCTACGATTTAAGTAAGGTCCTAGTTTCATTCCGCATATGAGGCGATCTTCGCTACCTTCAACAATTGGGAACATTTCTTTTTCTGTTACGTATTGATCTACTGCTTTTTGTACGACATCAATTTCTTTCACTAGGTTTAAATTTTCTGCTGTATGTTCAAATACCTCAAGCGTTTCCTTCGTTATGAGAAAATCATTTGTTGGAAATGCAGGTAAATACGGTTTTAACAAATCATAATTCACTGTATAATCGTCATTTACTAATACTGTATAAACAATATTAGCATTCGTTTCTAAAAACTGAGCCATCGCTTGTTCTAATTCATCTTTCGTAATTTCCCGCTCTTCTTTTCCAGTTCTGAAAAAGCGAAACATCGCATCGCCTCCTTTTTACTATATTATAGCATAAAAGAAAACTGAAAAATCATAAAAAAACCCATTGAAATAATTTTTCAATGGGTTTCTATATATTTATCGTTATTTTAAGAATGCACTTAGCATCCATACATGTTGTTCTAATGTTGTATGAATTGCTAACAACATGTCAGCTGATGTTTCATCGCCAGCTTCGCCCGCAACTTCCATACCTTCTTTTAATTCTTGAATAAGTGCAGAATAATCATTCACTAATGTTTGCACCATTTCTTCTGCAGATTCTTTGCTTGTCCCTTCGCTGACACTAGATGTTGCGAGATATTCTTTCATTGTCGCTAATGGTTTACCTTCTAAAGCTAAAATACGTTCTGCTAACTCATCAATATACGTTCCAGCTTCATTATAAAACTCTTCAAATTTCTCATGTAATGTAAAGAAGTGTGGCCCTGTCACATACCAGTGATAATTATGTAGTTTCACATATAACACATTCCAGTTTGCTACCTGCTTGTTTAATACTTCAACAACATTTGTTTTCGTACTCATACAACCCACTCCTCTTATCATTTTGTAATGTTTATCTTTTAATAACCTAATTACATTTTACCATACATTCCCTTTCCTTTCGAACAATCGGCTTATATGTAACAAAGTTTTAACACCTTTAATACTTCCCTAATATCATTTAATTCATGTATTTTTTCAAACACTTCATACGTCTAATTGTCCAAGCTCATACATATGCATAATAGTACATCAAGCTCATCATAGTAGAAAGAGGGATAACATGGACAATCAACAATGGCAAGTAGCAAAGAAAGTAGCTGCTACTTATATCGGAACTGTCGTTGGAGCTGGATTTGCTACTGGACGAGAAATTGTTGAATTTTTCACAGTGAATGGATTATATGGGACAATTGGCATATGTGTAAGTGGATTTTTTTTTATTTGGCTCGGCACAAAGATGATGTTACTTTCATCGCAAATTGGGGCATTTTCAGCGCAAGAATTTAACAAATATTTATTTGGGGATGTATTTGGGAATGTTGTAAACACATTATTATTACTCGTTTTATTCGGCGTAACGAGCGTTATGTTATCAGGGGCTGGTGCAGTATTTGAAGAGCAACTTCGCTTACCAAGACAACTCGGTATTCTCATTACAGTTATCGCTTGTCTCATTATAAGTAGCCGCGGATTACAAGGTGTTTTTGAAGTAAATACACTTGTCGTACCTATTATGATGATTTTTATTATCGGACTTGCTATTACAACCTTTTTTCACGGTACACCTTCCATTAATAACACTATTCCTGCAGAGAGTTGGAATATGAAATGGATTACTAGCCCTATTACATATGTCGCCTTAAATCTTTCTCTCGCCCAAAGTGTTCTCGTCCCATTAGCCAGTGAAGTTAAGGATCGAAAAGCCATTTTTTGGGGTGGGATTTTAGGGGGTGCTGGACTTTCTTTAATTTTATTATGCAGCCATTTAGCAATCTTATCAGTCGATCAATTTTATCAATATAACATCCCAATGGCTGAAGTCATAAGAAGATTTAATGCAACTTTTCACTTCTTCTTCGTTCTCATTATTTTCGGTGAAGTTTTCACAACTTTAGTTGGTAATGTGTTCGGAATGACAAAACAGATGCAATCTATTACTGGGTGGAAAAATAACAATATTATTTTCTTTATTTTACTAATTAGTTATTGCTTTAGTTACATCGGTTACAGTGACTTACTTCACATTCTATATCCTATCATCGGATGGGTAAGTATTGTTATACTTCCAATCATTGCATTTAAACAACTTCAAAAAACATAAAAAAGCATCCATGTTATTGGATGCTTTTTTATGTTCATTCACAATCATCACATACTTCCCAGTACGGCCCCATTTCTAATGCTAAATATGGCTTTAATTGCAACCGAATCATTCGACTAGGCATGCGCTCTAAAACAAATTGAATACCCTCTTCATCTTCGTCTAATTCAACTTTTGAAATCGCAATTCTTTGCATAGTCGTAATGGGAATTCCATCTTTATATAAAGTGATTTTCACCTCATCGTATTCATTAAAATACAATTCGACACTCATTTGATTTTTCAGAATTTCACCAACAATTTTATATGTATCATTTTGTTCTTGGATTATATATTTCCATCCGCCTCTATCTTCTTTCGGAGCTGTTTGAAATAATGTCTCCAAATCCTCGTATAGCATAAGATAACCCCTCTCTTACTAAAAACGATGAGTATTTTATATACCCTTTATCTCTATCACTATCCATAGCTATTGTACCATATATCACCGTTCTTACCGTATTCATTTGCTTCATACATACTTATAAAACAACTAATTCTATCTCCATTATTATGTATATTACCTCATTACTCCATACTCTCTTACAAGTTCAAATAACATCAGACTTTAATCAATGCAAATATTCTCTACTGTCCGCTTTTATTAGCTTACAGCATTCACACTTTTACATATAGTAAGACTAACACAAATAAAAAAGGAGAGTGACTTATACCACTCCCCTTAAAAGAACTTCCCTATAGCTGCTAAAACTAATACGATTATTAAAATTGCGAATAATAATGAGACAATGAAACTAAAAATAGGTAACGCTTTCTTTTCATTCTTCTTAAATAGTAACTTTAAACTAAGAAAAATATTTACTGGCACAAGTATAAAATAAAAATATTTAACAATTTGCACCGAGCTATTCGAAAGTGTTTTTAATATAAACACTTCAATTAGAAAAACAATAAAAAATGAAATACTTAGCCAAAATGAAACGTAACTAAGCCAAGAATGTCTTTTTGTCCCCCAGTACACTCCCATAATACTCTCCTTTTATTTGTATTCTATAGGTTAACAATTATACACAAAGCTAACAAATACCTCTATTTTTCGACAAATATTATGCAAAATACCATTTTAAACGTCATGAGAGGACTCTACATCCCACATTTAAATTTACATAATAAAACAGACTCTCCCAATACATACTTCTATTTTAGGGACAGCCTGTTCTCTGTTAAACTTTAAATCTGTCAATTAGTCCTTGTAACTCTTCAGCCATTTGAGATAACGTGCCCGCTGCGGATCCAATTTCCTCCATCGAAGCTAGCTGTTCTTCAGCTGAAGCCGCAACATTTTGTGTGCTTGTTGCATTATTTTGTGCTGTCATTGCAATTTGTCCTACCGAAATAGATACTTCATTTGCCCCTTTTGACATTCCATTAGCCGTTTCAACCATCGTCTTAATTTGATTAGCTATTTCATTTGTAGATTGTAAAATTTCAGCAAAGTTTTGCTTCGTTTCATTTGCGATAACAAGTCCAGATTGAACTTCCTCATTTACATGATTCATAGATTTGACTGTCTTACCCATATCATCTTGTATTTCACATATTAATTTACTAATTTCACTAGAAGATACGCTAGACTGCTCTGCCAATTTACGTACTTCATCTGCAACAATCGCAAAACCTCTTCCATGCTCACCGGCTCTTGCAGCTTCAATCGCCGCATTTAGAGCTAGAAGGTTTGTTTGATCTGCAATATTTTGAATTACTTCTAAAATATCACCAATTTGTTTTGATTTATTATTTAGTAATTGTATAACTGCATCTGATTGTGACACAGATTCTGCAATAGACTGCATCTGGTTTACTGTTCTTCCTACTAGTTTCCCACCATCTTCTGCTTTTTCACGAGTATGTGCGGAAGCCGTATTAATAGATGATGAACTATTTGCTACATGCTGAATTCCTTCCGTTACATCAAATAGCAACATAGCACCATTTTCTACGCTTGTTGTTTGCGTCGTTGCCCCACTTGATATTTCATCCATTGCGATTGTAATTTGCTCAGTCGCTTCACTTGCTTGCCTTACACTTGCAGTTAGCTCTTCTGATGCCGCTGCAACATGCCCAGCTGAATCGTTAATTCTTCCGATTAACGTCCGTAACGAATTCGTCATCTCATTAAAGCCTTTAGCAAGTTGGCCGATTTCATCATTAGAATGAATTTCAATTGTTTGCGTTAAATCCCCTTCACTTATTTCTTTAGAGGTAACAACTAATCTCTTTAAAGGCTTCGTAATTGAAAGTGTTACAAAATAAATAAGTGCTCCACCTATTACTAATGAGATAAGCATAACAATTAACATATTATAAAATACAGGTTGAGCAGCTTCAATTACTTCACTTGAGTACATAGTCCCACCAATTTTCCAACCTGTTTTTACATTTGTAGCAAATACCATATTCTTTTCACTACCACCATAAGAATATGAAAAAGCACCGTGATTATCTTCATAAATTTTCTTTGCCCAAGAATCAGCCGCTTTTTCTCCTGATTTTTCTTGTGGATGAGCAATTATTTTTTGCTTTCCATCTAAAATGAAGGCATATCCTTTTTTACCAATATTAATTAACTTTGATGTTTTTAATAAATTATCTAAACTTAAATCTAGCGCAACAACCCCATTTTTATCTTCTGTTTGTTTTGCGATTGTTACGACAATATGTCCATTTCCTTTTGCCTTATACGGCTCAGTAACAACAATACCACCTTGTTTTGCCACTGCATCTTTATACCAAGGTCGTGCTGTTGGATCATAATCTGCTGCCATTTGTATATTTGGTTCTTGCACAAATTTTTTATCATTTCCGGCAACATATACTTGTTCAACATCTTTATTTAAATTTATATATTGAGATAATATTTTTCTTAATTCATCCTGATTATCTCCTTGATACATATTCCCCTGAATCACCCGTGCAAAATTATTCACATCATTAAATTTTGCATCAATCATTTGATTGATTAAATTATCCAGTATTTTTATATTGTCGTTGGCACTACTCTTAATTTGTGATTCAAAATTCTTTTTGGCTGTTTGATAAGACATGCCTCCGATAATAGACACAGCCGCAATTAAAATTACAAAGAATGAAATTAATAGCTTTTTTGCTACTTTCATATCACGAAACAAATTTAATAGTTTACCCATTATGAACCTCCTAATTTTCAAATTTAAAAGTTAAATTGAGTTAATTATTAATATTTCCCAATCCCTAATTATTATTTTCATAACCTATTATGATGAATACTTTGTAAAGTTTAAACAATTAATTTCTCTTTGTCTATATATATAAATAATATTATTATAAAATTTACAAATAGAAAAAACCAAAGGGCACCCTTTGGTTTTTACATTTTTTTATGTTGTTTAGAAAGCTTTTTCCACTTATCACGCTCTGCTCTGGCAAGGATTGCATCTTGTCTTCTCATAAAATACGCCAGTTCTCTTTGTAATTTTTTATAGCTTTTCAAACGATCTATCGTAATAAGTCCGTTATCAATTGCACTATGCACCGCGCATCCTGGTTCATTCTCATGCTTACAATCACGAAAACGGCATGTTGTCGCGAGTTTTTCAATATCAGAGAATGTTGTTTGAATCGCTTCGCTTCCTTCCCAAAGTTGCAATTCCCTCATGCCGGGAGTATCAATAACTAAACTACCACTCGGTAATCGGAACAATTCACGATGAGTTGTCGTATGTCTTCCTTTACTATCTTCCTCACGAATATCTCCCGTTTTTGCTACTTCAATTCCTATAAGTGCATTTAACAAAGTGGATTTCCCAACACCGGATGATCCGACTAAAGCAATTGTTTTCCCTGAAGAAACAAATTGCTGCAACGATTCAATACCAGTATGCTCTAAACTATCAACGACGAAGATTGGAACACCAATTGCCACAGCTTCCGTTTCAACAATTTTCTGTTCCATGTCCTCACATAAACTACTCTTTGTTAAAACAATTACAGGCATTGCACCGCTTTCATACGCTAAAAGTAAATAACGTTCCATTCTTCTTACATTAAAATCATGGTTAAGTGCATTCACTAAAAATAGATAATCTACATTCGCTGCTATTACTTGTTCTTCCGTTCGAGTACCAGCCTCTTGTCTAGAAAAAGAGCTTCTTCTCGGAAAAATACTATGAATGATAGCTTTCTTTTCATTCTCTATTTTCTTTATATACACCCAATCACCAACAGCTGGATAATCTCCCTTCGTTACTGCTTCATGCCGAAACTTCCCAGACAGTTCTGCCATATATTCACCATCGTTACAAATAATGCGATATATATGCTTATGCTCAAGTAAAATACGACCTACTTCAAATTTCTCTACAGCTTGTTCCTCAAAAAAAGAATCCCAGCCATACGATTCTAAAATATTTTGATTCAAATTGATATCCTCCCTAGTTTTAGCTAAGTGGAAGGATAGTGCGCTCACTTATATCGTTTCGCCCTTTCCATCCACCTTTGTATTTGGTTTATTATTCATATAAGTTATTTTCGCCATAACACATCACCCCGTTCTTATTTTAATTACTCTCATTATATGGAATTCTCCTATAAAAAGCTACATCATTTAACGTAATTTTCAAATAACTTGTTTTTGAGCATTCTAATTTGTCCTCAGTGACTAATTTCATCTTCTAGCACATGAAACCAAAGATAGTGCTGGTTATATACTACACCGTTAGGCCACTTTCTTTCTGACATGAGCCACTCATCACCTTGTTCACTTAAATACTTCAGAGATTCTTCTCGAACACTTTGTAGAAGTTGTACATAATACTGTATTTCATGACCACGGATTGCTCTACCCGCTTCCCCTAAATACAGTGCATCTTCCCATATTTCTAATTCTTCTTTTGTAAAGTCACGATCTTGAAATGAAATAAGCTGATGAACTTTTTCAATAGCTGCTATATGTTTTAATAAGGCACCAATTGAATTCCCGCTACTCTGCATAATTAAATCTAATTGCTCAACTGATAAATTTCTTACTTCGCCTAATGTTACAGCTCTCGTATGCTCAAGCATGCTTACTAATTCCCCTATTTTTTTTGTATAACCATCTACACTTCTTATTCGATAATCTATATTCATATCACGCACCCCTTTCTGCATTCATATTATTGTAAAAATGATTCATATAATAGACTGAAATCTATCGGAATTTTCTGTTATAATTAAATTGAATACAAAATATACCCAAACAAACTTTCTCAATATGCTTATATGAAATATTAAAAGGAATCAATATAAAATAATCGAATCTTATTCACTAAAAGGAGTGGATTCGATGGAAATGTATCAATGGCTAACCGCTGTTCTCGTTGGTGGCATTACTGGCTTCGTTTCCCATCTAATCAATAACCAAGGTAAGTTATTGCTTCCACGCCGTTTGAAAACATTTTTTCATTTTGGATTTTTAACTGATATTTTTACCGGTAGCCTAGCCGCACTTCTCGGACTCGTTTTATTCGATGTCACCGCAATAAAAGAAATTATAAAAGTATCCATTGTAACTGCTATTTCCGGTCAAACTTTCTTACTACATCAAGCTCTTGGTGGCGAACAGGCTAAAAATACGCAAATTGGGAAAGCTGATGAGAAGATTCAAGAAATTGACAAATTATTGCGACGTTAGTGTATACTTTCTTTTAAAATTATTGTTATAATGAGAAATAAATATTTTCTATTGCGTCGTTTGTCAGGAGAAAGGGTGTTTCGTATGACAAAAAAGAAAATAGAAGATTTCTTAACAAACTCCGAAAAAGAGGAACTGCTAGAAAACTATAAATGTTTACGAGAAGCCCGCACAAAAAGCGAAGCTAACTATTTTGGTGAAGCAGTGAACCATCTATTAAATAAAGCAAAACAACGAATTATTAAAGATGCAGGTATACATGATGAAAATGCAGCAACTGTTCAATCAAAAAGAAAAGCACTGTTTTAGTTACATTAGCTAAAACAGTGCTTTTTGTTACAATATTTTTCACATTACTTTCACATCTATTTCACAAATATAAGTACTTCTATATGTTAAACTAGGTATATCCTTTTCCGAGGAGCTATATGCCGATATATAAATCCCTATCACCATAGGGATTTTTTATTTTCCCATAATTTTATTACAATTCTTTTTCAATAATATAGCTGAACAACGAATTATTAAAGATGCAGGTATACATAATGAAAATGCAGCAACTATGCAATCAAAAAGAAAAGTACCTTTTAGACTTAACCCAAAAAGTGCTTTTTGATTTACTAAAACTTTATGATGCAATTCCTTTTTCATTATCTTTATTAATGTTTTCACTTTTTCTAAACAGAAATAAAGCTAAAACATATAATAACGCAGTAAAGCTACCTACTAATATAAAATTATGAGATGTTGCAAATAACATTCCTGCTATTGCCGCACCAATCATTTGGCCAATGTACATCGAGGCATTTGCAAGAGCAGCACCTGTTCCTCTTGCTATAGTAGACATGTTTTGTAAGTGTCCCATCATTAATACAAACAAAATTCCTGTCACAAAAAATAAAACAAAGAAAAATAATTCAACAAATATAATACTCTTTAAATAAGGGAGTATTACATATAACACTGCTGTAAATACAATTCCACCATAGAAAGAAAAATTGTAACCAATTTTATTTACGAGTCTAGGGCCCAAAATATTACCAGCTAAATTTCCTAATCCTAGTACAAGCATAGCCGTACCTACTTCATGAACCTGTAACCCAAATTGAACGAAAAGCCATACACCAAAGAATGAAAATGCAGCAAAATTTCCGGTTTGAAAAATAAAGTAGGCCAAATAGGAAAGTGAAACCTTTGAATCTGTAAGTAATTGTTTATAACGCTTTAAGATAGATTTTTTATTTCCACTTATATAAACCGGTTGTATTTCTGGTAATACAACATAAATAAGAATGACAAGTAGTGCTGATAATATACCAATGAAGTAGAATGGCATCGTATAATGTATCGTTGCTAAATAAGCTCCCATTGGCAGCCCTAAAATTTGAGAGATTGATAACCCTGCTGTTGCAACCCCAATTGCTTTCACAATTTGCTTTTTCTCTATAAGGAGCGGAATGGATGCCCACACTTGTGGAGATACAAAAGCTGCACTTACACCTGCTAAAAATCTAAATGTTAGCATCCATAAAAAACTCGGTGCAATTCCACACAAAAACGTACTTATTGCAAAAAAACTCATACCTAGTACCATCACTTTTTTTCTGTTTAATCCATCTGATATAGGACCAGCAATAAGCGCAAATCCAGCATACCCTAAAGCATACGAACTCACCATCCATCCTGACAACTCGGTTGAAACATGATACACCTGTTGTAATGTCGGCAACAGTGGTGAAATTAAGAAAGTATCTGTACCGATCATAAACATTATCGTGAAAAATACAGCTAGTACTCTATTCATTTAGACCTTCTCCTTATATAAACAGAGGGTACTATCCCTCTGCTTCACTAATCTTCTAAAATAGATTGGATTTCTTTCATGACTCTTTTATTCAATGCAACGTCTACCGCTTTCACACTTTCTCTTATTTGCTCTGCCCGCTTTCCACCAGGTATAACTGTATCAATTCCTTCTTTATTTAATAACCATGCTAACGCTAAATGAGACACTTCAATATCATTTTCTTTAGCTAGCCCTTTTAACTTTTCCACTTTCTTAAAATTACTCTTATATGTATTTTCTTCAAATAGATTTACATTTTGGCGCCAATCGACTTCGTTCAATTTAAAATCTTCTGTATATTTTCCGCCTAATATTCCAAAAGCAAGAGGCCCATATGGAATAAATGAAATACCCGCTTCTATACAATACGGCAACAGTTCTTCCTCAGCCGTACGTTCTAACATATTGTACGGAGATTGTACAACATCTATATGACCATGTTGGTTCGCTTCTTTTAATTGTTCTATGTTTACGTTCGATATTCCAATTGAACGAATTTTCCCTTCTTCTTTTAAACGAGTAAGCTCTCCGATTGAATCTATGTAACTTGTTTCAGAATTTGTAAAATGCAAATAATATAAATCAATATAATCAGTCTGTAACCTTCTTAAGCTATTCTCCACAGCATTTCTTAAATAACTTGGTTCATTGTTAATATAAGTTTCTCCATTTAATAACGGTTGAATTCCACCTTTTGTAGCAAGTATAAGCTTATGGCGTTTTCCCTTTAATACTTCTCCTACCATTTCCTCAGATCTACCGACACCATATGAATCTGCTGTATCAAAAAATGTAATCCCTTGCTGAATAGCTTCTTCTACTAATTGCTTTCCTTCTTCTTCATTCACATCAGCATATAAATTATGTCCCCCTACTGCATTTGTACCTAAACCCAACTTTGAAATATTTAATCCTGCCTTTTGCAATTTTGTATACTTCATTTTTTCTCCCCCTATATTTCTATTGTTCGAATATATTCGAACAATAGAAATATACCACTTTATATGTTATAGTGCAAATATCTCAACTTATACAAGCAGGTGAAATATGCGTACACTTTATCATCCAAATCGAGAAGAAATTCAATTTTCTTCTGTCTTATATGCACTTAGCGATCAAATTCGTTTACAAATTGTAAATATGTTACTAGAGAAAAACGAACAATCTTGTGGCGCTTTAAACATTCCTATTGCGAAATCAACTTTATCTCACCATTTCAAAGTTTTACGTGAGTCAGGTGTTATGTACACGCGCCTTGAAGGAACACAACGTTTCATTTCAATTCGTGAAGAAGATTTAAATGCTAGATTCCCAGGTTTGTTACAAGTTGTATTACATGCGACAGAGCCATATTAAAAAACATCTCATATGAATATGAGATGTTTTTTAATATGGCTATTCTTTTAATAAATCTATTAATCCATTTCCTTCAGATGTACGTTCGTACCCTAAAGGTACAGTTCTTTTAATGAGTTGTGCATATATTTCCGGCTCCGATAACTTTCGACCATATTCTTTCTCACACTGTTTAATGAGCAAGGCGAGCGCTCCAGCAACATGCGGCGTCGCCATGGAAGTTCCACTTAACACAGCATATTTCCCATCTGGATACGTAGATAATATTTCATCACCTGGCGCTACTAGATCAATTTCTTGATTTGAATTACTAAAACATGTAATCTTCCGCTCTAAATTAACAGCACCAACTTCAATTACCTCAGAATAAGCACCTGGGAAATCTAATTCCTCTGTTTCATCATCGCAATCTCCATTATTTCCAGCAGCACATACAACGAGAACATCCTGATTTACCGCATTTTGAATTGCTTCATGTAATTCTGGAACATCTTGCGGACCACCAAGTGACATTGAAATAATTCTCACTTTCTCTTGATTCGGCCCTCTCCAATTTACAGCATAATGAATTGCCTCAATAATTTGCTCATAACTTCCAGAACCATCTCCCGCTAAAACTTTTAATACTAACATTTTAGCAAGTGGTGCAACTCCTAATACACCGACACCATTTTCAGTCGCGGCAATCGTGCCCGCTACATGAGTACCATGTCCGTTATTATCAAGATACACATTTGGATCAGCTTCATAATCTTTTGTGAAATTTCTTCCGCCGATAATACGATCCTTTAAATCTATATGATTGGTATCACACCCTGTATCTAATACGGCAACGACTACATCTTGCCCCTTCACACTCTTTTCCCATACTTGTGGAGCGTGAATCAGTTGTACACCTGGTGGAATTTCATTTACTTGCTCTACCACCTTATTTACGGTAAACGGAATCAATTGTATACCTTTTTGCTTATTCACTGTACTACTCATCGTAATCCCTCCTGAAAATGTATTATTTTCATTTCAGACCACTTTTGAATACTTGTAAATGTAACATTCGTTTTATTCTTTTTGTTTTCCTTCTTTTCAAATATTTCTCAACATCATTAACTAACTCTATACTACTTTTTTATTTCCCCTATGATTTGTAGGAAGTAACAGCCCGTGTCGTTCAACTAATAACCAAAATAAGAGGACCAATTAATGGTCCTCTTACAGTCTTTTAAAAAAATGATATGTAATTTGAAAAATAATATAAATTAAGACTAAACCTCACTCTTGTTTAAAAACTTTTCTATTTCTTTTACTAAATATTCCGCTCCCTCTATCCCAACAGTAATATTTCCATTTGCTAATGATATGTTCTGTTCTGAAACATCACCTGTGATTTGGCAAGCATTGTAAGGTTGATATTTTTGCAAAATGATTTTATCTGCTTCTACAAAAATTTCAAGCGGTGATTTGATTTGTATTCCCAATACATCGCGTAATTCTTTAGGGATAACAATTCGTCCTAATTCGTCTACTTTTCGAATAACTCCTGTTGCTTTCATAGTTCTCCCCCCTTACTCTCTATTAATTTTTCCACCTCGCTTTTTCCATTTTATCACTTTTTGACAATACTTGCCTCTTTTTAGAAAATTTTGTACTCGAGTTAAAAAAACACATTTAATGCATACGTAATCTCTCTTTCAATTGTTTTACATAACGGGATCTTATAAGTAAGAAGTATACAACTTGAATACCTATGAAAATACTTAATACAACTGTATTTTCTTTAAACAATGAGTACTCAAACATTTGCCCTAACGCCGTTAAGGCTACTGCCCCATGTAATGTTGCAACACCAATTGGAACGAAGAATAAAAGCGCCAATCGAATTGTAACTACCTTCGATAATTCCCCACTCGTCAATCCAACTTTTCGAATCATTTCGAACAAGCGAACATCATCCTCCAAATCGGAGAATAAACGGAAGTAAAGGAAACTTCCTGCGCAAACGAAAAATACTATACCAATAAAGAAACCTACAAATAAAATCGGTCCTGCAATTTGTAAACTTTGGTTTTGTTCGTACTCTTCCGCACTAAACGTTGAATGTTCTTGATGCGGTTTAATTTGATGCGTAAGCTCTTTACCAATTTCAATCTCATCTTTCATTCTTTCAGTTTTATACATATAATCTTTTGTCTCTATAAATCCATCTTGTAATGAATCATATTGATTATTAGAGATTACATAAACATTTCCTCTTAATATTTTCCCCAATGAAGATGAAGTAACTTTTTTCACCTTTAAATGTTCATTCATATTGGGTAAAGTAATTTCTTTTCTTTCTTTCATCGCCGGCCCTGGTATATTAGCTGACAAAAATACAACCTCTTTATTTGCTACAGTATTAAATGGTTCTCCTGTTAACTTTGCATATTCCTTATAGTCTGATTCTTTTATAAAAGTGGCGCTTCTTAACGACTGTTCCTCCGTTTTCTTTGTCGAAATATTAGTTTTTGAAGCTGCTATATTATGTTTCTTTAATCCTTTGTCAATCATTTGTATATGTTGTGATTCGTTACTATTCCCTTGCTTAGAATGGTAATGAAACGCAATTGGTCTCTCCATTATCTCTTTCGTCATGGATGCGAAGCCAACTAATGTCCCTATTGCTGAAAATGCTACAGTAGAAATAATGGTTACAATAAAGAACATTCTTGCGTTATCTCTCATGCGATACGCTAAATCTGATAACGTAATAATATTAGTCTGTGTCCAATAGAAACGTTTACTTTTTTTACATAATCGAATAATAAAGACACTCAGCTGCTTGTACAACAAATACGTCCCAATAGTAACTACCGTTGTAACAGGAATCATCATAATAAATACCATTGCGCCATGCGATAGAAGAGCTCCTATATAGCCAGCACTAAGCAACACTACTGCTAATATTGAAGAAATGATTGATGCTTTCGGTTCCGGTTTTGCCTCTGCTGATCCTCTAAACAACTTCATAATTTTATTTTTACGAATCATTCCTGCACTAAACAATGATATGATCATAAATAATATGAAAAACATAATACTCGTTACAACAATTGCTTTCATCGGTATGTAATAGGATAAGGAGATATCTAGTTTTAATATCATCGGGGCGGCAAATATTAATACCCCTGAAAATAACATACCTGAAAGAATACCAAAAATAATTGCCCCTATTCCAATCATAATATTTTCAAAAAAGATAAGACGCTTTAATTGATATTTCGTCATACCTAGCATCATTAAAATTCCTAGCTCACGCTTTCTCGTTTTTAAAAACATTCCCATCGAATATAAAATAAAGAAGAATGTAAATAAGTAAATAATAGACTGTGCAAAAGACATACTTACGAATACGTACTGCCCCAATTCTCCTGCACTTAATGCCGGATGAAACGCAAAAAATGAATACACAAAAAAGGCCATAATTGCAAATGCACTACTTAAAAAATAGGCTGAGTATGTCCGTCTATTTCGCGTTACATTCCGATATGCGAGTTCTCTAATGTTCATATTACTTCTCCGCCCTTCTTTCTACTAACTATGTTTTTATATTAGTAAAGTACGGAAATACCTTCCATCGATTCAAATGACAAAAACCTTACATTTTTGAAAGGTTTAAAAAAATTGATTATGCGTAGTACTTTATTTATAATGACTACATTCATATTCATACACACATCCTATTGTATATTCGTTAGTTTTGCGAAATAATAAAGGATAGAAGTATGTACCAATATAATACATAATTTTTTTTACCGCTTTAATATGAATAGGAGGAAAATATAATGACATTACAAGAACAGATTATGAAAGCATTACATGTTCAGCCTGTAATTGATCCAAAAGTTGAAATTCGTAAACGAGTTGATTTCTTAAAAGATTATGTAAAAAAAACAGGTGCAAAAGGATTTGTACTTGGGATTAGCGGCGGCCAAGACTCTACATTAGCAGGACGCTTAGCACAACTTGCAGTTGAAGAAATTCGTAACGAAGGTGGTAACGCAACGTTTATCGCTGTACGTCTTCCTTATAAAGTACAAAAGGATGAAGATGACGCACAATTAGCGTTACAATTTATTCAAGCTGATCAATCAACTGCATTTGATATCGCTTCAACCGTTGATGCTTTTTCAAATCAATACGAGAACTTATTAGGTGAATCATTAACTGATTTCAATAAAGGTAACGTGAAAGCTCGTATCCGTATGGTTACACAATATGCAATTGGTGGACAAAAAGGGCTACTTGTTATCGGAACAGATCACGCTGCAGAAGCTGTAACAGGGTTCTTTACAAAATTCGGAGATGGTGGTGCAGATTTATTACCATTAACGGGATTAACGAAGCGCCAGGGACGTGCATTATTACAAGAGTTAGGTGCAGACGAGCGACTGTACTTAAAAATGCCAACAGCTGATTTATTAGATGAAAAACCGGGTCAAGCTGATGAAACAGAGTTAGGTATTACTTATGATCAATTAGATGATTATTTAGAAGGTAAAGCAGTTCCAGCTGACGTTGCAGAGAAAATTGAAAAACGTTACACAGTAAGTGAGCATAAAAGACAAGTACCAGCGTCAATGTTTGATGATTGGTGGAAATAGAACATAAAAAAAGAAGCTAATCTTTTAGCTTCTTTTTTTATGTTAGCGATATACCCCTACTCTTTTCTCCAATAAATCTTGCAAGCAATCTTCATGTTGTTTACAAAATAACGGTGGCATGTCGTCTAACGGGAAAAACTTCAAATCTAACGTTTCATCACCATCTACTTTTTTGTCGCCTCCAACTATTGAGCATGAAAAACACATCACAATTGACTGTGCCTTATCTCCATTTGGATATGATTGAAAATATTTTGTATACACTCCAATAAGCTCATTTATTTCTACATCATACCCGGTTTCTTCTTTTATTTCTCGAATCGCAGTTTCCGCAGCCGATTCTCCTATCTCCATTGCGCCACCTGGAAATCCCCAAGCGTTAAAGTCTCCTCTTTTTTGCAATAATACTTCTCCCTCTTTATTAAATACACAACCACCGGCAAAATTTAAGAAAACATAATCATGCCCTACTTTTTCACGTAATTCTTTTATATAGTTGGCCATTCTCTTTCCCCTTTTCATACTTCTATCACTATTTCTTATCTTTTTCAAGCAACTCAATAATTCGATCTAGCTTCTGGTTCATATTAATTACATAGTGTTTCTTTGCAGCGCTGCTTTGTAATACTCTTCTAATAAACAAAGTAAATGATATGAAAAACAAAACGATAAGTCTGATTACTAAACAAGTATATATCAATGTAAATATATTACTTTCGAACAAGTTCATTCAGCATTCACATCTTCTCCTTTTTATTTTATCACATAATTAACAATTTTTAAAATTAAACAACAAATATAAAAAGAGCATCTTTTACAGATGCTCTTTCTCATTACTTAATACGTAAATGTAATTGTCGCTAATGAATAACCGGCCATTGCACTATATGGTGCTACTTGATAAGACACACGCTTTGCACCTTTTGGCCAATTTATTTCATTTAATACTTTCTTTATATCTTGCATCGCTCCATCCATGGACTGCTTATATCGTACTTCTACTTTTTCTGGTTTGGCTGCAAACTGTTGCTGTAACTTTTTCTTAAATTCATTATAATTTTCTGCTCCGTATTCCGCAGATAAGTATTGTAAATTTGTTTCTTTTAACATTTGCTCATATACGACAGTTTTTGAGCTACCAGCTTTTATTTTATTTGTTAATTCACCAAAATAACTTGTAGTTGCTGCTGGATATTTACTACGATCCCAGTCGTGATCTTTACTTAACTGTTCGTCAGACATATTAAAATATGAGTAAGTTACACGCCCTGCTTTATCTGGTACTGGATCATCAAATGTAGTATCTAGGTGATACCATTTGTTTTCAATGTTTACTAAATTCCACGCGTGAGCTTGTCCGTTTCCTGTGCCTGTTACAATATGATTTTGAATACCTGCCTCTTTTAACAACTCATACGTTAATAGTGTATATCCTTGGCAAACGGCAGAACGATTCGCTAATGCTTCATATGCCGTATACGCTTGATAAGACGTATCATAAGACACATGCTTAACAACGTAATCGTGAATAGCTTTTACTTTCTCATGCTCATCCATCCCTGGTTTTACAATTGATCCAACAATTGCTTTCGCCTGAGCTTTTACATATTGAGTTTGTTCTTTTGATTCACGGTATTTTACTTGCAGTGTAAACGTATAGTCCCCTGGCATTCCTTTAATAGAATATCTAGTAGACGCTACATTATATTTTACATACTCATCAGCATCTACAATTTTATTAAACTCACCATACAATTGATCCATAATATTTCTAGCATTTCTATCTTTTGTTTTATATGTGATTGTAATATTTTCTTCTCGATTATCAATCTGTTTTTTTAATTCTTTTCTGAAATCATCTAATAACTTTACATCTGATTGTGCTGTCACTGTAGTCGGATTTGTAGCTGCATAAGATACAGATGACGCTTGTAAGCCTCCCATTACTATAGTTGAACAAAGTGCGGCAGCTGTCACATACTTACTTGTCTTTCCCATCTTGTCACTCCTTATATTCTATAACTATACGAAAAAGTATCGTATAGTTTCAGAGTATACAATACTTTTTCGTATAGGTCATATGAGATTATGCATATTAACTAATTCACATAAAAAGGTTGTTCTTTTAAAAAGAACAACCTTTTTTCATTAGCAAGTTTGTAATACGCAGCATGTATTTTCAAAACGTCGATTTTTCAAATCTTCATTACTAATGCAGAAATATAGCATTCCTAGTTCTCCCCAAACCATATTACAATTTTTATGATCTGAATCAATTTGGAATAAAAGAGTCATTTGCTGCGGGTCTACTCCCATATATTCTCCTGTCTCATATAACACTTCTTCTTGTACAGAGAATGGCTCACCAAACATTTGATGGTTATCGTAGTTATCCGGAATTAGCTCTTCAAGTAATTGCAAGAAATGATCTGAATCAGCCTCATCTTCAATGAAAAGTTCTGGTAATTTGTATGTCAGTTCAAAAGTAATTGCACACTGGTTATATTTCGCTTGTATTTGATTTTCTCTTCGTAATTGCTCTACAGGAATATCATAATAAAGTACATGCCCAGCTTCTGTTAGGTTCACATTTTCTTCAAAATAATTTTCAATGCAAAAGAAATACAGCATCCCCGTTTTAGGAAGATTGTGATCCATACCAACATTTTGTATATCACTTAAGTTAAATTGCGCGATAAATTGTAGTGGATTTCCTTTATGCTTTGGATATTCAAATAAAGCTGGTAAATCTGGAAATCCCCCCATTTTCGAACTACCTATCGCAACAGTTTCCTGCTGCTTTGGCACAACTTTTATACAAGGAAATATAGTATTAATAAGTTCCTCTTTCAAGTGTGTTAGTTCATATTTATCAATTAATACTTCAATTTTTTTATTCATAAATTCTCCTTACATTTACATACTTATTTGTATCTTAGTACAAAGATTATACTTCATTCTTTACAAAATCAACAAGCCTCCAAAAAACGGGCTTATCCTTCGTACGCGAACAAGTTTAAATAAGCATACTATACATTGTTCCTACAAACACGATAATTCTTTAGTTCTTCCAGTACATTTTCCCCTCGTTCATTTTTAAATATAAGGAGGAATTCCACATGGGTTACGGATATAGTTGCTGTGGTTACGGATACGGTGGTGGCGGCGGTTGTGGTTACGGAGGTTTCGCTTTATTAATCGTTTTATTTATCCTTCTAATCATCATCGGAGCTAGTTGTTGGGGCGGCTTTGTAGGCTGCTAGTAAACTTAAAAACTATTGCAAAAAAAGCACGTACAATACGTGCTTTTTTGCCATTTCCAAATCTTTTATTCGAAAGGAAGTATGTTTAATGAAGATTGATGGTGTTTTTGAAGGAGGCGGTGTGCGCGGTATTGCGCATGTTGGGGCAATTTGCGCGTTAGCCGAAAAAGGTTATGAATGGGAACGTGTAGCTGGTACATCGGCTGGTTCGATTATTGCAGCGCTCCTAGCGGCAGGATATTCTTGTTCAGAGTTAAAAACGATTATAACTGATATTGATTATAATAAATTTATGAAAAGAACTTTTATTGATAGAATTCCTTTTATCGGTAAGGGACTAAGTGCATGGACTACTCTAGGTATATACTCTAATGTATTTATAGAAGAATGGATTGAAGAATTACTTCGGAAAAAAGGTGTTCATTTATTTACTGATTTACCAGATCTAAACAAACTCAAAATCATCGCCTCTGATATTAGTAATGGTAAAATGGTTGTCTTTCCTGACGACTTACCAAACTACGGATTTTTAAATTATCGCTTCTCTATTGCTAAAGCGGTAAGAATGAGTAGTACAATCCCCTTCTTCTTTGAACCCGTAAAATGGAGAACTCCAAAATGGAAGCAGCCTTGTTATATGGTTGATGGAGGAATTCTAAGTAATTATCCAATTTGGATCTTCGATTCACCTACCGCTCCTCGCTGGCCGACTTTCGGATTTCATTTTGTAAAGGATGAAATTCAAGCTGACCCTGCTCGCTATAACGAGCCTATTTCCATGTTCAAAGGACTATTTAAAACAATGATGCAAGCCCATGATTTACGTCATTTAGATAAGGAATCAAAAGCAAGAACCATTACAATTCCAACAGGAACGATTACAAGTACTAATTTTGAACTGACAAAGGAAGAAAAAGAATGGCTTTACAATTCTGGTTATAACTCTGCTAATAAATTTTTACAAGCTTGGAACTTTAGGCAATATATTGATGAATATAGAAAAGGGAATCAAGACCGAAAGACAAATCGATTTTTCCGTCAACTTGACTCATAATATTATTACTTTGCATATAAATACGAGAACGTTTAACAACCTAATAGTAAATAAGCCTAGTAATTTCTTATATTACTAGGCTTATTTACTTCCTATATAATCTCGTACATTGTTTAAGGATACGTTAACCCTTCGGCTTCTTCTGCAGTAATAACTATGTAACGATTTCCCGTTCTTAATCCTAACAGTTCTGCTTTTTCAATCGCCTCTTGCTTCGTCTCCGCATAAGCAGCTAAGTATTTATGTCCACCAATCATTTGGCAAATTACATATTGTTTCATGACTTTCTCCTCTTACTTTTTCATTAGTTGTGCAAGTTTTTTTATACCTATTTCAATTTCTTCTAACGTTGCATATGAATATGATAGGCGCAAAAATTGATTTGCACTTCTATCATACAAAGTACCTGGGTTTAATAAAACCTTTTCTCGCAGAGCTTTATCAAATAAACTACGATATGAAATGGGTACTTTTATATGTACCCATATATAAAACCCACCTGTTGGTTCATGCCAAGTTGCTATTTCACGAAGATATTTATCTAACATTAGTAACATAAAATCTCTTCGTTTTTTCAATTCACTTCTTACAAATCGTAAATGCTCATCATATAGACCATTTGTAAACCACTCTGCTGCAATTTGCTGGGATATAGAGCTTGAACCATAATCTGTTTGCATTTTTATGTCTGACAATCTTTGAATTACTGGCTCGGGTCCAACAATCCATCCAATTCTTAAACCTGGACTAATTACTTTGGACATGCTTCCAATATGTAATACGATTCCATTTTTATCATAGGCTTTTAAAGGTTTTGAACAAGGTGCATCAAACCATAAGTCTTGATACACTGCGTCCTCTATAATAGGTAATCCAATTTCATTACATACTTCCATTATTTCTTTTCGCCTCTTAGTATCCATACTAAAATTCGTCGGATTATGAAAAGACGGAATTGTATATAAAATAGAGGCATTAAATTGCTTCTTATATTTCTCAATAAATAATGGATGTAAGCCACTCTCATCCATTGGGATTCCAATTAAACGTATTCCTGCTGATTGAAAAACATTAAGTGAATATAAATAAGATGGTTTCTCTAATAAGATTGATGCCCCTTTCGAAAGAAGCCCCATAGAAATAAGTTGCAGCGCTTGAATTGCTCCCGAAACAATTAATATAGAGTCAGGAGATACATATACACCATGCCCCTTTAAGTATTCGGAAATCTTTTCCCTTAAATAAAGATTTCCTTTCGGCTCTTCATACCCAAGCGTCACATTTGACTTTAAAAGCTTATTCATAATTTCTTTCATCTTTGTCTCAGGTAAGAGACTCGGCGCGAGCTCACCTGTTCCTAACCGAATTACATGTGGATAAAATTCAGCTTGATTAATCTCTTGAATAGCTGGGAGATTCGGATAATGAACTCCTGTTTCTACATAAGACTGCCAATTAGGCGGGGGTGCGTAAGTTGAAGCATTCTCATTATTATTTACAACAATTGTTCCTTTCCTGCCATTCCCTTCAATATATCCCTTCGCAACTAGTTCATCGAAAGCCATTACAATTGTGCTTCGATTCACACCAAATGTATGGGCCAAATCTCTTTGTGAAGGTAATTTTGTTCCAACGGTCCATTCTCCATTAACGATCCTTTCTTTTATATACGTTTCTATTTGTTTATACAGCGGCGTCGCTAGAGACATATTCGGTTTCCAAACGAATCTTTCCATCATATCACCTTATATTCTTTTTGGTTGGTAACCTCCCCAACCATATGGATGGATACAAATTTTCATTTCTTCTATACAATATACACTATCATAATGAATTAAAATAGGAGGTAATATGATGAGTGAAGCAATTATTCATGGTATCATTCTTGCATTTGGACTTATCATTCCATTAGGTGTACAAAATGTTTTTGTCTTTAACCAAGGTGCAAGCCAACCAAACATTTGGAGGGCAGCCCCTGTAGTATTAACTGCCTCTATATGTGATACGTTACTCATATTGATTGCGGTGCAAGGTGTCTCCCTTGTACTCCTTACTTTTTCTTGGCTAACTAACTCGTTATATATAATTGGATTTTTCTTTCTCCTATATATGGGCTTTGTTATTTGGAGAAGTAACCCTTCCAACGATGTAAAACAAGAAAAAAGTATGCCCTTAAAAAAGCAAATCCTTTTCGCAGCATCAGTCTCATTATTAAATCCACATGCAATTTTAGACACAATCGGTGTAATTGGAACAAATTCTATTCAATACATAGGAAGTGAAAAATGGGCTTTCACACTTGCAACTATTATCGTTTCTTGGATTTGGTTTATAAGCTTAGCTTTAGCGGGGAAATTTCTAAAAAGACTAGACTCAACCGGAAAGGCAATCTTATTATTAAATAAATTTTCTGGTCTCATCATATGGGGTGTCGCGCTTTATATGTTAAAACAAGTTATTTATTCTTAATGAACGTAAGAGAATTGCATGTTACTGAAAACATCATGCAATTCTCTTATAAATTATGAAGTAGGTTCCGGTTTCTGTTTTACCGTCTTTTCATCTTTTGCTGGTTTAATCCAAATGATTGCTATAACAGCACCAATGGCAGCAAAAATACTTGTCAAATAAAACACTTCATGGTCCGCCCCTTTCATAAAAAAAGAATATAAAGGTGGTCCAGCTGCTACACCGATAAATCGCATTGAACTATAAAATGACGTAACCGTTCCCCTTTGCTCCTTTTCAATTCCTTGTGTAATGAGGGCATCTAAACATGGGAGTGCCATACCAATTCCTATCCCCATAATAACAAGACAAAGAAGTAGTAAATAAATCCCTTTTATAAATAAAGGAATGATGACTGATGCAGCTGCCATTAAAAAACCAATATAAATACACTTCTTCATAACATTTTGATTATCTCCAATTTTTTTACCGGCCATATATGAACTAAGTGACAGTACAAGTAACGGGATAGCAAGCACACACCCTTTCCATATACCATGAATGTCATACTTTGATTCCAGTATAGTCGACAAATAAAAGAGAATTCCGAATAAAATAAGCATAATAATTGCACCTAATGCAAAAATGGCAATTAACCATCTTCCCTTTTCTCGAAACGTAGAGATAATAGATTGAATAAACTCTTTTAGTGGTGGTACTTCCCCTTCTTGTTTTTTTGCCTTTACTAATACCAGCAATAAAACAATTGATACGACACATAAAACTGGAATCGCCCAAAATGGTAAGAACCATACAATGGCAGCAAGAGCAGATCCTAAAATAGGGCTCAGCACTTTTCCAAATGTATTGGATGTCTCAATGATTCCCAAACCTGTACTAACTTGTTTTTCATCTTTGTATAAATCACCAACACACGGTATAACAACCGGCATTGCACCAGCAGCACCAATACCTTGAATCGCTCTACCCATTAGTATCCAAATGTAGGGATTATCAACTTTCCAAGATACCCAACCAGTTATCGCTCCTCCTATAGCCGCAATCAGCAAACTCGGAACCATTACCATCTTTCGTCCCCATCTATCTGATAAATAACCAGCAATCGGTATAAGTAAAATGGCTACGATAGAGTAAATTGTAATAATCATGGATACTTGAAACGATGAAATATGTAATTTCTTTTCAATTGTCGGCAAGATTGGAATAAGCATTGAATTCCCTAATGTCATGACAAGTGGAACTGATGCAAGCGCAATTAAACAACAGTTTTCTTTTTTTAACATGTTGATTTCGGAACCTTTCATCATATATTTCTTACCATATAATAGCCCTGCTGGAACATAATTTTCATTCCACCAGGGCTATTACATCTTTAATACTTCCCATTCACAACAAAAGAAATTGGGTAAAATATAGTATTACTTCTATTCTTTGAATTCTGTTCGCTATATATCCATACCAATTAATTGAAAAAAAAAGAAAGGAAGAATCCTTCCTTTCTCCTATAACCTTCTACATTTAGCGAGTATATCCGCCACCAAGCTGTTGTTCTGCCATCGCTACTAGGCGTTTTGTGATTTCACCGCCTACAGAACCGTTTGCACGTGAAGAAGTATCAGCTCCCAGTTGTACACCGAACTCTTGTGCAATTTCATACTTCATTTGATCTAAAGCCGCTTGTGCTCCATGTGATGCTAATTGATTAGAATTACGATTTCTAGCCATTACCAATCACCTCCTTATTTATATATAAATTGTGTAAAATTCAAATTAAAATACATGGAAATTTTTGGTTATTATTTCACGATAAAAAAAGAGCCTCTAAACGAGACTCTCACATCATTTCACATTATGAAGTTACTACTTCTAAATTTCTACTTATTAATACTTTCATTTCTTCTTTTAATATCTCCTTTGAGTTATGTCCAAACCATTCTAAGGAAGCAAAAAGATTCGTATCCCTCACTTCCTGAATAATCTCATCATAATTTACAATACCTTCAAATAACGGAACCATACCAATACGACTTCCTGCTGCAGCATATACATTATTAGGTTCAAACACATGCAAATAATTCGCTGAAGATATATTCTTAAAATGGTAATGTAATGTCCACGGCTTTAATTGATGGAAACTGTCTATTGGATCTGCGCCAGACTCCCATATATGAAGAAAATCAAGATTTATTTTTAAATTCGGATGATTTACTTCTTCTAATAGTTCTATAGTAGCAGGCAATGTGTCCGTTAGTGTATTGGGATGTGTTTCTAACAGCACATACATATTGTGCTGAGCAAACACATCACAAATCTTATGTATTCGCTTCACATACTCTTTTCTCTCTTGTTCCGAGAAGTCCTCGCTCCCTTTTTGCCCAGCAAACGTGCGAATTTTATTCGTATTAAACCAATTAGCTAGTACTACAAGTTGTTCACTTTTCTCTATCGTTTTTTCAAAATCTGCTGATAATGATATATCTAAGTAATCACTTATCATCGTAATTTCTAAGTTTTTATCCTTTAGAAAATTCAATTCTCGTTCTGTCGTTTCACGTTCTTGCATGTACAAATTTTGTGCATGCGTCCCCCATAATTCAATTCCTTCAAAACCGTTTTCATATGCAAATTGAACAATGTCAGTAAATGAAATTAATTGATGACGAAATGAAATGGTACATAGCGAATATTTCATAGCATTAAACTCCCCTATCTTAAATTCAGTTAGCTTATTAAAGAGTTACGACAGACTGATTTGTTTTCATACCTTTCCATGATAGAAACTGTCTCTCTAATTCCTTCTTAATTTGCAGTTCAATTGCATTCATTTCATCCAGTTTTTCAATAATCGATACTAGCATACCTTTATTATTCGTCATTGCCATTTTAATTGCACGATACTGTACATTTGTAAATCCTTGTACAATATCCTCTACCCGATCACACCAATAATCAAATTCTTGCTCCGAATATTGCAACGTTTCACGGAAGTATGCAAAGGCATGCTCATAACTATATTTACGAATTGCAAGTACTGGTATTTGTTTTACTGCTGCTACAAGTCCAGAAAGCGTATACCCTTCTTCCTCATTTGCCATTTTTACAATTACATTTTTTAGTTCCATAGTCAGTTCATTGTCGTTCTTTTTGAATGTTTCTGTGAAATAACTAGCTACTGTTTCTTGCGTTGGCTCCCCAATTCTTTCTATATCAATGAAATACCCTCCACCAAATGGGTTATCTTGAACAGAGTGAAGTACTTTTTCTCTTTCCATATTCCCTTCCCAACGAAAATCAGGATCTAGCATGAACCACTCTTCTTCTTTCTCTGTTTTTGATATCATTAAATAATGCGGAAACGGTTTTTGATGAAATTTATTTTCCCTCTCTGGCAATAAAGACATATCAACCATTACAATGATATAACGATTTTCCGGCTTGTTTTCTACTAATTCTAAAAACATTTCTACATTGCTATCTTTATCTTTTGCATGATCATACCATTCGTTTACTTTAATACCGTACAATTTTTCAAACCAAAGTAAATAATGATCATGGTTAATGTTTTCAGAGTGATATGAAATAATTCCGCCTTCTGTTATATCAAAATCTCCATCCCATAGTCCAAAATAAAATGGACGAAAATCAATGTCGCTACGCCTTTTTATAATTTCACAAAAACAACTCACTAAACAGTGCACTTTAATTGAAGTCATACTCTCATCCACTTTCCTAAAGGTTAGTTATTCACATTTACTTCCTGTAACGGCTGTAACTCCTCCATAAAATCAAGCAAAGATCCTACAGTAAGAAATGCTTTTGGATCTACCTCATCCTCTGGAACGCATAGCTTTAAATCCATTTCTATGTATACAATAAGCTGTAACATCATTACCGAATCTATATATAAATCTTGATTTAAGCGCATCGTTTCTTCTAAATGCGTTACATTTTTCAGTTCCATTTTTTCTATCATAATTTTTAACACGGCATTCTTTAACGCTTCCCGTCTCATGTTGTAACCTCTCCCATCTCTAGTAACTTTCTACTTACTTTTCCCGTTTTATTTTTAGGAATTTCATTTACACTTTCAATTTCATGCGGAACTTTATAAGAAGGTAAGTGCTGAATACACCATTCTCTTATTTGCACTGGATCAACATGAGAGATCACTTTCGCTTTAACTATTTCGCCCATCACAGGATGTTTCCCTCGATATACAATTGCCTCTTGAACACCTTCCAATTGAAGCATTGTTTCTTCTACCTCTATAGGAAAGACTTTTAATCCTGAAACGTTAATTACATCATCCATACGCCCCATAAAATGAATGCCACGCTCAGATTTATACCCTAAATCTTTCGTGAAAATTTCCTTATCGTTCATTTTCACGACGATTTCTTCCGGTGCATTTTCATCTGAACCTATGCTTATACTCGCATGAGGTAGAGGGTTCCCTAAATCTAAATGGCTTGTCATATCATGACATATACTAATACAACCTGCTTCAGAACAACCATATTGCTGCATCATAAATGTTGTCATTTCTTTTAGTTTATAAAATAGTGCTTCTGGCAAAGGCGATCCGGATGTCATAATTTTATGAAACCGAAACGTTCCTAATGGAAAACTCCCCATAATGTGTAACATAAGTGGCACTGCATATATGATATGTTTTTCTGTATTACGAACTATATTTAATGCGAATTTAGGATTTTTGTTCGTAATGATTACAGGCTTGCTCCCCCTCTTAATTGCTGATAACGTACCACATATTAGTCCGTATGAATGTGAAACAGGAGCCATAACGATTGGCACTTCATCTACTCCACAGTTTAAAGCTTCATTATAAGCGGTAATTTCCGTATCAACTTCTGTCCATGCTCTACGAATCAATTTCGGTTCCCCTGTAGTTCCAGAACTATATTGCAATAAAGAAGGCTCTTCTAGTAAAAAGTTCCCTACTTCTAATTTTGTAAAATCCCCATATTCTCCATATAAAATTCCTACACAATTTGCACGCTTTGCCATTTCAATAGCTGTTTCTTTTGGCGTATCTTCATGTATAAGTAATACTGATGATTTCTTTTCTTTTAAGAAAAACACAAGCGTAATAATATCGAATGGATCTTTCAGACAAAGTGCAAATCTATTTCCTTCTGCTTTTTGAAATTGTTCCATTTCCGCATAAACTTGTAATCTCAATTCAAAATCACTTTTGCTATACTCTTGTTTATTAACGATTAGCATAATTTCCCCCTGTAACAACTGATTTTTGTTTCATAAGTTGTCTTACTCTATACAATGGATTTGGAACTTCATGAACAAGCGATTCCACATCCATATATAATCGACGTTTCGTTAATTGTTCAGCATAGAATGTAGGTGCATATAATTGAATATTTTCAAATCTACCTTTCAAATGTGGATATATTCTTAAATGATTTTCAATTTCTTCAACAACCATTATCCAAAAACGTTCTTCTTTCAATCCATATTCATCCGCAAGTACGAACGCTAATTCTCCTAAATTAAACAGGAAAAGTGCATCTAATACCATCTCTTGCAAACATTCGATGCGATCCATTTCAAAGAAATCATTCATTTTTCCATTCGCATATGTTCTATGCATTTTAGTAAAGTCGGGACATTTATCAACTTCTTTCAAATATGGACGATAAAACTCAAGCCCTTCATGAAAATCCTTTAACGCAATACGAACAGGCACCCCTTCTTTATGGACTAGAATCATATTTTGTCCATGTGATTCCAGTGCGATGCCATGCTCTACAACAAGATGTATAACTGGTATTATCGCTTTTTGAATAAGTAATTGTAGCCAATCCTTCATTCCATATTTGTTCAACCATGCATCAATAATTGGTGTACCATCTTTCTCTTTAGCGTATAAACCATTAAAAGGAATTGCGTCCTCTTGTGCATCTAAATACTTGTGAACGCTTTCGCGCCAAATACATCCTAATGAACCATATATAGCTTTCTTATTTGTGTCATACGTTACACTGGAAAACTCCTTTAACAAGATTAAACGTGCTTCATCGCTTAAATAGGCGTCATTACTTACAACATCACTTAACCAATTTGATATTGCTGGTGCACTCACAACAGAATACGGTTTCAACGTACGGAGTGTTGAAGTGTTGAGTAAATTCATCGATAATTTAACGTACGGTTTCTTTGGATTCGTAATATTTCTTACCGTTCTCATTGACTGTTGTGCGCAATACTCATCCTCTGATGTTCCTAAATAAATAATAAATTTACCCTGTATATGATCCGCATAATTTGAAATGATGAAATTCTCCCACTGCCAAGGATGAACAGGTATAAACACGTACTGTTTTGGATTACATCCCCGATTACAAATTCGCTCCATAAACTCTTCTAATTTACGCTCACCAATCTCCTCTATTAAAATTTCGTCATAAATTACTTCATTCTCATACCCTACACTGGAGTATTTTTTATGCGCTGCAATCCATATGAGTTTTATTGGCTGCATAAATTCATATCCATATTGAAAATTGTCACGATATTGAAATCCAATACGAGCTTTATAACTAGGGTGATATGGATGGCCGTCTATTAAATGGCTTTCAAACTCATCGTAAGATTTTTGATTGTATTCTTTCTTATTATTTCTTTCATATTGTGCAATCGTGTCTTTAAATATTGTTTGTTCTAATTCGTGCATAAAAGAATCTAATTTGGCTTGTTCTACACTAGCAACTCGAAAAACTTCTTCTAGAAATTGCGAGACAGATTGTATTTCTTGCTGTTCATCTTGGACTCTTACTATTAATGAGTCTAAAGAAATACGTCCAAATGTCATCCGTTCCCTGCCATAGCATTTGTACGTGACACTTTTGTCTTCTTCATCAAGTCCTTGTATTATAAAAAGAATTTGTTCTTCTTTTTCTATGCGAACCGGTGTAATAATCCCCTCATAAATTAACGATTCTACTAATTGACGTAGCACTCTTCTTCGTACTGAAATGTAATCTTCTGATTCGAGCGCCTTCAATACTTTCGTATGATACATGTCCACTCTCATAAAACCCTCCACCTCATGACAAAATACCATTATTTGTATTACGTGAAATTTTAACGCTATTTATGAACGAACAGCCACTTCTCTAACGAGCGGATTATGTACTTGCACATAAATTGCTTGCTCTAATGGATTACTTAACTCATCGACATCGAAAAATCTCGTTAGTAAATTTGCTTTACACGCTAACTTATCTTCGTCCAATAATTCTCTTAAAAATGTTGAAGGTTCCCGGTTATACGGAAGGAATGATTCAAGTACAGACCTTAATTCCGAGAGAAGAATTTCCTCCTTAATTAATCCTGCTGTGCCAAAACCATTAATGAGGCCAAACATATGATTGAAAATTAAGTAGTAACGAAATCTCTCATCCACAATATAGTCGTCATATAAATTTCCAGTACGTTCTCCAATACCAGCTAATTCATTATTAAGCATCTCTTTCATTGAATTACAGAAATAAAATCCTTGATTATCACGGAAATAATATTTGACCGGATAACCATCTTTTAGCTGAACAACGCTATTTTGCTGATGAGCTTCTAATGCAACACCATACTGTAAATACATCCATACCATTGGCTTTAAAGAAATATTCATATATCTTCTAAACCACTCTAAGCTTACTTCTTCACAGCTTTTACTTTCTAAATCTGCTAGGCGATGAATAATATTCGATAACCGCGTACGCTCCCCAGGTATAGCATCTTGAACTAGCCCAGCAATTAATGTTGCGTCGTTTGCATGTTCACTATAAAAAGGGTTCTCGCGAATAATGACTTCAAATCCAGATTCTTGTGTTCCATAATTTAATGTAATATAAGCTGGATCACAAATAAAATCAAAGCCTGGAAATCTTTCTCGTACTTCACCAATAGCCGTATTTAACATTTCCTTCCCTTCAAGACCACTCTCAAGTTCTTTCAGTTTATTAATACGCATTGAATTCGTTACTTTCACCGGAAATGAAAACTTAAGCATATACTTCGAATCGGGATGATACAGCGTCCTTAGTGATGATGTTGCCATAAAATACTTACCTACAGGTCCAATATACTCAAGCAATTCTTGAACTATCCAATCCTGTACGTAAGCTTGATGCAAGAGCCATTCTGCCTGAAGCGGATGAATTGGAATTAATGCATATTGATCTTCCTTACAGTACTTCGCTATAAATTCCTTACTAACCATCTCATCATTACTTAATTCTTCTTTTATAATCGTTGTTGTAGAAGCTGATAATAATGATTTTTCATTTACTATACTTTTATGTGCCCGAAAATAATGAAGCTGACATTCTCCTTTTAATTCTGGAGAATACATTTCACTTTTCCAATCCAATATCCCCTGTCTACTCTTTGGTGTAGGATGAGTTAAATGCCCAAATAATAAAGACTGCTCCGCTTCTATAAAAGTTGTATTGAAACCGTATAATGCGGATGTATCTTCTATTCTCTCTTTTATAAATTCCTCAATATTTTGACAACTACGAATGACTCGAAGCATAAGTTCCGCAGGATTCGTTCCTTCTCCGTAGTTGATAGACATCTCTTTTATTAAAAATGTAATAACTGTAACGTAATCTGCTTTAATAACAGAATTACTATCTCCAATTTGATAATAAAATTTTTCTCCAAACAAATGGCGATCTGTTGATGATTTATATATAACTTCTCCATACAAAGTAACGTTCTGTGCCGATAGCCGACAACATAAATATGTGGGGACTGTATCTCTATTCAACGTATTACTGAAGATACTCTTCATTCTTTCATCCTCTGTAATCCATTCTCCACTCCCTGTTTCTCTTAAATAACAGTTTAAAAAGCTTTGTAATGTTGCATGTTCTGCGATTTGTTTCGCATGCTGCATGTTGGTCCTCCTCTTTATATTAAAGCTATCGAAATTTTATATAATAAACGATAATTGAATGTCGTTATCAATTATGATTCTAATTGATAATGATATTCAATTCAAGAGTATATTTCAGAATTTTTTTATCAAATAAAATTTTTCTTTTTTTCTTTCTTTTCTTTAATCTAGTTAAAAGTACACTAGAAAAATTCTTGTTTTCAAACTAATTACCTACTTTTATTAATCCATTTTTTGATGGATTAATAAAAAGGTACACCAAATGAGGTATACCTTTCCCTATGATATGTTTACATAATACTATTATATGCATCAATCTATATAGCTGTTTGTTTTTGTAACAAATTCAAATCTCTCCAACAATACGCTGTTTCTTCTACCTTTACTCTCTCTAAAAATTTCGTATCAATTTTTTCAGGGTTGAATTTTTCATAAAACTTTTTAGAAGGATTATTCGTAACGACCCAAACTAAAAGAGATTGCATATCATTCTTTACACATTCTGATAGTAACGCTTGAAATAACTTTTGGCCTATTTTCAATCCTTGATACTGTTGTAAAAGATAGATTGCATATAATTCCCCATCACAATTATATGCACCGCTTCTTTCAACTCCCCCATCAATAAATCCGACTATCGTTCCATTTAACGTCTCTGCTACAAATCTATATTGGCATGTATCTTCTTGTTGAAAAATGTTTTCCCATTGTTTTTCTCGTTGCTCATATGTTATATTTTCTAAAAATTCGTCAGCAAATATACCTTTATACGTTGTTTTCCAGCTATCAACATGCACCTTTGCTATACCTCGTATATCATCTTTTATAGCTCTTCTAATATGTATTTCCATCATTTCTCCCCCTTGTTATTCATCATTATATCAATTTATTTCCTTAAAAATCCAAATAAAAAAGAGTGAATTCACTTCACTCTTTTTTATCACAATTATCTACTTTCCACTTCAACTGAAACTACTCGATCAATCTCTTTCAGGGAACTATATAACTCTGTTGTATATAAATCTTCTGGAGCTAAAATAACCATTTCCAATTGCTGAAATGCTCCACTATCTATATCTTTAATTTTCACGCGTTTCACATGCATGCCTAAATTTTTAATTTGCTTAAATATACCATCTAACTCATGATGCTCTTTAACAGTAATTTTTATAGATAAATCCTTTTGTCTTAATGAATACGGTCCTGCAATTTTCACAAGTTGCGGAAGTACATTAATCGCTAAAATAATTAAAACCATAGCAACTGTCGCTTGTAAATAAAATCCCGCACCAATTGCGATCCCTAAAGCTGAAGCAGCCCACACCATAGAAGCTGTTGTTAATCCAGAAATAACATCATTACTTCTTCGTAAAATGACACCTGCGCCAAGAAAACCAATTCCACTAACAATTTGAGCGGCCAGTCGCATCGGATCCATATTTGTATGTCCTGGAACAGAATATACATGCACAGATTCAATTGAAACCATCGTAATTAAACAACTTGCTACAGAAATAACCATACTTGTTTTCACACCAAGTGGTTTATTCTTTAGCTGCCTATCTATCCCGATGAATAATCCTAAAAAGAGTGCTAAACCTAATTTGAGTAAAAATTCATATGACATATTTCCATTCTCCTTACTTTACAATGTTTCCCTTAGAATAACTCACTATAACTCTTTTATGATATCAATTCCAGTCTTTTCTATTCATTTAACGTAAAAAACCGAAAAAACATTTATAACGATGTTTCTCCGGCTTTTTATTACACTTTAGATTCTTCTTTATTTCTGATCTTTAATCTTAATTTCTGCATCTTTGTAGAATGCTAATTTACTGTCATTATACTCTTTTGTAAATTTGTTAAACTGCTCTTTCGACTTTTGTGCTTCCACATTTAATTCATTAACAGTTTTAACTTTTTCACCGATTTCTTTTAATTTCGTTTCTTTTACTTTTAATTTTTCATACAGTTCTTTTTCAGTCGCTAACACTTTCGTGTAATTTTCATTCATCTTTTTGAATGCATCATAACGGTTTTTATACGACTCTTCTACTGCTTTTGCTTGTTTTTGTAACTTCTTATCTTCAATCTTCTCTATATTACTTTGAACAGATTTTGTTTCCTTCTGTGCTTTTTCTAACATTTCTTTTTCACTTTTCAATACTTTTTCACGATCATCTACATTTGCAGTAGCTTGCTCTATTTTCTTTACAACTGCTTCATTATGATCTTTACCTTCTTGCAAAATTTGAGCATATAATTCTTGCCCTTGTTTCTCTAACTGCTCTAATTTTTTTGCTTCATCCACTAAAGATTTTTCTTGTGTTGCTGCTGTTTCAAAAGCTGTATATAGATTTTCTTCTGGCTTTTCACCGAAACAACCTGTTAAAAGTCCTACTGATAATACTCCTACTACTGCTACTTTTCCATACTTCAACGTTCATTCCTCCATTACATACGGTTATCATGCCAGAGGTTCACTGGGAAGTGATTCTCTTCATGATAAGCTTCAAACTCATAACCCTTTTCTTTTAGCCCCTTTAAAATTGCTGGCACAGCAGCAACTGATTGCGGGTGAATATCATGCATTAAAATTACTTCTTGTGGTTTTGTTGCGTTTGTTAATACATTTTGAGCAATTTGTGCTGCAGCTGCATCAATTGGCATTTTATTGTATTTCCAATCTGATGAATCAATTGTCCAATCCCATACTTTAAATCCGCTTTCTACCACTTTATTTCGAAGACCTTCATTCAATCCAGGCATCGAACCATATGGAGGACGTGTTAATTTAGGTGATTTCCCAATAATATTAGCGATTAAACCTTGATCTTCTTTCATCTCATTTACATACTCGCCATTTTTATATAACTTTGCGAAATTATGTGTCATACTATGCATGCCTACATAATGACCCTCAGCATTTTCACGTTTCACTAAATCAGGAAATTCTTTGACATTCGCTCCAATTAAAAAGAACGTCGCCTTCGCATCATGTTGTTTTAGCGTATTTAATAATTCAGCCGTATATTTCCCTGGCCCATCGTCAAATGTAAGATAAGCAACTTTTCTTTCTTTTCCATTAAAACGACTTGGTGCCGTTTTATTCATTTCAACTTTCGGCTGTTCACTTGCAAGCTGCACTACATTTTCTTGTTTCGCAACAGCTTTTGCTGGTGAAGTAATTGATTGGAACATGTAATACCCAATAGCTACTGCGGCAATCGCTATTAAAACGACTACTATTTGTTTAATTTTTAAAGCTTTTTCCATTCTATCGAATTCCTCTCCCTATTAATCTTATATATAAATCGCCCAATATAATTATACATCTATTTATTTTTATTTCACCATGTAAACAGATTTTTTTGTATTATACTGGGAGTTTTATCAAAAGTATTGTTCCATGTGCTTATAAGACTCAACGTATCTCCATGAAGATCCACCATTTTTTGACGATAGCTAAACCATATTTTCACCTATTACATAATTATTAATCTGGCAAAATAGCTGGTCAATATATGATAAATGATCTTTCGCAATTACTATCTCTTCATCTTTCACCTTAATCGCTTCAATGTGTATGAATATGTAATTGCATTTTGAACAGTCTTTCTTTAACCTGTTTCAATTTCCACCAATTCAATTGTTCTATAAATAGTGATAAATTGAATTTCCTTTCCTTCAACTTTAGGAGCTAATTTCCAAATAGTCCCCTCTAGTATATCGTATAATTACACCTTTTGTTTATATAAATTAAAATGATTTTAGTATAATTTTTCTAGAACAAAAAAACGTTATTAAAAAGTTGCTAATCCACTTCAAAAAAAAGATTGGCAAAAGCCAATCTTTTTTTATTATTCGTTTCGAACTGATTTTGGCGTTACACCTAAATGATCATTTAATTTTTTTGAAATATCTTTTATATTTTTTTCATTTGGAATGTAATAATAAATACCACCGATACGTTTATCTGTACCTTCTATTTGCATTTTTTCCATTTCCAAATTAGTTCCTGCCATATTTTTTGTAATGGCAAGCATATCGTCAAATGTTAAGTTCGTTTTCATGTTTTTATCAACCGCATCTAGTAAAGAGCCCATTTTGCTAATTGATTGAACAGACATCGCTTTTTTGGCAATTGCTTCTATTACAAGTTGCTGTCTCTGTCCACGCATTGCGTCACTATCAATTTTACGCGTTCTTGCAAGTGCAAGTGCTTGTTCTCCATTTAAATGTTGGTAACCTTTTTCTAAATGGATCATACCAGCTTGGTCTTTACTATCTTGTTCAGTGAAAGTAACTGGTACATCAATATCAATACCACCAATTGAATCGACAATTTGTACGAATGATTCAAAGTTAAACTTCACATAATAATCAACAGGGACATTTAAAAATCTTTCCACTGTATCGCGTGTGCTTTCTACGCCACCAAATACGTGAGCATGAGTAATTTTATCTAATTTTTTTCTAGTTGGAATATAAACACGTGAATCACGTGGAATACTTACTAGCTTAACAGACTTATCATCTTTATTAATTGTTGCTAATAAAAGTGCATCTGTTCGAACTGCTTCGCCATATTGGCTTTTTCTCATTTCACTTCCATCTACACCCATGATTAATATTGAAATATTATCCTTTAAAGGTTCAACTTCTTTATCACGCTTTGATGACTTTTCAATTTTTGCATATGCATCATTTACAACTGCTTTTGCTTTATTATATATAAACGAACCATATCCTACTCCTCCAAAAATAAGTAGGAAAAATGGAATTAATATGAACCATTTTATTGACTTTCTTTTAGAACGCTTTTTATTACTTCTCGTATTTTGTTCTAATTCAGAGCTCATACCCATTCGCCTCTCTTTCTCTTTACCAAGTATAATGTAAGTCTATTTATCTTCATATTGAATTTCCTTTCATTAACCTTACAATTTTGTAAGGTTACTACTTAAACCCAATATGTATTCCATTTCACATTATACTCTCGTACTTATTTTTGGCAAGTCACTATTTACCAATTTCAAAAATTTAGCACTTCGCAACATGCAAATTTATAAATTCATTAACTCTTTCATTTTAAATTAGGATATCTTTTTCCAGATAAACGATATGAATAAAGAGTCCAGCTAATAATAAAACCTCTATGAATACAGTATATTTCACGTTATTATTTCTCAAACGGCGTATACATGCTTTTCTTCCCCTGATTATCAATAAAAGCCGACTTTGCTTTTATTTTCGTTTTTTCTACTTCCATGTCTTCATTTGAGAAGTTCACAATGATTTTAATATCTTTTCCATAAGAAACAGATTGTACTAGCTTATCTTCTGACAAATACGCAAAATTCGTCATCTCTTCTTTTACTGCTTTTTCATGAACTTCATTCCAAACTTTTAGATGCTCTGTAATTTCTTTTTTATGTTTATTCCACTCTACTTCATCTAAATGGTACAACGGAGGAACATTATACAATAATTCAGACAGCATTCGATTTCCAACTTCATCTTTTACCTTTAAACTTCCCCATTCCCAATGATGCGTTGTAATAACGGAATCATTGTATACTAATTTATATAATGGTACCGAATATACTGGATTTAAATATACTTGTTTATATTCTTCTTTCAATGGTACTTGTTTTGCATATTTTTCGGGAACATTTTGATTTGGTGACCAATATCCACCGACATAATACGGACTTGTTTTATTTTTCCGCATATCTTCATCGTCCCATTTAATAACAGGTGTTTCAATTCCGTGTGCAAATGCAATCGTACTACTAGCAAAATCATTTCCACCTTCAGAACCAACGACCATACCCTTTTCTTGTGCAATGTAGTCCATTCGTTTTAAACGTGCTTTTAAATCTTGCTCTTGTGTCGTTATATGTTTCGCTGAATAGTCATCGTAAATTTCACCTGTCGCATCACAATCAATAAACCATGAATTATATTTAGGACCATTTTGTAATATATCATTCATGCGTTCCTTTACACTAGGCAGCGATAAAGTCGGGTTTAACTTGCGACCTCTGCCTAAAAAGCCTTGCACCTTTTCTCCGTTTTTCTTCGTTACAGTAGCCTCTTCGTATAATGATGGGTCATTAAAGGATGCTGTGTTCCAATTTTTATCACTTTTTTCGTGAATGGAATGATATGAATCATACGGACCAACTAAATACCCCATTTCCTTCGCTTTTGCCACGAAATTCGGTTGCATAAATCCTTGTTCCCAGTTCGGCAGACCAATCCACGCTTTTTCTATTCCGGCCTCTGTCATTTCCTTTAGTATGTCCGTTCCATCTGCATTACCCCATTTACTTACCTCTTCAACCGCATCGCCAAGTAGCGACTTTAATAAATGCTTATTTAAGCTATACAATTCTGTATTCGTTAAGTGACCTACACCTTTCTTTAATAGCACACTAGCTTCCTGGTCAACGTTTTGAAAAATATCCTCTTTATAAAATTCCTTCATGGATAATACTTCGTTTATATAACGTAAAATAACATTTTTTTGATACTTATCAATGAAATCTTGTTTACTTACTTGATCTAATACATTCAGTTCCCCAGGCTCTGAACTATTCTTTTGAATAAGTTCTTTTATATGACTAAACAGCGGGCTATTTATTTGCTCCCTTAGTTTTGGCCAATTTATATTATTTTCTGATAAACCATTTTGATTCCAAAAATAAAAATGCGCCGCTCCATATAACTTTTCGATTTCTTTATTTTTTCTAGCCTTTTCTTGTAATGTTTTAAATTCACCTTTTCGAACAATATCATCCTTATACAGTTTAGCAATGCTTACCGCATCATTATTTGTCACATATAATTGAAATCCATATGTTTTATTTTTATTTATGCTCGGAAATTCATGTGTAAAATCAAATCCTATTTTCGGATCCGAATGAAATTTCAATTCATTATTAAACATATTGTTTGCAATATATACAATTGAATATTTCGAACCATTTAATGCGAAAAACTTCATAGAAAATGATTCAGCAAATGAATATGCATCATCCTTTAAAAACTTCTTCCAATTCTCATCATTGCTCGGAATTTGCTTACCCTCCCATAACGGAAGTGTATAATTTTCAGCTTCTACTTTCGGCCATGTAAAACTTTCTGCACCAGTCGATTCCACTTCAATGTTTAAGTGGTCTTTTTTCTTTTCTAATTTTATTTTTACTTTTTGATCTGGATATTCCCACGATGTACGATCCTTTTCTTTTTTTACATTCGATACCTTCATTTTCGGTAGGGGTTGTGATGCCTGTTCCTTTACACCGTCATGTTCTACAGTTACTGTGAATGTTTCTGGATTTACATCATAAGTAAAATCTTTATACGTCGCTTTCTTTATTTTAGACTCTTGTACAGCATTACTACCTTTTACGTCACAACCGACTAAAGTCGAAAATGGCATAGTTGTTAGAAGACATATCGCTATCATTTTTTTCATCCTCTGCACCTCCACCAATGAATATACAGGTGGTTTGTTACAGAAATGTGGCAAAAAATAATAGAGCTAGCATTTTGCTAGCTCTATTTGGAGTATTAAAAGTTGATATGAACAACTATAATTCGCTTAGAAGATATGTAATACAGTAACTGCATTTTTTCTCAACAATTATGAAACTAAACAAATCAAAATTTTAACAAGCATTCTTTAACTGAAAAAATAAGTGTATACAATGTATCCTAAAAGTAGTACTAAAATGATTATCCCTGTACCTTTCCAATTCATACCGCCGGCTATATCAACTAGACTACCTGCTTCCGCTCTATTGAGTCCGTCATGTAAAGAACCCGTAGGATTACTTTTTAATTCACTTTGTCTCATACGCTCTCTTTTTTCTTCTGGTGACTCTTTATTCATTTAATCACCTCCAAAATGAATGCACTCTTTACTTACATTATTCAAAATCAACATTTGTTTTATATTTTTTTCCGAAAAAACCCAATTTAAAATAGGTTTGCAACGTAAAGAAAGCTAGCCATGCCAGCTTTCTTTATAATCCAATATGCTCTTCCTTATTTACAATAATACCTTTATGGTCGATTTCAAGCTCACATACTTTCATATCTGTAAATACTCTCGCTAATTGCTCAGCGATTTCTTGACGTTTCTCATATGGCGTTAATATAAAAATAGATGGTCCCGCACCGCTAAGTGCTGTGCCGTACGCACCAAATTCTTTTGCGCATTTACGAATAGATGGTAATAACGGTACGAGTTCTAAACGATATGGCTCGTGAAAATGGTCTCTCTCCATCATTTCACCTACAACTTCCCACCGCTTTTGACATAATGCAGCTACTAATACGTTACTTATCGCACTAGCTTTAACTGCCTCATGAAACGGAAACATCTTTGGTAATACAGATCGACTTTCATCTGTATTTAATTCTTCATTCGGAATAAGAGAAATTACCCCTAATTCCTTGCTCTCAATTCTTACGACGGAAATATCCTTTCCATCAAGTGCTCCGATTACAGTTCCACCTAATATAGAAGCAGCAACATTATCAGGATGTCCTTCAAAATTTGTAGCAATTTGAACTTTTTGATCAGCAGTTAAGTTCAAATCACCTAGTTGATTCGCAACCTCTATCCCAGCTACAATCGCTGATGCACTACTTCCTAGCCCTCTCGTTAATGGGATATTGCTAGTAACTTCTATTATATGGGGTGATATAGAAGGACATACTTTACATGCCGTGCTAACGATTAAATTTTTATCGTCTGTCGGAATTGATTCTTCAAAGGAATGGATTACTTGCCACTTATCAGCTTTTTCTTTAACCACCACATCTAAATACAATGACAAAGCTATTCCAACTGAATCAAATCCAGGACCAACATTCGCCGTACTAGCAGGGACACGAACGCTTAATGGTATCACGACATAATCACCCCTTTAATATGATCTTTAATTTGTCCTATATTATTTGACAAACTTGCGATGTCTAGTTGATTTGAAGAAATAGCGATATCAGGATCCTTCAAACCATTTCCAGTTAATACTGCAACAACTGTTTCTCCCTCTTTGATTTTTCCAGATTGAACATGTTTAATTACGCCGGCTAATGAAGCATTTGATCCTGGTTCAGCGAAAACTCCTTCAGTTTTTGCTAATAACCTATACGCATATAAAATTTCTTCATCTGATACCATATCTATTTCACCACAAGACTGCTCGGCAGCCTCTACTGCATACGACCAACTTGCTGGGTTACCAATGCGAATCGCTGTTGCAATTGTTTCAGGCTCTTCAATTATATGCCCTTTTACAATTGCAGCTGCTCCTTCAGCTTCAAAGCCATGAATTCTTGGCTTCTTATAACCTTTTTCTTTCTCATATTCACAGAAGCCTTTCCAATATGCTGTAATATTCCCTGCGTTCCCAACAGGGATAGCTAGAACATCTGGTGCATTTTGCAATTGGTCACAAATTTCAAATGCTGCCGTTTTTTGCCCTTCAATTCGATAAGGGTTCACTGAATTTACTAATGTAATCGGCTCTTCTGCAGCAATATTTCTTACAGCCTTAAGTGCATCATCGAAATTCCCTTCTATTGAAATAATTTCAGCTCCATAAGCGACCGCTTGCGCTAATTTTCCATGCGCAATCTTTCCTTCAGGGATGACGATTATACATTTCATCCCAAGACGTGCCGCATATGCTGCAGCTGATGCTGATGTATTACCTGTTGATGCACAAATGATTGCTTCTGAACCTTCTTCTTTCGCCTTAGCAACTGCCATCACCATACCACGATCTTTAAAAGAACCTGTCGGATTCGCTCCTTCGTACTTACCATATAGCTGAATCCCTAATTGCTTTGATATATTTAATAACGGAATAAGGGGTGTGTTTCCTTCCATTAAACTGACATCAGGTGTGTTTTCATTCACCGGTAAATAAGAAGCATATTGTTTTAATAGTCCTTTATACATATTGTTTTTCCTCCTCAATAATGTAGTAACTGTTTATTTCACTTGCGACAGCTTCTATCGCTCCTAAAACTCGTTCGAATTGATACTTGGAAGTTTGATGTGTCACAACAACAACTTCTGCCAGTTCACGGTTTAAAGGTAATTGAATAACTTCTTTTAAACTTACAGAATAATTAACGAAACATTCTGTTACTTTTTGCAACATCCCAGGCTCATCTCGTAATGAAATACGCAAGAAATATTTCGAAACTACTTCTTCATCACCTTGTAATTCATAAGGAACTGGTTCTTTTAACGCACTTTTATTTTTCGGCACTTGATTCATATTTTTAACGATGGAAATAATATCACTTACTACAGCAGAACCAGTTGGCAACTTTCCAGCTCCAGGTCCGTAAAACATTACTTCTCCTACCGCTTGACCGTGAACATATACTGCATTAAATTCATTATTTACATTCGATAATGGATGACGACTTGGTAAAAGTGTCGGTTCTACACTTAAATGAATGGCTGATCCTTGTTTTTCTGCTTTCCCAATTAACTTCATAGTAAATCCTAACTTTTCAGCCATTTGTAAATCTTCTTTTTCGACCTTTCGAATCCCTCTTACTTGCACATCATCTAATGAAACATTCATCGAAAAACCTAAGTTTGCAAGAATTGCTACCTTTCTCGCCGCATCTAGTCCATCTACATCTGCTGTCGGATCCGATTCTGCAAAACCTAATTTTTGCGCTTCCTGTAAAGCCTCTTCATAAGACCACCCATTTTGACTCATTTTTGTTAACATATAATTTGTTGTACCATTTACAATTCCCATTATTTTTTCAATTTGATCTGATGCTAGCCCGTCAGTTAGTCCTCTTAACACTGGAATACCGCCTGCTACGCTCGCTTCATAACATAAATCACAATCATTATCATTTGCCAGTTGAAGAAGCTCTGCACCATATACAGCCATTAAATCTTTATTTGCTGTTACGACATGTTTTTTATTTTCTAAAGCCTTAACAATATGCTGTTTTGCTTCTTCAATTCCGCCCATTACCTCTACTACAATATCAATATTTGAATCATTTAGAACTTCATCTGCATGACTTGTGACTGCAATTCCGTCAATACAAACATCGCGTTCTTTTTCCAAATCACGTACAACGACTGTTTTCGCTTTCACTTCGTATCCTGTATCAAGAGCGATTTTTTTATAATGTTCTTTCAAAATATGAACAACACCACTTCCGACCGTACCTAAACCTAATACCCCAACATTTATAACGTTATTCATCTTCTAATCTCCTCCTACAATTTTATTATTTATCTCTATCAATCACCTTGCTCTGCTTTTTAATTATGCAGGTGGTGGTTATTTCCATACGTATAAATAGTTTCATGTTACCGCACCTCCCTTCAAAGTAATAAAAAACACACTCATCCCTAGGAAAGGGACGAATGTGTTTTCGTGGTTCCACCCTTGTTCCAATCTAGACGTATCTCCTTCTAGATTGCTCAAGTTCAGATAACGGCTGATACCGTCAATAATTACTAGATTACTCGTTCACTATTGAAGTTCAAAGGTGGTAAAATCATTTCTCGTGTTAGGAAGCTCACACCCTTGGCTTCCCTCTCTGTAAACCGTAAAAATGATTTCTTGTCCTTATCGTTACTTTTTCGTTCATGTTTATTTGTTAACTCATTATACTCGCATAAAAAACAAAATCAATACTATTTTTTAATTATTTTAAATTTTCAATCTCTAAGGTCGTAAAAAAACACACTCATCCCTAGGAAAGGGACGAATGTGTTTTCGTGGTTCCACCCTTGTTCCAATCTAGACATATCTCCTTCTAGATTGCTCAAGTTCAGATAACGGCTGATACCGTCAATAATTACTAGATTACTCGTTCACTATTGAAGTTCAAAGGTGGTAAAATCATTTCTCGTGTTAGGAAGCTCACACCCTTGGCTTCCCTCTCTGTAAACCGTAAAAATGATTTCTTGTCCTTATCGTTACTTTTTCGTTCATGTCTATTTGTTAACTTATTATAGTTATCAACTTTTTAAAAAGCAAGCCTATTTTTACTAACTATTTTTAAGAAATTTTTTTATTATATTTCACAATAACATTATGCAACCGCCACTCAATTTACCTATTTTGTTATTTTTCCAGTTTGTAAATCAACGGTTCGTATATAAATTCCCCATTCTAAAACCCGTACATATCCGCTCCACAAAACTATATCAATAAAATTTTTAATACAATCTTTTTGTATAACTTTCTTCTAAAGAACGTGCAACATCTTCTTCTGAAGTATTCACTTTCGCATGCTCCAGTAACATTTTTGCTGCTGAAGGTAACTCTTTTTTATTTAACCAAGATTCTGGATCCCACATCTTAGAACGAATAAAAGCTTTTGCACAATGAATATAACACTCTTCTATTTCAACAACAATTCCAAGCAATGGATTACGTCCATTCGCCTGCATTTCTTTCAAAACTTCTTCGTCGTTTGTAATATACGCTCGGCCATTTATTCTGAGTGTCTCCCCAAGACCTGGAATAAAAAAGATTAATCCTACACTTGGATTGGAAATAATATTCAAAATGGAGTCTATACGGCGGTTTCCTGGTCTTTCCGGAATAATAATTTTACTATTATTTAATATGTAAACAAATCCAGGTGCGTCTCCTCTCGGCGAGGCGTCACACTCCCCCAACTTATTTGCAGTAGATAATACTAGAAAAGGAGATTTAGAAAGAAAATCTATGCAATGGTGGTCTAATGATGAAATAACTTTTTTCAATGCTCGCTCACTTGGTTGCCCCAATATTTTCCGTAACTCTTCCTCTGTTGAAATAATCGATTTTATTTCCATACGCTCTATCTCCACTTATAACCACTCCTTTTTCTTTATTTTCCCAAAATTCAATACAAATATTGTATAATAAAATTTGAGGAAAGGGGAATTAAAATGACAGAGTGGTTAACAATATTTGATCCTGAAAGAAATACACTTGGGAAGAAATTACGTGACGAAGTGCATCGTGACGGTGATTGGCACGAAACATTTCATTGTTGGTTTGTAGAAAAAGATAATGAAGATATGTTCTTATATTTCCAATTACGCTCTAAAAATAAAAAAGAAGCTCCATGTATATGGGATATTACTTCAGCTGGACATATTATGCATGATGAAGATGTACAAATTGGTGGCCTACGTGAAATCGAAGAAGAATTGGGGCTTTCCTTTCAAACTACTGATTTAATATACAAAGGCATCTTTAAAATAGATTATGAAATTTCAAATCTTACTGATCGTGAATTTTGTCATATGTATTTTCACAATGTCAACAATCCACTTCCATTCGCACCAGGTGAAGAAGTAGACGATGTGATGAAAGTACATACAACTCCTTTTCTACAACTATTAAAAGGAGAGATTTCATCTTTAACGACGATTTCAGTCCTAAACAATAAACCGATTACGATAACATTTGAAGATATTTATCCGTATGATCTTGCATACTATGAATTTGTTGTTGAACAAGGAAAAGAACTACTAAAAAATAATAGTTTGTAAATATAATAGGACTCCTATCTATCGTTGACTGAGAGTCCTATTTTCCTTATCATCATTGTTCAATTGTCTTTAATCTCTTCTCTACTCGCCTAAATAAGTGAATGATTAACAATACCATGACCGCCATAATCACTGCTGTTGTATGTGGATATCTAAACAGTATACTAATAATACTTCCAATTAACATCATGATGAATCCGTTTCGCTTCATCACTTCTGCACTATACCTATTACCCGCATCCCATAATTCCTTATTTTTCATGGATCGTTTCGTACGATAACCATATGCTGCATTAATATCCGTTGGTGGATTTTTTTGAAGGATAATTGCAGCAAGTATAAATATAACACCGATCAATATGCTTATTCCTACGTTTACTAATGCATAGATCAATTATCCCCCCCCTAACTTACACCCTCATTATACGACACGACCCCTTTTTTTCCAATTTATAACACATTCAATTTCTTTCTTTTGATGTCTGGAACATACTCGGAAGTGTTACAAAACGTGCCCCTTTCGTTTTTAACTGCGGAATGATTTTGTCTAGTGCATCTACAGATCCTTGTAGATGCCCACCCGGTGTTGAATGTTGAAGGATGACACTTCCTGGAAATGAATTCCCTAATACATTATTTGTAATCGTATCAGCGCTTACACCTTTCCAATCAACTGTATCAACACTCCACTGTACAATCATAAAATTTTGCTCTGTCGCCCACTTCAATTGATTTTCAAGTATTTCACCGTATGGCGGACGTATAAACTTTGGTGCATAACCAGCTAAACGATTTAATATTTCTTCTGTTTTTATAATTTGATTACGGTACTCATCCTCATTTACTTTCGCTAAATTTGGATGACTATACGTATGATTACCAATTACATGCCCTTCATTTGCAATACGCTTTACTACGTTCGGAAATTTTTCTGCGTTTTCACCAAGTAAGAAAAAAGTAGCTTTTACATTATGTTGTTTTAACTTATCTAATATTTTTGGCGTGAATTCTGAATCTGGTCCATCATCAAATGTAAGAGCTACTTCCGCTTTATTATACGGTCCTGAAAATGCGTACGCATATTTTTCAACCCATGAAAATGGTGTCCACGATCCACGATCATCTACTTTCATTTGTACTTCATAGCTTTGAGGGATATATGCGTATGGCAATGCGCTTATATATTCTCCATAATAAAGTGAGTTATATGGCATATAAGCATACGAAACATCTCGTTCTAGTCCCCATTGATATGGAGCAAACATTTCTGGCGAATAAAAATAATACATGATAAAAAACCTCCCTAAATTTTCATATGTGATTCATCTGCACTTTGTTAGAGAAATTGTTATTCATAAACAAAAATAAGACTGTCCTTAATTAGGACAGTCTTACTGCTTTATATTATTAATAAATTGATGTACTATCTTTTGGCAAAGCTTTCACATGTTTTAAATAGTTCGTCACTTTATCATCATCTTGCGGATATTGATATTCATATGTGTTAGCAATTTCGTTCGCCACTTCTCTAAATAAATCACCCATAACAAAGAATGACTCCCATATATTTTCATATTCTGCATTAGAAAATGTCCTTTTAAATTGCTCCCACATATCTTCTTCAATATATTGCTCGAAATGCTTTCCAAACTTCCCTGTATTAACTGTAAAGTCTGTTTTCATACCAATATACCATTCTAGCATTACGATGAACATATCTCGCACTGGTCCTTCAAGCATTCCTTTTGCATAAGAAAGTTCCTCTCGCCATAACCCTTTTGCGATATTCGTACTACACCACCAAAATTCATTACAACAATCTAAAAACTCTTTTTCTGTAGGCTTTTTTACTAAGTAATCTTTATCACTTGCTGGTGGGAATTCTTCCAGACAATTATCTTTATCAAGAAGCAGTTTACTTAAACTATCTTGTCCAACGAACTTTTTTATTAACTCAACTGGAACTAGCGTTAAATCAATCCGATTCCCATCCATGAACTGCATTAAATACGGAAACTTTCCATCTTCATCTGGTTGAACTAACGACATTTCTTCTGGCATTTGTACTATCATTATTTCTCCAAATCTATGAACCCAATTATGATTAGACGTAAAAGATTGTATATCATTTACAACATACATAATATCATAGTCTTGAAAACAATCTCTTTTCACATTTGGATTTACACGCGATCCATTCATGATAACTGCTCGAATTCTTTCATCCTCTATTGCTGTATTTATAATTACGTCTAACATTTCTTTTTCAGTTCTCATCTACTCACAACCTCCAATTTTTTAATATATAATATAGTGCTATACTGGAGGGCCACGAGCTAATCTCGTTATACACGATACATGTTATAATTTTTCAAACATCTTTTTCATTCCACCTGTCTCCTTACATCATTCTTTTACGATTGCCATTACAAATCCATCGTATCCCTTACTTCCGACAGTTTGAAGCGCTGTAGCACTAACACGTGGCTCTGCAGCTATTAATTCATAGAAACGACGTATCCTTTGTACACGAGGATCGTTACTAGTATCATTAATAACTTCTCCTTCACGTACTACATTATCTCCAATAATTACGGTACCAGGGCGTGATAGTTTCAGTGCCCATTCAAAAATAAGTCGGATTATTTTGTTTATCAGCATCTATGAAAATAAAGTGAAACTTTAATCAGTGGGGGGTTCATCCCCACTGATTATTAGTTGAACCAATCGGGCATTAACGGGCAGTTGATCTCCCACCTAACTTCTTTGCTCCAGCCGACCTTTGAGGTGGGAGTCTTACTGCCCGTTAATGCGGGATAAAATCAAAAGGTTCATGCTTCTCATTTTCTATTTGTTGTAAAGAATCTAACGCTAATCCTGTTCGTATTTCAATTTTATCATTCAAATTAGCACGTTCAATATTGCTACGTGCAATTTCTGCATGTTTTTCATTTGCTTCCAATGTAACAACTTGGCCTCCAGATGGTAAGCCCCTTGCAATCCATATCGTGCTATATCCGCCTGGAGTACCAATTTCCAAAATGTTTCGAGCTCCTTGAATTTGTACTAATAGTTGTAAAAACTTCCCTTGCGTTGGCGATACATCATGTGCCGGTAAATTAGCTGCAGCATTCGCTTGAAGGACCCTTTCTAATGTAGAATCTTTCGGTATTAATACATCACTCATATATTGATCAACAGCCGTCCATTTCTCAATTGTACTCATGTAAATACCATCCCTTTCAATTTCCCAACGCTTTCTACCATTCACTTTTAATTATACCGAAAATTCTGTCTCAAATACAAAAAATAAAGAAGGGACATCTCCCCCTTACAGAATAGATATCCCTTCTTTTAAAGTTAAATTTAATTCCTATGGATTAGTAGACCAAAGCCCAGCAGATTTAATAAATGTACGTTTATTTAATTTTAGCTGCGCTACGATAAATTCTGCAATATCTTCTGCTTGCATTACTTTATCAGGGTTTCCATCAGTTAATCCTAAATCTACAGCCATATCAGTTGCTACTGTACTTGGTGTTAAAGCTGTTACACGAATGTTATGCTTACGAACTTCCATCGCTAACGATTCAGTTAAACCAAGAACACCAAATTTAGAAGCACTATATGCACTTGTTACAGGTGCACCTTTTTGTCCTGCTGTAGATGAAATGTTAATGATATCACCAGATTGTTGTTCAATCATGCTCGGTAAAGCAGCACGAGTTGCATAGTATACACCCATTAAGTTTACTTGAATGATTTTTTCCCAATCAGCAACGTCTAGTTCTAAAAACTTACCAAACTTAGAAATACCAGCGTTATTAATTAAAATATCGATAGATCCTAAACCATTTTTTAACGTTTCAATCGCAGTAGTCACTTCTTCGTATGAAGAAACATCAGCAGTTGCAATAACAGCTTTTACGCCTTCTGCTTCTACTTCTTTCGCTACAGCTTTTAAGTTTTCTTCTGAACGAGCTAATAGGCCTACATTTACGCCTTCTTTCGCTAATGCAATTGCGACAGCGCGACCAATCCCTCTACCTGCTCCTGTAATTAAAGCATTTTTGCCTTGTAATAATTCTGCCAAGTATAACACTCCTTAATCATCTCAGTTATGTATTATATTAAAATTGTATCTATGTTTATGTAAAAAGGCAATGATGCACTTTCATGTGCGTAGGTTACTTGTAGGTAACTATAGAAAATTACTATGCATTCATTGCACGTATTTATCATTATTCATGCAAAATAAAGACACCCTCCTCATAAAAGAGTGTCTGCGTATGAAATAAAAAATGGTTCTTTATCACTACACTATTTTTCTTCATAATTAGGAATACGCACAATAAATTCAGTACCTTTTCCTTCCTCACTCTCCACTTTTATCTCTCCTTGATGAAGGTCGAGTACTTTCTTTACAATAGCTAAACCTAAGCCACTTCCTCCATAGGCACGATTTCGTGAAGAATCCGCTTTATAAAAACGCTCAAAAATATGTTGTTTCTGTTCTTCTGATATACCAATTCCTGAATCACAGATACGCACTTCCACTACTGTCTCATGTTCCTTTAACTGAATAGTAATTGTACCACCGCTTGGAGTAAATTTAATGCTATTATGAATTAAATTAATCCACACTTGACTCATACTTTCTTGGTCTGCAGTTACATGGACTTTCTCTAAATCAAGATCTAATTCAATTTCTTTTTCAGCCCAGAGTGGTTCACTATTTAACACAATTTGCTTTAACTGTTGATCTAATCTATAGCTCACTCTTTCTGGTGTATACTCTTCGGATTCTAAAAGAGTTAGCTTTAGTAAATTTTGACTTAGTTTAGATAATCTCGTTGTTTCAGTTTCAATAATGGTAAGATAATGCTTTCTTTTTTCCTCAGAAAGATTATCGTCTTGTAGTGCTCTAGCAAATCCTTTTATAGAAGTTAATGGTGACTGTATTTCATGAGAAACATTTGATACAAATTCTTGTCTCATTTTCTCCATCGTATTCAGTTCATCTGTCATATCATTTATACTTTTTACGAGCACGCCAATTTCTCCATCATACTTTTCTTCATTTCGTATTTTTACGGAGAAGTCTCCTTTTGCAATTTTTTGTATCGGTTCAATAATAGTCCAAATCATTGCCTCTCGTTTTGGCCTCATTAATATTCCAATTAATGTCCAAATAAGAATAATAAATACAAAACCGACCATATCACTAATTAGAAAGGCAACAAACGGCGATACGTTTACGTCAAAAGCATTCAATAAACTAGTTGCTACATAAAATGCGATAGACCAAATGATAGTAAGAAAAGAAAAGAGCGCTAATACCGCTCCAAATACTTTCAGCATCTTCAACTTACTCATTCGTTTTCTTTTTCTCATTTACTTACCTCTAAGCGATACCCTAATCCTCTTATTGTTTTAATACTAAATTTCGACTGCTCTTCTTGAAACTTCTCACGTAACCGATTAATATGAACGTCTAGTGTACGTTCATTCCCTTCAAAATCATATCCCCATATTTCTTCAATTAATTGTTCTCTCGAACAAGTTCTTCCCGATTTAGACCCTAAAGTAAAGAGCAGCTCAAATTCTTTTAACGGTAACGTAACCGTTTGTTCTCCAGATGTAACTTCGAATGTTTTACGATTTAATAATACATTTCCAACTTGAATCGATTGCGAAACTGTAATTTGGTAACGTTTTAACAATGCCTTTACTCTCACTACTAGTTCTATAGGGTCAAATGGCTTTACAAGATAGTCATCTGTCCCAAGGTGAAATCCTTTTACTTTTTGTGATGTTTCCCCTTTGGCAGTTAGCATCAGCACCGGGATATCATAGTATTTTCTTAATTCAAAACATACATCAAATCCATCCATATTTGGCATCATGATATCAAGAATAACCATATCGACTTTTACGTCATCCATTTTCTGAAGTGCATCTACTCCATCAATTGCCTCATATGTTTGAAAACCTTCTCGTTCTAAAAATACAGAAACGAGTTCTCTAATGTGTGGATCGTCATCTACTATTAAAATTTTAGGTATCAAAGGAACCATTTCCTTTCTACTTAGCATCTAATATATTTTTTAAAAATGAATCATCAATGGAGTAAAATCCCCGCTGATGATTCATTTTATAAGGCACCCTCTTTAATTTTCAATTGTTGCGTTGCAAACTCACGATACATATCATGCGTCTGTAATAATTCATCATGCGTACCACTACCTGTAAGATTCCCTTTCTCAATAAAGATAATTTTATCTGCATCTACAACAGTAGAAAGTCTATGCGCAATCACTAACGTTGTTCTGCCTTTCATTAAGTTATTTAACGCTTTTTGAACGACAGACTCAGATTTACTATCTAAGCTTGAAGTTGCCTCATCTAGCATAAGAATTTGCGGATTTCGAAGTAACGCTCGGGCAATGGCAATTCGCTGTCTTTGTCCACCAGAAAGCTTCACACCGCGTTCTCCAACTTCTGTTGCATAACCGTTTGGTAAGTCATGAATAAATGCATCAACATATGCCATTGCTGCTACTTTTTCAATTTCTTCATCCGTTACTTCGCCTTCAACACCGTAACAAATATTATCACGAATCGTTCCATCGATTAACGGACTATCTTGTGATACGTAACCGATTTGACGTCGCCATGACTGTAATGAATAACTCGTAATTGATTCTTTTCCTAATTTAATGGCACCACTAGTTGGCTCATAAAAACGTTCCAGTAATGAGAATAACGTTGTTTTCCCACTACCACTTGGTCCTACAATCGCTGTCACTTTTCCAGATTCAATTATGAAATCAATATTTTTCAAAACTTGCTCTTCTTCGTTATACTCAAAATGTACATTTTCAAGAACGATCGGCTGCTTAGCATTTGCCACTTTCACACCAGTTTCATGATCTTCTACTTCATATTCTAAAATCGTACTAATTCTTTCCGTTGCACCGATTGCCTTTTGAAATTGTGTAAAGAACATAGATAATTGACTCATCGGCATTATAATTTGAACTAAATACAAAATAAACGCTACAAGTTCACCAGTTGTTAATGCACCGCTAGAAACTCGCATCCCGCCATATCCTACGATAATAACAAGTAGTGCCATTAAAACAAACGACATAACTGGCGAAATTAATGCTTGCACTTTTCCTTCTTTCAAACCAAATTGTAATAACTTTTGTATACCTGTATTACCCGTTTCATATTCTCTTTTTTCTGTATTTGAAGATTTCACTAAACGAATTTCCGATAACACTTGCGTTAACACACTTGTAAAAGATGCCGTTTCATCTTGAAGCGCTTTTGAAATCTTATACATTTTTCGTCCAAGTGGAACTAAAATTAATACAGACAACGGAATAACCGTTAAAAGTAACGCAGTCATTTTCCAATCTAAAACAAATAATACAATTAACGATCCAACAATTGAAATACCACCTGTTAATAAGTTTGACAAATGCTCAGAAATTAACGTTTTCACAACACCTGTATCATTCGTCATACGGCTAATCGTATCACCTGTTCTATTTTGATCGTAATAAGATACCGGCAAGATAAGTACCTTTTTCCACAAACGTTCTCTTAGTCCCGCTACAATCTTCTGCCCAATATAATTTAGTAAATATATAGATAACCCTGCCGCAATAGTTTGCATTACAAAGAAAGCAACTAACCCAACAATTTGTCCTGCACTAATTGAAGAAAGCGAAAAATTATCTACTAATCCTTTTGTTAGCATGGGAATAAATAAACTCGCTCCCGTAGAAAGCAAACTCATTAATAATGCAAAAACTAAAATTCCTTTCGGAGGATTTGTATCTTGAATAAGGCGTAAAAACTGCCTCCAACTCCCTTTTTTCTTCATTTCATTTCTAACTTCCATTCCTGTTCATCTCCTCGTGTTAAACAAATCTGTTCTTTCTAAAATTAGAATACGATACAAATGTAAACTGAATGTAAACACACTTTTTCTATTTTTACAAAATATACATAAAAACTCATCTTTACAACAGATATAAACATCTGATATTATTACCTGGTACTTAATATTATTCTATGTAAATTATAAATAATTTACAACACGATATAAATCTCCAGTTAGTGAAAGGAGTATCCTTTTTGCAAACAAATATACATTCTGAAAAGGAAACAATTATTTTTATTCATGGGTTAGTTGGTAATCGTCGCGCCTTCAAAAAGGAGCAAAAACGATTTTCTGCCTCCTACAACATTATAACTTATGACTTATTAGGTCACGGTGATGATAAAGGAGAAGCAATCGACTTTTCATTACAGCGCCTCGTAGATCAATTATTAAACTTATATGAACAAGAAAATATTAAAAAAGCTCATATTTGTGCACTAAGTTACGGCTGTTACATCTCTACAATTTTTGCACAAATGCATCCAGAAAAAGTATTAAGTATTTGTCATATTGGAGGACATTACAATAACCCTTCTCGTTTATATAATGTATTTCAAAATTTTTGGGAGAAGCGAGGAGATGAATACTCTAAATGGCTCTCTCAATACGCAAATACTATTTTTCCAAGTGGTATACTAAAAGCAAATCCATTCGCAGTCATTTCAAGAAATATTTACTACCGTTTCGGATTACAATTACATTCATCCATAATTGCCCAGTCATTACGACATCGGTTAGAATTCGATTTAAAATCTAAATTAAAATCACTCCCTCACCCTATACTATGGGTAATGGGAGAGCATGATCATCTCTATAAATCTTGTCTATTTGATTTGAAATCTATTTTACCTAACGTTCTATACAAGGAAATACCTTTAGCAGGACATGCAGCGAACTTATTTCGTCCTAACTATTTCCACGACTTATATGATCGATTTTTAAATGGAAAGTTAAAATAAAAACTATTAAACTTCCAATTTATTCAACTATAAAAAGGCTTCCCAAGTTTCCTTGGAAAGCCTTTTCTCTATACGAAAAGTATATAAAACTACTTTTTCTTAGTATGCTTTTGTGTAACCTAAAATGTGCTTGCTCCAGTAAGAGTTACTTACAGAACTAATACGTACACCAGTTGCATCTGTTTCTGCACTAATGAACTGACCGTTTCCTAAGTAAACACCCATGTGAGAAGGACCTGATTTATAAGTATTTTGGAAGTATACTAAATCACCTGGTTGTGGATTGCTAGTTTTTGTTTTAGAGCTCCAGTATCCAGCAACTGTTTGACGAGCGCCTTTATGACCAGTTTGATTTAATACGTAGTGAATGAATCCACTGCAGTCAAAACCAGCAGGTGTTGTACCAGCAGTTCTGTATGGTGAACCATTTAAAGATCTAGCGAATCCAGCGATTGAAGATGTATCTCCACCTGTTGTTGGTTTTTGTACGTCTTTACCTGGTTGTTGAACGTTATTTGTAACGTTATTGTTATTGTTATTTGTAACGTTATTTACTCCGCCTTTTACAAACTTAACGAAGTCTGCACTTACGTAACCTGTGCGGCCGTTATGGTTAATTTTGTACCAACCATTTTCAGCGCCAGTAACGTTTAATACTTTACCATTTGTTACTCCACCGATTACAGCGTTGTATGTAGCTGGGCCTGTACGTACTTTTAAAGCACCAGTGTTAACAACATAAGAACCACCAGTTTGAACTATTGTAGTATTGTTGTTTGTAGTTGGTTGTTGTGTTTCGTTAGATACAGCAGAACCACCTTTTGTTACGAAGTCTTTGCTTACGTATCCAGTTCCACCATTGAAGTTGATTTTAAACCAATCTTGTACTTCACCTACAACTTGTACTGTTTTACCTTTGTTTACAGAACCTAATACTGTATGAGATGTACTTGGGCCTGTACGTACGTTAAGTGAAGAAACGTTTACTGTGTAAGTACCTGTTCCTTGTTGAACAGTCGTTCCTGTTTTGCCACCAGTCGTTACGAAGTCACCACTTACATAACCTGTTTGACCATTTACGTTTACTTTGAACCAACCATTTTCTTGTCCAACTACTTGTAGCACTTGGCCTGATTTTACTTTAGAAATAACGTTATGTCCTGTACCAGCACCTGAACGAACATTTAATACATCAGCAGTTACTGTGTATTTTAATTCAGAAGTTGTTTCTACAGTTTTTGTTTCAGTTACAGTCGTTTGAGTTTGAGTTTGAGTTTGTCCATTAATTTCTTTTAGCGCTTCATTTGAAACTTGTGCATGAGCAGAATCCATTCCTGGAACTGCAACGCCAGCTACAGAAGCTGCTGCTAAACCTGCAATTACTTTTTTCATAAGTTGTCTTTACTTCCTTTCCCTACTATCCTCTTAAAAAAACTTAAAACTTTAATACTTTACAATATTATCAAAGTAAAATATTCATCCAGTTCCATTTTTTAGCAAGAGTTTTATTTTTCACACAGAGTTCATTTTAAATGAACAAAGTGAAATCCGTGTGAACTTCATGTGAACTTTATCATTAAACATAGTGTTTTTGCAATGATTTTTTCAAATTTCTTGTATATCGCATAAAAATTCGACATTTCATTTAATATCTCAATATAAAATATCCCTTTTCTATCTTCTATGAAAAATTCTATTAACCTAATACAAACTACATTATGTATTTCCTTATAAAGCTCCTTACATAAAGTATACTTTCATCATGACAAAAATCACTCTATTAATCAATAGTATAATATTTTTAGAAAACTAATTTTCTATACTATCTACAATTTTGAAATAATTTGACGAATTGTAAGATTTATTTTATAAAAACCATTTCTCCTTTAAAGAAAGCACACACTATACCAATTGTTCTCTTTTTCTGATTATAGAATTTATAGGATAACCATAGTATTATATACATATCCTAATAAAAAGAGGAGGCATATTTGTGAGACATATAATAGATGATCCTATACAAAAAAATATAGAGCTGTACTATGCTTTTATTCAATTCGTTTCAATGATAACATTACAAAAAATATCAGTTGTTGAAACACGTAAAGATGAATTGAAAAATCAGATAAAAAATGAAGGACAAAAAAAACCTTATTACTTATAAAAAAAGGCGAACAGGTTATATTCCTGTTCACCTTTTATCAAATTATTTATAAATTTTTACACGGTTTTCTAACGATTGGAATTCTTTTTCACCAGCCTGTACTACCGGTTTACCAAATGGCATTTGCGCAGTGAGTTTCCAATTTCCTGGAACATCCCACTCTTTTCTCACTTCTTCATCAATTAGCGGATTGTAATGCTGTAACGTAGCACCAAACCCTTCAATTTCTAAAGCTGTCCAAATTGCAAATTGTAACATTCCTGATGATTGCTGAGACCAAGTTGGGAAATTATCTTTATATAATGCAAAGTTTGCTTGAAGGCCTTCCACTACTTCACTGTCTTCAAAATATAAAACCGTCCCATAACCACTTTTAAATGCATTCATTTTTTCTTCAGTAGGTGCAAAGTTATTTTCAGGTACAATTTTTCTTAACGTTTCTTTCGTAATATCCCATAATTTATCATGTTGTTCTCCTAATAAAACAACAACACGAGCACTTTGAGAATTAAAAGCTGAAGGTGTATGTTTTACAGCATGATAAATCACTTCTTGAATTTTCTCATCAGAAACTACTTGCTCTTTACTAATTGCATAAATAGATCTTCTGTCTTCAATTGCTGAGTAAAAATCTTTTGCCATCATAATTCCCTCCAATTTTCAATTGAGGCTATTTCATATGTATACATCATATTACGCCCCTCAAACTTATTATTAATAAGCTTATAACTTTATAATATCACAGCAACAAATAAACTCAAATGATAACACTTGTATTTAGAATCTTTTGCCTTTTTAAAGTTAAAATAAAAAGACTGTTTATTGTTATCTAAAATTAGTAACAACAAACAGCCTTACTTATGTAGCGATCTAGATTGGTATTTTACTTACTTAATTAACTAATCCAAATGCATACGACATTAACTTATTCGTCTCTGTAAAACGTTTTGTTTTACTTGAGGTCCCCATGACTACTGTAATAATTCTGTTATCACCTTGCTTGGCAGTCCCAGTAAAACAATATCCTGCACTATCTGTAAATCCTGTTTTTAGTCCGTCCATTCCTTCTATATATAAACTTTTATTATTTTTGTTTAACATGTCGTTTGTGCTTATAACATTAATATTATTAAATGCTAGCTGACTTTGACGCAAGTGAGTCACTTCTAATATTTCCGGATAATCTTTTATAAGATGATACGCCAATTGTGCTACATCAGCAGCCGTCATTTTTGTTTCACTTCCATCTGGCTCTTGTAATCCAGAAGCATTTGCAAATTTAGCATGTTCCGACATTTTTAACTGTTTCGCTTTTGCATCCATAAGCTGAACGAAATCTTTCTCCGATTTTGCCATATGTTCTGCTAAAGCCACAGCTGAATTATTAGCTGACTCAATCATTAATGCATGATATAAATCTTTAACAGTTAATGTGTCATTAACTTGTACTGGGATTCTCGCTCCCTCTGTTTGTGCCGCCTTCGCACTCATTTTAACTGGATCTTCCCAGCGAACTTTCCCGTTATGTATACTCTCTAGTAGGAGATACGCTGTCATCATCTTAGACATACTAGCCGGTGCAAAAGCTTCATTTTCATTATATTGATAAATAATATCTCCATCACTCGCATCGATAATCATAGCTGCTTTTGCATTAATTTCTGGTGGGATGTACTTTGGCGGGACTACTTTTTCAGAAAATCCTGCTTTAGGTAGTTCTGCCACTTGCAAAGGTTGTCCCTCTACATTTGCTACGCTCTTTTGATTTCCTTGGAATAAGAACCAACATACCCCTAAAATAATGACTAATAGGACTGTCATCCTTCCCCATTTTAACCGATTCATTTCAAAACTCCTTTAGCAAACCTTTTATACACTCACATTTAACCTTAACAACAATTCCTTTATACAGTCAAGGCAAAAAGGTATGTTTATTCATATACAGCAATGATTATTTTAATTTATTTATGGTAAACTTACAATATTGAAACGTAAGAATATTCAATAATGAATTCTCGTAAATAAAGGAAACTTTAATCAGCCCCACCAATCGGGCTTTTACGGGCAGCCCGCCCCCCACCTAACTTCTTCGCTTTCACTGAATTTTGAGGTGGGGATCTTACTGCACAGCAAATAGCGGGATAAACTATTTAATAGAAGGGATTCATTCAAATGCTACTTCCAAAATCATTGCAATACGGAGACACAATTGGGATCTATTCCCCTTCTTCACCAGTAACTTACACTTCTCTAAAAAGATTTGAACGAGCAAAATCTTACTTACAACAGAAAGGGTTTCATATATTAGAAGGTTCATTAACAGGTCGATATGATTTTTATCGTTCTGGTAGTATACAAGAGCGCGCTGAGGAACTAAATGCCTTGATAAGAAATCCTAATATTTCTTGTATTATGTCAACAATTGGTGGGATGAATTCAAATTCACTATTACCTTATATTGATTATGATGCTTTTCTAAATAACCCTAAAATAATGATTGGATATTCAGATGCAACTGCTTTATTACTAGGAATTTATGTTAAAACAGGAATTCCTACATTTTATGGGCCAGCTCTCGTCCCTTCCTTTGGCGAATTTGAACCTTTTGTTAATTGCACATACAAATATTTTGCAGAAACTTTACTACATGATCAATCTCTTCCTTATCATATAAAACAACCATTATTTTGGTCAGATGAATTTATTAATTGGGAAAAAAAGACGAAGGAGAAAGAACTTCGACCAAACAATTGGATTTCAGTAATTGATGGAAAAGCTACTGGGCGTATTATTGGCGGGAATTTAAACACGATACAAGGAATTTTTGGTAGCCCCTATATGCCACATATTCAAGAGGGCGATATTCTCTTTATTGAGGACAGTTCAAAAGATGCAGCTACTATCGAAAGAAGCTTTTCATTCCTTAAAATTAACGGTGTATTCGATAAAATTTCAGGTATCATTCTTGGAAAACATGAGCAATTTGATGATTGTGGTACAAATCGAAAACCTTTTGAAATACTATTAGAAGTACTTCAAAATCAAAGAATTCCTTTTCTAGCCGACTTCGATTGTTGTCATACACATCCAATGATTACCATGCCTATCGGTGTTCAAGTAGAGTTAGATGCAACAAATAAAACGATACATATTGTAGAACCTTGGAAAAAATGAATGCATGGCTTCTATTGTTTTACAATAAAAGCCATGATACTATATACTTTGGAATGTGAAAGATTAAACAAAATACGTTCCAATATCTATCATTAGAAAAATTAGGTATAGATATATATTTATATGCAAAAGAGAGTGAATAAATGAAACCAACTATTAAAAATTATGTATTTTTACATGTAGCTTTTTTGATATATTCTATCATTATGGTTTACATGAAATGGGCAGCTCAATTTCCAATTGCTTCAATCTCATTTTTTATTGCTTATTTCGGACTAGTTGTACTTTTATTCGGATATGCAATTTTATGGCAACAAGTAATTAAACATTTCGAAATTTCAAAAGCATATTCACATCGCGGGATTATTATACTATGGTCAATGCTTTGGTCAGTATTTCTATTTGGAGATACGATTCAGTGGAATCATTTACTTGGTGCAGCTATTATTATCGTCGGAATTGTGGTGGTGACAAAAGATGAATAGTTATATGTTATTATTTATTTTCGGGATAATTTTAGCTAATTACTCACAAATATTATTAAAAAAAGCTACTTTACAACAATACGATTCTAGAATAAAAGAATATGTGAATCCTTATGTTATTATCGGCTACTCTTTATTTGTACTTAACGCTGGATTAAATGTAATCGCCATGAAGGGCATGGAATTAAAACAAGCATCAGCATTAGAATCCTTAAGTTATATCATCATATTAATTTTCGGTTGGTATTTCCTAGGGGAAAAAATAACGAAACGTAAACTCATCGGTAACATGATTATTATCTTTGGTGTAATCGTTTATTGTATCCAATAGTAAAAAGCTCCGTTTATCACAAACGGAGCTTTTTACTATTGACCTAAATTTTGCACCTTATCTTTCAAATCTCGAACTTGATCTACCGTCTGCATAAGCTCTGAGTTTTTAAATTGCTCTACATCCACTTTCCCTTCTTCTATCTTTGTCATCGCCGTATCAATTAACGTATTTAACTTTTCGTTATATCCGACGATTTGTTGATGAAGATCCTTTGCTACATCAGGTGGCGTTAATTCATTGAATGCGGGTATATCTTGTTTAATTTCACTAAGCTTCGTTTCTAATTCTTTTCGAGCCTCACTATCATTAACGGCCTTTTCTGCTAATGCTGGTGCATCATTTGCAAATGCACTTATTTCATTTACATAGTCTGTCGCCTTTTGAGCATAATCTATCGAGTTCTTTCCTTCCTCCACTATTGAACATCCCATTAAACCAATTGAAACTATAAATACTAATAAAATTGATTTTATTTTCATTTTAGACTCCCTTCGTTTTTATAATTGTCTGTAGTTTTCTCTATACATAACTTCTAGCTAAATTGTTTATAACCTTTTTCAAATAGCTATTTATCCTCTTACATGCCCTATTATCGTTACAACATCTATTTCTATATGTACGCTTATAATATCTTCAATTATATCCATATATCCTTGTCCTATAGCTGTTCCATAGTGTAATGTAAGCCCCTTCTTTTCATACACTGACTTTGGCACTGAAAAAATAAATCTCCTCAAGTTTCTTTCATCAGCTGGTTCCATAATTAATACAATCCCATCCTCATCAAACATATACGCTCGCCCTCCAACTTTACATTCACTATGGCTCAGTATTGCCTTGGTCAGCAAAATTTAAAACATAATAAGTTAAGATACACTCTGCTCTATCATAAAGTGAAACTTTAATTAGCCCTCACCAGTCGAATCTTTACCGGCAAATAGCGGGATAAAAATAAAAAGCATTCATTCTTTTTTGTTAAGAATGAATGCTTTTTAAAAAATCAATTTCTAACTCTAGCATCTTTTTTTGACGAGGTTTTACTTTCCTTACGGGAACTCCAGCGTAAATATACCAATCATCTAAACTCTCTTTTACCATACTCATCGCGCCGACTGCCGTACCTTCTCCTACAGTTACATTTGGAAAAACAATAGAATTAGCACCAATAATCACATGTTTTTTTAAAATAACTTTTTCTGCTTTCACATCCCTATATTGATTCGGGACGGTTGGCCCCATTAATGTATTTCCACTGAAATCATCAAGTACTGCATATACAATTGTTTTAGCTGAGATGTTTGCAAAATCATGCATTTCAATCCCAACTTCCCCTCCATATAACGCTGTATACGCTGATATGTGCGAATAACTTCCAATTGTGATTTTGCCACTTAAAATGCAAAAATCATCAATTCTTACATGATTACCAATTGATATAGCACCCGGATTATATATACTTGCTTTTTTACTAATCAATACATTTTTCCCAACAGATAAAAACCCAATTTTCTTTAGCTCTTCTTGACTATAAAAACTATTCATCTACCGACACCACCTTCTGCTCTAAACAGATTACAATTTGCTCTACTAGTTCTTTCGTCATTCCTTCCCATAAAGGTAAACTTACGATTCGTTTTGCTATTTTATTCGTTTTTGTTAAATCTGTAGACTTATATTTTCTAAAAAGAACTTGTTGGTGGCAAGATGGTGAAAAGTATAATCTAGCTTCTATTTTCTGTTTTTTCAGCTCTTCTATTACTTGTATGTTGTGAACTTCTTCTGGACAAATGATAGGCATAAATTGGTGAATAACTGCTTCTGTCTTTTGAACTCCCCACCCTTTTTTCATTAACCCAGTACTTTGTAACAACTGTTTATACCATTTAGAAATACGGGTTCGTTCTTTTAATTTTTGATCCCACTTTTTTATAGTCGCAATCCCAATAGCCGCTGCGTATTCAGACATTTTGCAATTAAACCCCATCATCGTGCATTCACGATTTTTATCAAATCCGAAATTCCCCATTCTTTTAATACGTTGTATATCTTCTTCGTTTTTACTATATATGAGCCCTCCTTCACCAATTCCGAAAGGCTTTGTTGCATGAAAGCTATATACGATCATTCCACTAAAATCTTGACCGTAATGCATCCCTCTATTCATTAATCCAAATCCCGGTGCCGCATCTACGACAACCGGAATCCCCTTCTTCTCTAATTCTTCATATTCTTCTAAGTTCATCCATGATCCAAAAGTGGCGTACGGGACAACAATCGCAACCTCTTCTTTTAATTCTTCTATCTTATCCAAAAGTACGGTTTTATCCATATACCAATCATCTATTGAAATATCAATAAAGTAAGGTTCCAATCCACACCAAATAGCGGCTAAGGCAGTCGCAGGGAATGTAAAGCTAGGCATGAGAGCATACTTTCCCTTTCTTCTTTTCTTTAGTTGAATAGCCGCCATTAACCCTAACGTTGCGTTTGCTACTGTTGTAACAGCTCCCCTGTTTTGAAAAAATACCGACATAATTGTTTCCTCAAAACGTTGATTTATAGGTCCATAATTCGTATATATGTGAGATGTATCAATTTCCTTCAATTCGTCCAAATACTCAATTACAGGTACAGTTGAAGCACGTAAAAAAGGAATATTCTCCATATCTATCTATTCCTTCCTATCATTTTCGGACAATATAGAGCATATCTGTTTCAGATAATCCAAATTTCCTAGCACTTTTCATTCCTTGTTTTTCCGCTATGTTATATAATTCCACCTTAAATCCTGCATTCATTAATCGTTGAATAAATCCCGATTGATTATAAATTCTCACATGATCTTCTTGACCAAAAGCTAATTTCCTCAATTGTGGTGTTACAATTAATTCATTCTCTACAATAAAATCTACATTCATTACGATTGGTACTTGAATAATTCCCCATCCATTTGGCTTTAACACTCTATATAACTCTCGCATTGCTTTGTCATCATCAGGAACGTGTTCTAACACATGGCTACATAATATTACATCAAAGGTATTACTATCATATGTAATCCTTGTAACATCAATTTCCTTCATTAATGGATCCTTTGGTTCTAAGTCACCACATACGTACGTAATATTTTTATACTCGTTAAACCAATCTCTTAACTTCGCTTCAGGTGCAATATGAAGCATAGTATAGTTTCTATTTAACAAGTCTGTTTCCGTTTCAATGTATGTACGATACAATCTTTCACGATCCATCGAATTACAAACTGGACATATCCCTGTATCTTTATTCCACATCTCAAATTTATATTTCGGAAAATCATAATGTGCTGGCCAAGGTGAAAATTTTTCAAATTGTTGATTGCAATATTGACAATAACAGAATTCTTTCTCAAACATGTGAGCAACTAATTTGTGTAACCCTTTTTTTATCTTTTCATTATAAATTTGATCTATTTCGCCGTTTCTTACTGCATCCTTAACTATAAATCCCGCATTTTCTAAACAATAAGATAAACTCTCTTTATACTCACTTTCAGAACTTAAAAATCCACTATTATATGCATCTATAATTAATTCAATCCACTCTTCAATTGTCATTAACATAAAATGCATTTGTTTTTGATTTTGTCCACTATGTTGTCTAAAATAACTAAGAGGTTCTTGTATATAAACTACTTTTCCTTTTCTCATCATATCTATCCAAGTTGCAATATCATTAATAGCAGAATAAGCCTTTCCTTTAAAATACCCAAACTTACCTTCAAACAAATCCCGATTAAACAAAACAGTTGTCGGCTCACCAACTATATTTTTTAAGTTTTTTAACATATAATTCCCTAATTCTTTTCCTTCAAAAAGTGTTGTTTCTTTCGCGATTTTCATATTCAATGTTGAAGGTGGTAATATCTCTCCATTCTCATCAATCAGTTCACGATATGACGTCACAAATGAAATGTTTTCTAATGCCAAAAAGTATTTCATCATTCTCTCGATCTTTTCATGATGAAATAAGTCATCATCTAATAAAAAGTTTATATAATCGCCATTCGCAAGTTCTATACACTTATTAAAGTTTTCAGCAACTAATGGCGTTTCATTTTTAACATATGTAATACACTCATATTCAAGTAAGTACGGTTGAATCATAACATTGACTTCATTATTTGTACTGTCGTCAGAAATAATAATTTCTATATTTTCATATGTTTGATTCAGAGCACTGTTGAGCGCTAATTCCAAGTAATAAGGTCTATTGTATGCAGGAATAAGTATACTTACTTTCGGTAAAGAAGAATTATTATTTATATGCTGTTTTTTCTTTTCTATATTTATTTTCTTTCCTCTAATTTTTTGGTAATAGTCTAATGTATATAATATCGATGATGGAACTATCCTTCTTGCATAATCTAGAAAATTAGTTATCGCTTTGTCTAAATCTTTTTCGTTGGATAAGAAACCATATTTTTCTCCCGCTATAATACTGTGTGAAAAATCTTCTAACCCATCCATTATTTTATTAGATTCATTTAACTGTTGATCTGGATGTAATCGAAAGTAACTAAGTGTCTCTGCTATATATACTGCTTTTCCTTCACTTAATAAAGATAACCATGAAGCTATATCTACATTACATAAATACCGCCTCTTATCAAAAATCCCATACGGTTCTTGTAACTCATTTTTACGAAATAAAACTGTTGTTGGTTCTCCAATATAATTTTTTTGATCCACAATTACCTTATTTCCTAATTCTATTCCCTCTATAATCGTATCCTCTTCAAATAAACGAACAGTTGAATAAATATGTCGTAGTTCTTTCCCTTTATCATCAATTACTTGACGATGAGATGTTACTAGCTTAATTTCATTATCTAGATCATTGAAAAAATACTTCATCATCTTTTCAATTTTATTCACATGAAATATATCATCATCCATTAAAAAATTTATATACTCACCGTTCGCTTCATGAAATAACATTAGCGCATTTTCAAATTGTCCGAGAGTTGATCTGTTTTTTATATAAATAATATTTAAATGATCACATAAATATTTTTGTAACACCTTTTCTGTTTCGTCATTCGTGCTGTCATCTCCAACTATAATTTCTATATTAGGGTACGTTTGTTCTAACACACTACATAACGCCTTTTCAAAGTAGCGAGGACGATTATACGTAGGAATTAACACACTTACCAACGGAAGTTGCTCTACGACCTCTTCAATTCTTTCAATACGATTTCTCATTTTAACTCTCTCACCTCTTCGCATATTATTTATATACGCGACACAAAAATCACATTACTTTAACTGTATGGAGCCTATATACTTTTATGCAAACATGAAACAAAATATCATACTTTTCGTTCCTGAATAAACATATTTAATAACGCGGACATTTTATTTGCACCTTTTTTATTCATATGATCACTATCATAAAAATCATCCTCACAAAATAATGGCGAATCAAATAGATCTATGATTTGAAAAGAATATTGAGTTTGAAACTCATTTATAACTTTATAAAAATCTTCTTTTAATTTCTTACTACTACAATTGAAATAATGTGAAGTAACAGGGAATACAACAATTAATGGCTTTATATCGTTTTTTAATAGTAATTCTAAATATTTCTTAAAAATCATTTTATTTTCAACTAAAGTATGAGGATACGCCAATTTAGCGTGTGAAGCTGCTCTTATTTTCCCGTGTTCTTCAAAAGGAATGTAAAGAGGAGTAGTATTCCATTCAGCATTTATCCAAGGCAGTACCAATGATTCATCTTTTAGTTCATCTAATAAAATATATTCAAAATGCAAATTAAAAATAGAAAGAAGTGGTTTCGGAGTATTTAGATGTGAGAATCCATCAGTGGGTAGAGGAGAATGAACTACAGTATGATGACCATCTTGAAACAATGGATAATATACTTTGTGAATTCTATATGATTCAGATGATAACGACATATCAAAGAAAAACGAAAAATAGGCTATTCCTATTAAACAATATTGAAATGAATGAGTGTTTGATAGAAGTTGTGACGCTATTAAATAATCATAGTATAGATCTTGCGATGGAAGTGTTAATTTTATTGACTTTTTTGAGAGGAGCTCCGTACTTATGCCACAATGTGGATAAGACAAACCGGTAGCAAACAATTCATACGTCGGATCACTCTTTGCTTTTTTCATAGAAATGTATAAAGACATAAGCTCTGGATTTATTTGATAGATAGAAATTAATTTATCCTTCCATTCATACATGTATTTTGTTAAATTAATAATTTTTGAACTTTGCACGCCCCTATTTATCAAGTCATTTGTAAGTTTTTCTGCTTCCACTCTCCAAATGACTATATATTGAAAAGAATTTTCTATTCGAACAACATCTGAAACGTCTACAACATGAACTATTGTTTTACATTTATTTTTGTCTAATGTATTTCGAATCCTCTCCCCGGATAATTCATCACTTAAAACAATGATTTTATACTGCTCCTTCATGTACATCCCCTCCATTATATGTATAATATGAAATTCATTTTTAATTCGTAACAATCATATACACCTGCAATCTAACAAAAAAATAGCTCCACCATTAGGCGTAGCTATTTTTACAATTATTGCTTATTCAAATCATATTCCTTTATCTAACTCATAAAGTTTACGATACTTTTCATTTTCTTTCAGAAGTTGTTTATGACTACCTTGCATGACAATTTGGCCACGATCAAGGAATATAACTTCGTCTACATGTTCTATTCCTACAAGATGGTGCGTAATCCAAATAACCGTCTTTTCTTCCGTTGCAGAAAACATTGTTTCAATTAAAGACAATTCTGTTTTCGGATCTAAACCGATAGTCGGTTCATCAAGTACAATGATGGGTGTTTCTTGCATAAGAGTTCTAGCAAAAGCAACCCTTTGTCTTTCACCACCAGAAAACCGCTTTCCCATTTCATGCATTTTTGTTTGTAATCCGTCCGGAAGAGAAGTAATATGTGAAGCTAATTGTGCTTTCTCTAAAGCTTTCCATATCTCTTCGTCCGTCGCCTCTGGTTTGCCAATTCGTACATTATTTCCAATTGTCGTATCAAACAAATGGGGCTTTTGATTTAATACAGAAATATATTTAGATAAAAGATTCGTATGAGCTCGTTCACCATTCAATACAACTTGGCCGTTTACTGGGCTTAACGCCCCTGTTAACAATTTTAGTAAAGTAGATTTCCCTGTCCCACTTCTGCCTAAAATAGCAATTTTCTTCCCTGCTTTTATTTGTAATGATACGTCTTTTAATACAATCTCATTACTATCTGGATAACTATACGATACGTGATTCAGTTCAATATCTACATGTCTTGGTTCAACGTAATCATTATCTCCATACAAATCCATTTTATCATGTAAAACAATATCACTTTCTACGCCATTAAGACGATGGGTAGATTCTACATACGACGGGATTCGATCGATGGCATCTGCAATAGGAATAAGCGCATTCGTTACAGATAAAGTCATTAATACGAAAGCTGCGATAACTGTAGGAGTAATTTGCTCACTTGCCGCTTCATTTCCAGTCCATATAATCATCGAAATAACTACAATACCTACTACTGATTGAATGATACTGTCCCGAATATGATACCAGCGTTTCACTCTCTTTTCGATTTTTAACAACTGATCATTTTGTTTTACATACTCATTAATAAATTCACCTTTACGACCACTTGCCTGCCAATCAGATAATCCAAAAACAGCATCCGTCAGTTGTTGATACAAACGGCTTCTGCCTTGCTTTAAAGTAACATGGTGTTTCTTCATCAAAAGTAATGATACAAATGGAAGAAGAAACACGATAATAGCTAACATACAACCTACAATAAGTGCAAACACAAGGTCAAATGCACCGATAACAAGTACGAAGATACTATAAACAACTAGCGCTAATATACTAGGAAATATTGTACGTAAATATAGGTTTTGCAAATGCTCTATATCTTCGGATAACACTCCTAACATATCACCCGTTTGAAATCGAGAACGGAAAAATAACGCCTGTGGTTCTACTATTCTATATAGCTTCGTTCTCATTTTTTCTAATATACGTAGTACGACATCATGTCCGACTAAGCGCTCTATATAATGAAACACAGCTTGCCCTATACTAAACGCTCTTGTTGCAACAATAGGAACATATACAGCCATTACATTTTCTGGTCTAAGGGCAGATTTTGAGATTAAATAACCTGAAATAAAAAGTAACATCGCTCCTGAACTAACTCCAAGAAGACCAAGGAAAATAGTTAAAGTCATTCTACCTTTATTTTGTTTTATATAAGGTTTAACCCAGTTACTCATTTCTCTCCCCTCTCTTCCCTATGAAAATGTAATGTCTCACTCTCTAAAAGTTCTTCATACGTCCCACTTTCTTTCATTTCCCCTTTATTTAAAATAAGGATATGGTCCATTTGTTTCATCCAATGTAGACGGTGAGTTGCTAAAAATACTAACTTTCCATTAAATAGACGTAACATCGCTTGCTTTATTTCAAATTCGGTTTCAATATCAAGATGTGCCGTAGGCTCATCTAATAAAATGATTGGTTTTTTACTTAAAAGTGCACGCGCCATAGCTACACGCTGTTCTTGTCCGCCACTTAGCATACGTCCACCTTCCCCAATTCTTTCGTGCATCCCATTTGGAAGTGATGTAACGAGTGAACGAAGGCCGACTTCATTAATAACTCTTTCAACTTCTTCATCTGTTGCTTTTGTTTCATAAAAACGAATGTTATCCTTTAATGAAAGCGGAAAAATATAAGGTTGCTGCGGAATGTAAGCAATATTTTTTTGCCAATCTTCACGAGTAGATCCATCAACTTCTAGACCATTTACTAACATCTTTCCACTCGAAGGAGATAAAAACCCGGCTAATACGTCGATTAACGTCGATTTCCCCGCACCACTTTCACCAATAACACCAATAGCACCGTTACCTTCCCAAGTAAAATTAATCCTTTCTAATATAGCCTTCTCAGATTCAGTATTATTAACTTTGATATCTTGTAATTTCAAGCTACTAGAGGCATTCCATACTATATCTTCATTTAAATCTTTCTTTTCTATTCCTTTTTGTTGTTGCAAAATCTCTTCTATTTGCTCCATCGCAATTTGTCCATCTAATGTCGCATGATAATTTGCTCCCACTTGTTTAATCGGCAGAAAATATTCCGGAGCTAAAATCAAAATTGTAAGGGCTGGTAATAGTATAATCGTTCCATCTATTAAGCGTATCCCTAATCCAACTGCCACAAACGCGATTGATAAACTCGTAAAGAAATCTAATGCAAAAGAAGAAAGAAAAGCAACTCGCAAAGTACGCATCGTTGCTTTTCTATATCTTTTACTTACTTTTTCAATCTTTCCTTCGTGCTGTTCACTTTTCCCTAAATACTTTAATGTTTCTAAACCTTTTAACGTATCTACAAAATGGTTCGAAAGTACACGATATATCTCATACTGACTATCTGCCATTTTTTGCGCTGCTAATCCGAGAAGAATCATAAATATGATCACGATAGGAATCGTTACAACTAAAATGATTCCAGACTCAATATCTAGCGTAAAAACATATAGTACAATTAGACCTGGAACGATACTGCTTCTAATCATTTTAGGAATCGTTAATTCAATATATGTTTTAAATTTCTCAATCCCCTCAATTGATAAGGTAACCAGATGACCAGTTCCAACCGTTTGAACATACCTTGGACCTAATGTGAAATATGCCTCTATCAATTGTTTTCTTAGTAACGACCCTGTTTTTTCGGCAAAACGTTCCACTAATATTTGTGATGTTCGAACTACTATGTGACGCGCTGCAAACGCGATACCAAAATAAACAATTTCACTTAATATTGTTTGTACTGTCTCTCCATGAAATAAAAACGTAATAGCTCGTGCTAAAAAGATTGTTTGCGCAATAATACTAAAAGCTTCTAAAATACTAATAATCGTTAACGCTACATATAAAATACGGCTACCGGGATAAGACGGAAGTCCTCTTTTTCTTTTCATTAGTACTCCAAATCGTTGTCTGACTTAACAGGTTGTCTAAATACATAATAACTCCATATTTGACTTCCGATAACGAAAGGCAAAATAGCAATCGCAAAGTAAGTCATAAGTTTTAATGCATAAGCTCCTGATGCTGCGTTGTAAATTGTCAAATCATTCATTGCTCCTAAAGAGCTAATCATAACACGTGGGAACATACCGATAAATACACTCGCACTTAGTAAAATGATTGTTAAACTCGTCATAAAGAAAGCCCAACCATCTCTTCTTCTTTTATTTAATAAAGTGGACACTAATAGTGCTACAAAAGCTCCGATTGGTACCATAATCCATTCTGTTCCATGAGCAGTGAAAATGTCGGTTTTCCATAACCCCACACCAGCAAAAACAAGAAGTGTAATTAATGAAAATGGTGCAATTTTTATTGCAGCAATTCGTGCACGTTCTCTCAATTTACCAGTTGTACGTATCGTAAGAAATTGTAATCCGTGAACAATACATAGTAGGAGAAACATTACTCCCCCAAGTAACGCAAATGGATGAAGTAATTGCAGGAATCCACCTACAACATTTTTACTCTCATCAATAGGTACACCTACCATAAAGTTTGCAATCGCAACTCCCCAAAGGATAGGAGGTAACATACTTCCAATAAACATCCCCCAATCCCACGCACTCTTCCATTTATGATTATCTATTTTCGCACGAAATTTAAAGGAAACACCTCTTAAAATTAAAGCAAGAAGCATAAATACAAACGGAATATAAAAACCACTAAATAAAGTTGCATACCAGTGCGGAAATGCCGCAAACATGGCTCCACCAGCACAAACAAGCCATACTTCATTCGCGTGCCAGAACGGTCCTATTGTATTTAAGTAAACTCGTTTTTCAAAATCATTCTTTCCTAAAAACCTCGAAACCATTCCTACCCCAAAGTCGAAACCTTCCAGTACGAAGAATCCAACAAATAAGATTGCAATAACTAAAAACCATAACTCATTAAGAGATAACATACTCTTCCTCCTTATCAAATGGATCATGGCTTTGATAATCCTTTTTCGTTTTCTTATTCGTGTGGCCCTTAATGGTACGAACAAATAAGTACACACAAATTCCACCCATAATTAAATACATTGATGTGAATGAAATAAGTGAGAATAATACTTCACCGAATGTTACATTTGGTGATACAGCATCTTCTGTTTTCATTACACCAAATACAACCCAAGGTTGACGACCCATTTCAGTCATAATCCACCCTACTGTATTACCGATGAATGGAAGAGAAATTGCATACACCATTAATTTTAAATACCACGTTTTTTCAGCTAAACGATCTTTTCTTGATAAGAACCATCCGTAAGCTCCTAGAAGAAGCATGAATGTTCCACTCATTACCATCGCTCTAAAACTCCAAAACATTGTATGCACTGGAGGAATATAATCCCCAGGTCCATATTTTTCTTCATATTGTTTTTGAATTTGATTCATCCCTTCAACTTGACCGCTAAACTTATCATACGATAATAGACTTAGCATATAAGGGATTTGAATTTCAAACGAATTTTCTTTCTTCTCTGTATCAATTTTCGAAAATACTGTAAATGGCGCTGGATCCTCACTTGTATTCCATAGTGCTTCAGCTGCCGCCATCTTCATTGGATGTGTCTTAATTAATTGTTGCGCTTGTGCATGACCGAAGAATAATACAAGCGCCGTTGTAATTGTTCCAACAATGATAGAAATGCGGAAAGATTTTTTAAATACTACAGTTTCTTGTCCTTTTGTAATTTTCCATGCACTTACACCCGCAATAAAGAATGCACCTGTTGCAATTGCTGCTGTAATTGTATGCGGGAATTGTACCCATAGTTGTGGGTTTTGAATAATGGCTAAGAAATCATTCATTTGTGCACGACCATCAGCTGCCATTTCATACCCGACAGGTGACTGCATAAATGCACTTGCAGTTAAAATCCAGAATGCTGATAACATCGTTCCAATTGAAAGGAGCCAAATACACATTAAGTGAATTCGCTTCGGTAATTTATCCTCACCGAATACCCATAAACCTAGGAATGTAGACTCAATGAAAAATGCCAGTAATCCTTCAATTGCAAGCGAGGGACCAAATACATCACCTACAAAACGTGAATACGTTGACCAGTTCATACCAAACTGAAATTCTTGTAAAATACCTGTTACTACACCTACTGCAAAGTTAATAAGGAATAATTGCGTCCAAAACTTTGCCATCTTCTTATATACTTCTTGCCCTTTTACCACATACAACGTTTGCATGATCGCAATAATAAAAGCTAAACCAATTGACAGCGGAACAAAAAAGTAATGGAAAATCGTTGTTGATGCGAACTGTATTCGTGCCAATTCGAGCGTTTCCATACTAAAATCACTTCCTTCATAGTTTTTATAATAAAAGTTAATTGAGCAATCTTATCAAACTCAATTATTAAGAAATACGAAAAGACAAAAACATTTTGTATGTATTGTCGAAAAATATGAAGTTTCAGTTTTTCAAACTATTGCAATGCTAATTTTTACCTTTTCACTATTTCTGTAGTGTTTTATTCGTTAATCGAATTGTATAATATACCTGCATAGTAAATTCAGGTTATTTTTGACGTATTATTGACATCATTTTGTCTGAAATATGTCTTTTGTCATTTTTTTGAATCAGATTTTTTTCATTAGCAAAATGTGTTTTTTCAATATACTTCTTACTTTTATATCTATAAAACAATCGTTTTTTCTTCATACACTTGACTTTCAACCGAAAAAATGTCCTCGAAACTACCCTCGATAAATGCTTATTTTTTGTCAAGAGAAAAATGTATTTTCAAAATTCAAACTCGAAATAATGTTATTCAAAAATAGAAAACAACTTCCCTCTCCCTCGACTAAAAGTTCATTTTTTTGTCATTTTTCCATAACAAATAAAAAACTGAGAGTCAATTAGACTCCCAGTTTTTTTATTTATTTTGCTGTATGTTTTCTAACGGCTGGTAATATTTCAGTAGCAATTAATTCAATATTTTTCTCAATTTTATCAAATGGTACACCGCCAAAATCAATTTGTGCCATAAAGCGTTGTTGGCCAAACAATTCATATTGGTAAAGCATTTTCTCAATGATTTGTTGTGGGCTACCAACCATTAAAGCATCACGGTAATCTATTGCATTTGTAAATTGCTGTTTCGGATACCCACCACCGCGCAGTGTAAGCATACCAGCATTAATGTGAGGATAATATTCACTAAGTGCATCTTGTGAATTTTTTGCCGTATAAAATAAACTCGTTGTCGCAACTGGTAAACTAGCTGGATCAAATCCACTTTGCTGAGCAGCCTCGCGGTAAGCATCTACTGACACTTTAAAGTTAATTGCTGGACCACCAAGTGTTGTTATCATCATTGGCACACCTGCACGTCCTGCTTTAATTGCACTAGCTGGTGGACCTCCAACTGCACGCCAAATTGGTAAGTTATTATTTTTCGCTCTTGGAATAACCGATGCATGTGCGAGCGGTGCTCTGAACTGTCCATTCCATGTTACATGTTCCTCGTTATTAATTTTTAATAAAAGATCCATCTTCTCTTCAAATAATTCTTCATAATCATTCACGTCATAACCAAGTAAACTATATCCTCCAATACGAGATCCACGACCAGCTACGATTTCAGCACGACCATTAGAAATCAAGTCAATGGTAGCGAAATCCTCATATACTCGAACTGGGTCAGATGTACTTAATATCGTTGCGGAACTTGCAATTTTTATATTTTTCGTAGCTTGCGCGACCGCACCTAAAATAACTGTATGAGCTTGCGTTGTAAAATGCGTTTGATGACTTTCACCTACAGCAAACACATCAAGCCCTGCCTCATCTGCTAACTTAGCTGTTTCAATTAGTTCGTGAATTCTTTTTTCTGGCGTAACTTTCTCCCCATTATGTGGATTTAATACATGATCGCCAATTGAATATAACCCAAACTCAATTCCTTTTCTTGTATCTATACGGTATTTTTCCATAGTTACTCTCCCCTTTAATAAAGTAGTATTAGTTTTTCTTCTAAAAACGTTGGTAAGTCAAGTATATCTCCGTATTACCTATCTCATCACTTGATTAGTCAATTGATGATGTAAAAAAAATTACTCTTGCGGTAATTCTTTTTTTTCGCTATGCTTATGAACTTTCGTCATCAGCTCGTATAATATTTTCTGCTCTTCTTCATTTAATACATCATCAAAAAACGAAGATTGAAATGCAAGTTGCTCTGGCAATGCTCTCTCTAAAGCTGCTTCTCCTTGCTCTGTAAGACTAATTGTTTTCGTTTTCCAATCTTGTTTTCGTACAATATATCCTTCTTTTTCAAGACGAGTTAACATTCGAGAAATGCCACCTTGTGTAACAGTTACCTTTTCAGCTAACTCCATTTGTGTTAGTGGTTGATACGTACGTATTTGCAAAAGCACATCAAATTGAGCTGTCGTTAAATCAAAACGTTTTAAAAACTCATTTGACATTTGATTACTTTGGTTCGTAAATCGTATTAAACGTAACCATATTAATGATCCTATCGTATTATCACGCATGTTTCATCACTTCCTAGCGTTCATCTTACTATCACTTTACCACTCAAGTGATGGTAATGCAAGTGAAAAAGTATTCGACATTATATTACGTATCCACTAAACCAATCTATATAACTCCTGAATCACCAATAAACAAACAAGAGTGCTTAGATAAACCCTTTAGGTTTCCTAACACTCTGATATCTTTGTAGATTTTAGGGTATGAAAATAATAAATAATTATTGAATAAATGTAAAAAACTAAAAAATGAATATTCATAATCACTCTTATAGCGTAATATAACACTGGTTATACCCTTATCCTATCTACTACAATATCCTTATGTACGGCTAATTACATTTGTGAAGGTATGTAAAATGAATTCAAGTTAATCATTTATTAATTACAAATATTCTTATTAATGAATTTCTGATTTATCTATTTTCAGAAAATTGATGGATTATTTAACGATGTGAATCCTAGAAACGAGCCAAAATCTATTCAAAAAATGGAGTATAGTTGTAATTACAGCTGTGTTATTGATTTCCCAATTGAGTTAGTTATCTCAACTGCACATAAGAGCTGAAGCACCTTCAAATTCTACTGTATTTCATAAATTAATGCCTAAATATTTAATAACCAATTTTAATTTTGATATGGATGCATCAGCTGTTACGATAACGCAGTAATTGAAAATCTCTTTGGAATCATGAAGTCTGAATTTCTATACCGAAAAGAATTTAAAAATATAGACCACTTTAAACACGAACTAACAAAGTACATAGCGTACTATAATCATAAAAGAATTAAGGCAAAACTAAAAGGCATGAGTCCGATACAATATCGGATTCATGCCCAAGAAGCTACCTAATGAAATAATGAAATTTATCTATATTTTTAATGCATTAATCAAATCTTTTATCAATTTTTCCTCATCATTTTTTAATTCTTCTAGCCTATCTACAATTTTCAAAATAATATCATTATCTTTTACTAAGCTATATTTAACAAACATATTGCGTATAATTAATGCTCGATCTTCAATTTTCTTTGCATCTTGATATATTTTCGTTTCTATTATTTGATTTTCTAACATAAAGTTAATCCGGGAGGCCATAACCTTTTTATGCTCCCACAAAATATGTGTATTTCTTATATCTATATATACCTCTCCCTGGATTAATGCTTCGAAGTAATTATAAAGTTGCTTATAAGATTCCATACCATAAAATCTTTCCCAGGGTTCCAATAACATACTAAACTTCTCAGAAGTATTTCTCGAATGAAGATAATCTTCCAAAGATTCAATCACTAATTTTTTATTAAATTCATATTCTCCTTCTGGATTAAACTTATATAAGTAAACTTGATTACATTCATTCTCTATATTCTCTAGGTATAAATAGGATTTTCTAAATTCAGAAAAACTTACTTTTGAACTCTTAAAAGAAACATTCTTATTAAACCCTAATACATCAAACGTCTCTGAATTTATGTCATAACCATATACTAATATATCATGAGAAAAATGTCTCTTTTTATAGGTACGTCTATCCGGAATATAATATTCATCTACATTCAAATACACATAATAATTTTCATTCAGGGACTTTATTACAAAATCTATTATGTCCTGATTTGTAAATTTAATTAAATCTCTTTGTAGCTTCTGTACTTTTAACCATGGACAAATAGTATGATCATACATATAAAAACAAAATGGTACCGGTGATTTAAATTCCTTATCAAATGCTACTTGAATGTAATTACTATAGAACCATGGATACGCTTCTTCGTGATTTAAGATAATGGCTAATGGATAGGCGTAAAATTGATATCCATAAACTGGTGGTTTTTCTATTGGCAACTTTTTTTTACCCATTATTTTCTCCTATTCAATTAGTTTTTTTAAAGGGAAAAATTCAGAAATTAGAAACAGTGGTTCTTTTTCACTGTTAATAGTATAGGTTTTCCCTAAAATTTTGTCTTCACACCCTATTTGAAGATGTTTAGCCATCCCCTCTTCTTGATATATATTTACATTTTCAATTTTCCTACTGGTATCTAGCTTATACTTATCTAAAATTTTTCCGATTGGCTCAACCCCTTTTATCAAATCTTCCATAACTTCTTTTTGAAACTTTTCTATAAATACAATAGAAATGGCATATAAGAATATTTCGCCTGTTTCTTCACTTTCTAAAGTTGCTTCTCTAACTAGGAAATAATCAGGTAATTTTGTATTAAATACTTTTAGTATAGGCAGATCTGTATTCTGCCGTATTAAATTCACTTTTATAATAGTATTATGGTATATTTCTAGTAATTCAGTCATCGAAGATTTAGTATATGTCACTAGTCGCCCATAACTACTTAGTTCGTATTCTTTTATATGCACACGGCATTCTCTCCTAATTTTTATTTTTTTGAATTAAATACTTTCCGATTACTAAATAATCCAAATCTATATTTAAAAAGCATTTAATAGCATCATTTGGTGATTCAACTATCGGTTCTCCATTATCATTAAATGAAGTATTCAAAAGAATTGGAATACCTGTTAAATTTTTAAACTCAGAAATTAATTTATGAAAATTCAGATTCATATCCTTTGATACTGTTTGCATTCTTCCAGTCCCATCAATATGAGTAATTGAAGGTACATCCTTTTGTTTAGAATTATGGATTTTCGGAACAAACAACATATAGTAAGAACTTTCTTTCATAGAAAAATATTTATCTTGTTCTTCTTCTAAAACAGCAGGTGCAAATGGTCGAAACGGTTCTCTATGCTTAATTCTTGTATTTATAAGGTCCTTCATATCATTATATCTAGGATCTGCTAATATACTACGATTTCCTAATGCTCTTGGACCTACTTCTGATTTCCCCTGAAACCACCCTATAATATTTTTATCACTAATTAATTTAGCAACCGTTTTATGCAAATTTTTTGGTTCTGATACTATTATTGATTCTTTATATTGTTCTAGAGACTGTTTTATTTCTATTTCAGTGTATTCCTTTCCTAAGTACGGAGAAAAATCTGTTTTAGAGGGATTCCTATGCTTTCCTCCTAAAGCATAATACCCATAAAGGGCCGCTCCAATTCCAGTACCGGTATCACCTGTTGCAGGCATTACAAATATATTTTCAAAAGGAGTATTCTCTAAAACTTTATAGTTTACAACACTATTTAAAGCTACACCTCCAGAAATACATAAGTTTTTTATTTGAGTTTTTTCATATAAATAATTGCAAAGTTTAATTACAATATCCTCAGTATGATATTGAACTGCAAAAGCAAAATCAGCTTTTGCTTGCTCCAATCTCTTAAGCGTTTTCATATTTTCCAATACGTGATTTATGTACTGTTCCATTTCTCTCTGTTGCTCTAAGCTTTGATTGAAATTCCCATTTATATCACAATTATAGAATTTATAAAATTCCTTCACATATTTGTCCGTACCATAAGGAGCTAAGCCCATTGTTTTACCAGGTTCAATATAACCCTGTGAGTTAAATCCTATGCTATTAGTAACTATTCCATAAAAAAATCCTAATGAATTTGTATAAACCTGTTCATAATCCTCACCTACTACTTCGCCTTTAATATCCTTTAAAGTAGAAATCTGAGATCCTTCTCCTAAATAATATGTTATTGTTTCTCCAAATATTTGATTCTTACTATTTATTTGGCTCCCTCCACCATCTAAAACTAAAATAGCTGATTTTTCAAATTTCGATGGATAAAATACACTAGCTGCATGACTAAGATGATGACTAATTAACTTAACTTTTTTTCTATATTTAAGGTAATAACCAGGTGTTAGATAATCATTTGCCACTATTAAATCTACATCATCAATAGAAATTCCTTCCGAATCTAAACAATATTTTGCAGCCTTACACCTCGAAACACGTTCACCTAGCTTATATGCATATTTAACCCGTACTAACCTTTCCTCTTCTACAGCAACCTTAATTTCACTATTATCAACTAAACATGCTGAAAAATCATGTAAAGATCCACCCAATCCTAAAACCTTCATTTTATTTTCCTCCTACTCTCCAGTTCTTCATTACCTAATCATTTTAAAATAGGTTTGTGAACTATTTTTAATGTGTAGCTTTAAAGCATTATTTGAGTTATAAAATTCCTCTAATGATATTTGATTATTTATAAATTTTACAAATAATTTGGGATCTAAGTGCTCAGAATATTTTTCACAGAAATAGTTCATATTTTTAGCCAAATTTTCAATTCTATTTTTACCAACTGGATGTTCCATGTGATAAACTTTAGCGTTTTTCTGATATATGAATCTAGCATTCTGATTATATAAGCGATATCCTAATTCAATATCTTCTCCCCCCCAACCAAGGAACTTTTCATCAAAATAATTTACCTTTTCTAACAACTTTTTACTAACCGAGGCATTTCGTGTTACAAAGCAGGTCCATGCAATATGCCCTCCATTTGGATGCCACCCAAACAATTTAAACGTTTGTTTGGCATAAAAATCTTCTCTAGCTGTTCCATTTAGTTGATTTATATCATTTAATAATGCATTATGTATGATTGTTTCTGTCCTATGAGAAGTTATATTCCCAAAAAATACATTATAACGGTCACCTACAACAACGACTTCATCTTTACTTTCTAAATGCGGTTTTATATGCTCGTATATAAATTGCGATCCAAATAAGATATCATCATCTAAAAAAATGATGATATCTCCTTTTGCCATTTTAATTCCTATATTCCTAGCTTTTGCAATAGATGCAGCTTCTCTTTCTGTATACTGCATATGTAGTTGCCCCTTATACAACTCTATTACTGACGTGTAATCCACAGTAGAACCGTTATTAACAATAACTACTTCAAAAAGAATCCCCCTGGTATTCTGTAGAGAAAGCGATTTCAAAGTATGCTGTATACGTTCGAGCTTGTTTCTTGTGATTAGTACAATGCTAGCAGCGATATTTGCCATGTTAATAAAACTCCTTTTATTTAGTTTCCAGAACTATTGTACGCTTTTAATCCCCTATTCCACACAAAACGTGTAATAATTAAAAGCACTATACTAATCCCAAAAGTAAGTATTCCCAATACAATATCTAATTTTCCAGTAACTATTTTTGCAGCAGGGCTAGCAACTAAAGCAATGGGGAACATATACTTGAAGATCATTCCTATTATGCCTTGATAAATATCATCTGGAAATCTAGCCATTATTATTGTACTTAAAAACATTCCTTCTCTATTTTGAATACTTGGCCACCAAAAAGCTGTAATGGTCCACATAAACCAAATACAGTAGTAAATAATCATTCCTGAAAATAAATAGAGAAAATATCCCAATAAATTAATTGAATTTAAAACATTGGACATTGAATTCATTCCAATAATTACAACTATCATCCCTGGAATTACATTCAATATTTGGGTATAATTCAAAGTTCTAAATGATGCGTAAAATTGAGAATCAATAGGCTTTATCAACAATAAATCCAGTCTTCCATCCATAATGTCATTTTGAAGCATACCCATATTATGTATCATTAAGAACATCATAATTGCATCAATAATCATATATGTCCCTACTAAAATTAACATTTCGGCCCATTGCCATCCCAATATATTTTCTACATTTAAATATATAGCTTTAAAGAATATTAATGGTACACTAATCCAAAGTAATCCTGATACAACCATAGCGAAAAAATTTGCTCGGTATTCTAAATCCTTTTGTAAACTTAATGTAGCTATTTTTTTAAAAACCTTTATTTTATTCATTTTATCCACCTACTTCCACATAATTTTTAACCCCTTTTCTCCAAATTACTCTCCCTAATATGAAAAATAATATTATCCAAATCAGTTGGACTATAAGTCCATGTACTATATAATCTTGACTAGCGGATCCAGTAATTATTTTTAATGGAAAAAATGCTAGATATGGAAAAGGTGTAAAATCTATTACCCTTACTATTGTATGTGGTAACAAATCTAGCGGAAAAAATCCTCCTGACAGTATAGTTATAATTAAATGCTTTACAAATAAAATATTTACCAGGTTATGTGCCCAGAATGCATAGCAGCCAATTATCCATGACAATAGAAACCATAGAGCCGCTGATCCTATAATTGCAATAATAAATATTATTATGGACTTTAAATCTAAAGATATACTAATATATTTTTTTAAAATTAGCATGATTATGGACAAAGGTATACAACCCAAGAAAAACTTTACAAACCTATCACCTATCATTTCAGAAACATAGTAAGCTTGAACATCAATTGGTTTCAATAACAGACTGCTTAATATTCCTTTATTTATTTTCTCATTCAAATCCCAATCTACCTGATACCAAATTAAATAGTTTATTATTCGAGCACCAATAAAATAAGTTATTAATTGATTAAGTGAATAATTAGCTACTGTATCTCCGTTTGCATAAATAGCTTTCCACATCAAAAACATTGCAACTGTGGGTAAAAAAGCTTCTAAAATCATATAGAATACCCCAAAACGATATTCTATTCCTCTAAGCCAACTTGTTTGTGCAATTTTAAAATAAGCATTTATTGGTATAGCTTTTTTCATGTGATTAACCCCTAATTAGCTGTTTGTTGGATTTTGAGTAAATTTTCTCTATTACGCCTTCTATTGAGATATTCTCTACTGTTAAGTCCTCTATAGGAAAAGAATTTAATAAAATTGTAGCTACATTTTTCATTTCATTTTTATTCACACATAATACCATTTTGTTTTGCTCTTGCAATGTAACTTTTGCTCCTAATCGTTCAATTTGTGATGAGGATATTTTTTCTTTAAAACTAACAGATATATACTTATTAACATCAAAATCTTTCATTATATCTGCTGTTAAACCGTTATATACTAAATTCCCTTTATTTAATATCATTAACTTCTCACAAAGATCTTGTATATCATCTAAATAATGACTTGTTAGCAGAATTGTAGCATTATAACGTTGATTATATTCTTTGAGAAAACCCCTAATTTTTTTTTGAGCAAACAAATCTAACCCTATAGTTGGTTCATCTAAAAACAGAACTTTAGGAGCATGAAGAAGAGCTGCAATCATTTCCATTTTCATTCTTTCACCAAGAGATAATTTTCTTGTTTGAACTTTGAGCAAATGCTCAACTTCTAATAAACCAGATAATTCTTCAAGCCGATTTTTATAATCCTTACTTGATATAGAATATAATTCCTTATTAAGTTCAAAAGTTTCCAATGGAGGTAAATCCCAAATTAGTTGTCCTCGATTTCCCATCATAATCGATATTTGTCTTCGATGTTCCAAACTTCTCTTCCACGGTACACATCCCATTATTTCAACTTCACCATGGGAGGGCGTTAAAATTCCCGTTAAGATTTTTAGAGTTGTAGTTTTACCTGCTCCATTAGGACCAATAAAACCAGCAAAATCTCCTTGTTTTAATTTAAAACTTAAATCATTAACCGCTATTTTCTGCTCGTACTTTCTATTTACCATAGATTTAATAGAACCAAGAAACCCAGGCTCCTTTCGATGAAAGCGATATTCTTTCTGAAGATTATTTACTTTTATTGAATACACACCTTTTCCTCCCCCCATAGTTCTTCTTATTATTTATTTAACTTTTCTATAATATAAGTAGTTAAAGATTCAACTGTGCTAACAAGATCGACACTAAGTTCTTCATCTGGAATTTCTATTTCAAATGTTTGTTCTATTTTCAATAAAATTTCTAAAACCATTATTGAATCTATATTATAATAATCAATTAAATTGCTATCGTTAGGGATTTCATTTGGTGAAATATTAGTTTCGGTTCCTTCTGTTACACCCTCAGCAATGATGTTTTTTAATACCTTTTGAATGTTTTCCATCTCAACATGTGTGTTCATTTTTATTAACCCCTTTTTTGTCTTTTATTTTTTATAATTAGATTATAAATTCTCTTTCAACGCTTGCCTTTTCACCTTACCTGTTGAAGTCTGCTCAAGTTTTTCTTGAAAAAATATCTTTCTAGGTACCTTATATGCTGATAAATACCTTCTGCAATGGGATAATATTTCTTCTTGCTTAGAAGGATGATTTAAAACTATATGGGCGACTGGTATTTCTCCTCTAATTGAATCTTCTTGTCCCACTACTACTGCTTCTTTAACAGCAGGATGAGTTTGAATAACCTCTTCAACTTCTAAAGGATTTACCTTCTTTCCGGATACATTAATAGTGAGTTTTTGCTTCCCATATATATAAAGATGACACTTTTCATCTAATATCCCTAAATCTCCAGTCTTAAAATACTCTTTTTTATCGATAATGGAATCCAAATTACCTTCACCATCTAGATAACCCATTGTCATACTTTTATTTTTGATCAGTATTTCGAAAATTTGTAACCCTTTTGATTCCACAGGATCTGAATAATTTAGTAATACACTTGTATCCGATATTACTTTTCCAACAGATGGTTGATTATATAGTTTATTTTCATACTTTTCATGTAAGATTGAAATGGCACCTGTTTCTGTCATACCGTATACATTGTTTAAATTTAATCCAATTAATTCCTCACACTTTGTTAACACTTCTTGGTTTAATATCCCTCCTGCGGTAAGAGCGTATCTCAAGTTTGTTAACTTACTTTTACAATGGCTTGCTAACATCTCATAATGAACTGGAAGTGCAATTAAAATTTCAATTTCCCTTTCTAAAATTACCTTCTCAATCTTTGTTGCGAGAGTTAACGCGGGTAAATAAGTTATTGTTACACCCGAAATTAATGGTGCAATAAACCCAAAAGCAAAACCATACGCATGGAATATTGGTGCAATAGACAGTATTCTTTCTTCTTCTTTTAAATCTAATGTTTTTTTAAGTTGTAAACCTTCATTTAATAATCGTTTCTCTGATTTCAAAACAGCTTTTGGAATATTGGTGGATCCCGATGATAAAAAGATAACTAAGTTCCCTTCATCAACACTTTTGTTCTTCTTAAAGAACAAATTTTGTGTTCTTAAATTAAATAGTCTTATGGGCTTCTCAAACTCCATTTTTTCTTCAATTACCATATCATCTTCTATATCTATTAGTTTTTTTGTATCTGTTATTAAAATACTTGGCTTATACATGTTGATAACAGTTTGAAATTCTTCACTTTTTGTATAAGGATCCAATAGTATAATTGGAATTTTCAAAGAACATAATGAAACGAAAAGTATTGAGAATCTATATGAATCTTTTAAACATAATCCTACTAATTTACTTTGAGATAACCCAATCTTAATAATCGTACTACGGCATTTTTCAATTTCTTCTATATACTCTTTGTAACTAACCTCTTTTTCGTCTCTTATAAAAGCGATGTGTTCTGGATTGTTCTTCTTGATCTGATTGTATATCACTAAAAACCCCTCATATCTTTGAAGTTATTCTATTTTTCAAATCCATTGGCGTACTAGCGGTAACTACCTCGTATGATTTATTCATTGAAAAATTTTCAGTAAACCAATCTACTTTGATTGTATAAACATCTACTTTCTTACCTATATCCAAATCACTCTCTGTATCCCCAATAAATATACTTTCTTCTTTTTTTGCCTCCAACATCTCTATTGCTAAAGCTAATCCATCTGGATTGGGTTTACTTGGTATATTATCACTAGAAGTAATAATTACATCGAAATATTTAATTAAATCGGTATATTTAAGTAGTGCGTAAGTCGTTTCTCTTGATCTGCCCGTAAAAATCCCTAGTTTCATTTTCCTATCTTTTAGGTACTCCAACATATTGTGTATATCAATTGGAGGTATTAAAAATAATTCACACAAATTATCTAGGAAATACTTATTATAAAATTTTAATGCTCTTTCTTTATTTTCTTCTCCTACTAAACAACCAAGTGTAGCCTCTTCTGTAGGCATAGCATATCTTTTGATTAGAAGTGTACTACAAGTTTTATTCATAACCCTTGAATAAGCATATTTACAACTTTCCAAATGAATTTTCCAACTATTAACCAACGTTCCATCTAAATCAAATATGACTGTGGATACTTTATTAATCATTAATGTTCAGTACTCCCCCAGTTTAAATTTCGATCAATATGTTCAATATTCATATCGATATATGGTCCAGTCTGACAGCTTACTTTGCAGGCTATTTCTACTAATGAAGTTGCAATTGCCGCTCCCGAAGCCATTCCTAATCTCATCTGTAAATCAAGTAATGGTGACAACCCCATCTTTTCCAGTAAGAATTTATGCCCAGGTTCAGAAGAGACATGGGACGCAATAAGATAATTAGATATATCTGGACATAATAATTGCGCAATACTAGCCGCAGCTGTAGTTATAAATCCATCAATAATTATAGGTATTTTCCGTGCTGCTGCTCCCAGAATTAGCCCTACTACCCCAGCTATTTCCAGTCCACCAATAGAACTAATTATACGAAGAGGATCATCAGTGACCTTGAGATTATGATAATCTATACTCTTTTTTACAATTTCAGTTTTATATTTAACCTTTTCGCACGATATACCCGTTCCTTTTCCTACAACATCATTTGGTGAGATATTACAAACAACTGAAGTTATAGCGCTAGCGGCTGTGGTATTTCCAATACCAATTTCCCCAACTGCTATAATATTTGAATTTTGATTTTTTTCAGTCTCTAGTACTTTAGCACCTTTTAATATAGCCTCTATTGTTTCAGATATACTCATTGCCACTGTATTCGTCATATCATTCGTTCCTTCCTTAACCTTCCAGTTAAGAAAATTATCTGAATCAATACATTCTTTCAAACCCAAATCAACTAAAGTAATATCTGCCCCAACCTGCTTAGCAATTACATTAATAGGTGCTAAACCATCGGCTATCGTTTTGAATACCTTACTCGTAACATTTGATTTAAATAATGATACATGCTTTGATGCTATACCATGGTCACCTGCAAAAATAACAATACTTTTTTTGAAATCATCTATCTGAGTTATTCCTCGTACACCTGCAATCTGATAGGCTATCTTATCTAACGCCCCTAAACTTTTTAATGGCTTTGCTATTCGCATTTGGCTAATGTGAAATTTTCTTTCGGCATATTTATCGATAGGTGTTATCTTATCAATAAGTTCTTTTAATGATTGAATATTCTCTTTCATTCAGAACACCCCGCAATTTTATCTGTGTTCTTATGGAGTTTCTCCTCTATTAATTCTGATACACCATTAATAAAATGTTGATTAATGAAATACCTTGATACTCTTTCTCTAGCCGCGTTTGCTAAACTATCACCTAATTCTTGATTATTTAACAATCTTTCAATCTTATAGGCAATTTCATTTTCATCTAACTCACGTATACCATACTTATCTTCGTTTACAGTTAATTTCAAAGCTTCTTTGTTATCACGTAATAACTCATTTAACGAATCAACCGAAGAGGCTATTATAGGCTTACCTACAGCCATAAATTCAGCAGCAACATAACAAAACGACTCCCATAATGAAGGTACTACACATATATCTGCTACATGAAAGTATTCAATTGCCTCCTCTCGTGTTATATCACCTAAGAAAATTACTGAATCGCTTACATTTAACTTTTTAGTTAGTTCCTTGAGATATTCTAGCTCTGGTCCAACACCAATAATTCCGAGCTTAACTTTTGGGTAATTTCTCCAAACTTTTGCAAATCCTTTAATTAAATAATCAAATCCTTTCACTGGTACTAATCTACCGCAACCTAAAATTATAATTTCTTCCTCTTTTGCTAGAACGCTTCTTCTTCGTCTATAATTTACATTTTCTTTTCTTGCAAGTTCATCTGGATAAATTCCTAAATGAATTACGCTTGTTTTATCTCTCGATAAATCCTCATACTGCTTATGTATACTTTCGGATAACGCATTACTAATAAACACAGTATGGGTAGAGTGCATTAATGCTTTTCTCTCCAATTCAAGAATTAACTCTTTCCTAGCTTCAACATTATTTGAAACTCGATGAACCCCATTTCTATCGTAAGGAACCATCTTTGAAAAATCTTGTAAAAGGATATTAATGAGTGGGCATCCAAACTGTTTTGCTAAAATAGAAGCTTCAGGAAAACAAAACAAGTCCGGAAAAATAATTATTGATGGTGCACCAAACTTATTTACGAAATGATTTACACCCTTCATTAATCTTCTATGAGAAACAAGAGAATTGTCACTTATACCAGCTTCTTCTGTATATAAAGATTTATTGCTAATTCGATATATATTAACATCATTAATTACTTCTGTTACTAAAATTTCCTCTATATTATTTGTAATTACTCCTACTTTATATCCTGATTTTGCTAGACCTTCAGCCAATGATCTGGCTACTGTACTTGTTCCGCCAATTGTATTAGGCGGATACTCACGCGAAAAAATTAATACTTTCAAGGTTTCACTTCCCTTTCTTTATGTATTTTCATATATGCCTGAATTTGTTCTAACGTGAAATGATAAGAATCCTTACCTTCTTCAAAATTTTTATACCAGTTTACTGTTTCACTAACTGTACGATTAAAATCCCATTTTGAATTCCACTTTAATTGATAAACAGCTTTTTCAGAATTAACACTTAGACTATTAGATTCATAAAAATTTTCATTATAATTTTCGGAGTTATAGGACCCGTTCCCCCAATTATCAATAAACGTTTCTACTAATCTTTGTACTGGTAAAATGGAAGTATTAGTTGGCCCAAAGTTCCAACTTCCACTATACTTTTTAGGGTTGTGAAACAAATTTATACTTAGTAGCAAATAACCATACAATACGTCAAGTACATGCTGCCAAGGTCTAAAAGCATAGGGCTTTCTTAATTCAATTACTTTTTTCGCTGAAAGAGCTCTAACACAGTCAGGTATAATTCGCCCCTCCGCCCAATCTCCTCCACCAATTACATTTCCTGTTCTCGCACTCGCTAAACCAATTTTACTGTCCTCAGAAAAATAAGCATCTATATATGCAGTAAATATTAGCTCTGCAGCTGCTTTAGAAACGCTATAAGGATCTCCTCCTCCTAATTCATCATTTTCCCTATACCCCCATAACCATTCTTTATTTTTATAGCACTTATCAGACGTAACATATACTACCGACTTAACCGACTTATTGTGACGAACAACTTCTAACAAATTCACTGAACCAATTACATTAACATCAAAAGTGCGTTTGGGTTCTGTATACGAAACTCCTACAAGTGGTTGAGCAGCCAGATGAAAAACAAATTCTGGATTTTGTTTTCTGAAAACTTCTTTTAGATATTCTAAATCTAGTATGTCTCCATCAATATGTAAAATCCTTTCCTCTAAACCTAATATATTGTAAAGACAATCTTTTTTATCAGGAGGTAGTGAATATCCGACAACATCTGCACCTAACATATCTAACCACATACAAAGCCATGCACCTTTAAATCCTGTATCCCCAGTAACAAGTACCTTTTTCCCTTTAAATATAGACAAGTCTTTAGTTAATTCCATAATTTCCAAGGTGCCTCCATATTTTCATACATTTGATTTAAAGTTAATTGATCTTTATATGTATCCATACTTCCCCAAAAATCACTATGGTTATATACCATCATTTGTTTATTTCCCATTAATTTTTGTAGCGGTTCTTTTTCAAATACTAATTCTTTATCATTGTCTAGATATTCAAAAATCCCTCTGTTACAAATGAAATATCCACCAGAAATTTTTGCATCAGCAACTTGAGGTTTTTCTTGAAACTCTGTTACATGCCCCTCACTGTCACATTGCAACTCCCCATACTGCCCTGTTCTTGAAATACCTGTAACAGTTAGTATTTTTCCATGTGAATGATGAAAGTCCAATTGACGATTAATATTAAGATTACAAACTCCATCTCCATAAGTAAGCATAAAGGTTGAATCATCTCCAATATACTTTTGAATTTGTTTAATACGACTCCCTGTCATTGAATCTAAACCTGTTTCTACCATCGTAATTTTCCAATCTTCCTCACTCAATCTATTATGGTATTGAATATCATTGGGCTGATTAAGAGAAATTGAAAAATCACTATTGATTAACTTATAATTCATGAAATACTCTTTTATTTTCCACCCTTGATAACCTAAACATAAAATAAATTCATTATGTCCCCATGAAGAATAGTATTTCATAATGTGCCATAATATTGGCTTGTCCCCTATCGTAATCATCGGTTTAGGAATATTATCTTTATGCGATTGCATTCTCGTTCCAAAACCACCACAAAGAATAACTACTTTCACCTATCTCATCCTTTCGTATGTATTTTACTAAGCAAATATTTTATTGATTCTTAAAATTCGAACCATAAAAGAAAACGTTTGCACAGTTATGGATTATAAACCTATTACTATAAATTGTAAATACATTTTTTTACTATTTTTATCTAATTATGAATTATCCAACAAAACAAAACGCAACCTGATAAATAAATTAAATATTCTAATAATAATTCAATATCTACTTCTACATTAACTTCTTTACTATTATTTTTTTGTGAAAAATATACAAAAAGCTTATAAATCAAGATATTTTCATAATATTTACTGCCTGTTACTTCATCAAACATACTTTTCAAAAAAATCAAACTCGGAAAATAAACAATTGAAGTTACTACTCTTGTTTATTTTTACCAAAAATAATGTTAGACTAATTACCGAAGGTGGAATGAAAACACTTTCATCCAAGAGGCGGAGATGATAGAATATGTTTTTTCTAAATAAACCTTCCTCCCCTCCAAAATGCAATCGGTTGCATTTTTTTGTACTGTTATATTAGTTTTTATTGAACAGTAAAGTGAATTTTTTATCTAATAATTATCTTCAGCAATAGGAAATTATAAAAAACTCTAGGATTCAGGGGGAAATATTTTATGCATGATCTAAGTGATAAAGTGAAACAATTTCATAGTGATGGCTTTGTTTTTATGAGTAATGTTCTAAATGAAGACCAAATCAATTTATTGAATACCGGGGTTGAAGAAGCTTTTCGAGGTCCAAGGAATGGGTACGCTCCTATTTTTCGTGGTATGATGTTCGAACGTGGTGAAGTCTTTGAAAATTTAATCGATTTGCCTCCAGTTATTAATTTAGTCGAAGCAATTTTAGGGGATAATTGTCATTTGCGTAGTATGAATGCAATTAAGACCCCTAGAAGAACAGGAATAGATCAATGGCATATCGATTTAATTGATGATGAAATGTTTTTCCCACTTCCAAAAAATGTTGATTGGGATAATAATATTCAAATGCCAGTATTTATTGTCAACTGTCTATACTATCTCGCGGATGTTGAGGAAGATATGGGACCTACACAATTAGTTCCTGGTAGCCATAGAAGCGGTAAATTTCCAGACACTAAACAAGAACTCCCTGTTTATAATGGAAAAAAACCCGTGACTTTTAAAGCAAAAGCTGGTGATTGTCTAATTTTTAACAATCAGGTTTGGCACCGTGGCGGTTTAAACCTTAATCAAAAACCAAGAATCGTACAGCAAGTTGTTTATAGTAAATCTTATATTTCTCAGTCATTTTATCCCCTCTTAAATTATAGGGTTCCTGAGCATGTATTGGCTAGAGCAGACAATAGACGTAAACGATTAATAGGCTTCCATAAAGTGGGGTTGGTGTAAACCTTACAAAACGCCCGGAATTTTGATGTACAAATTTATAATTTTTTTAGCTTACTGGGCATGGGGATTATCACTTGTTCAGTAAGCTAAAATGTAATTTACTATTTAGAATTTACTAACAATAATAGAACTATAGTCTTCATTTTTATAAAACTAACCTTATAATATTCCATTTTCAACTCCGATTTTTGTCCATATGTTTACTCCACTTTTAGTTTTTAATTTACTATACATTATTTTATAAGATATTGAACCAATTAACACTGGTGAAAGACGTCTTATTCAAAAGAATAATTCTGTAAGTTATGATTAAAAAAATAGAAAAACCATCTCCACTGTAGATATCGCTTACTTTACGTCACATCTTCAGAGGTTTTAGCTGTAGTTACATTTATATAGGCTACATTCACCTATCTTTTTCAACTCTTCTTTATTTAATATATTTTCATGATAATAAACGTTCACAAAAGGCATACATTTTCATTCCTTTTTCTTAATTTAATTTCAACAAGTTTTCATCGTGAAATGTGCAAAATCTCATATACTGTAACACCTTTATTTGTTACCATTTCAGGCTTCTCTTCATAAAACTCAAACCTACTATATCCCCATTTATCCGGATTATAAACGATTACATTCCCTAAACACTTTTCGTTGTTTTGTACATCTTCATTTATCGTGCTTAATTGAGTCCCAATCAACGTTTTACTTTGAGAAATACTTCCTGCATATTCAACAACATATCTACTTTTCTTAAATCCATCACTTAGATTAACCACTAATGGAACACCTATATGTATTTGTTGCCATCCAAAAGATTGTAAAATGTTATCGTAATACCCTTCAAAGATAAATTTATTCATCCCTTCATGACCATTCCAAATATATAAAGGTGCATAGCAGTTATAAAAATTCCCGTCTTTCTCCGTTTCCGTAATTAAATAAGCTTTAAAATTTAGTTCTTGGAAACCATCAGTTTTATAGCCATTATCCTTTACCCTTTTCTTAATAATTTCCATGTCATAATCCTTTGGAAGAATGACCTTATATTGCATTCCAATCATGTTTATCACTCGCTTTCAATCTTATATACATTATGATAAATCGATAAGCGGCTAACGTAAAATAGGTATAAATTATGTTTGGTATCATTTATAATGATAGTGCATAAGGGGCTGAGATACATGGAAATAAATGATCTTATTATATTCAAAACTGTGGCCAGTGAGGGTTCTATTAGTAAAGCTGCTAAAGAGTTAGGATATGTTCAACCGAACGTAACTGAGCGAATCAAAAAATTAGAACAAGAATTAGAAACGCCTTTACTACATAGAGATAACAAAGGTGTTTCCTTGTTACCTGCTGGTGACATTTTATTAGATTACACGAATAAAATATTAACTCTATTATAAGAAGTAAAAGATGAAATTAAAACGAGTGGTTCTTCTTATATAATAGCGACGTCACAATCTATTTTGACAAATTATTTAAGTAAGCGTATTAAAGTAAATTTCAGAAATTATCAAATATATGTAGAAAGTAGTAGTCATTTGCAAAAATTACTGCAGCAACAAAAAGTTGATATGGTCATAACTTATGAGGATTATCCTGACGCATCGTTTAAAAAAGTGTTCACAACCTCAATTTCTGTAGGCTTATTAAAAGCGAAAGAAAAATGTACCATTGATTATTCAAAAGAAATTTTCTTCGTTAGCAATGACAAAAAGTGCCCTTTTAGGAATAAGACAATACAATTTCTAAAAGAAAACAATCTATCTCAGCGACAACTTCAACAGTTGGATTCTTATTCGCTTATGGAAGAGTTTATTGCTGATGGAAAAGGAATAGCTTTTTTACCGATTAAAAATGATACATTAGTAATAATTGAAGATGTTCCCCTTGAGAATTTAGCTGTTCATTTTTTTACGAATCAAACCTTTATCAAGCATATCCCTGATGAACTATTTGATTAATAAAATGACTTTGATTACAAACTTTTTTCAAAATAAAAATCCCTCTTTAACGAATATACAAGAGGGATTTTTATTTTGTATACAATTGATTTTTCACACGTTTTGCTCCACTTCTGTACTTTTCTCCTTTTTATTCCTTTTAAAACTCTTCAATTTCTTAACCGTCCCAACCAATCCTTTCGGAAAAACGAGTAGCACGATAATATACAATAAACCTAGAATAATCGTCCATCTTTCAAAAATCGGATATTCCGTCGCTAGTTCTGATAAATAATATTTTAGTGATTCAATAATCCCAGACCCAGCAATAGCTCCAATTAATGTTCCGACTCCTCCAATCATTGTCATTAAGAGTGCATTTAGTGTCATTTCAATTGAAAATACAGTCGTATTGACAAAGCGTAATGTAATAACAAATAAACCACCGCTAATTGCAGCTACTATTCCTGCGACTACACTTGCGATTATTTTATAATGGAGGACTTTATATCCAAGTGCTTCAACACGTTGTTCATTTTGTGAAATTGCCTTTAATACTTTCCCAATAGAAGACTTTGTAAAAAGACGTAATAGAATAAAAATGAAGCATAAACATACAAGTGATACATAATAAAAAGTAAAACGATCACGGAATATTTCTGGTACCCCAAATGTAAAACCATCTCCTCCGTGAGTAAGCACACGCCATTTTTCAGCAAGTACGAAAAACAACTGTGAAATAGCAAGTGTTAACATTGCATAAAAATGACTTTTCAATCGTAAAGAAAGCAAACCAATTATATAACTAACGATTGCTGAAACGATAATTGCAGCTACTATTCCAATTAAAAAGTTCGTTATTGATACGCCTTGTCGATCAAATAAAAGCGCTACCCCATATGCTCCTATCCCAAAGAACATACAATGACCGAACGATACAATTCCTGTATACCCAAGCAATACATCAAAACTCATTGCAAAAATAGCAAAGATGAAGATTTGAGTGAACAAAATTAACAGGCTCCGTGAATCATTTACGAACGGAAATACACTTAAACAAATGAGCATACATACTCCGGAGTATACTTTAATTCGGTCCGATGTGTTGTTCACCATTTCACCCCTTTTCACCAACAAGTCCAGTTGGCTTCACTATTAAGAAAAATAGTAACATTAACATATTAATTGCAAGTGATAAATCTGGTATAAAATACGCTGTAAAAGCACCAGCTAATCCGACAATTAAAGAAGCAATAGCTGAACCTTGTACGCTTCCTAATCCACCGATAATTACTACTATAAATGCTAAAATTGCATACTGCATGCCCATCTCGGCGAAAATAACACCCGAATACGGTGCTAATAAGAATCCTCCCAAAGCTGCCATCCCTGCTCCTAATAAAAAGACGAAAGAAAATATCGCTTTTACATTAATACCAAGCGCTTGAACCATTTCTTTATCCATTACACCAGCACGGATCATAAGACCTATCTTCGTCTTTTTGAGTAATAATAGTAGTGCAATGTAAATAATTATCCCAATCAAAATAACGAATAGACGATATTTAATTAATATAATACCTCCGGATGTAAAACTTCCTTGTAACCATAACGGTAATTTTGCACTAATAGGGTTTGGCCCCCAAAATATTTTAATACACTCACTAAGAACGAGCATTCCTCCAAGCGTAACGAGCAGCTGTCGAACATGATTTCCATATACTGGTCTAATAAGAAACCTTTCTAAAATAAATCCTAGGAACATTCCCATAGCTACTGCTCCAACTAAAGCTAATATATAACTTCCTGTCATATTAAATAACCAAACACCTGTAAATGCTCCCCACGCAAATAAACCACCGTGTGCAAAGTTTAAAACGCTCATTAGACCGAAAATAAGTGAAAGACCTGATGCTAACAAAAAAATGAGCATCCCTGTTGAAATCCCATTTACAAATAAATTTATTAACACATCCATCCTTTTCACCTCGGGTTCATGTTAAGAGATTCCTAAATATTTATGACACATTTCCTTATCCTTTTTTAATTCATTCATAAAACCGTTATGAACAATTCGTCCGTTATCCATAATGTAAAAATAATCGCCAATTTGACTAGCCATCATAAAATTTTGCTCAACAAGTAAAACTGTTGTTTTCTCTTTCATCTTCAAAATAGCTACCATTAATTTCTCCACCATTATCGGGGATAGCCCTTTGCTCGGTTCATCAATAAGTAATAATCCATCACTATTAATAAAAGCTCTTGAAATAGCCAACATTTGCTTTTGCCCTCCGCTCAAGAGCCCACTTTTCTTATTCCAAAACTGCTTTAAATCCGGAAATAGTTCCAGCATCCACTCTATTTTCCCTTCTACTTCTTCACCTTTCCCCCTAGCAAGAGCGAATGTTTCTTCTACTGTCAAATCATGAAAAATACCTTGATTTTCTGGTACATACCCTATTCCTTTCCTTGAAATTAAATGTGTAGGTAATCCACTTACTTTTGCACTATCATAATAAATTTCACCATCTGCAATCCGGTGAAACCCCATAACTGAGCGTAATGTCGTTGTTTTCCCTGCCCCGTTTCTACCAAACAGTACAGTAATCGTCCCTTTCTCAACAGTAAGAGATACTCCTTGCAAAATATGAAACTGATCTAAATACGTTTCTATATTATTCACTTGTAATAGTGCCACTATATAATCCCCCTAAATAAGCACTTTGTACACGCTCATCTTTTATAATTTCTTCTGGCAATCCTTCAGCCAATAACTCTCCATGAAATAAAACGATAAGATGATCTGACAAACCTAGTATCATATCCATTTTGTGTTCGATAAGTACAATTGTGCTCTCTGGATGTTTCTTAATATTTTCAATCACTTGTAATATAGCAGGGACTTCCTCAACCGAAATACCTGCCGTCGGCTCATCAAGTAATAACACATCCGTTTTTAAAGCTAATAACATCGCAAGTTCTAGCTTTCTTTTCTCTCCATGTGCCAAATCTTTCGCTAATACGTTCTCTTTCTCGTGAAGTAATACTGTTTTTAAGAAACGTCTCGCCTCTCCAACTTGTTGCTTTAATTTTGCTGGACTCGGGAAAAAACTATAGTAATCTTGTACGAATGATTGAACACTTAAACGGACATTTTCAAGTACCGTTAATTCTGGGAATATGTTTGTAAGCTGAAAAGAGCGACCGATTCCTAAGCGTGTTCGATCTGAAATCGATAGTTTTGTAATATCTTGCCCTTTAAAATACACTTCACCTGTTGTGGGTGAAATCTGTCCACTTAGTAAATTAAATAATGTTGTCTTCCCCGCACCATTTGGCCCGATAATAGAAATGAGTTTTCCTTTTTGGACAGTTAAATTTACATCTTTAATAACATGATCTTCACCAAAAGATACGCTAAGATTTTTCGTCTCTAACAAATGTGTCACGAAATCCCCTCCCTTTAAAGCCGTGAGTATGAAAGAAATATGTATAAAGAGGGTCCCCCCTCTTTATACAAAAACAACAGAAAATTCAGTCTATTTATTTTGAACTGGTGGTTCTGTTTCTTTCATCGTTAATTCTCGCTCTAACACTGGCACCGGATAATCAACACCGTCTTGCTTTTTCAATGTGATAGAATACAGTGTCTGCATCGCTTGGTGATCCTTCTCTCTAAACTTCATCTTTCCTTTTGGTGTATCAAATTCCATTCCTTCCATTTTCTTAATCAAGGTATCTACATCTGTATCACCTTTTGTTTTCTTTAAGGCTTCTACAATAGAAATTGCTGCTGACATTCCTCCCGCTGTAAACAAATCTGGCACTGCACCATTAAAACGTTTTTTATGCTCTTCAACTAGCCAATCATTCACTTTATTTTTTGGAAGCGTGTGATAATATACAGAAAAACCTTGCATACCTACTAATGCATCCATTGTTTTTAATGCTGGTATATCTGGCGCACCTGTAGAAATTTTAATACCTTGCGCTTCCACATTCATATCTTTCAACTGTTTCCAAGGTGAATTTGCCCCTGCCCAAACGATAAATAAATAATCTGGTTTTGAACTAATGATATTTTGAATATTCGCTGTAAAATCTGTTGAATTTGTATCCGCGTATTGCTCATTCACAATGTTCGCACCTAATTTTTTCGCACCCGCTTTAAATGCAGCAATCCCTTCACGACCAAAAGCGTTATCTGGGGCAAATGTCGCAATCTTTACATCTTTTTTCGCAATTGCTGCTGCTCCTGCAATCGCATCTTGTGAGGAACTTCTTCCAGTTCTAAAAATATATTTATTCCAGTTCTTCCCGGTAATACTATCCGCAACTGCCGGTTCTACAACCATAATCTTTTCATATTCTTCTGCCAGTGGTAAAACCGCTAACGTATCACTTGAACTAGACGATCCAACTAAAAAATCAACTTTCTCTTCTTCTAATAACTTCGTAGCTTTCTTCACTGCTACATCCGCTTTCGTTTCTGTATCTTCTACAACAAACTTAATCTTTTTCCCATCTACTTTCCCAGTCCCACCAGTTGCATAGTCTAACCCTAATTCAAATCCGTTCACTGTTTGTTTTCCATACGATTCTAGCGGTCCTGTTAAAGAAGCAAGGACTCCTACCTTAATCGTTTTTTCATCTTCTGTACTTGTTTTCTTTCCTGAACAAGCTGCCGTTATTAATAACGAACCTAAAACACAACCAGTAAACATTGTCTTTAGCCACTTACGTTTTTTCATCGACATTGTGATCCTCCCCATACTTTACTTTCTGATAGAATCAAACACGCCAAAATCCCCTGTCCGTAATCATGACTAACTAATACGATAGATAATGGAAAACTCTTGTAGTACCCTCTACATTCGGCACAAATATATAATCACCTTCCTATGTAATGGAAACGGACATACAATCAATATATATTCTGCAATCCAATTGAAAATACTGTTTCATTTTAGTAATGGCCATACAAAAAGACTAACTTATTTTTTAAGTTAGTCTTTTCACCTTAATTAGAGTTAAGTTCTACTTTCTCTAACCCTTCAGCCAATCGTTTCTTATCTATTCCTTCTCCAATTACTACTAAGTTTGTTGGGAAACCGAAATCTTGTTCCAGTAAAGTCGGTACTCCGAACGAATATTGGAATAGGTGAGGGTATTTATCTCCATGGAATTTCACAAAGCCTTTCACTCGATAAATACTATCTGGTAAATTCGAAAGCCATTCATATAATTTGTCTTGATCAATCGGTTTCGTAAATTGATACGTCATCGTTTGTATATGTAAATGCTGTTTAACGTGTAGTGTCTCATGTTCCTCATCATTTGGAAATTCTGCTTCTTCTATATCTTTTAAAGATATATTACAATACTTTGTCTCATACATTTTCGCATGATCATTTATTGTCTTTACTTCTTCAAGTACTATGTTCTTATCTTCATCTGTTAGTAAATCTGCTTTATTAACAAGAATGTGACTACCAAATTTCAGTTGCTCATGCAATAGCTGTTGTACATTTGCACTTAATATACTTTTGTTTAACCACCTTACTGCATCTAAAACGACTACAATTGATTTCACTTCCAGGAAAGGAGCTAAAATTGGCGAGACACACGCGTCTAACACTTCAATTGGATGCGCAACACCTGTCGTTTCTATATAAATGACATCTGGTCTTTCTTGTTGGTATAACGAATGTAATTGTATTTCAAGCTCTTCTTTTAACGTACAACAAATACAGCCTTTAAGAAGTTCTCTTAAAACATTCTCTTTTCCAATAATATCTGTATCTACCGAGTATTCACCAATTTCATTCATTAATACTGCAACTTTTCTATTCTTCTTTTTCTCTGCTAACAATAAATTTTGTAATAATGTTGATTTTCCACTACCTAAAAAACCACCTAATATATGAATCTCCACTTTATTCATTCAACCGACCATCCATTTCTTTACTTCAAATGTATTCAAAGCGTAATAATTACGATTTATATTTATCATTTTATTAAAAGAATGACCATTTGTAAATATAAGAGATTCACTGTTCATTTACTTCATATGCAACTCTTACTCCAGACTCAATTGCCCCTTGCATCCATCCATGTGTTAATGTCGTATGCTCTCCTGCAAAATGTACTTTTCCAGATGGTGGTGTAATATACGGAAATAACTCGAGCTCTTGGCCTGGTTCGAAAGCTGTAAATGCACCGCAAGAATACGGATTTTTACTCCAGCTAAAAGATGTTCCAGTGACAAACTCACTATAGACGATGTCACCGTATATTTCCGCTAAATTTTTTAATGCGTAACGAATACGATCTCTTTGCGGGAGACTATCCCATGTTAACGCCTCATCTGCCCACGTATAACTTGCTATTACGATAGCTGGTCCTGGAGTATGAATGCCATAACTCGGATAGTATGTAAACCGTATCGGTAAATCAGTAATAGATTTACCGCCACACTGTCCCGCTTTCTCCCAAAATCTACTTTTAAACTCTATTGCAATTTTAGTTGCAGCAATATAATTTAATTCACGAATTGCTCTTTTTTTAAAATAAGAGAATAAATAGTATGGCTGAACTTCTACAAATCTTAACGCTGAAAATGGAATTGTAATAATAGCAAAATCACTTGTTATTGTAAATTGCTCTAACGTTTGTTCATGATTTCCTTGTAACATTACTTTATTATCTTCTTGTATAATTTTATCAACCTTATATGGCATTAAAATATGTTCTCTTAATTGTGGTAAGAATGCATTCGATAACTTATCCATTCCACCAGTTATTTCATAATATTTCGTCGTTGAAGTAAAGAAAATCATTTCACGTAATACTTCAATTAAGGACATTCCCATATAAGCTTCCATATCAAGAAGTACCCCAATCATATCTATTGCACTATCTGAATAATACTCCATTAAAAATGAACCAAGCGAATACGTTTTATACTTTTTTTCAACGATAAGCCAGTTTTTATCAGGATCCTTCTTAATATAATTTAGTATTGGTTCTAATACCTCAATCATTAGCTCTTCTGCCGTTTTTCCTCTTTCTTTATCCAAAACCGGATATTCAAGTACACTTGGATCATTTTCAAACACATTCAATCTCGTTTGAATGTTATTCGTATAAATGATATCTGCAAAAGTTTTATTTATAAAAAGGTTTAAAGGTAGTTTAAATTTATGAATATACGCTAAGGTTAACTTATGGGTGTCAGGGATTCTCATCGGTCCCGCATTAAAATATAAACCCACACTAAATGGTTCCCGAATCGTATACACCCTGCCACCTATTCTGTTATTTGCTTCTATAATCGTTACTTCGTGCCCAGCCTCTTTTAATAAAGAACCTGCAACTAATCCAGAAATCCCTGCACCTGCAATCGTAATCCGTTTTGGGTTATTCTTTTTGACAAGCCCTGCATGAATAATATGAAGCATTTCTTCCATTGCTAATGGGTTCCCCATGCCATTTCCCCTTTTACAAAGGATTTTACTGAATTATATTCGGTTCACTGAATTCCTATGTTTTGTTCGCGGATTTGCACGGATACATTTTCAAATACTTGAATATCTTTTATAAAATGTAATAAACTAGATATGACTCTATAGAAGTAAGACGTATTATCTTACATAATAAAATCAATGAAATTGCGAGGAATTTTGAAATGAAAAAAGGTATTAACCGTGTTGTATTAGTAGGAACAGGAGCAGTTGGATGTAGTTATGCTTACTGCATGATTAACCAAGCCGTAGCTGAAGAATTTGTTTTAGTCGATGTAAATGAGGCAAAAGCTGAAGGGGAGGCAATGGATTTAAGTCATGCTGTTCCATTCGCACCAGCTCCAACTAGAGTATGGAAAGGCAGCTACGAAGATTGTAAAGATGCTGACCTTGTAGTTATTACAGCTGGATTACCACAAAAACCAGGCGAAACACGTTTAGATTTAGTTGAGAAAAACGCTAAAATCTTTAAACAAATCGTTCGCAGTATTATGGATAGCGGATTTGATGGCATCTTCTTAATCGCAACAAACCCTGTAGATATTTTAACTTACGTAACTTGGAAAGAATCTGGTTTACCGAAAGAACGTGTAATCGGTTCTGGTACAACGCTTGATTCTGCTCGTTTCCGCTATATGTTAGGTGAGTACTTCGATATTGGTCCACACAACATTCACGCTTATATTATCGGAGAACACGGCGATACTGAACTTCCTGTTTGGAGTCATGTTTCCGTTGGTATCCAAAAACTACAAACACTGCTTGAAAAAGACAACACGTATAATCAAGAAGATTTAGACAAAATTTTCATAAACGTCCGTGATGCAGCTTACCATATTATTGAGCGTAAAGGCGCAACTTATTATGGTATCGGTATGTCACTTCTACGTGTTACAAAAGCAATTTTAAACGACGAAAATAGTGTATTAACTGTATCAGCTTACTTAGAAGGTCAATATGGTCAAAAAGATGTTTATATCGGGGTGCCTGCTGTTTTAAATCGCGGCGGTGTTCGTGAAATTTTAGAGGTTGAATTAAGTGAAGAAGAAGAATTAAAATTCGATCACTCTGTTCAAGTATTAAAAGAAACAATGGCTCCGGTTCTTTAATTAAGATAAAAAAGCAATCCAATTTATTTTGGATTGCTTTTTTATCTTAATTATCCCCTATGACCTTTTAATGATTTTCTATCATTTCTTATTTTTTAGTCGCATCCTCATTATTTATATCAAGTACATCTAATAAAAAGATAAAGATTGGTATCCCGATAATAAGCCCCCATATTCCGAGGAAATGCTCTGAGAAGATGAGAATCATAAATGTATAAAAGATTGGTAAATTTGTTTTTGCAGACATAAACTTCGGATTTAAAAAATAACTTTCAAGAGCGTGGATTACTGTTATGAACACGAGTATGTATACTACGTACATAACTCCGCCTACGTTGTAAGCAATGATACAAAGTGGAAACAAAGAAATAATCACACCTGCAACAGGAATCAACCCTAGTAAGAAAACCATAACAGCTAATACAAGTAGCTGTGGAAATCCTAAAACAATTAATGCAATGACAGTAAGAATACAATTTACAACGGCAATTAAAAACTGAGCTTCAATTACTTTTCCGAACGATCTTGCAAATCTTTCACCAAAATATGCAATTTCCTCATAAAAGATTTTTAACTTACTATCTTTAAACTTAGATGTAAATGTAATAATACGCTCTTTTTCTAATAAGAAAAATAAGCTTAAAATTAGAGATAATAATATTTGTAAACTTACCTTCCCTATATTTGCTATTGATTGATATATAACATCTACACCTTGTTCTATATATTTTGATACTTCCATCCCATTAATTGTCGAAAGTACATATTTAACGATTTCATTATCAGGTGGATTTTGAAAAAATAGTTTAAATTGATAAATTAATTGTGAAATTTGTATCGTCAGCACAGGTAAATATTTATATAACGTTGTGCCTATAAAGGAAACTAGTATTATATACAAACATGCAATAACAATTTTCCGGTTTACTTTCAATTCCCTTGAAATAAAACGTTGAAATCGATCCATTAAAAACGTCAGTATAAACGTAATTAATATTAAATTGATCATACTTTTTAATGCATATAATACAAGCGCTACTATTATTAAAACGAGAAACCGTTGAAACCCTCTACTTCGAAAAAAACTCTTTACTTCATTCATTAAGAATTAACCTCCCCCTCCAATGGATGGAAATTGAATCTATTACATTTTATGAACTCCTATAGACAATCTTTCTTACTAATTGAGAAGAATCCTTTTTTTCTTTTCATATTGTTAGATTCGTTTAACTGGAATCCACCAACATATTTCGGTGGACTCCAGTTATTTTTCATATAATCTTTTTATAAACTAGGTGATTTTCTATTTTTAGACTGCTGTTCATACGCATATCCCATATTGAAAAGCTCTCTTTCACCAAACTGTTTCCCTACAAACACTACACCGATTGGTTCTCCATTTTTATCATATCCAGCAGGAACCGCTAATTCCGGATAACCAGCTACAGCTGATAGAAGAATTTCATCGTTATTAATCATAACTAGAGCATCCAAACCTTTTTCTACTAAATACCTATCTAGCTCTTTTTTTGCATTTGCTTGACTCGTTTGTACTACGTTTTCGAACTCTTCTTTCGTTATAGCAGATTTTTCAGACCCCTCAATTAATGTTTGTCCGTATTTTATTCGTCTTTTACTATCCTTTTTATTAAACGCTATAATCTCTTCTAACGATTTTACCGGTATATTTTTTTGCTGTGAAAAATAGTCGTTTACATTATGCTTGAACTCATATTCTAATGTTTGCAAATTATCTACACCCTCAGCACTTAACTGGATATTATCAGCTAATATCGCACCTGCATCTTGAAGGTCTTTTCTAATTTTTTCTGCTACTGTTTTTCTATTTTCATCTTGTTGGTCTACAGAAAAAAGAAGCCCTATCTTTTTCCCTTTTAATCCATCTATTGATAAATCCTTTGTATAATCAATTCTTTCTTTATCTTTCATTTTTTCTGTCATAACATCTTTTTCGTCATAACCTATCATTGCATTAAATAACGTTGCTGCATCTTTTACTGTTCTTGCCATAGGTCCTGCTGTATCAAGAGTTTCAGCTAATGGAATAATTCCTGTTCTACTTACCATACCTAAAGATGGACGTAACCCAACTACTGATTGCTGCGCCGCTGGTGCAACAATCGATCCCGTCGTTTCTGTTCCAATTGCAAGCGGCGCAAAATCTGCCGCAACTACTGTAGCAGATCCTGAACTTGATCCTGAAGTATCGAATGTAATCGGACCGTACGGGTTTAAATTTTGTCCTTTCTTCCCGCTATACCCACTTGGCATTGTAAAAGATAAATAATTCGCCCACTCAGACATATTCGCTTTTCCTAAAACAAATGCTCCTTCTTCTTTCAACTGCTTCACAATTGTTGCGTCTTGATCTGCAATCCAATCTTTTAATACATAAGTTCCTGCACTAGTCGGCATCACTTTTTCCGTCTGTACATTATCTTTTACAACGACAGGAATACCATATAAATTCGAATTTTTGTTTCTACCCCGCTCTTGATCTAACTTTCTTGCTTCTTCCATCGCATTAGGATTTATCTCTGTAACAGAATTTAATGTTATTCCATTTTGATCATGTTCTTGTATTCTAAAGAGATAAATGCTCGTTAATTCTTCATATGACAACTTTCCATCATCAATCATTTTTTGAAGCTCATCTACAGTCGCATTTACGACTTCTTTTTCTTTTATTTTTACATTTTCTATATTGATTCCTTTAAGCTGATTATGTATCGGTTGTAGCACTCTTTCTTTATCATATACAATACGCTCAGGTTCCTTTGGAAAATAATTTTTATACACGTAATATCCGCCGACACACGCTAATAAGACAATGCCTCCAGCGATAGACAGCGTTACCTTTACCCATTTCTTCATGTTGCTTCCTCCACTCTATAAGGTGCTTCGTTACACGAAAAAGAGAGTTACCTTTTACTTAACTCTCTCCAATCAAAATGCTAAATGAAAAAATGAAAGATTTCAATCTAATTACTTCTTTTTTGCATTTGCTTTGCTAACATTTCTTTCACTTGATTATACGTTAACCCTGAATTTTTATTTAAACGCTTTACTTCCTCAACATCAGTACCTACCACTGTATATTTTTTCTCATCATTCATTTTTCTAATTCCCTTCTCACCGGATTATTTCTTATATTTCTTCCCTAAATGCACATAAATTAACACCACTACAAAAAAGGAAGCTGTTTTTAAGCACAGCTTCCTTCTCGTTACATATTGTATTTCTTAATAAAATTTCACTACATCTTCAGTAGGCAAGAACGTTCTTTCTGCTGGTTGTTCGTTTGGTTCACCAAATGGCATTTGACCTACTAAGCTCCACTCTGCTGGAATGTTCCAAGTTTCTTTCACTTCAGCATCTACGATTGGGTTGTAATGTTGTAATGACGCTCCAATTCCTTCAGCAGATAATAGCATCCACACAGTATGTTGTAACATCGCATTTCCTTGATGAGACCAGAATGGGAACTGATCTTTATATAATGGCGCATTTTCTTGCATTTTTTGTACAGTTGCTTGATCTTCAAAGAATAGAACTGTTCCTACACCTGCATGGAAGCCTTTTAGTCTTTCTACAGTCGCTTCAAAGTTTTCTGCTGGTACGCGAGCTCTTAGTGTTTCTTTAACAATATCCCAAAACTTTTCATGCTCTCCATCCATTAATACAACCATACGACCACTTTGCATATTGAAAGATGTTGGTGCGTGTAAAGCTGTTTTTAACACTTCTTCAATTCTTTCTTTCGTAATTGCATCGTTTTTTGCTACTTTACGAATTGAACGGCGATTCACAATTGCTTCTTTTAAGTTTGTTGTAGTTGCTGACATTTTAATTCCTCCAAATGTTTGTTTTATAATTTATTTTGTTATTTCATAACAAGCGAATTAGCAATATCCATCGGTATTACATTGCATACCTTCAAATGAATTTGTTTTATCCTTTTCAATTTCTTTATCAATGACCCTTTCTAGTGTTTCTTTACTAGCAAGCCCTTGAATGACTTCATCTCCAATCATGACAGTTGGAACAGCCATAATATTCGCTTCATCATATGCGTGTTGAATTGCTTCTTGATGCTTTTCTTTATATTTACGAGTTACTAAAGCATCTTTAAATTCCGCCTCAGGAAGTCCTACTTCTACCGCTAATTTTGTTAACAAATCAATATCTTCAATGTTTTGCTCTTCTTGGAAAAATGCTGTGAATACGCGGTGATGATACTCATTACCTAGTCCACGTTCTTTCGCAAATTGACATCCTTCGAAAGCTAAATGTGTATATGGATGTGGTGAAACACGTGGCAAGCGCATATCAATTCCTAACTTCTTCGCTGTCGGAAGAATGAAAGCATCCCATGAACCTAATTTTTCTGGTTCATTCCATGGATCTATTTTTGAATATGGACTTGGACGTAATTCAAATGGCATCCATTCAATCTCTACATCTTTCTCTTTCGCTACCTCATCTAATGGACCTTTTGCTAAAAAACAAAACGGACATATAAAATCTGAGTATACTTTCATTTTTACAGTCATAACTTTTACACCTTACCTTTATTGTTGTAATCAAATCAGTTACATTAATGACAAAAAAATATAAATAGGATTTAAGCATTCATTTTTTCTTGCAAAGTTTCAAACAACTGCCCCATTGTAATATTTCCCAAAACTTCTTCCATCGCGGATTGTGCTTGAATTAAAATAATTTCTAACACCGCTTGAATATTCGCCCCAATTGGACAATCTGGATTCGGTTGCTCGTGAATATGAAATAGCTTGTCTTCTTCGACTACGTTCACTGCATGATACACATCTAACAATGTGATTTCATATAAATCCTTTAGTAATCCCGCGCCACCCGGTCCACGATTTACGTAAACAAAGCCAGCTTGTTTCAAGTACGACATGATTTTACGAATGACTACTGGATTTGTATTGACACTCTCAGCCATATAGTCTGAAGTACAAAGTGAAGATGGATTGTTTTTCAAAATAGATAAAATATGAACAGCTATGGAAAAGCGGCTACTAATTTTCATCGTAATCACCACCTCGATGTAATCATTATAGTTACAACTAAAAAATAAGTCAATCCTTTTCATAGATTTTTTATAAGTAAATTAAAAAGTGTCCCATTATGATATATGAGACACCTCTTTTTATTCTGCAAATAGCGATTGAAATTCTTCAATAAATAGCTGCACAGCGATTGAAGAATCCTTTAATGAAGGAACAGCTAAAGCAATTTCTCTCCATACTTGTGGTTCCAATTCTCTCGTTTGCACATTTTTTGGTAAATTCGTTAAAGATAATTCAGCTAATATTGCAATGCCCAATCCTTCTTGAATCATATTTAAAGCTGTAGTAACTGTCGAAATTACATATTCAGCCCGAAGTGGTACGTTTGCTTGTTTAAACATATCAATAATGGGTGGTTCGTATCCACCCTTACATAATATGATCGGTTCATTCTCTAAATCACAAATTGTAAGAGCGTCCTTCTTACAGAGAGGATGATCCTCTCTTAAGATAGCAACCATTTTCCCCTTCGTTAATGGAACAATCTCCATATCTTTATTAGGCAAAATAACAATTCCTATATCAATAACCCTCGATACTAACCAATCTTCAACTTCTTTAATCGTTCCTTCACAAAGAACGACTTCTAAGTTCGGATACTTCTCCTTAAAAAGGTTTATCATTTTGGGTAAGAAATGTGCAGAAGCGCTCGGAAAACTCCCAATTCGAATCGTCCCAACTTCGTGCCCTTTCTCCATCGCAACTTCTTGTTCAATCTTCTCTACACCGTTCAAAATCTCTCTAATATGTACAAGAATTCTGTTTCCTACATCCGTAACAATTAATCCTTTTCGTTTATCACGTATAAGAATCGTAACTCCTATCTCTGACTCAATACTTGAAATCGCATGACTAACAGCTGGCTGCGTCATATTTAACACCCGAGCTGCCTTCGTAAAACTACCTAACTCAACGGTTTTTATTAATACTTGCAGTTGTGTAATGGTCATAACTAATCACTTATACTCCCCATAAAAAAGATTCATTTTATTTATTACAGTCGATATCATATCATAGTGAAATGAATAACAACAAGGAGGTCTTACCGTGACACAGCTTTCTCGAACTAAGACGGCCATAATCCTTACCTTTCTCGTTTTCATGTGGGGAATCAATTGGCCTTTATCTAAGTTTGCCCTGCATTATACACCACCCGTTTTATTTGCAGGCGTTCGAACTTTAATTGGAGGATTCATTTTACTCCTTTTCGCATTACCGAAATACAAAGAGTTACACTTAAAAGAAACTTGGCATTTATACGTTATTTCTTCTTTACTTAACATCATTATATTTTACGGATTACAAACTGTAGGCCTTCAATATATGCCAGCTGGGTTATTTTCCGCCATTGTATTTCTACAACCTGTTTTACTCGGCGTTTTCTCATGGATTTGGCTTGAAGAATCTATGTACGGCTTAAAAATTTTTGGGCTTGTTCTTGGATTTATTGGCGTGGGTGTCATTAGCTCTAGTAGTTTAACTGGACATATCTCTATTATCGGAATCCTTCTCGCGATAGGATGCGCTATTGGCTGGGCACTTGGAACAGTATTTATTAAGAAGACTGGGCACCGCGTTAATTCCATTTGGATGGTAACACTTCAGCTCATTATTGGCGGGCTTTGCTTAATTGGATTTGGTTCAGAGTTTGAAAGCTGGTCTAGTATCGCTTGGAGTATACCATTTGTTAGCGTACTTCTCTTTATTTCGTTCTTCGTTATTGCAATGGGGTGGCTTGCATACTTCACACTTGTTGGAGCTGGTGAAGCAAGTAAAGTTGGGGCTTATACATTCCTCATTCCACTAATCGCTATTATTGTAAGTTCAATTTTCTTACATGAGGCCATTACAATGAGCTTATTTATTGGGCTATTATTTATTGTTGTGAGCATTTGTTTTGTAAATATAAAACCAAAAGCACTTGCTATAAGGCAGCAAGTTGAATTGAAATAAACGTAAGAAAGAGCCTACTGTTTGTAGGCTCTTTCTTACGTCTTACTTTTTACGACGTACTACAAAAACACACGCACCAACCGACGATACAATCGCCAAAATAGATAAGACAATCGCTATTACTTGCATATTACTAGTGCCTTCATTCTTTTCTACACTAGACACTTCACCATGTTCTCCTGTTAATGACGTACCTTTTGCAATTGTAGTAAGTGAATGTGGTTTTTCAGCTTTTTCATCGCCTGTCCATTCAACAATTTCTCCATCTTTATATTGTTGATATGCGTCCCAAGCTATTTTTTGCTCTTTATCCGGATTTTTAGCGACGAAAGTAAATCGTTGGAATTGACCGGTTAAAATCCCTTCTCCTGTCGCTTCCCATACTACAGTTTTCACTTTTCCAGCACTATCTTTTTGCGCTTCCACTTTCCACCCTGGCACTGGCTCATACTGTTGAAACTCAACGCCAGACGGTATTTTTAGTGTGACTTTTGTCGTTGCTATATTTTTTTCAACTGGTACCTTTATTGTGTAAGTCTCCCATGAATTAACATCAGAAGTTTCTGGCTTTACCGTCACATGAGCACTAACAGGTAACGAAAAGATTCCCATTGCAATTATTGTTGCGATCATTGTTGTTCCTAATTTTTTTATACGTTTCATTTTCTATTAACTCCCTTTCATCTATAACGCCTCTTTATCTGCCACCTACAATAAATTTATAATCTGTATCGAAGCTATCCAGAGATTTTGTTAATCCATGAACATGTATATTCCAGTTTCCTGTCATGTTAATATACATACCTTCTGCTTCATATTCTCCCGGTGAAACTGCTGAAACTTTAAATGAACCTTTTCCCATATTCATATCTAATGATTGAGTAGTTAAAATAATTTGCTCCATATCAGTAACAGGTTGTCCGTTTTCATCCTTTAAAGTAATATGAAATGTATTTTGTCCTACTTTATTAGGACTTACATGTAAAGTAAGTTCATACCCATTATCCAGTAGCTTACTTTCTGTAAAAGGTCCAGTAGGAGGCATCGGTGGTGTTTGTACGTTTGTCATAAAAGCTACGATGACAAAAATGATAATTCCGATGATAAACTCTACTTTCACCGTAGCGCCTAATCCCTTCTGCGCTCTCATTTTCCCTTTCACATAATGTACAATTCCCAATATCCCCATGAAAATGAATAAAAGTATTTTTGCTAATAAAGCTAATCCATACTTCGTATCAAATAAAGAGTGGATTGTTGGAATAAAAAATGTACTGTTAAAAAGACCTGTTATTAAAATCACGATGACAGCACCTGTTGCCCACGGTGAAAAACGCTTAATCATATCCCAATACATACTCCACTTGTCATCCTCTTTACGTAAAAGAAGAATAATGGATGATAGACCGCCAATCCATAATGAAGCTGCAAATAAATGCAGAAAATCCATAACGACAGCAATCTCTTTAAACTTCAAACCATATGCATGACTATTAAAGGCTTTCATAACAAGTATCCCGATAAACAATACTATTGGAATACTCCATACTTTAAACGACGATAGCTTCCCACACTTCATCGCAAAATACGTAACAATTATAAGTGAACTAATAAGAACCATTTGAGTAATCCATACATATCCAAAAACAGAAAGCTGTAACGTTTCTTTTAAGAGTAAAGGATTGAATGCTTCTAGCCATGAAACATCTGCATTTATTTTTGCTTGTAGTGGTAGATTGAATAACAAGCTAATAAATATCCCAAATAAGGAAATCCATATTATGTTCTTACTCCTTGATCGAACCGAGGTTGCATTCCCTTTATACATAATAAGATTAAAGAATAGCACTCCTATAAATAGTGAGAAACTTGTATATAGAACCCCACGTTCCATAATCATATCTATTTGCGGGACATACCCCATCTCTTCTACTTGTACATCATCTGCTCCCGCTTCCGCTGACCCAATTCGGAACGGAATAACTCCTTGAATTGGATGTCCATCAGCTGAAATCACTTTCCACTGAATAGAGTAGAGTCCGTTTTTCAGATTTTCTTTTAACCCTGCTTCTAATAGTTTTTTGTTTTTTTTATCAATATGAGCATCTTTCAAATCGACCCTTTTACCTGATGTATCCCTCACGTACAATGTATTAAAACTTGAAACTTGTATGTCCTCATCGAATTCGATTTTCACAACAGATGGTGCCTTCTTCAAAGTTTCATTTTCAACAGGGTTTGATTTCACAACGTACGCATGAGCAGATGTACTTTTCGGTATCGATATGATAAGCACACATGCAATTAATAACCATGTCCCTAACTTTCTCATTACTTTCACAATCACTTCACTTCTTTCTTACTCATCGCTATACTTCCATTACTTTAACTTTCCAAGTTTGATTATCGGGCGAAATATTAACCTTATTAAATATAATCTTCTATACAGTATAACTATTTATTTCTCTCTCACCTCTAAACTTCCAATATAATAGTAACTACCTTCATAGATACTACTTACATTTTTAAAGTCGATTGTTATTATATCATAAAATATATTTACGTAAGTTCCTGAAGAAGAAAAGTTATCGTGAATCATTTGTGAAGAAAGTGTGAAATACATAAATAAAAAGGTATTACGTTATTACGTAACACCTTTTAAAAAATATCCCTCTTCTATTTCTCTTCCGGATAATCACAATACTCTATGATTGTTCCCTCTGTATCCGCTGGGTTAAGATAGATTAATCTTCTGCCGTGTTTATTAATTCGAAGTGTATGCTTTAACGTTCGAATACCTTGTTCTTTCAATTCCTCTAAAGCCACATCTAAATCATCTACTCGATACGCAACGTGATGAACACCTTTACCTTTTTGTTTAATAAAACGGGCAATTGGAGATGTCGTATTATTCGTCGGTGCAAGTAATTCAATTCTATCTCCATCCACTTCAAGAATGGCTACTTCGCTTTCCACACCAGGAGCTTCACTTACGTAACGATCTATTAAAGTTCCTAGTAACACATTTTCATAAAAACGTATCGTACTATCTATATCACGAACTGCGATTCCGATATGATCAATTGTTTTTTTCATTTTATTTCCCCTACTACTTTATTTTTTCTCATTATTAATAGTAACAAAAAAAGCTATAGAAACAAGTCTATAACTTTTTTTATTTAACCTATTTTCTTATCTGCTCTAGTTGCTGGTTGAACTTGGTTTTTCACTTTTAAAATGCTAATGCCATATCCGATAAATCCACCGATAATCGCTGGGAAGATCCAGCCTAGTCCTACTTCCTGCATCGGAAGGAATTTAGTGAACACTTGGCTTACTACTTCAATGTTAACTCCAGCTGCACTTAATCCATCGAATAAGCTGATGATAAATGTTACGATCAAGCTTACTTGATAAACTTCCGCTCTTCCTTTAAATAATGAATGGAAGAATGTTAAGAAAATCAATACGATTGCTAGTGGATAAATTGCTGTTAATACTGGAACAGAAACTGCGATTAATTGTGTTAATCCTACGTTTGCAACAATGGCACTAAATACACAGAGCGTGATTGCAATTGCTTTGTAAGGAACATTTGGGAATAACTTATGGAAGAATGAAGAACATGCTGATACAAGTCCCACACTAGTTGTTAAACACGCTACTGTAATCATTAATCCTAATAATACTCCGCCGTATGATCCAAAATAGTAGTTAGAAACTTTCGCTAATACTTCTCCACCGTTCTCTAAATGTCCAAGCTTTGCAACACTTGAAGCACCCATATAAGAAAGAGCTGTATAGATAATTGCTAAAATAGATGCTGCAATTATGGTCGCTTTTGCACAAACGACCATAATTTGTGTTTTCGTTTTTGCACCTTTTTCTTTAATTGCATTAATGATAATAATCCCGAATACGAATGATGCGAGCGTATCCATCGTTAAGTATCCTTCTTGGAATCCTTTAAAGAATGCATGTGATGTATAAGCTTCCACTGGTGCTTGCATATCTCCAATCGGATGTATAAAAGCAACGATTACTAAAATACCGATGAAAGTCAACTTAATTGGCGTTAAAATTTTTCCAACAATATCGACAATTTTCGCGGGATTTAGCGAAAAAAAACAAGTGATGCTAAAGAATATAATTGTGAAAAGAATTAAAGGTGTAGAACCTACTCCCTCTGGCATAAACGGCTTAAGACCAATTTCATAAGATACATTTCCTGTTCTCGGTATTGCAAATAACGGACCGATCGCTAAGTATAAAACTGTTGTAAACACAATCCCGAACACTGGGTGAGCGCGACTTGCTAATGACTGCAAATCATCTTTACCTGAAAAACCAAATGCTAGTACACCTAGTAATGGTAGTCCAACACCAGTTACTAAAAATCCAGCGTTAGCAATCCATACATTCTCTCCTGCTGATTGACCAAGCATCGCTGGGAAAATTAAATTTCCCGCTCCAAAAAATAGTGCAAATAACATTAATCCAATAACTACTATGAACGAAAACGGTACTTTATTCGCCATAATATAACCCCCATTCAAATTTCCTTATCTCATTTTCCAATTTTAACTAATTGAATTTTCTGAATATTTAATTTAAGTATCAACTATTCTTGAACTCATTATAGTTTGCTATATAATATTTTGCAATACTATTTTCGAACTTTTCTTTTATTTTATAAATATACATTTTTTAACATGAAAAATAGACTAAAAAACCAACATGGTCATCCATGTTGGTTTTTCCATTTACTATCATGAATTAAAATTTCGCTGCTACTTTTTTAACGTTTTCTAGACCTTCTTCAACAATTTGTTGTGAACGATCTGGATATTGATTGTGCCCTTCAATTACAACTGTCTCTGGATTTGTAATTCCCCAGAATCCAAGTACAGTTGTTACGTAATTAACTGCCATTTCCATAGGAGCCATTTGTTCTGAAGAGTAATCTGAACCACGAGCACCTAACACAACTACTTTTTTACCACCAACTAAACCTTCTGGGCCATTTGCTGTATATTTAAACGTTTTTCCAGCTTGAGATAAGTATGAAATATATGTGATTAATGGTGCTGGTACTGTAAAGTTCCATAATGGGAATGCAAATACAACCTTATCAGCTTCTAAAAACTGATTTAAATATTGATCTACTGTAGCAACTGCCTTCTCTTCTTCAGCTGTTAACTCCATGCCTTGGCTACGTTTATATCCACCTGAAATCGCGATATTTCCGTAATAAGGAAGATCTAATGCAAATAAATCTAATTCCGTAATTTCTGTATTTGGATTTGCTTCTTTATAAGTACTTACAAATGTTTCATACATTTTTGAACTAACTGCTTGCTCCGCTGGACGATCGTTTGCTTTTACAAATAATACTTTTGACATTTTTTTATTCCCCTCTACATTCTTATTTTCTTCTTTTTTACCAAATAACGAGCTAAATAATCCCATTTTCTTCACCTAAACTTTCTTATCATATTCATTATTCATCATCATAAAAATTCTTATTCTAATAAAAAGTTCCAATTGATACCTTAAGTAAAGCCAATCAAAACTTTTTGTTATTTAATTACCTTATGTAAGTGATTGTAATATAGCAACTTACTTTAGTCAAGTAACTTTTAATAAAAAACAAAATCTCAATTTAAAAATATTAACTAAAATACAATTGAACACCAAATACATCTTTATTACTTGTATAATAAACTTAGAGAGGAAAATTCATATATAGAAAGGATTTATTCATGAGCACTATAGAAAAGATTCAAACTTTTATTATTCTTTTTGCTGTTACATGCGGCATCGTACTCGGACAATTTAATATGATACATACGTATTCAGACAAGTTTATTGTTCCCTTCTTATTTTTTATGCTATATGGATTATTCCTCAGCATCCCATTAAAAGAAATAAAAAACGGATTTCGCAATTTAAAATTTGCTGGAACAAGTCTTACTATTAACTTCTTATGGACACCTTTACTCGCTTGGGGGTTAGGGGCACTATTTCTTTCAGATCATCCAGCACTTTGGGTTGGATTTATAATGTTAATGGTTACTCCATGCACAGATTGGTACTTAATCTTTACTGAAATAGCGAAAGGAAATGTAGCACTTTCTACTGCAATTTTACCTGTAAATTTAATTTTGCAAGTTCTACTCCTTCCAATTTATTTATTTTTATTTGCTGGTGTCATGAAAACTGTAGCGGTTTTTGTTTTAGTAGAAAGTATTGTTATCGTAATCGTCTTACCATTTATACTTGCACACGCTACAAAATTCATTATGAATAAAATGAAAAAAGCTGAAACTCTCGAGAATAAACTCATTCCGTTTTTCAGCTCTGCTCAAATTGTATTTTTAAGTTTAGCAATAGTAGCGATGTTTGCATCACAAGGTAAATATTTACTGCAAAATATGAATGTCGTTTTATTATTACTCGTTCCTGTTCTATTGTTCTTCATCATTAATTTTTTACTAGGACAATTTATCGGGCGCATGATGCATTTATCTTACAAAGATACAGTAAGTCTAAGCTTAACAACGTTAGCAAGAAACTCACCTGTTGCACTCGCTATCGCTGTGACCGCTTTTCCAGATGAGCCTCTTATCGCACTTGCACTCGTTATTGGACCATTGATTGAGTTACCAGTACTAGCTTGTGTGTCACAAGTTTTGTTGCTTATTAAGAAAAAACGGCAATACGCATAATAAAAAACGTCCCATTTTGGGACGTTTTTTATTATGGAAAGATTACATACAACACTTATTTCTTATTTATCATTACAAATGAAATTACCGAAACTACAAACGTAATAATACCAATTATAATAAAGTGAAACTTTAATCATTGGGGGTTTTGTTCCTCCCCCAATGATTATTAGCCCTCACCACTCCCGCATTAACAGATCCTTTCTAATTAAAAATGATAGGAAACGTAAATATGACGAAAGCTGCCCAAAGTCCGTATATTGGCAAATACTTCGTAACGGCATCTTGGATAGCTTTTGGTCCTGATTTATTTTGCAAGAAACGCATATAGGAAAACATAATCCAAATTAGATTTGCCCAGATCAGTATGTTTACACCTAAAACAGCTAGTCTATTAGGTGTAATCCCGTAAGAAGAAAGTCTAAATACGATGGCTGACAATGCAACAGTATCAATAATAAGTGCCAGAACAATTAAGGCAAAATTTATATAATCTGAAATACTCTTTTTCTCGTCTGAGTCACTCTCAACGATAGAAAATATAGTAACAGCCAATACACCAAGCAGTATTCCGTTGAAGGCCATTAGGAAATTGCGATCCAAGAATGGATTTTTCCCGACCAAAATTACCGTTATAAGATAGATAAGCAAGGTAATCAGGACGAGAGGACTAAAAACTTTAGATATGTATGGTGTAATATTTTTAGCAAGCTTAAGATTCATTGATACTAAGTATGCAGTCACAATAGCGAGAGCCGCTGCTCCAAATAAAACAACATTACTAAAATAGAATTCTCCTATATCTAAGTCAACAAAGCTAAATAAACGCATGGTGAATATTGCTAGTATCATTCCGCTCACTGCCATGCTCCCGTAGAGAAGACAATATTCTAAATTAAATTTAATATAGGCTAATCTTGTACTGCCTTTTGAATATTCATTTCCTGTAAATGCAAGCCCTACTAAGACCCATAAAAATATAGGAAGATGTAAATACGCAAGTATGGTACTGTCTTTATAATTTATTGGCAACGTATTAAGATACACCCCGGAAACTAGGAATAACGCTATAAGGGAATAAATAATACTTTTTTTCGGCTTATTATTGTAAACAAAATAAGCAGCAATAAAGGGAATTACACCAAAAGCCAAATTAATTGGAGCAATTGCTTCCTGCTCAACAAAGTGGAAAATGATCCTGGTGCTTATGCCGGCCAGAATAGCTAAAAGGCCCATGAATAAGAAACCTTTTTGAAACAAAGATGTTTTTTCTTTATTTACTTTCTCCTTAAAATGCAACCTTTCATACCAAGCACCTAGAATTTGAGAATCAGGGTTTTGGTCCCATGCTTGTGAGAATGCTTTTTTAAAAGCTTTCGGATCTTTTCTATACATCTTCTCCAACTCATGGGGGTTATCCATATGTTTAACAATCAAATTGTTACTGTTCATAGTTATACCTCCTCTAATTTTAAAAATAAGGTTGTTACCTTTTAACAAAAGCACCTCACTCATTTATTATGATTTTGATTTTAATACAAAATTTATCGTTTTACAATAAAAAATTATTATTTAAAGGATTTTTTTTATCGTTAAATTTTATATAAAAGAAAAAACAAAAGAGCATGACATAAAACTGTCATGCTCTTTTAACAAATTAATTCTCAAATACAAAATTAATCTTATTATCTTTCCACTCTAATTTCGCATCAAACGTTTTCTCGCCCTTTTTAAAGCCTTTAATTAAATCAGTCTTTTCACCTTTTAAGAGCTTTGTCATATTCTTTTGCGAAATTGTTTTACTTAATATCTTCTTTGAAATGGTGAAATCACATTGCGTTGTATTATAGTTAGAACAACCGTAAAACGTTGACTTATCAATTACATCGCCATCACATTTTTTACAGCTACCAACCTTTTTACCCGTTGTAAATTTCGATCCTTTTCGTTCAATCGATTCAACATGTAGTCCCGTGAAATCCCACTTCTCAGACATTTCCACTGCGTCTTCAATAATTTTAGCTGATAGCTTTTTCGTCTGTTCCATAAATGTAGCTGGTGAAGCTGTACCTTCACCAATTTCCGCAAGACGTTGTTCCCATTTCGCAGTCATTTCCGGTGAAGCTAGTATTTTGTCACCAATTGCGGTAATTAATACTTTTCCTTTATCAGTCGCATACACTTGGTTTTTCTTTACATCTATATATTTACGGTCTTTCAGCATCGTAATAATACCCGCGCGGGTCGCTTCCGTACCTAAACCTTCTGTTTTCTTCAATACCTTCTCTAGCTCTTCATTCTCTAAATACTTACCGGCTGTTTTCATTAACGTAATAAGTTGTCCTTCTGTATAACGCTTCGGTGGCTGTGTTTTTCCTTCTTTCACTTTCACCTTTACAACTTTTCCTTCTTCACCTTCAGCTACAATTGGAAGAATGGTTTCGTCATCTTTATCGTCTTGGAAAATAACTTTACGCCAACCTTCTTGAATTTGCTGTTTTCCTTTTGAAATGAATTCAGCACGTTCATCTACAAGCGTTACAATCGTTGTATAGTCAAAGATTGCAACTTCATAATGAGCTGCAATAAGCCTTCTTACGATCATATCGTATATTTTCTTTTCATCACCTGATAGTCTGCTTGGGTTTGTAACTTGCTCTGTCGGAATAATCGCGTAGTGATCTGTTACTTTCTTTTCATTTACATAACGCTTATTGTTCATAATGGATTCAACCGGAGCCGGTAATAAACCTTTATATTCATCAAACTGACTTAACTTCTGTAAAATATCAGGGAAAGTCGCTGCTTCTCCTTGAGTAACATAGTTAGAATCTGAACGTGGATAAGAAACAATCCCTTTTTGATAGAGTGCTTGCGTTATATCAAGCGTCTTTTTCGGTGAAAACTTAAAGGCTTTATTTGCCGTTGCTTGCAGTGATGATAAGTTGAATAAAAGCGGCGGCTGAAACTCTTTACGCTCCGTTTTCATTTCCTTCACAACAGCCGGTTTCCCTTGGCAAAATGCCGCAATTTTATTCGCCATATCAGGGTCTTTTAAGCGGGATTCATTATCCTTCTCCCATTTCCCGTCATATTTCTTTCCTTCTATATTAAAGGTTGCAAACACTTCCCAGAAAGGCTCTGACTTAAAGTTTTCAATTTCTTTCTCACGCTTTACAATCAATGCTAACGTTGGTGTTTGGACACGACCAGCAGAAAATACATCATTCATTCCTTTTTTCTTTAACAAAATACTAAACACACGTGATGCATTCATGCCAACAACCCAGTCAGCACAAGATCTTGTGTATGCTTCGTAATACGTATTAATTGTATCTGATTCATCAAGTAAATTTTTAAACCCTTGATAAATTGCTTGCTTCGTTAAAGACGAAATCCATAGACGCTTCATCGGCTTTTGCACGTTACAAAGATTAATAATATTTCGTACGATCAGTTCCCCTTCACGCCCAGCATCGCCTGCGTGAATAATTTCTGTTACCTGTGGATTATGTAACAGCTGTTTCACAACGTTAAATTGCTTATACTTTGACTTTGTAACTTCAAATTGAAAACGCTCTGGAATCATCGGTAACGTATTAAGTGACCATTTTTTCCACTCTGCGTGATAATGCTCTGGATTACATAACTGCGTCAAATGACCAATTGCCCATGTACAGTACGCTCCATTTGGAAATAACTCATTCGCTTCTACTTCTAAATATCCATCTTTCCGGCGATATTTAAACTGTGAAACAAGAGCCAACCCTTGATCTGGTTTCTCGGCAATAATTAATTTCATTTTATAACTCCCTATCTGTATTCCAGTGTTACTTTCATTGTATATATGTTTAGAAGCGATGATAAAACAACAATCTTATTTATCATTCGCGGTTTGTCTCGCAAATGTGAGACCTATAATATTATACGCTTATTCTTTATGGCTTCACAATAGAAACTCATAATATAACAATTTCTTTCACATGCTTACAATTAAAAAAGACGCCCTAAAAAATCAAGCGTTCCTTTGCTTACATCTATGAAATTGTGCAGATAATATGCAGATATTAATAAGCATAAGTACTCTCCATATAAACATATGATGAAATGAACGATAGGACAAGGAGGTATCATAATGTTTGCTTATACGTTAACTACCTTAACACTTTGCTGTACCTCAATTCTTATTGCATCCAATATTTCTAAACGTAAGAGTACCCTAATGGAGTATATGGTATTTATTATGTCTTTTAGTATGAGTATCGGTTTAAGTATTGGTTTTTACTTAGGCATTCTCTTTAAGGGGGAATTACTATATTCTACTTTGCTTGCTATTTTAATTAGTGGTTTTATCGGTTTCTTAATCGGTCTACGTTTTCACCTATATACTGCTTTAGAAGGAATGTTCTCTGGATTAATGGCAAGTACGATGGGAGCAATGATTACAGAAATGTTAAACGCTCAACAAGCTCATAGTATATTGTTCATTAGCCTTTTACTTACTATAACGATTACTATGTCCTGTGTGATTCAATTGTTATCGGAGAACTTTTCTACTTTTATCCAACAGCGTTTTTTGTTATTACTTTCAATTAGTGTAGTAATTATCGTTGCCGTATTCGCGACATTCCCAGATCATACTCCTTCACCTGGGCATAATCAACATATACATTAGTACTTGCAACAAAAATGAATAAGCAGCTATCCATAGGATAACTGCTTCCTATTATTCTGGCTTATTAGGAATGTTTTGGTTTGGAACATAGTCAGATTTATAATCTGTATAGTTCACTTCCGTTACCATCCCTGCTGAAGCATGATGTAGGTCGTGACAGTGGAACATCCACTCACCCGGATTGTCTGCTACAAAGGCTACTTCATATTCTTCACCCGGTTTTAAGTTCAATGTATCTTTTACAATTGGAGAACCTTTTATCGGTTTTCCATCTTTACTCAACACCTGGAAGAAGTGCCCGTGTAAATGCATTGGGTGATCATCCATTTTAGAACGATTTACCAACTTCACTTTTACTAAATCACCCTTTTTCACTTGAATTGGGTCAATATCCGGAAATACCTTTCCGTTAATTGTATATACCATTTCATTTCCATTCATTTGCGTATTTAAGTCCATATTATATGTGGCAGTATACTCTTGATTTAACGTGAAACTACCTAATTTTTTAGTACCATATTTCATTATATCTACTTTCGGTAGTTTTTCTTTTTCGTCTGCTTTATCTTTCATCTCTTTGCTACCATCATACTCAATAACAGCTTTCATTCCTTTTGCACCTTTATTTTTTGAATGGTCTTCAACATACCACTTCCCAGGATTATTAGCAGTAAATTCAATATCATAACGTTCACCCGGTGCGATTGAAATTACTTTATCCTTTATAACTTTTGGATCGTTTATTGGTTGACCATCTGTCGCAATTACTTTTATATCATGACCATGAACATGTATATCATGTGATAGATAACCAGCATTGACGAGTCTAAGACGAACGTTATCTCCCTTATTCACTTTTAATGGCGCTACTAAATCACCGCTTTTTCCATTGATTGTGAATAAATCATACATACTCATATCATGACCTTCCATCTTCATATTTCCATGGTCCATTCCTGTCATATTGCCAGAGTCTTTTTGATCACTGTCCATGTCCATACCGGAATGATCCATGCCGTTCTTATCGTCATTCTTTTTCGTATTTTCATCACCTTTAGATTTATTACCTATTTGCCCTTTTGTCATTTCTTTTAACTGCTTTTTAATTTCTTCTTTATCTGTAACCCATTCATCCAACATTAATGTGTAATCTTTATCATATTTTTCCTTTGCATCTTCTACAATGAGCGCTCCATACAAACCTCTATCTAATTGATTTACAGAATCTTGATGCGAGTGATACCAGTACGTTCCTGGTACGTTCGCTTCAAATTCGTAAGTGAAACTTTTTCCTGGTTCAACTGCATCTTGTGTCACGCCTGGAATTCCATCCATGTTATTTGGGACAGGATATCCATGCCAATGAATAGATACTGGTACAGATAATTCATTTTTTAATGTCACTTTCACCTTTTCACCTTTTTTCACCCGAATTTCTGGACCAGGAGATGAGCCATTAAATGTCCAGACTGGAACAATAACACCGTTACTTAATTTTTGCTTTTCTTCTTTCGCTATTAAAGTAACTTCTGGTCCTTTTTCAACCTTCAATGGTGTTGTAGCTGTTTCAGTCTGTATTGTTTTTTTATCATTCATATTTTTATGATCATTTGTTGTATTTGTCGTCACAGAACAGGCAGCAATTAAAAATATTACATAGACTGTAACGGCTGCTAATACAAATCGCTTCATGGAAAATCCCCCCTTTTTCTTTTTCAAAATCATTATAGAAGTTGATTTTCAAGAAAATAAGGAGATGTAATTAGATCTTACGTAAGCTAATTGGAAGATTACTAAAAGCGGAGACATTACAAGAGGCGAATATTTTAGAAATACAAAATGCTTTCCTTGTAGCGACTATATTAGCCGTTCTCGTATTTGTTTTGACGTTATTTCTTAAGAAACAATAACACTTCTATTATTAAATAAGAAAAATGTAGCTAAAATGCTCTTCACAAAAGAACTTACATTTTTGTATAATAAGAACTAATGTTCCTTACAAGAAGACAATAGACTCAAATTACACAAATATATCAAATAGAAGAGGATTGATATACGATGAAAATTGATAGACCAAAAATTTCACCAGAGTTATCTTCAAAGAATTTTCAAGATATTTTTTATGAAGAAGATCCAACATTAGAAGTGTGTGAAATTATAGACTCCACTTTCGAAAATGAATCTGTAGATAGAGTGCGATTGTATGATGCAGTGATAAAGAATTGTAAATTCACTAATACAGACTTTAGCAATATCGATATTACAGATGTTTGTTTTGAAAACTGCGATTTATCAAATGTTAATTTAAGCAATTCTTCTGTTCATAGAGTCGAATTTAAAAACAGTAAATTAATCGGGGTTAATTTTGCAGAATCTAGCTTAGGAAATGTTAAATTTGAGAATTCAATTTTGAATTTAGCAGCATTTGGGAATTCTAAACTAGAAAAAATTATATTTAATGAAACTTCATTAAATAATGCAGATTTTTTTGACTGTAAACTTAAAAAAGTTGAATTCCAATTATGTAGTCTTGATGAAGCTAATTTTGATCAGACATCACTGAAGGGGATAGATATTAGTTCTTCTACCTTTGATACACTTACAGTTTCAGTGAACGATTTAAGAGGATGTAAAGTATCAACATATCAAGCTGTTCAGTTTGCAACTTTATTAGGATTAATAATTAAAGATTAGTATTTCGAAGATAAAAAGAACCCTATCCCGAATCCTGGATTTTTTAATTGTCCACGATTCGAGATAAAGTTCAAATAAATTAGTGATGACTTTTTTATTATTTAACTACAGCTTGGTTTCCTTTTACATGTTCATTATTTACACTCATAAATTCTTCAATTTCTTCAACTTCTCTAATGATATCTTTTGATAAGTTTTCATACCCGTCTTTCGTTACAAGAATATCATCTTCTATTCGAATACCAATCGACTCTTCCTCAATATAAAGACCAGGTTCAATTGTTATAACCATACCTTCTTCTAACACTCTATCTTTATATGTTCCTACATCATGTGTATCTAAACCAAGGAAATGGCTGACACCATGATAATAGTATTTTGATAACTCTTCATCTTCTTGAATTAAACCAATTGCTTTACACTCTTCTGCCAGTACCTTTTTTGTATGCTCATTTAATGCAGCGAACTTTAATCCTGGCTTAATAATCTCTGTTGTTTCTTTTAATGCTTTTAATACAATATTATAAATTTGTTTTTGGCGACTAGAGAATGTTCCATTTGCCGGGAATGTATAACTAATATCAGCGTTATAGTAGTCTTTTTGAGCGCCTAAATCTAGCAATACTAAATCACCATTTTGAATTTGTGCATCATTATCTTCATAATGAAGAACTGTAGCATTTTTCCCACTCGCCAAAATTGTATTGAATGCATGGTGCTTAATGCCAGATGATTTCAGTGTAAAATCAAATTGTGCTTCTAATTCATACTCCATCATGCCTGCTTTTGCATGCTTAAGTACGTTGTAAATACCGTCTTTCGTTATAGCAATCGCTTCTTTAATAATTTCAATTTCTTCTTCTGTTTTAAATACTCGTAATTCACAAATGTTCGGATATACATTACCAATTGTTACGTGTGGGAATTTTTCTCTTACATGTTTAGCAAATGCTAATGTTTTTGTCTCCGTACCATTCCAATCACGACGTTCTATATCTAAATATAGATGCTTCGCATTTTCTGTAAAAAGTATATTTGACATTGTCTTTTCAAAGCTATCTAAATATACAACTTTCTTTATACCTGAAATTTTCTCTGCTTCTTCGTTAGAAACTGTTTTACCGACCCATTTTTCCATTACTGGATCTGACTTTTCAATGAAAAGTGTTTCTTCAACACTACTTCCAACCTTTTTCAGCATAAAAATAACATTTGGTTCATCGATTCCCGTTAAGTAGTAAAAATTACGATTCGGTACAAATTTATAATGTGCATCAGCTGACATATGCGGTGCTTGTCCCGCAAATAATATCGTAATAGATCCCTCTGGTAATGTGTTTGCTAATCGTTCTCTATTTTGAGCAAAAAATGTTGATTTCATAATAATCCCCCTAGTGTTCTATGTATGCTTGTGAAACTAATCATCAATACAATTCATTCTATTATTGTTATAATTTTTCGTCAATTAATAGTACTCATAGCCAAAGGAGAATTTTCATTACTAAGGTCCCTTCCACGCTAAATTATGCATACCACTCCACAATTTCTTGACATTTATTCCATATACTTAAAATCACGTATATAGGAAAGGGGCCTACAAATTTGAAACATTATGTAGCAACAGGGTTAGCAATTACTTCTTTATTAATAATTTCAGGATGTTCTAGCAACGTCGAAACAGCACCAGTGAAGAAAGGAACGGCGCAATCTCAACCAAAAAATACAAAAACAGCAAATACGAATCCGCAAGACTCCTATAAAGAAATTACATCTGGAAAAATCGAGCACATTCATGGAATTGGCTATGCAGGAAATATGCTAGGTGTTTCTATTGCCACTCATAGCGGGATAAAAGTTTATCAAGATGGCAAATGGTTTGAAACTAAGACTGAGCTACATGATTATATGGGATTTCAGGCAACGAAGAACGGATTCTTTGCCAGCGGTCACCCTGAACCAGGTGCAAATTTAAAAAACCCTTTAGGATTATTGAAAAGTTCTGATGGTGGTAATACTCTTGAAAAGCTAGCATTTTACGGAGAATCTGATTTTCATAACCTTGCTGTCGGATATAATACAGAAGCAATTTATTTATACAATGAGCGTCCAAATTCTAAATTACAACAAGGTTTTTATTTCAGTACGAACAACGGACAAGATTGGGAAAATAGTAAGTTAAAAGGTCTTTCAAGTACGATTCATTCCTTTTCCGTACATCCGAATCAATCTAGTGTAGTCGCAGTAAGTGCCAAAGACGGTGTTTACTTATCTACAGATTACGGAAATACGTTTGAAATATTCGCTAAATCACTTGAATCGACCGCAATTACATTAAGTAATGAAGATGTTATTTACGCGCCTATCAATAAGCAAATCGTAACGAAGAAATCAATTGCTACAAATGAGGAGACAAACATACAAATTCCACCTTTAGATCCTAAAGATACAATTATGTATATATCACAAAACCCTCAAAATTCAGCTGAAATTGTATTTGCTACAATGAAAGCAAATGTGTTCCTTTCTACGGATGAGGGTAAAACATGGAAGCAGCTTACTAAAGAAGGAATATTCCAAATTAATTAGAAGGGTGAATATAACGTGTTTTCAATAATTAGTGAATGGAGCTATCAACTCATGTCTCCTTTAATGGATGCCGCGAATGCTACGAAATCAGTACCTCTTTTATTTGCGTTTTTATTAGGCATTGTAGGTACACTTGCTCCTTGTCAATTAACAGGAAACATTAGTGCTATTACACTTTATAGCAACCAATCTTTACAAAAAGGACATGTATGGAAACATATACTTTTATTCATTTTAGGAAAAATAATGGCTTTTACGACGCTTGGACTATTAGTATGGTTTTTAGGAAAAGAGATTCAGCAAATATTAACTTTGTATTTCCCATGGTTACGCAAAATGATGGGACCCCTATTAATTTTAATGGGGTTAATGTTGGCAGGTATTATAAAAGCAAGAAACTTCTTCTCAATCAAATTTATAAGAAAACAAAATGAAACTGGCTCATTTTTACTTGGATTCTTCTTTTCCTTAGCTTTTTGTCCGACCATGTTCGTTCTATTTTTTGGAACGTTAATCCCTTTATCTTTCTCATATAATTATGGTTACTTGTTTCCAACATTCTTTTCGCTAGGAACTGCTCTCCCTATCGTTGGAATTATGTTCATCATCTCTTATCTTGGATTAAATGGAACATTACTTAAAAAAAGTAGGAATATTGGCAAACGCGTTCAACAGGTAGCCGGTGTTCTTCTTATATTAATCGGACTTTATGATACCGCTCTTTATTGGTAATACATACAAAAGATAAGCTTCAGTGAAACGAGCTTACCTTTTGTAATATTATATTCATTTTTTCTTTTGCTGTAGTTGAGCTAATAAGTTCTTAACAAACGCGAGAAACAGCGGGTCATTCTCTTTTTTAGGTGACCATTGCATAATAAGTTGTCGTGGAATTGTAATTTCTATCGGCTGTACAATGAAGTCATGAATAATTTGCTTATGTAGTCCTGATAACGGAACGATTGTTATGCCATTAACTTGTATAGTAAGTGCTAATGCTGAACTAATTGATTCTGACTCCATCACTTTATTAACTGTTATTTCATTTTTCATCAAATACGGTTCGAGCACTTCTTTGCAACCAGAAAGCGGCATAATAAAAGGATAATTTTTTATATCATTAATAGTAAGGTTAGGCGGAACTTTTTTTGAAGAAACCATAACATACGGATCTTCACCAATGACATCATAATGAAATCCTTGTATTAAATTTTCTTTTATAGAAATAGAAAAATCTGCACTACCTGATGATAGCCAATCTAACACTTCTTGATAGCTTCCTTCTCGAACTGCAAGTACATATTGACTATGATCAATATTCCCTAGTTGAATACACTCCGCCAAACAATATACAGTAACGGAAGGATACGTAGCTAGTACAATTTTATACAAGCTTTTATTTTTCAACTGGAAAGCTGTTTCCTCAAGTTTTTCATACTCCATTAGAAGTCGATTCACACCAACTAAAAATTCTTTGCCATTTTCAGTTAGAATCGTTCCTTGTCTAGAGCGATCAAATAACGTTATAGCATATCGTTTCTCTAATTTGTTAATAATATGGGTTATTGCTGGCTGTGTCATATGTAATTCCTTTGCTGCCAGACTAATACTATTTAAACGAGCCACATATGTAAAGACTTTAAAATCAAAAACATTCATTCTGTTCTCCTTATATAAAATATATTTATATCATCTATAAATAACCTTCATTATATTTATGAAACCACTTCATTTACACTGAGTATACATCATCAATATTACAAATAGATGAAACTTATATACCCTAGAGGAGTGTTGATTAAATGAGTACTTACATTTTAGTACATGGAGCATGGCAAGGTGAATGGGCATGGGAATTAGTAAAACCTCAACTAGAGGCTTTAGGTCACACTGTTATTACACTAGACTTACCTGGAAGTGGGAAAGATACAACTCCTTCACAAAATATAACGTTAGATTCCTATGTTGATGCAGTAACAGCTAATATAAATCAACAAAATGAAAAGGTTATTCTTGTTGGACATAGTATGGGTGGAATCGTTATTACTCAAACTGCTGAACTTATACCAAATAAAATCGATAAATTAGTATATCTTTGTGCCTTTTTACCACAAAACGGAGAAAGTCTTGGTAGTAAATTAGACGGAGAAGATGGCCCGCAATTCACTATAAATGAAAATGCCTTGACTGCTGAACTTATACCTAATCTAATTGAACAAACATTTTTAAATGCTACAGAAGACGGTTCTATTAAAGAAGCATCTTTTAATCAAATGCGTCCTCAACCACTAGGACCCTTCCAACAAGAGCTGAAAATATCTGAAGAAAACTTTGGAGCCATAGATCGCATTTATATTGAAACGACTCTAGATAGAGCGATTCCAATTGATTTTCAGCGCCGAATGAATACAGAAACACCTTGCAAGAAAGTTATTACTTTAGAAGCTGATCATTCTCCATTTTTCTCTAAAGCATCGGCACTTGTTCATTACTTAAATGAATTAAACTAAATTTTTCATAAAATAAATAGACACTCACAGGTGTCTATTTATTTTACTAATTAAAAGCTATCTTTACTCTATCTACATTGCCATGCCCTTTTGCTTCATCTCCCACTTTTTATACAGTAGTACTGCACCAAATAAAAATACTCCCGCAACAAATGAAGCTACTGGTAACATCTTTATCATTCCATCTGGAAATACGAGCGGCAATAATGGAAATGCATACACTGCTGGAATACGTACACCAACAATTTTTAATAAAATAAGCATTAATATCATATTTAATAAAGTGACTACAATCCATGAATCAATCGCAAAGTACAATATTGTTCCAACAGTTGCAGATGCAGTTAATACGACTATTTGTTTAAAAGCCATTTTTTCATTGTACATCGGCTTTTGAAGTGATTCATACACGACAACTAATATTGGTGGAATAACTGCTAATTGTTCATAACCAGTTATCCAACATAAACTGATCCACACAAAGTTTAGTATTAGAAATACAATCATATACTTATACTGTATATTCACTTTTCGCTCCAGACCACTGTTCAATTTAAATATAAGTACACCAACCATTAATATAAATGTTAAAGCGCAGACCGCGATAACAAATGACCATTCCGTCGCATTTGTTACTAATGGTAATAAACCTGTCGCAATTGATGGTGCTAAATTGGATTGAATTACACGCAAAAACAGCATCATGAATACAAGCGTTAAGCTTACTTTCCCTAAATAGGCTATATCCATTTGATTCACCATAAAACCGATTACAGCTGTTATTGACGGTGCAATAAAAATTTTTTCTGGTTGTCTTAACCATCCTGGCTCACGATACGCCCATAAAGCAATTGCCATCGCCGCTATTTCCGGCAAAATGACTTCTGGATCATTTAATAACACACCCGCTGTTACCATGGCTAAAATAAATAAAATAGCAATCGTATATGAGATGATTGTTTCTTTCTTTGAAATTACTGCATTCATTATTACATACTCCTTTGTGCTCATTTCTTTCATAATGTAAAACAACAATTTTATACCCTACTACGGTATTGTATATTAACATCTTTTCTATTTCAAGTATTAGTAGTCATTTACATTCTCTCTCACCCCATACACTTACAAAACAAGGCATTTTATAGACATTGACACTTATTAAAAGATAGGTTAAAATAACTATACATTAGTAAGTAGCTAATGTAATTAAATCTAACTAGAGGTGAAACAAATGAAAAATATTTTATTCCGTATTAACGAATTGTCCAAAAAAGAAAAAGCAACTGGATTAACAGTTGATGAAAAACAAGAACAACAAATGTTGCGTCAAAACTATACACAAACATTTCGTGGAAGCTTAGATTCCATTTTATTAAACACAAAAATTGTTGATCAAAATGGTCTTAACGTTACACCAGCCGCATTACAAGATGCTCAAATACGTTTAAAATTAAGCAAATGAGTTCCGCGCTAAAGAATTTTAATAAAACATAAACAGAGCTGGATTTCCTATATAGAAATTCCAGCTCTGTTTATTGTCTTTTCTAATTTAGTAAACGAGCGATACATCGCAATTCTCCACGACACAATCATCGCAAATGCAAGTAAGAAAAACATTCCGCTTAACTCTGCCAAATCAATTGATTGGCTTAAATATGACTTTAATGCCACGCGTACAGCTAATAAGCCTACTAAAATAAATATGAATGCTTTTGACGGTTTCATAAATATATGTTCGCCTTTTATTTCGAACTTAGTTGTTTTAATAAGAAAAATAGAAAAGATAAGCCCTATACTAATTGCCTCGACTATTTCTAACGATGTTAATCGAAACTCTGGTAAAAAGTACATCATCCCGCCTGTACTCATAAAAATTGGCGGCAATATAATTTTCTTTTTCGTTACCGGCTTTTTCGCTGCTTTAAAACGTAGAAACATTACCCCAACAGCCATACAAACTGCTACGACACTTGATAAAAGTGCTATCATACTTTCCACTCCTATCTATTTAAATGACTTTTTTAGCAAAATCATAAACCAAACGAGCCCGATACTTATAATAACATGACCTAATCCAGCCATATGGCTTAAACCGTAAAAGTCAGTTCCATTTACTTGTAGAAGACCTCTCCATAGCATTGTAGCAATAGTAAAGATTACTCCTACATTATAAACAACAAACCATGCACAAAAGCTCTTTGTTTCTTGTACATGAAACACTTTACATAAAGCTAAAGCAATTAAAAAGAATACAAAACCGAGCACTAATACATGTGTATGCACTAATTGCAACATTGTGGATCCTTTAATTCCTTGTGCTTTCGTATACTCTCTTGCAAATACACCTGATAATAAACCAATAATTAAGTAAATAAATGCCGCATTATATAATTTCTTCATTCTATTCCTCCTGTTGTAAACTTTCTATATTCGCTGCAATCATTTTACGGAAAGTTTATGAACGGAATATGAATAAAATATTACATCCTATTTTCAAATAAAAAGCCATTTTGTTTATATTGGTTTACCCATTTCAAAATTACGGTGTCTCTTATACCAATAGCTTTACTAATTTCTCGGTAACTTTCATTTCCGTTCAAATAACGTTGAACGATGTATATTTTTTCATCAGTTGTGAATTTAACCATAGAAAAACTGCACCTCCAATTGTTAGACTGTGTCTAACAATTGGGGTGCAGTTCAGTTTTTAATGGTGGGATGCTCTTTTATAATTTATTCATTATTGATTATTTTCCATCCTGTAAGTTTCTAGCTTAATTTAAACCATTGCTTCAGTTTCTATAATTACTAAAATTACCCTTTTCTCATAACCGTCTAATATTCCTAAAATTTCCGGGATTTTTGAGTTCATGCGGTTAAGCCCTCTCAATTATTTTAGAACTTAACTAATCTTAGTTTGTAACTCCATTCCAAACATCGACATCATTATCATCTAAAATGGCTTTGATTTTATCTTTCTCAAAAACTACCAGATATTCATAAGGTAAGGCTAAAACTTGAATAATTGAAGGTCTAATTTTTAGTAGCTGATATGCGTAATATACTTCTAATTCACCGTCAGTTTCTTCTGTTTCATCGACAGGACCGATATACCAACCAGAATCACCTTTGTCACAATCCCTAGCTCTTTGTAAATAAACCTCATCTAGTTGTAACACATTTTTTGAAGTCACTATTTTATCGCTAAACTTTATTGTTTCACCGTCAATATTTAACTGACGTAAACAATGTACTTGTTCTAATTGCACCCATAAAGCAATTGTTAGATCACCTGTAGTATCCTTAAATGGATTTTTTGTATAATCTGGGGCAATAATATGATACCCATCTTCACGTTTGGATAGAACAAAAATAGACCAACCAACTTGCATAGAAAATCTATCAACTAATTTGTTATCTTCTACTTTAGTTAGCAAATACAATAACTTTTCTATCTGGGGGCCTAAATGTTCTTCTGCTGTAGCTATTATCTTTTTACCACCTATATTTTTAACTATTGTTTTCAATGGATTGTAACCTCTCTTTTATTGATTTTTTCAAAGCTTCTCTAGCCACTGCTTCACGTTCTAACATTTCTAGTCTTATAATTTCCGGAACATTACCGTATTTAGGGTGCCCCGGCCATGTACTCCAATCTTTTGCATTCAATGTAAGTTTTCGCTCAATGTGTTGTGCTTCTTGACGGATATTTATAAAGAAATGAGATAACTCTTTATCATTGTGCCAAGTTTCTAAAATACGGTTAAATAAGCGGTTGCTTCGATTTTTCAATTCGTGAAAATCAGCTTCCGCTTGTTCCTGAGTTCGAAGCGCGGATTAATTTCGGTCCTGTTCTTCAAATACACTTCGTAATTTTTGATTTAACTGTTTAATTTGGTTTTTGATATCTCGATCCATTTTTTTCCTCCTACCGTTTTATCTTTACGAAGGTGGTCATATTAGCGGAAAGTATTGTGAAGCTCGTGATCCATTCTCTCAAACTCTTTGGCTACCGAATGAATGTTATCGACCGCTTGTTGAAAGGTGGTGGAAAATTGTTTCGTCAAATCTAAAACTTGTTGGTTCGCTTCTTGTGCTTTTGAATTAACTGAGAGCGTAGTACGTGTCACCTTTTTTATAGAACGATTTGTTGCGCTTTGGATTGTATCTGAAGCTGCCCTCATTTGCGTTGCGATTTGTGTAGCGCTTTGAAAATTACTTTGAAATTGTCCCATCGTATAAACCCCTTCTATACTTAATAGAGCATGAAATTTATACCATATTAGTATAGATTTTTATATTGATAGAGAACCTTTGTTGGTAGGGTGTTTTTTAGAGTACGAAAGGTAATTCAATTATAAAAATAGCCTATCATCTTTTAATATTAATTGGGAATTTATATTGTACTTACACTACATTAATATTTAATTTTTAAAATTTCACATGTGGTAAAATAATAAATTGATGAAAAAGGGGACAAAATATCAGTAAATAATTCACCGCAATATAAAGTAAAAAAACTGCACCTCCAATTGTTATTCGTGTCTAACAACTGGAGGTGCAGTTCACTTTTCAACTTATTTTAAATCTTCTATTGAGAAAGCACCTGGAAGTAATTGCTCAACAGTCACTTCCTTTTCATCACCTTTTACATTCGTTAGTAAAACTTGCATTTTCGGTTCACAGAATTCAGCAATTACTTGTCTACAAGCACCACATGGTGAAATCGGTCCGTCTGTTTCGCCTGTAATAACTAAGTAACTAAAGTCACGCTCCCCTTCTGATACTGCTTTAAAGATCGCTGTTCTTTCTGCGCAGTTACATAGACCGTAAGAAGCATTTTCTATATTACAACCAGTATAGATTTTACCTTCTTTCGTAACTAATGCTGCACCAACAGGAAATTTTGAATACGGAATATATGCTTTTGCTAACATCTTATTTGCTTCTTCAATATATTTTTTCTTATCCATATTATTTCCCCCTTAAAATAATGTAATGATGATTAGTCAGTAATAACTGTATGAACTAATTTAGGAGCCACTGCTGTTTCAGCGATAGAAATGTTCTCATAGATTTTTGCTTTTACATCTTCTACATTTTCACGGTTTGCATAGATTGTTACGAATGGCTCGCCTTCTTTTACTGCATCGCCAACTTTTTTACGTAACATTAATCCTACCGCTAAATCGATTTCATCTTCTTTTGTCGCGCGGCCAGCACCTAGTAACATAGCTGCGATACCGATTTCATCTGCAACAATGTTAGAAATAACACCTGAAGTTTTTGCAGGTACATCAATTACATACTTAGCTTGTGGCATTTTTTCTGGATTGTCTACAATCGAGCTGTCTCCGCCTTGATTGCTTAAGAACTCTTTAAATTTCTCAGTTGCTTTTCCGTTTTTCATCACTTCAATTAGCATTTCACGAGCTTCTTCTAACGTATTTGCTTTTTTCGCAAGTACGACCATTTGGCTACCTAATACAAGTACTAATTCTGTTAAATCTTCTGGACCTTCACCTTTTAACGTGTCAATCGCTTCTTTTACTTCTAGAGCGTTACCAATCGCAAAACCAAGCGGTTGTGACATGTCCGAAATAACAGCCATAGTTTGACGTCCTACATTATTTCCGATACGTACCATTGCATGTGCTAATTCTTTTGCATCTTCTTCTGTTTTCATAAATGCACCAGCACCTGTTTTTACATCAAGTACAATTGCGTCAGCACCAGCTGCAATTTTTTTACTCATAATTGAACTTGCGATTAAAGGAATTGAGTTAACAGTTCCTGTTACGTCGCGTAATGCATAAATCTTTTTATCTGCAGGTGTTAAGTTTCCTGTTTGTCCAATAACAGCTACTTTGTCACGGTTTACAATATCAATGAATTGTTCTTTCGTAATTTCAACGTGGAATCCTTCTACCGCTTCTAATTTATCAATTGTTCCGCCTGTATGTCCTAAACCACGACCAGACATTTTTGCTACTGGTACATCTAAAGCAGCAACTAATGGTCCTAATACTAAAGTTGTTGTATCACCAACACCGCCAGTTGAATGTTTGTCTACTTTAATTCCTTCAATTGCTGATAAGTCGATCGTTTCTCCAGACTCAACCATCGCCATCGTTAAATCTGCACGTTCGCGATCTGTCATATCTTTAAAGAAGATTGCCATTGCAAGCGCACTCACTTGATAATCAGGAATACTTCCGTCTGTATATCCATTAATAAAGAATTTGATTTCTTCAGTCGTTAGTTCTTTGCCGTCACGTTTTTTTGCGATAATATCTACCATTCTCATTACAATCACCATTCCTTTTTATATTATATGAATCTATTAAAATAATAAGCCAACGATTGTTGCTGATAAGAAACTTACTAACGTTGCACCGAATAGTAATTTCAAACCAAATCTTGCGACTACATTCCCTTGCTTTTCATTTAAGCTCTTAACTGCACCTGCAATAATTCCAATTGAAGAGAAGTTTGCAAATGAAACTAAGAATACAGATATAATTGCTGTCGTTCTATCTGAGAAATTAAAGTTTCCTTGTGCTAAATCTGTCATTGCGACAAATTCATTTGATACTAATTTTGTTGCCATAATATTTCCGGCATTAACTGCTTCATGCCAAGGTACACCCATAATAAATGCAAATGGTGCAAATGCATAACCAAGAATTTCTTGGAATGAAATACCGATTACACCTTTAAATACTGCATTAATGAATGCGATAAGAGCAACGAAACCGACTAACATAGCTGCTACTGTAATCGCAACTTTAAATCCATCAATAATGTATTCCCCTAATACTTCAAAGAAGGTCTTTTTCTCTTCTTCTTGTACTTCTAACATATCTTCTTCCTCAGTAACTTCATACGGGTTAATGATAGAAGCGATGATGAAGCCACCGAATAAGTTAAGCACTAAAGCGGTTACAACATATTGTGGTTTTAATAACACCATATATGATCCAACGATAGACATAGAAACTGTAGACATTGCCGATGCACATAATGTATACATTCTTTTCTCTGGCAATAACCCTAGTTGTTTCTTAACTGATATAAATACTTCAGATTGTCCTAAAATCGCAGAAGCAACAGCATTATATGATTCTAGTTTCCCCATTCCATTTACTTTACTTAATGCTAGACCGATAGATTTCACAATAATAGGTAATACTTTAATATGTTGCAAAATACCGATTAAAGCTGATATAAATACGATTGGCATTAATACACTTAAAAAGAACGAAAACTCTTTTTGATTTACTAATCCACCAAATACGAAATTCACACCGTCAGCGGCATATTTTAATAACTCTCCAAAACCATCTGCTATTCCGCTAATTAATATATTCCCTATACTTGTATTTAATAATAGAAACCCCAAAATGAATTGTAATATAACCATCGTTATGATTGGACGATATTTGACTTTCTTTCTATCATTACTAGCAAGCCAAGCGATACCTAAAATCAATACGAGGCCAAAAACACCGATTAAGTATTTCATAAGCCGTTTCCTCCCATTCGTATCCGCTTACATTTTTTTTAATTGTTAAAGCAATAGATATACTTTAAACGTATATCTATTGCTTTAACCTTTTATCGATTAGTAGTTATCTGTAGCACCTTTTGCATCATTTAATACGATTGCAACACTAGCACTTGCTCCAACGCGAGAAGCTCCAGCAGCTACCATTTTATCTGCATCTTCACGTGTACGAACACCGCCAGATGCTTTTACACCAACGTTTGGTCCTACTGTTTTACGCATTAATGCGATATCTTCAGCAGTTGCTCCGCCAGTTGAGAATCCAGTTGAAGTTTTTACGAAGTCAGCACCAGCTTTTACTGATAATTCACAAGCGCGTACTTTTTCTTCATCTGTTAATAGACAAGTTTCAATGATTACTTTTACAAGAGCTTTTCCTTTTGCTGCTTGTACTACTTCATAAATATCTTTTTCAACAAGTTCGTTGTCGCCATCTTTTAAAGCGCCTACGTTGATTACCATATCAACTTCAGTTGCACCTTTTGCGATAGCATCTTTTGTTTCAAATGCTTTTGTTTCAGTAGTGCTTGCTCCTAATGGGAAACCGATTACAGTACAAACGTCTACATCATGTCCAGCTAGTTCATCAGCCGCTAATTTTACCCATGTTGGGTTAATACAAACAGAAGCGAATTTATATTCCTTTGCTTCTTCGATTACTTTCATAACATCTTCTTTAGTAGTATTAGCTTTTAAAATTGTATGGTCAATTAACTTTGCAATGTTCATTATCTTCACTCCTCATATCTTTTAACAACTTCATTCTAACTCTTAGTTGAACAAATGTAAATACACTTTTGAAATTTTGTTCATTCTTTTTTAAAAGGAATTTTCTTGTAGTAAATAAAGCGCATTCTAACTAAGAAACAATTCCTATTTAAAATCAAAACTTTTATATTAACAATGGTAGTATGTATCTCCATATCCATAATTATTTTTAAAAAGGCAATTTGTGTTCAAAAAAAACACCTATCATTCATACATAACAAAATAAAAGGCGTTCTCAAAATTAACATTTTGAGAACGCCTTTTATTTCTAATCTTTTTGATAATGTAACAATTCTTTTGCTGTATGCTGATCGATAATTAATACATTTGCATACCCGCCACGTAACGCACCATCAATTGCTTTTATTTTTCTATTACCACCTGCAACTAAAATAGAGCGTTTTTTTAATTTCAGTTCCTCTAACTCAATTCCAATGGTCCGCTTATTAATTTCTTCACTACTAATATTTCCGTCTCCATCAAAGAAACGTGAACAAATGTCACCGACCGATTGTTTTTTGAGTAAACTTGTTTCCTCCTTATCGAAATAACCTAATCGGAATAATAGCGCTTCATCTCGCACTGTTCCTACAGTAAAAATTGCAATATTCGCTTGCTTCCCCATTTCGATAATGTGATGAATATGTCGATCCTGCTCTACTAATTCTTTTGTCACTGCATTATCAAATATAACTGGAAGAGGTAGATTTCTTGGCGTCGTTTGAAAAGCATCTGCAAATAAAGCTATCGTCTCATTCGCATATGTATTTACACTCGAGTGACTAATGCCACCTTTTAGCTGGACAACCTCTATCCCTTTTACATGTTGCGGTACGATTTTTCTAGCGATTTCATACATTGTCATTCCCCAGCTTACACCAACGATATCACCATTTTTAACCGTCTTTTCCATATACTCAGCTGCATATTTACTAATATACTCTGTAATCGTTGCATATTCTGGCACTGGAGAAAACACAACATGTGCCTCTAACAAGTTGTACTTTTCTTTTAGTAAATTCCCAACGTTATCTAAATCCGCAAATGGATCGGCGATGCTAATTTGAACAAACCCTTTTTCTTTCGCGTACTTTAACAATCTAGAAATCGTCGGTCTTGAAATATTTAATTTGTTAGCAATTTCTTGCTGACTATAATCTGATTGATAATATAATCTTGCAACTTCAACGCTTAATTGTTGTTTATCTTTTTCCATAGTAACTCATTACAAATCCCTTCCTGTATTTCCCTTTCGTTACAAGCATTATACAGCTTTATGCAAAAAAATTCGACTACCGAATTTTATCTAACTGAACTTATATTCCACTTATTATATACAATGAAACCGTTCAATAAGAAACATAAACCATCGTCTAAAAACTATTCAAATACCCCTTATAAACAGAAGATACTGGTTATAAGGGGTATGTATTCAATTTAATTTTATAAAAATTGGATGAAAACAATGCAAGTTCCCACTTATTTAGAATAAGTGAAAAGATGATGTTTTATTTGTTCAATAAAATAATGATGGTGTATATTATCGTTAGATACTCGACTTGCCATAATAGCCCCCTCCATTGAAGATGCAAGAAAGGAAGCAAGTGATATAACCTCTATATCTTCTTTAAGTTCTTGTTTCTCTATTCCTTCTTTTATGAGAGAAGCCATTAACATTACTGTATCATCATAACCTTTTGCTGCTGCTTTTTGTAATTCTGGAAATACTCCAGTACTTTCAATTGCGCTATTAAGTAATGGACAGCCTCCAGCAATAGGAGGATTATTAGCTGCATCTTGATATACAAGGAAAATTGCAAGGATTTTATCGATTGCTGTCTTTTTATTTTCCATTGCTTTATGAAAATGACTCCACATAATCTCACCACTTTTGTCGTAGGCAGCAAGGACAATTTCTTCTTTACTTTTGAATCTACGATAAATAGATCCTTTAGGTAGTTCAGTAGCTGTCATTATATCCTGGATGGATGTGCGAGTTATCCCATTAGTATTAAATAAATATAAAGATGTTTCAATAATTTTTTCTTTAACCTTATCAACTTTAGTCATGCTTTGTAATCCTCCTAATAAAAACGAGCTTAATATTCCAGGTGATATTTACCATCTATTTTCTTGAATTTTTTTGTAAGTATAAAGAAGTTTGAAGCGAAAATATCTTATCAACCCCTATATTATGTGAACCTCAAACAATACAGTTTGAAAAGAGATTAATCAAATTGTATTATCTATATCATTCAAATGAATTTTCTGTCAAAATTAACATGACCAATTATTTAATTCAGTCATGTTATACAACTAATTTCACCTAACTTCGTAGTAGGTGTAAAAATATATAGTTAAATTTAACGTATAGACATATGATTATTATATATAATTTTGATTAATATGTTTAGCTAAAGTGTTTGAACTATCCCCACTTTCACTTCATTCTATAAAAGGGTAATCATTAATGATTACTGGAATTAAATTGTACCAAAGAAACTGAGATATAAATATATTTGCTTTTTTTCCATTTGGATTTTGTTAATACTTTATAAAAAGGGTTTAAAAAACTAGAAACTTATAGTATCATTAGGTTCCGGACCGAACCGTCCGGTTTATAATCTTATATAAATATATTTAGAAGGAGAACGTTATGCAGAGAGAAAAATCAAAAATTATAGGTAATTTAATTATGGGGGCAATACAGTGAACTTTATAAAAATGAATAAAAAAGAAATCATTATGCTCATAATCTTTACAATGTTTGTACCATTTCAAATTGGCTTGTACATATTATTTGGCATATCACTTTTAGCTAATGTCAATTTAGTTGAATCAGAATTTGTTCTTAGTGCCATCGGTTTTACTGTACCTGCTATTGTAGGAATCATTTTCTTTAGGAAAGAAATTATTGAAAGTTTTACTTATTTTAAAGAGAAGACAATTTTGAAAATAGTAAGTATTCCTATGGTAGTTTTATTTACGGTAATTGTGGAACAGTGTGTTATGCGTTTTCTAGCAACTGGTCAACCAGAGAACCAAGAGCAGCTCCTTGAAACGGGTGCGGAGGTACCTCTTGTATTTACATTGCTTGTATTTGGTATTCTGGGTCCAATACTTGAAGAAATTGTGTTTCGTCACATATTAATAAATCGTTTTTCTTACCATATTGGTACTGCTATTGCATCTATCATTTCGATTATGATTTTTACACTTCTTCATACGAACCAACTTTCGGATATTGCTATTTATTTACCTGGATCGTTGATACTTACTGCGGCTTATCTTATTTCTAAAAGATCCATTGCATATGTTATAGCGATACACATGTTAAACAATTGCCTTGGTTTCATTCTGTAAGAAACTAGACTTGTTTCTGGTGCCAAAAATACTTTTTCTATGGCATAAGAAAGCTAATCAAAAATTATAAGATATTAGGAGAGTGTCAGTCATGATTGTAACAACAACTTCTGGAATTCAAGGTAAAGAGATTATTGAGTATATTGATATTGTAAATGGTGAAGCTATTATGGGTGCAAATATTGTCCGCGATGTATTCGCTTCCGTTCGTGATGTTGTCGGTGGCCGTGTTGGTGCTTATGAAAGTAAGCTAAAAGACGCTCGTGATATTGCAATGGGCGAAATGAAAGAACTTGCAAAAGAAAAAGGTGCGAACGCTATCGTTGGTATTGACGTAGATTACGAAGTTGTTCGTGATGGAATGTTAATGGTTGCTGTCAGTGGTACAGCTGTACGTATATAAGTAAATAAAAAAAACGGTTCCCCTTGGAATTTATACTTTGAGGGGAAATCCTGGTTCTGTTGCAGATTTTAAAGAATAATAAGAGATGTTGATAAATCATTGTACGTCGAAAAACACAGTTTGAGTGTAAACTGTGTTTTTTTATATAGAGGCCCCATCCCATCACTATCAAGCTAAAATTTTTTAGTGCCTCTAGAACGAAATTTTGTATTAACTTGTAACAAAAAGTTCATTTTTATTTTGTTGATAATTCAGAATATTTCGGTTGATAGGTATGTGGCGGTACCCTGATACGGTACAAATTTTTTATAAACGGTTGTAAGATTCTACGTTTTTGACCATTCTGTACAACGATAACTTTGGTTTATTAATTTCGCCTGTAATCTGGTAGCCTATCCTCTGATACAATTTAATGGCAAGTTGATTCTCTTTCTTTACCGTCAGAGAGCATTTGGCAAAGCCTTGCAGGGAAGCTTGTTCCTCGGCAAACTTAAGTAGTCTGGTACCTATCCCTAGTCCTCGACTTTCGGGCAATAAGGCAATTGTTCCGATGTGAAACTCGTCATCTTCTCCCTCCTTCAAGGTAAACATGGAATAAAGCATTTTGATATTCAAAATGTTATAAATAACAAAACCCAGCTTTCGGAATGAAAGCAGCTGTTTAAAAGTGGACCAGGCAAGACGGTTTAAAACGGGTATGGGATAGCAAGTAATCATCCCTAAAGTTTTCCCGTCCATTTGAGCTTCATAAGCGTATTGATGACTAAAACGGTTGTTCTCCTGCCGCCAGAGCTTACAAAATGTCCCTTCGACTGTGTTCTTCTCCTCAGATCCTGCAAGTGGAAACGCCATGTATTCCAATGCCATTACATTTAACTGGGCGCCGACCATGGATTGATGAACAGCCTTTACAATAGAGATTTGATTCATTTCCCAGTCCTCCTTTTCGCTTTCTGTATTATTGATATTAATTATCATGGATTTGAATCAGTTCACTTACCTCTCAAATCATCCTTAGCTTTAAAACCATAATAAAATGTATTTAAAACAAGCTCTGCAGCAGATTTTTTAGCCACATTTCCTTCATGTACCTGTTCCCAAGTATGGAAAAGCAGAGCATAAAGCGTATTCAAAATCCATTCGCTGCTAACCGTTTGCTGAAAATAACCTCTTTGTTGTAACAGCTCAATAACGCGTCGTAAGGGTTCCCTCAGCTTCTCTTCTGCTTTACCTAATTCTTTGTTGTTAAATACAGATGCATCATGACCTAGAAAATAGATTTTGTCACCTAAAGGGATTAACGCTTCAATGAGTTCCGGGATATAGTTTTCGCTTCTTTCCTCATCCAGTGGAATCTGGTTTACAGTATCACTTACCAGTTGTATAGCCCGATGGCCTAAGAACAGCATCAATTTCTCCCTGCTTTCGACGTAGCGATGGAGTGTAGCAATTCCAATTCCCGCATATTCCGCAATTTCATTCATCGAAGCAGTAGGATTTTCAACAAGCAATATAGTAGCCGAATCAAGAATTGCATTAAATCTCGCTTCCTTCAACGCTGACAAGTCTTTCTTCATCGTCAATCTCTCCCTTTTTCTGTATAAATTCGTCATTTTTGATAGAAAAATATATCATTTGATATTATAATAAACAATCTCAAATAAAGTGTCCAGATGCTGAATGTAGCTTTTCAAAAAGAATTATATTACTGAAACTGATAGTACTTTGAATGTTTCATTTTTAGCATTTCATTATTTAGATAACGATGAAGAAATTAAATTATTTAATGTAATAAATACAAGAACCAAAGGAAATGGTTCGAATCGCTTTCTTAGTAGAGAAATTGATTACCTTATCTAGGTTTTTTAAACTATTTTTCATGACGCATTAATACTTATAGTAATTTTTCTACTTTTATTAAATCCGGTTGCACTTCATTTAATTACTGAATGTTTTATAATGAAGCTTCTTTCTGCATAAAGTTATCGGTTTACTTTAAAATTCACTTCCGGGTATTTGGTCATCAGCCTTTTAAGGGTTGAGCCGTCATCCTTCTGTTTTACATACTGGTCAAAAAATGCCAGGCTGAATTCGTTGATAATACGATGAACTTCCTTTGGATTTTCACCTGGGCTCTGCAACAGAGGGGAGAACAAATGTAAATCAGTGAGGCTTGTATGATCCGTATGAGGTATGACCATTGACATACCACCACCAGCTAACCCACGTCCATATCGCTCCCTCACTTCATAGGGATCTGCTTCATCAGGCTCTTCTGCACTCATGAGTAGAAATGGTTTTCCAATTCCACTTTCAGGAAAGATTTCTCCATACAATGTACCATCCATATTGATAGCTGCTTTGACACGAGAATCTTTTGCAAGTATTTGTGCTGCGGTAGCTCCACCGTAAGAGTGACCAAACATTCCAATTCGCGAAGTATCCATTCTTCCTGTAAAGAAGCCGGTCTCATCGTTTTGATTAAGTTTCTCTATCTGATTAAGGACAAAGCTGACATCTTCCTCCCATAATTTTATGTGGCTATCCCCTTCATCAGTTAAATTGATGGGCTGTACGTAAGCAGTTCGACCATCTGGAAAGACGGTAGCTGCAGCATCAAAGGTATGATCGATACTTAGAACAATATATCCTTGACTAGCCAACTCCTCAACTTGAAACGTGTTTTGATTACGAAAACCATTAAAACCATGAGAGAAAAGTAATATGGGATAATGATTCTCTGAATCTGAGAGTTGTAAATCCATAAACGAATGAGATTTTACCAATTCCATGTGGCTGAATGCAAATGCAGGAATGGACAATGTTTTTTCCAATCCCTTGGAAAGCTCATTTATGTTACGAATATAAGGTTCTGGATCCCCCTTACTTTTTTCAGCTGTAGGATACCAAATTTGCACCATCAGTTCGCGCCGATCGGTTGGATTTTTCGAATATGGTTCATTTCTCTGATGATCAATCCAATGATATACCTTCGTACCGATCCTATGTGGGCCGGTTGGTTCTTCAAATGAAAATACTGGCATAAGTAAGGGTAGCGCCACTGCTACAGACAAATAGATACATAGCAACGAGGTCTTAACTATGAATATACCCCAACTTCTACAGCCCTTTTTCCGCCCAGTTAATAAATAGCATAAAATTAAGATAACTGGGGATACATATGCCGGAATCATCTGCCACCTAAAACCTTCTGCCAATAACTGAACTGTAACCATTACAACGGCAATCAAAGTAGCTAATTTAGACCACTTTTTCGTTTCTCTGCCTATTAACAGTATCCAACTCAATAGACTAAAATTCACTACTATCAAAACAACTTCCCAGAAATTCATTGGCCTATCTCCTTTGAATGTATTTTACTTCTAATTAAAGAGGTAGTTTTCAGCCTAAGCAAAAGCAGATGAACCCCCTATATAGTTGCACCAATTATGCTTAGTAACCGTTTCATCCACTCTACTCCTTTCTTCAAATTAAAAACTTAAAATGCCCAGCTACCTTTACGGAAAATTGGTTCTACAGTTCCATCTGGTAGAATACCGTCGATGTCCATCTCACTGCTGCCAATCATAAAATCCTCATGTGTTACTGAAATATTTGCACCTAACGTTTCAAGCTGATCGTTTTCTAAATCTCTTCCATCCTCTAAGCAAGTTGGATAAGCTTTACCAATCGCTAAATGGTTCGATGCATTTTCATCAAACAATGTATTAAAATATAAAATTCCCGATGCTGAAATTGGTGATTCATTTGGTACAAGTGCTATCTCACCTAAATAGCACGAGCCTTCATCCACATTAATAAGCTCCTGTAATAAATCATGTCCTACCTGTGCTTCAGCTTTAACAATTTTTCCTTCTTCAAATGTCAGTTTAAAGCCGTCGATAATATTCCCTTGATAAACTAATGGTTTTGTATTGCTTACATAGCCATTTACACCTTGTTTCATCGGTAACGTATAAACCTCTTCGGTCGGCATATTAGCCATAAAGATAGTATCATCAGGAGTTTTACCACCTCCAGTAATCCATTTATGCTGTGGTGCTAATGCAATTGTTAAATCAGTACCTGGCGCTGTATAGTGAAGCTTTATATATTTTTTATTGTTCAGTAGGACCGCACGAGATTCTAAATTTTTTACATGTTCACGCCATTTTTCAATAGCACTGCCTTCACCAATACGAACAGCTTTAAAAATAGCCTCCCATAATGCTGGTACTTGATCCTCAGCTGCTAAATCCGGGAACACCTTCGATGCCCACTTTGGTGAAGGAACTGCTACCATAGACCAAGCTACTGAATCCTTCATTACGGCGTTGCGATTGTTGCTCAGAGCAGCTCCTGCTACCTTTTGATAGGTAGCTAGACGATTAGATGAAATACCTGTAAATTTATCAGGATCTGTAGCATCTATCATTAATAATGCTCCTTTACATTCGATCAGCTCATCATTCATTTTGACTATCCACTCTGGGAAGCGATTAAATTCTTCATCTGAGGCATAATCAAAGTAAGCACGTTCCATTTCTTCATCCGAGAAATTAACATGAACACGCCCTGCCCCAGCCTTATAAGCCTCTTTCACAACTATACGGGCGAAATCCAATGCATCCACTGATGTATTGACTAATAAGTATTGCCCTGGTTGAATATTCACACCGATTTTCACCGTAAGTTCTGCATATGCTTGTAATTTTTCTTCAAAAGTCATATTATTTACCTCACTTTTATCAAATTGGTTTTGAATTCCCATCACTAACTTGCTTTCATACCATACTTTCTGAACAGGTTTTCTCAGAATTTTTCTTGCCTATTTTTTATGTTTTTCATCAAGACATGATAACAACTAATGGCTTTTTTCTACTACTCATATATTTAATTTCTAAACTTTGATTCAATTAATATTGGTTTGTTTTTTAAAAAAATCTAATCAAAGGGCATCAAACACTACATAAAGTTATAGAGTTCTTTATTGTGAAAGCTCACTCATTTCTTCCCAATCTTTTCAATGTGGTTGCACCTAAAGGCTTACCATCAATGGGGCGTTTAACATTCTCAATCACTCCTTTATCTTTACAAAAGCATTTTTGATAGATAAATATATCATTTGACATAAGATTAAATCATTTTAAACGAATTATCAAGCCGTAAAATTTAATTTTTAAAAAATTCGGTAAAAAACCTATGTGAAAATGGATTCTATCAAAGGGAGCGATAACAAAAAGATTTTTTATACACACATGGATAAAACACATGAAAACTTATATATAAAATTACAAGTTCAACTCTCACAAAAAAACGGAATAAAAATAAACAGCGGAACTAGCCCACTGTTTACTTTGCCACACCTTCATGTAATTTTTCTGTATAATCCTTTACATCTTTCCAGCTATCTTTCGCTGTATGTAAATCTTCTTTTATAAACGTAAACTCTTCCGGACTAATTCCTTTTACGTTTTGTAGTAAATTATTATATTTTGCACCTACTGTATACCATTGGTTTGATATGTTTTGTAGTGCTGTAATTGCTGCATCAATTGTTTCCGTCATGTTTGTTGTTTTATTTTTTACATCAGTCAAAATTACGATTTCTGCTTGTGCTCCTGAAATTCTATCTTTTAAATTAGCTATCTCTCTTTCTGCATTTGCGATATCTTTTTTTGCAACCGCAATCATCGGCCCGCCAGCAAGACATGTTATTAGCGCTACGCAAAGTACGCCACCAGCAATGACCATATCATTACTCTTTTTAATCGAATCGTTATATGTATTTATTTGTTGCTCTAGAGCTGGAATACCAGCATTCGTACTTGCCAATATCGCTGTTAACTGATTTGTATCCTCTTTGAAACTATTTGTATCTTTCGCCATTCTATCGCGAAAACTTTTCAAATTTCCTAATAATCCATCTACCTCATTTTGATTCTTTACAATATCCGCATACAACTTTTCTAAATCCGCTTTTAATTTTCCGCTATCCTTTTGATCAATCGCTATTAACATGTCGTTATAATACGATTGAAAAGTATTATTGTAATTTATAATATTTTGATCCGTTTTCATAATTTGAGGCTTCATATTATTTAACCAATATGCTGCATTAATTTTTGCATCTCTTTGATGCTGAATCATATTCCCTTTAAATTCACTATTAATCGAACTTATTTTACTTAAATCCGTCTCTTGTTGATTTTGAATTAATTTTGCATATGAATCCATTGCAAATATACTCGATGTCGTTTGTGCCATTACATCTTGGAATCCAGCTGGTCCAAGAGAATAGTTTTTCACATTTTCTTGTAGTACCTTTACATTTTGTTCTGCTGCAAAAGGATGTAAAGGAGATACGTTACTCGTTGCCACCCCAGCAATCATTACCGCTAAAAGACATTTTTTATAAAATCTTTTCTGCATACTTTTCACCTATTTTCTTTATAAGAGTATAAAAAGCTCCTGCTCACAACTGAACAGGAGCTTCAAATCATTCATCAACACTTAACGCTCTAACGATTCGTATTCAATTATGCTTTTTTCGTATCTACTACTTTAATATCTTCAGCATAAATCTTTTCTGCATAGTCTTTAATATTTTTCCAGCTATCTTTCGCAATGTTTAAATCTTCTTTAATGAAAACAAGGTCGTTTGGACTAATTGAATCCACATTTTGAAGTAAAGAATTATATTTTGATCCCATTGTGTACCATTGGTTTGAAATATTTTGTAACGCTGTAATTGCAGTATCAATTGTATTTGTTAAATACTCTGTTTGTGTTTTAATGTTCGTTAATCCAGCTACTTCTAATTGCGCAGTTGTAACTTGTCCTGTTATCTTTTGAATTTCTGCTTGTGCATTATCAAGCTCTTTCTTCGCTAATACGATTCCAGCTGTACCACCGCCTACAGCTGCTGCACCACCTGCAATTAATGCTACTCCTAGCGGTGTTCCTGCGCCCGTAGCAATAACTACTGCACCACCGATAATTGCAATTGGTCCTAGAGCTGTCGCAACAGATGAACCGATAATAATTGCATTATATTTACTAATTGCTTCATTGTACGTTGTAATTTGATTTTGTAATAGCGGAATTCCTGCATCTTGACTAGCTAATATAGATGTAATTTGATTTGCATCACCCTTGAAGTTTTGCGTATCCGAAGTCATTTTATTTCGGAATTTCTTCAAGTCTTCTACTAACTGATCCACTTGTGCTTTATTTTCATTAATACTACTTGATAATCTAGTTAAGCCTTTCGTAAGAGTCGCTTTATCCTTTGCATCAACTGCAGCAACTAAAGTATCATAATAGTTTTGGAATTTCGTATTGTAGTTAATGATATTTTGATTCGTTGAAATAAGCTGTGGTTTTAATACATCTAACCATTGCTTCGCATTTCCTCTAGCTGTATCTTGGTGCTGAATTACTTTCCCTTTTAAAGCCGCATCAACAGACGATACATTTCCAAAGTTAACATTACCTTGTTTAATAATTGTTAAAGCGTACAGATCCATTACTAAAGCATTTGAACCTGTTCTTTCCATTGCATCTTTTAGGCCTTCTGGTCCTAATGAATATTCTTCATAGTCATTATAAGCTTTTGCTACCGCATGAACTGGAGCTTGTTTCACTGTACTTTCAGCTGCATACGTATGAGCCGGCATAATATTTCCTGCTGCAAATACTGCCATAAGTGCTGATAGAGCCATTACTTTATAAGGTTTTTTTGTCATTTTTCTTCTCTCCCTATATCGCTAATTATTTTTCTGTTTAATGTACTTCAACGTTTGTAACGTAATCTTCAAATTGATTTGTTTGCTTATTCATTTCATCACTTACTTTTTTAATTTGATTGAAATGTTTTTGAAGTAAACTACTGTCTGTATACGTGCCTTCTTCGACATTTGTTTGAATTTGAATCATATTATTATTTAAAACTTTCCAATCCGTTAATAACGTTTCTAAAGTTGTAATTTGACGATCAATTAATTCTGTAAAGCTATTTACTTGATCTTCAACGAATGTAATTTGAGTCGCCTCTGCTTCAGTTTGTGATAACTTTTGAATAAGTGGCAATAACTCCTTTTGCTTTTGTTGAATGCGAAGAGCTGCTTCCCTCGTTTGACTATCTGCAGCATTTACAATTTCATTACTTAAAGTACCGATAGAAACAAAATCGATTGTTTTCGTTTGTGCAGTTTGATTTGTGATTGTAAATACTTGTTTACCAATATTAATAGAACCTTTAATGATTTCTTGAGGTCTATTCAAAATAGTAGTTAATTCAGCTTGAATTTCACCTTGAATTCTTTTAATATCTTCTCTTAATTTCACAATATCTCCACTTGATCCTTGCAGTGTTTTTATTGCTTCATCGGCTTTAATTGATAAGTTGTTACTATCTTTGTCTAATACTGTTTTAAATCGATTTAACTCTAATAAATCTTGCTCCATACTCTCTTGGATGCTTTGTACTTGCAATTGTAATTTTCCATATGCACTCATAAAATCTGCTTTTGCTTGCTGATCTTCATTTACGTTTCCTGCTAATTCATAGAGCTTACTATAATAGCTATTAAATCTAGTGCTGTATCTCATCATCTCTTGATTTAAGTCAATTAGCTTCGGATTATATTCATCAATCCATTCTCGTACATTCGCCTTTGCAAACTTTTGATGATTCGTTAAGCTACTCATCGCATTTACCTTAATATCTGGCTGTTGTAAAATAATTAATCCATATGCTTGAATAAGAGGTGATTGTGATCCTAACATTCTAATTGAATTGGATAATGTATTTGGAGCAATTACATTTTGTGCATATACTGTTTTCACTTCCGTCTGCCCCTCCTTAGCGTAAGCGCTTACAGGAATGAAGCAACTCGTAGATACTGCTGTAACCAATAACCCTGTAATTAAAGTCTTTTTCACTTTAACTCCTCCTATGTATTAGCAACTATTACTATCGCATTTTATTATTCTATTTTCTTACCTATAATTTGAGATGGTTAAAATAGAGAACGTTCTCACCGCGATCCATGTACGAACCACCTCTCTCGTATTGCTACAGTACTTACTTATCGTCACAAAACATTTTATTATTTTTCATATGTGTTTAGTATGAATAATATTGTATAAATTTTCTATTTCATCGAAATCCCCACATTCACACAGTGAATATATTACATAAAAATATTATTCATTTTAAACTAAACAACATACGTAAATATGAAATTTCGTTTTGTTTTCATATATGTTTTGTACTGTAAGGTCATTTAAACACAGCTGTTTATATAACGTAAAGAAGTATTTTCATTCCCTTTATTTTCAAGCTTTCGTGTCCTTATTTCAAAATATAATCCGATTCACTTTATAGATTGAAATATCTACATATCACAACAGAAAACACTACTTGAAAATAACTGATAAAATTATATAAATATAATTTTCGAGCCCATATGCAATTATGCATAGCATATACACAAAAAGGATAGCTTCATTTTCACGAAGCTATCCTTAAAAAATCTTCTTATTTTTTCAAATGATATGGAACTGTCGTAATAACAACATTTCTTTTATAAAGTAAATACGCACGTATGAGTAAACTGGATTGATTATGAAGAATGTTATGCCAACCTTTTTTCGGAATGAACTGTGGTATAACGACCGTAACGCGGTAATTCGATTCACTTGCCTTATATTGCACTGTATCGATGAACTTCGTTAGCGGCTGGATAATACTTCTATAATGAGAATGTAATGTAACAAGCCTAACTTCAGGTTGCCACTTTTTCCATTTCTCTTCAAATTTCTTTTCCTCTTCCCTGTCAAAAGCAACATATACAGCAATAACTTGATCTGCCGAAAGAGCCTTAGCATAGTTCAATGAATTTTCTACTACGTGAGTCATACCAGCTACCGGAACGACGATTACATTTCCCTTAATCGGAACAAGTGGTTCACAAGTTTTTAAACTTAACTGATCACCTACCGCATCATAGTGCTTCTTAATTCTGTGGAATAAGAAGATGATTGCAGGTAAGAAAATAAGTATCGACCAAACTTGTGCAAATTTAGTTAAAAAGAACATGCTCATTACGATAAAACTAATAACTGCACCAATTAAATTAACCGTTAATCTTAAAGCCCATCCTTCAGGTTTTTCCCGAAGCCATTTTAATACCATCCCTGTTTGAGAAAGTGTAAATGGAATAAATACACCTACTGCATATAGTGGAATTAAATGTTCTGTTTGTCCTTGGAAAGCTACAATTAAAATAATCGAAGCAACTCCAAGTATAATAATACCGTTTGAGTAACCTAAACGGTCTCCTCTAATCGTAAACATTCTCGGTATGAATTTATCTTTTGCAAGGTTAACCGCTAATAAAGGAAATGCAGAATAGCCTGTATTAGCAGCGAGAATTAATATTAAAGCTGTTGTACCTTGTATGAAATAGTACATGAAATTACGTCCAAATGTTTGTTCAGCAATTTGAGAAACAACTGTTACTTCTTTACTCGGAGTCACTCCGTAATAATAAGCTAAAAATACAATTCCTGAAAATAACACAGCAAGTAATGCACCCATTGCAAGCAATGTTTTTGCAGCATTGTTTGGCGCAGGATCTTTAAAGTTCGGAATTGCATTTGAAATTGCTTCAACACCTGTTAAAGCAGAACTACCTGATGCAAATGCTCTTAGTAATAAAAATAAACTAATTCCTGCAACTGGTGTTCCAATCGGCGCATGTAAAGTAGGTGAAACATGACCAGTTAAAATATTATATATGCCCACACCAATTAATATAAATAGTGCTAAAACGAATAAATAAACAGGATATGCTAGCACGGAAGCTGATTCCGTTACTCCTCTTAAATTTAATATCGTAATTAATATAACAAATATAACCGCAATAATTACGTTATGTGCATGTAAGCTAGGAAACGCAGAAGTAATTGCATCTGTACCCGCGGACACACTTACCGCAACAGTTAAAATATAGTCAACTAATAAAGATCCTCCAGCAATTAAGCCTGGATTCATCCCTAAATTTTCTTTTGATACAACATACGCTCCCCCGCCATGCGGATAAGCAAAAATAATTTGACGATAAGATAAAATAAGGGCTGTCAATAATACTAATACCCCAACAGCGATCGGAATGGAATACCAATAGGCGATCGCTCCAACACCTGCTAAAGCAATTAAAATTTGCTCTGGACCGTAAGCAACTGATGACAATGCGTCAGAAGATAAAATAGCTAAAGCTTTCGTTTTATTAAGCTTTTGTTCTCCAAGCTCCGTTGATTTTAACGGTCTTCCAATTAAAAATCTTTTAATAGATGAAACCAATGCTGTCCACTCTCCAATAATTTTGTACGAACTTTTCTGCTTGTTACAGCCAGTAAACTATTTCTTCAGAAAACAAAAAATGTCTACAAGCCATAGCGAAATAGACTTGTAGACATTATTTTTTTTGTCGCACAAGCTCCACCTTCCTTCTCAATATAACGCTTACGAGGTTAGCTGTCGGATTCGGGCCTATGAGTAGCCCTACCTTTTTCAAGGATTCACCCCATCGGATTATGTACTAATCCGTAAAAACGGGTCCCCCGTACCATGCGGTTTCAGCGATTTAGAAAATTGAAACTGTGGATTATAATACTCCTTTATTTTCAAAAAGTAAACAAAAATTTTTAATAAGAAAAAAATTAAAATGATTGCGCATAATCCGCTGAGAAATATACATAATGAATACTAAAAAATCCACAAAGGAGACCCATATGTCTAAAGAAAAGAAGCCTATTTTTTCCGATTCATATTTAGATGCAGTAGCAAATGAAATTAATCAGTTATATGGTAAACGTGAACAGGAAATAAATTTGACAGATAGAACGAAAAGAAATAAATGATTTGTCATACAAAAAAATAAAAAAGATAGCAATACACTTATATATTGCTATCTTTTTTATTTTTTCATACATCTAATTCTATTACAGATTTGTTAAAGGTCATCTCTTCATACACCTTTAAATTTTGATATATAGTTCCTAATAATGGTGCCGCTATAGAAAATTTCTCTGCTACATCCAGTAAATATCCTTGCAAGTGCTTCCCTTCAATAAATGAACCCTTTTCCATATCACGCTGCATCGATGACTTCATATCATACGAAATTTTATCAATCGTTTTCATATGTTCCTGGGCAATATTTTCCTTTACTGGAGCTCCTAATACTCTCATGATTTGTACAGATTCCTCAAACACATTACGGATAAAATCACGGCCGCCTTCACTTTCACGAATTGGTCCAATTGGTGCACGCATTAACGTTGTCACACCTGACATTACAGTAATAAATAAATATTTATGCCACATATCTTGCGTAATATTTTCACTTAAAACAAAACTAGACTTCGTACCTGCAAATGCTTTAGAAATATGCTTTACTCTCTCTGAATTTTGAGACTTAATTTCTCCAAACACAAGTCTGTTGGCAGCACTAGTTTGTACAATTTCTCCTTGATCGTTTAACGTCGTCTCGATAAAGCATAAACCGCCAATTACTTTTTCTTCGCCGAATTCTTTTTGTAGTAGTGATAAATGAGCGATACCATTTAACAATGGAATGATTACAGTATTTTCGCCAACAAACGGCTTCAAATCTTGAATAGCCTCGTTTAAGTGATACGCTTTTGTTGAAAATAAAATGACATCAAATGGAGAAGTTCTCTCTTCTTTCGTTATTAATTTCGGTTGGAAGGAAAAATCCCCGTTAACACTTCGGATTACAAGTCCTCTTTCCTCTAATTGTTTTTTCCGTTTACTACGAACAAGAAATGTAACATCTTCTCCCTTTTCGACTAATCTGCCACCAAAAAACCCTCCGACTCCACCAGCGCCTAATACTAAAATCCGCATACAGCATCCCCCTTTTCAAAATACAATTTTACAACTTTTAGTATACATAACATTATACATGTCCTCTGCTAAATAAGCTGAATTTTCACTCTCAATTGAGTATAAAACAGTGGTTATTTTCAAATAAATTTGGGCATGTTGTTTCTATAGCATATATGGAAAGGAAACAATGTAGATGGAGGCAATACAAACAATTGAGGAAAAAGGTGTAGCAACAGCTATATTCCAATTTATATTCCCGTTTTCGTTTAAAACTGGATATGAACAAAATATGTTCCCTTTCTTACAAAAAAACGATTTTCGTCCTTTTCGGCTCGATCATCTCGATGATGAAAATACATATTATGGGGAGTTTAAAGTTTCACATCAAAATATGGAAGCATACTATCTTTCATTTACAAATAAAATTCTCTTTCCTCACTCAGAGCATCAAAAGGGCTTGCAACGTTATTCAAAAGATCTTAACTTAACTGGACATTTAACAACAAACCTTATTTCAATTCCATTCAAGATACACTCTATTGATGTAACACTTTGTCCTTATGAACTTGGCTTCTTAACAATTCGAACAGAAGTAAACACTGCTCCAAACATGACTTTATCTGAAGCAATCGAATTCGCAGATCGCTTCCGTGTACTTGAAACTAAAACTGATACAAATGAGTCTATTTGTATTGAATGTAACGGAAAAAAGTATTCCCAAGTTGAGAAATTCATTTTTGGTTATTTATTTCATGGCGTAACTGATTTCTTTGAAAAGAAGAGATTAAGAAGTTCATACTTTCAAACCTTCCCTTTCTTTGAAGACCAGAGAATGTACGTCCAAACTTTATTGTCACTAAAAGAAGGTATGGAACTTAATGAAGTGGATGTTTATCGTACTTCCAGTCTTTCCGGATTAACAAGTGATGGTAAGCCATATGTGAGTGCAAGTAACCTTCCTTACATTCATAACTATTTAAAAAAACACGCTTACCAGAGATGGGCTCCAAATCGTTATTTCATTATGGAAGAACATATTTTTACATGTGTAACAAATGAAGGAGAACGCGAAATCGATAAACTTGCTAGTCAAATGTACGGAGAATTTTATTACGCTTTATTATTAAACCTATTCCATAAAATTGTTTTATTAAAAATGGCAAACGCCTATGCTGAGCTAAATATTGAACAAGATACTAATGAAATAGAGAAATTAATTTATTCGATTAATTCGTTCACTGCTAATTATTTTTCTTTAGAATTAGTATCTCAATCACAAAGTGAAGATATTTTCTTCCGCTTAAGAAAACTTTTTAATATTGAGGTTTTATACTCGAACGCGAAACAAAATCTTGATAGTTTGTTTAAATATCAAGAAAATGTCGCCTCAAAAAAAGATAGTCTCTTATTATTAATTTTAACGCTCTACTCTGTAGTAGGCCAAATGTTAGGGTTTACTATGATCGATCTTCTAAGAAACACCGATTCAAACAAAATATCGTCACCTCTTGAATTTTTCGCTCTATTAATTGCGATTAGCGGCATTGTCATTTCACTTATTTTAGGGGCTCAAGGGTTATACCAATGGGCTGTGCAGCACAAAAGAAGAAAAGCATGGGTAAAACAAACTGTACTGTCTGCTGTAAAAGAAAAAGAGGATAAAAATTAAAGAAGGTTATTTCCAAATATGTGGTATGCTGCAGTAAATGAAATTTTTATCAGCGATTTTTCAAATATATCGAATTACCGACAAATGACAGAACCGTATAACAAAAAAGGTACTCCAAAATAAAGCTTGGAGTACCTTTTTATTATACGAATTCAGCTTACTTCCCTGCTTCGATTTTCTCTAATGCAGCAGCTACTTGCTCTTCCGTTAATTCATGTTGTATTACGTAGCGGTTACGTGGACTTACACGACATTTATGAGAACATGCACGTAAATATTTCGCTTCGTTTTCTTCAGAACATAAAATTTTCTTATTACATTCTGGATTTGAACAGTTTACATAGCGCTCACATGGTTCACCTGTAAAGTGGTCTTTACCAACGATAACATGTTCTTTTTGATTTACTGGTACAGCGATACGCTCATCAAACACGTAACATTGTCCATCCCAAAGCTCACCTTGTACTTCTGGGTCTTTTCCGTACGTTACAATTCCGCCGTGAAGCTGACTCACATCTTCATAACCTTCACGAACTAACCAACCTGAGAATTTCTCACAACGAATTCCGCCTGTACAATAAGTTAAAATCTTTTTACCTTCAAGTGTTTCTTTGTTTTCTCTAATCCAATCTGGTAATTCACGGAATGATTCAATATCAGGTTTAATCGCACCTTTGAAGTGTCCTAAATCAAATTCATAATCATTTCGTGCATCAATGATAACTGTATCTTCTTGTTTCATTGCCTCATAAAAATCTTTTGGCTCTAAATACTTCCCAGTTATTTCGTGTGGGTTAATGTCATCTTCTAGACGAAGTGTAACTAATTCTGGACGAGGACGTACGTGCATTTTCTTGAATGCATGCCCTTCTTCTTCATCTATTTTAAATACGATACCATCAAAACGTGGATCATTGTTCATTGCTTCCATGTATTTTTCTGTTTGCTCTACAGTTCCAGAACAAGTTCCGTTAATACCTTCTTTTGCTACAAGAATTCTTCCTTTTAATTCAAGTGAATTACAAAATTCTAAATGCTCTGCCGCGAATTCTTCTGGATTTTCAATTGTTGTGTACATGTAATATAGTAATACTCTGTATGGTTTTGTAGTTGCCAATGTATTTCTACCACCTATCTAATTTTTAAAATCATGTATAAGTTAACGTTCATATCAAAACATATATAATAAGAAAATGAATCCCATTTTCTTTTCTTTATACTATTTTCTATCAGTTAACAAAAATAAAAAAACAAGATTACACATCAAAACACTATGGTTATGTTGTAATCCCAATATATTATATATCATACAAATGCAATTCCATCAATTAATATGCTGTATTATCGGCTTTATGTTCACATAAATTTCAAAAACAGCCCTTTAATTCACTATGTTTCCCCATGTCATCACACCATAAACTCCCAATTCATTTTACATTATCACACCATCCATTGCATAAAGGCATATAATTTGCATTAAGGAAACTTTCGTGTTCAAATGAAATTATCACATACCATATTTAAATGTATTGAAATAATGAGTAAGAATAAATACAATAATTTCATCAAGTTAACATTTTAAAGGGGAAAACTACTATGAATAAAGATATAACAAAAGATGAACATCTCCCTTCTGAAAGTACAACTGTACAATCAGCTCACTTAGCTTTAAGTGGAGAAACAAAAGGCTGGAAAAGACTGTTACCATTTTTAGGGCCCGCTTTTATCGCGTCCGTTGCTTATATTGATCCTGGCAACTTTGCTACAAATATCGCAGCTGGTTCACAATATGGATATTTACTATTATGGGTTATATTCGCTTCTAACTTAATGGCTGTATTAATCCAAACTTTATCGGCTAAATTAGGAATTGCTACAGGAAACAATTTACCTGAAATAGCTCGTGAAAACTTTCCAAAGCCTGTGTCTATCGGCTTATGGATACAAGGTGAACTCGTTATTATGGCTACAGATTTAGCTGAATTTATCGGGGCAGCACTCGGATTGTATTTATTATTTGGAATACCTATGTTACCAGCTGCTTTAATTACAGCAGTCGGATCATTTATTATTCTTGAGTTTCAACGCAGAGGATTTCGCTCACTAGAAGCTATTATTACAGGGATGATCTTTATTGTAGTAATAGCATTTGGGATCCAAGTTTTTTATGCAAAACCAGAATTAAGTCCCCTTCTTTCAGGACTATTTATTCCGAAATTCCAAGGTGTAGACAGTATATTACTTGCAGCAGGGATTTTAGGTGCGACAGTTATGCCGCATGCAATATACTTGCATTCTGCATTAACACAACGCCGCGTGGTTGGAACAACTGACGAACAAAAGAAAAAGATTTTTCGTTTCGAATTTATCGATATTATTATTGCAATGGTTATCGCTGGAGCAATTAATGCAAGTATGTTAATTGTAGCAGCTGCACTATTCTTTAAAAACGGTATGCACGTTGAAGATTTAGATGTTGCTTACACTCAATTTACCAACTTAGTAGGTCCTGTATCGGCTGCATTATTTGGGATTGGACTTTTATCAGCAGGTTTATCAAGCTCTTCTGTCGGTACAATGTCAGGTGATATTATTATGCAAGGATTCATTCGCATGCATATTCCGTTATATTTACGTCGATTTATTACAATGATTCCACCACTAGTTATTATCGCTTTAGGTGTAAATCCAACTTACGCTCTCGTTATGAGTCAAGTTGTCTTATCATTTGGTATTGCATTTGCACTAGTGCCACTTATTATGTTTACAAGTAATAAAAAGATTATGGGTGCACTCGTTAACCACCGTATAACAACATTTATCGCATGGATAATTGCAGCACTCGTTATCATTTTAAATATTTTCTTACTGTATCAAACGTTTGTAGGGTAATGAAAAAAGGGTATTCCAATTTTAATTTGGAATACCCTTTTTGGATGAAATGATTTTCTTCTACTTACCACTTATGTATGTCCCTCTTTCCGGCATCATGACACCATTTTCAGTTCGAAAGTAAAGTGGCAATCCTTCCGCAAAAAACATATTTACTTTGGACGGATCCTGCCTTTGATGATGAATATGTAAATGCGGCTCACTTGAACTTCCGGAGTTACCGACTTGAGCAAGAACCTCTCCTTCATTTACATGTTGGTCTTCCCTCACTTTAATTGAGCCTTTCTTTAAATGGGCAAGAATCAAAAATGTCCCTGATTCATCTAGTCGTAAATAAATATGATTCCCCGCCATCGACTGAAAATCATCCTCTCCTGGAACTACATCTTTTTCATCATTATTAATAGATACAACTGTTCCAGAAGCTGGTGCCATTACTTCTGCTCCATATATTCCATAATCCTCTAACATACTACTTTTCACTTCAGCAGGCGGCATAAGGATATCATATGCCCACCTTTCATTTGGTTTTATAACGTGATAGTTCGTTTCTAACCGATCACCGCCCCAACCTATCAATGCTCGTTCATTCAAAGGAACACGAACTACTGCTTTAGGACTCATCGATTGTATATCTGCTGGATAAGCAATTCTACCTATATTAGCAAACCAACCGACAGGCCAAGCTCCAATGATAGAAAACAGAATAATTAAAAGTAGCGTTCTATCTATCCGCTTTCTAAAAATGCCGTTCAAAAAAAAACATTATTACTGATCCTATTAAGAGAAAAACTGAAATTACACTAAAAGCCTGTATACACCACCAAACAAAGACTGATGTAACACCATTAGCTACATAAATTAAACTCCAACTTATAATTAAAAAAGGAACTATAATTACTAATAAAAATTTCTTCCACATGTCGTATCCCTACTCTCATATCCTTTTTCTCAATGATACAAAGTAAAAATTACGACATATGAAAGAAATACTTACGACTTTCTTACTTTTTTATACTGCGGTAATTTTACAGTAAAAACTGTTTCTTTATCGTTACTACGTACAGTTATATCCCCTTGATGGAGCTGTGCTATACTTTTCGAAATTGCAAGTCCTATTCCTTTCCCACCCGTATGAGAGCTACGTGATTTTTCACTACGATAAAATTTCTCAAAAACGTAAGGAAGGTCCTCTTTCGGAATGCATTGTCCAAAATTTTTAATTTCTACTTCAACATTCATTGTTTTATTGGAAATTCCAATTGCAATTTCCTTTCCATCTTTTCCATACATAATACTATTACCTATTACATTTTCAAATAGTCTCACTATAAGTGCCACATCAACTTCTACATGTAGCACTTCATCACTTTTAATATAAAAGCTCATATTGGCATCATCTAATTGTGGTACAAAGTCAATCATGATTTGTTCAATTAATGCTTTCATATCTATTTCATCTTTATGTAATTCAATCTCTCTATAATTTATTTGACAGTATTCTAATAAATCATCTACTTGATTTTTTAATTCATAACTTTTTCGCTTTAATATACTTACATACTCTTCACATTCTTCTCCATTTGAATGAAGTTTATTTCCTAACAGGTCCGCATAACCTATTAAAGATGTTACTGGCGTTCGTAAGTCATGAGAAATATTACTAATCATTTCATTTTTCATTTCCTGTGATTTTTTTTCATTCTCAATAGACTCTTTTAAACTTTTCGCCATTCTATTAACATTTGCCGCTAGTTCACCAATCTCATCGCTTTTCGAAATAGGTATATGTATTTCAAAATTACCATCACTTATTTTCTTCACGTTCTTATTAATTTGAGATAATCTTTTCATCATCGTTTTTGTCATGAATGCAAAGTATGTTGTAGTAAAAATCAAAAAAACTATAAAATATAAAAATGAATATTTTTCCTCTAACGCAGTAACATGACTATATATATTTCCAATTACAATTTGAAACGCTATTATACTTACAGTTGCTAACAAAATGCTACATATGAATGCAATAAAAAACTTAGCTCTAATGCCTTGTAATGATTTAATCTTCAATTTTATATCCGACTCCCCAAACATTTTGAATAAACTTCGGCTCTTTTGGATTCTCTTCAATTTTATTTCTTAATCTTGCAATATGAACCATTACTGTATTATTACTTTCATAGGCTCTTTCTTTCCAAACGCTCTCATACATTTCTTCAATAGTGAACACACGATTCTTTGCAGCGGCCATTAAGTACAAAATATCATATTCAGTTTTCGTAAGATTCATTGTTTCTCCATATAACATTACTGTTCTCGACACTTCATCTATTTCTAAACCTCTAATATTTATTTTCTTTTCCATTACTTGAACAGCATTTTGGTTGAAATATGTATACCTTCTTAATTGAGCTTTCACTCTTGCGATAAATTCAATTGTACTGAACGGCTTCACAATATAATCATCTGCCCCAGTACTAAATCCAATTACCTTATCTACATCCGATGATTTCGCGCTTAAAAACATAATTGGTAAACTATGTTTCTCTCTAACCCTTCTACAAAGTTCTATACCATCCATTTGAGGCATCATAATATCCAAAATAGCAAGTTGAATACTGTTATTATTTATTATTTCTAAAGCCTCTTCTCCGTTATGAGCACTAAAAACTTTAAAACCTTCTTGCATTAGATTCACTTTTATAAATTGAACAATATCTTGATCATCATCTACAATTAAAATTGAATTTTTCTCCATATACAAACCTCTTTTTGAAATATATTCCACAATCAATTTTATCATAAATTAAAACCTTACTCCCCTCTTGAATAATCTTTATTTTCAGACTAGATTATATAATAACAACACATTCTAGTTTCAAAAGAAATGGAGTGAAAGCATGTTTCCTATATTGAAAACAGACCGACTCATTTTAAGAGAACTTACCGAAGAAGATGCACCGCGTATACTACAATGCTTTTCTAATACTAATGTACTGCGCTATTATGGCCAAAAACCGTTACAAGATGTTGATCAAGTGAAACAAATCATTCATAACTTTAAGCTCAGTTACAATGCAAGAAACGGTATAAAATGGGGAATCGAATTAAAAGACAAGAAAGAACTCATCGGTACCATTGGTTTTCACGATTGGTCTTCTGAGCATAAACGAGCCAATATAAGTTATGCCTTTTTACCTGAACACTGGGGAAAAGGATATGCGACTGAAGCTGTTTCTGAGGTTATATCATACGGTTTCCATACGATTCATTTAAAGCGGATCGGGGCAATTGTATTTCTTGAAAATGAAGCTTCCAATAAAGTACTATTAAAATTAGGCTTTGAAAAAGAAGGCGTTCTAAAAAATTATATGTATCAAGATGATATCCCATATGATACGAATTTTTACGCTTTATTAAAATCGGTTTAATAGAATTCATGTGTAAAAAACCTTACTTTTAAAAAGTAAGGTTTTTTGTATTTATTCATTAGCAATATAAGCATTCTTATAAGTATAAACACCACCAAATTGATGTTTTTCAATCCCTTTTACATACTCCTTTTGTACATACGCTGAGCCAATATGATAAAGCGGCGCCACCGCAGCATCTTCTAATAATACCTGCTCGGCTTCTCGCAACGCTTCCCATCGTTTTTCCCTATCTAGTACAAAATCCGTTTTCGCTTTCTTTATTAATTCATCGTAACGAACATTAGAATAATTCATTTTATTATTCGGATTCCCTGTCGTAAATAACTCTAAATAACTAATTGGGTCTTTATAGTCAGGTCCCCAATTTGCCATAGTTATATCGTAATCACCTGTTTGTTCTAACTGTAATTTTTGCTTAAATGGCTGTTGTTTAATTTGTATCGTTAATCCATGCAAATACTTTTCTAAGTCACCTTTTATATATTCTGCCATACGTTTTGCGTTATCTTGTTCAAATGTTAGAAACTCAAGGTTTACTTCGCCTACTCCAAGTTCTTTTTTCGCTTCTTCCCAAATCTTTTTCGCCTTTTGTAAGTCATATAGAGAAAGATCTCCGTTTTCTTTTCTAAAATCTTTGCCAGTCTCTTCATTTACATGACCAATTGGTACAAGTCCACTTGCAGGTTTTGCTCCGTTATTAATAAAGTGAGCAACGAAATCATCTTTATTTAACGCTAATGAAATAGATTGACGCACCTTTTTATTTGCTAACGCGGTATTTTTTTCATTAAAACGAAGCATAGCAATTCCAGAATCACTCGACATATGTAATTCCTTATTCCCCTTATACTTGTCTACAACTTGCGAATTAATAGGTACCCGGTCCAAATCTCCGGCTTCATATAAATTTACAGCTGTCATTGTATCCTTCACGATATGAAAGTTTATTTCGTCTAGTTTCACTTTCTTTTGATCCCAATATGTAGCATTTTTCTTTAATTGAAACTCTTGTTCATGCTTCCATTTTTCTAATACAAATGGACCGTTATATATGAGATTACTAGGTTCCAATGCATAATTGTTTCCTTGTTCTTTCAAAAATGATTCATGCTGTGGTAAATATATAGGTAATGCTAACAACTGTAAAAAATACGGAATTGGCTGTTCTAGTTCAACTTCTAACTTATAATCATTTATAACCGTAACTCCAAGTTCATCTAGAGACATTGCTCCCTTATTAATCTCTTTCGCATTTTTTACATAAAAGAGCATGGACGCATATTGAGATGCTGTTTCAGGGTTAATTGCACGTTTCCACGCAAACATAAAATCATTTGCTGTTACATTATCCCCATTTGACCATTTTGCATCTTTACGCAAGTCAAATGTATATTTCTTACCATCTTCACTTCTTTTAAACGATTTTGCTATGGCTGGAGTAGGCTGATCTTGATCATTTAATACATATAACCCTTCAAATATATTCTGCATAACGTGCGCTGATGTACCATCTGTTGTTTTCACAGTGTCCAGAGAAGGAATTTCTTCTGATACTGTTACATTTAACACTTGTTTTTTAACCTCTATGTCACTTTTATCCGCTTTATTATTACAAGCTGTTAATAATAAAGATGTAACAAGTGCCATTACCATTAAATGGCTCTTTTTTCGCTTCATGAGTTGTTCTCCTTAAATATAAAATATTATAAAGCGTAATATATTATAGCAGAAATACTAACAGAAAGATGCGACATTCTTTTGAATATTTATTCGTTCGAGAAAAAAGCTATCCTTTTAAAAAAGGATAGCTTTTTCAACTGCCACATAATTATCTATCTTTGTAAACCTCGTTTATAACGACTCGCTTCAAATATAATACGCTCTTCATCTAACGTTTTACATTCGCCATTCCAAACGACACGCTTTCCGTTAATAATTACATCGCTTATATCTTTTCCACTAGCTGCATATACCAGGTGCGATAACACTTCATCTGCTGGTTGTAAATGCGGCTTATTAGATGGGTCAATCGTAATAAAATCAGCACACTTTCCAACCTCAAGTGATCCTGTTTGTTTCATCCCGATTACTTCAGCAGCTCCTTTAGTCGCAAGTGTAAGAGCAGTTTCAACCGGTAAAGCTGTTGCATCTTGGTGAATACCTTTTTGTAGTAAAGTCGCTATACGCATTTCTTCAAACATATCTAAATTGTTGTTTGATGCCACACTATCTGTTGCAATTCCTACTTTCATTCCTGCTTCTAGCATCGCTTTTACATTCGCTATACCAGATCCTAGTTTTAAATTACTATTCGGATTATGTGCTACTCGAACGTCATGTTCTGCTAAAAATGCACGTTCATTTTCATTTAATACTACACCGTGTGCAATAACTGTTGGGCGTTTAAACAACCCGCAGCTCGCTGCATATTCTACTGGACGTTTTCCGTACTGTGCTTCAATATCACGTACTTCACGCTCTGTTTCAGAAAGGTGGATATGAACCATTGTTTGATTTTCTACTGCAATACGAGCGCACTCTTCTAACAGTTCTGTACTACATGTATATGGACTATGTGGTGCAACCATCGTAGTTAACATGCCACTTTCTTTATAATAACGCTTCACATATTTCTCAGCTTCTTCAATCGCTTTCTTTTCATCGTCTTTCGTTCCGAAGCTAAATAAAGTCCTTGAAACAGCAGCTCGCATCCCGCTCCTTGATACCGTTTCCATAATTGCATCTTGATCTACTCCAATTGGATTAAACATGTCAGAGAATGATGTTGTACCACTTTTCACCATTTCAAGTAATCCTAATTCCGTACTAGCAACCGCAAGCTCTGGAGTAAACTGACTTTCCAGTGGCCAAATTCTCGTCTCAAGCCATGGCTGTAATAACATATCATCTCCAATACCTCTTAGGAGACTCATTACAACGTGTGTATGTGTATTTACAAGCCCTGGTAAAACCCACTTTCCTTTCATGTCAATTACTTCATCTACTTCAAAATCATTTGCAAATTCTCCGCTCTTTACATCTATAATTTGATCATTTTCTACAATGATATATCCATTTTCTATCACTTCGTTTTGTTCATTCATCGTTACAATTGTAGCGTTTACATAAGTTGTTTTCAAAAGTATTTCCCCTTTCAACTCTATGAAGTTCCCTTTAATGAAGTTACCACCATTATAGTAACTTATTAAAGATTAAGAGTCAAAAGATAATTTGAATTCTTTCATTATCTTTTCCTTCAAAATGCTATATTGTTTTTCATTTGTATCTGCAAATGCTTCTTCTCGATTTGATTCCACATCCAAATAATTCAATCTTCCATTGAACTGAGTCCCTGTAAAATCAAACCTCTGTCCAACTATACAGATATAAAAATGCCACACCTCCCCTACTTTTGTCTTTTTGATTTTTCCTCCGTATATATCTTGAACGACTAAAGCCGTTACACCACACTATCCCTTTGCCGGATTCTCAATAGTCCACTTTAAACTTGTTTCAATCGACCATGATTTTACTAGTGCTTCATATATCCTTTTTATCTTTACATCATCCATTCTAATCTTCTCCTACTATTAATTGTTTTACACATCATGTTGCAAAAGAGGCAGTAAACGATCCTCAAAAACCGTTGATGGTGTCTCTCCTATTAACTTTGCTCCCATCTTCAAGTAAAACCCTTTTGCATTCGGATCACTATCAATTGTAAAGCTTTTTATTCCTAGTTCCTTTGCTTACTCTATTACAAACTTCCACATTATTTTTCCATACCCCTTTCCTTTGTAACGAGGATGAATGTATAAGAAATCGAGAGCTTTATCGTTATGTAAAAATGAGAAAAACCCAATCTTCGTATTATCGTTTTCTAAAACATATACAAAATTATTTTTTATGTACTCTTCCGTAATTGTTAAATCTTCCTTACAGGCAAGTATGAATTCTTCACTATAGTTCCACGTTGCTTTTGAATGTAGTGCGAATTCACTTAATTCATTTGCTTCACTTAATAACGCTTCTCTTATCTTCATGATTCTTTTTCCTCACTTTCAATATGTAAACTACTAAATTGATTCGGAAAGCACTTCAAAAAACCTTTTATTTTCATAAATTAGAAATTACTTTTATAAATCTTTATTATAATCAGTACGATTTTTAACAATTTATTTAAAGAAAAAGAACGCCGCTGAACTGCACCCCAATTGTTAGACACAGTCTAACAATTGGGGTGCAGTTTTTCTATGGCTAAATTTACAGCTGATGAAAAAATACAAATCGTTCTA